>JAFAWY010000055.1 GCA_019241525.1 Pseudonocardiales bacterium
GCGGCACAGCCTCCGCGACCGGCGCCGGCGCCACCTGAGCCTGCTGCGCCGCCTCCCGCTGCTGCCGCAACGCGGCGAACTGCAACAGCACGTCTTGCCCGTACTCGCACAACACAATGAGCAGCACAGGCAGAAACGAGTGCAGCAACGCGGCGAAGTAGTGCCCGTCCCGCAGGGAGATCCCCACATTCAGGATCAGCGACATGACCGCCGTGGTGACTCGCAACGCCCGGCCCCAATTACTGGACAGCCCATGGGCGTACAGGCGCCGGTCCCCGATCAACGCCACACACAGCCCGATGTCGACGGCGACCCCGGTCGCCAGACCGAGGCCCCGGTTGTCCCCCAACGCCCCGTAGGTCAGCGCCGCGTTGGCCGCGCTGGCCGCCATCGTGATCCCGGCGCAGCCCCACGTGCCAGCCACGATGCGCTGAGCCGTGCGCTCAACGCGGGATACCTCGACCCCGGCGTCGACTCCTACGCTGGAGGTAGCTGCCGCGCTCATGGCCCGGCCTCCCGCACCGACGGCATCGGCCGCTGCACCATCGCTAGGGCCACCGCGGCAGTCAGATCCCGGTACCCCACCGCACCCGGGGTCTCGACGTGTACGTGAATGGCCGGTTGCGCCACGACTGGCTCCGGGACCCGTTGCGCCTCGACCCGGGCCAGCTCCGCGGTCAAGTCCGCGACTTGGCGCTCCGCGAGGTCGATACGCCGGCGAGCCCCCTCCGCCCACCGCCGGTTCTCGTCACCACGCGCAACCCACCCCACAAACCAGCCGACCAGGGCGCCGATCAGCCACACAAACACCATCGCGGCCAACATTTCCCGGCTCATCGGGCACCACCAGGTCCGTTGTCCCAGACATCCCGGTCGGTCACACCCCAAATCACGACCTGCCGGCCCTCAACGGCACCCGCGTAGGTGACCGACCCCGCCATGCCCGGACCGGCTGGCACCAGGGTCAGGTCCAGTGACCACGCCCACGCGGCAGCCACGATGGCCACCTCGCCGTCGCCCTCCGGGCAGTCAACAGGCACATACCCAGTGAGCTCGCCGCTGCTGGGCATTATCGACCAGTCCAGGGGCTCTAGCCGCCGCCCAGCCTTCTCGCTGGCGTACGCGTTCATGACCTCGGCGACCGCGCGATGGATCGCCGCTAGGAGCGTCCGATTCAGATCCGGGGCCATCACGCCAGCACCTCGGCGCGGTAGGCGGCCAGCCACCGCTGCACCTGCCGCTCCCCGGCCTGGAGCCGAGTCGCGATCTGCCGGCCGTTCTGCCCGGCCTGGTGTAACCGCACTGCGGCCTGCACTAGCCGCCGCTGGTCCCTGGGGGTGTCGGTCACCGACGAGCGGGCCGGCTGTTGCCGTGACGTACGCAGCAACGCCCGCCGCTGCCCGGCCGTCATGCCCCCGACCACGCCATGCTGCTCATCAACCGGGAACTCCAGGGCCGCCGCCAAACACTTGACCAGGACCGGGCAGCCAGCACAGATGGCCACCGCGCGCTGCTCCCAGGCGAATACGGGCTGGCCCTCCGCGCTATCCGCCACCCCGAAAAACAGCTCTGGGTCGACGTCCCAACACGCCGGCTGCTGCCGGGTGGGCGCGGTGGCGGTGAGCGGGGCAGCGGCGGTCATAGCCGATCACCACTCTCGCGGGGCGTGGGGATCAACTGGGCGATCCACGTCCATACACCACACCGCGGGCACCCTGCGTTCCCCGAGCCGAAAGCGTCGGGGTTGGGCGTGTACACCAGCCGACAGGAGGTGCACGCCAGGGTGACCACCGGCTGCGCTCGGCACCGGGCGGTCATGAGTCCACATCCCCATCGTCGTCGAGGTAGTAGTACTGCCGCCCCAGCTGGGAGTCCTGTTGTGGCGCGGCGGTGCCGTCTTCCTCAACTCGCGCATCCAGCTCGGCCTGCGCGTACAACTGCGCCCAATACAGCTCCGCCGCGTTCACACCGC
This sequence comes from Pseudonocardiales bacterium, assembly GCA_019241525.1. Taxonomy (GTDB): domain Bacteria; phylum Actinomycetota; class Actinomycetes; order Mycobacteriales; family Pseudonocardiaceae. The sequence goes on from JAFAWY010000055.1 coordinate 1,973, forward strand.
ACCACCGCTGACATCGGCTCGGCTAGCGGCAGGAACGTGGAGCAAAGCCTTAAGAAGCACACGCTGCTCTGCAGTCAGTGGAGGTGCCTGCGAAACCAGCGCCCGGGCGTAGCCACGGATCTGCTCGGCGTTGACTGGGGTGTCTTGGGACTTGTGGGCGCGTTGCAGCGCGCTCGGTAGACCGTTCATGATGAACAAGCCCCCTTCCGGGTGGCAGGGCGAGGGGCTCGGTTTCGGTTTGCCGACCTGAGTGGCCGGGCCCCTCGTGCTTACTTGCCCGCTAACCGGGCTAGCACCTGAACGGTACGCCCTGCTAACCCGGTTAGCAATAGACGACGCTAGACCGGTTAGCGTGATCCCCTACTGTGGAGAGTGTGGACGCACAGGCCCTCAATGACGCAGCACGGATCACCGACCCGATCGAACGGGCTCGTGCACTCCAACAGCTCATGAACGAGAGTGCGGGTCTCTCGGTTGAGGCAGCCCGCTACCGGCGAGACGCCATCGCAGAGGCGAGAGCACTCGGCCTTACACCACAGCAAATCGGAGCTGCCATCGGCGTGTCACCAGGCAGGGTCAGACAGATCCCTCCTGACGAGACTGCACGACCGGCAGCCAAAGCACCAGCGGCGAGCGAAGCCAAGGCGCCACGAGTGCTCGTTCAGCGAGCACTGCCGACCGACCCGGCTATTCGGGGCTCAGTCTCCCTCTACCTCGTTGAGGCGGAGCGCCAAGGCATCCATGCTGAGCGGCGGATGCTCTACATCGGGCTTGAGCCAGCAAGCGACCACATCGCTGCTTGTCTACGGGTCAATCCTGGGCAAGACGTAGTTGCCAGACGGAAGCTCATGATAGCCAACGATGTACCCGTCAGGATCGCAACCAGTTACTTTCGTGCTGACCTCTTTGGCAACACCCGCATGGCCGAGCCTGAGTTCGTACGACCAACCCTTCAAGCAGCGTTGGCAGACCTTGGATACGCCTTCGGGAGAGCAGAAGAGCAGCTCACGGCCAGGCCGCCGACCACTTTCGAGCGTGAGACCCTCGATCTTGACACGCCTGGAGAGTGGATCGTGCAGATCGTACGAGCCAGCTATTCCTCCGAGGACACCCCGGTTCATACCCTTGAGACCATCTGCGCAGCTACCCGCCATATCTTCCCTATTGGCCAGGTTGCAGGATCAGACGAGTTTTAGCGCAACGTGGAAATCCGCGTTAGTGCCTAGTGTCCCCTTCAGCGCCAGGTGCATCGAGCAGTGTCGTTACCCGGTTCTGCAAATCAGGGACTTGGAACAGATCAATTTTCGACACGACCAATCGGTTTCTGATTGACCAGGGCGGCAGCGACGGCGTGGGGGTTGGTGACGAGGATGCGGCGGAAACAATGAAAGACGTTGCCGGCTACGACACCAAACGGCTGTTCATCGGCGGCCAGCGGCGCCTTTGGCGCCATTACCACCGCCATCTTCAAGATCACGGTAAGGCGCGCGGTGGACCCGCTCAACGAGATAGCGGTGTGGCTTTGCTACGCGGGCGCTAGGGAATCTGTGCTTCGAGGACGAGGACGTCAAACAGGGTCTCGGCATAGTCGCCGGTTGCGGCGTGTCTGCGCGAGGACACGCCGGTGATGCGGTAGTGGAGCGCGAACACGGCGCGGCTGGTGACCATGACGGACCATGACGGTTCCTAGCCAGTCTGATCATCTTGGAGCCGAGTCGTGCCCGCGTCCCGGATCTTCCCCGATCGCCGTTCTCACCGCCCATGCCGGAGCCGAACCGAACGCGGATCTTCTCACCGCGCTGGGCGAGGTGCCCGATCCGCGCAAGGCCAGGGGCCGTCGACACCGGCTGGTGACGGTGTGCTCGCGCTGGGTGTCGCCGCGGTACTGTCCTCCGTGGCGATCGCCGAGTGGGCGCATGACCTGCCGGTCAGCGCCCGGGTCCGATTGGGTATCAGACGCCGCGCTGCCAGCGAGTCCACGATCCGCCGGATCCTGCAGGCAGTCGACCTCGACGCGCTGGACGCGGCCTTGTCGGGATGGGTGGCCGCCCGACTACCCACCCCACTACCGAGCCGGCCGATCACTCGGGTGATCGCGGTGCACGGCAAGACCGCCCGCGGCGCCCGCCACCTCGACGGGCCAGCAGCACACCTGTTGGCGGCGTTCGACCACACCAGCGGTGTCGTGCTCGGGAAGACCCAGGTCGACGGGAAGTCCAACGAAATCACCGCGTTCGGCCCCCTGCTGGACCGCATCGACCTCACCGATGTGCTAATCACCGCGGATGCCCTCCACACACAGCGTGGGCACGCCGAGTACCTGCACCAACGCGGCGGGCACTACCTGTGGATCGTCAAACCCCACCAACCCCGACCCCACACCCAGCTCCTCGGACTGCCGTGGCGCCAGGTCCCGGTCGCCCACGAGCACCGCAACCGCGGCCACGGCCACGTCGAACACCGCCAACTCAAACTCACCGCCATCGCAGCGGGGATCGGGTTCCCGCACGCCCGGCTCGCGATCCAGCTCCAGCGGCGACGCCGCCCGATCGCCTCAACCAGCTTCAGCAGCGAGACGATCTCGGCCGTGACCGACCCTAACCTGGCGCCAAGCCCCCGCGAAGCTGATCGCCGAAGTCATCCGCGGGCACTGGCAGATCGAGGCACGCCACTGGATCCGCGACGTCTCCTTCGGCGAGGACCTGTCCCAGATCCGCACCGGCCACGGGCCCGCCAACATGGCCACCCTGCGCAACTTCGCCGTCAGCCGCCACCGGCTAGCCGCCACCACACAGATCGCCCAAGCCTGCCAACACACCGCCCGACACCCCAACCGCGCCCTCGCCCTACTCACATAACGGCCAGATCAACCATGCCGACGCCCTGGGACGTCGAACCTGACCGGCTGGCCGGTGCTGTCCATGCGGCGTAGCGCGGCGACGGCGCGTTTGCGGTGACCTCTGCCCGACGGTGGGCGGCGGCGATTACGTGGCGGGAATTGTCATCCCGCGTCGGCGGTGTCCCCCGCTCGTTCTTCTCGACCTCGTCGATCATACGGTCCAGGTTGGTCAGGAAACCTTGTGGCGAAAGGTGTGCCGCCATTGGTGCAGGGTCAGGTGCGCGGTCCGGCGGTGCTCGTCCCGGACGTCGCAGGTCTCCAGCCACCGTTGCATCCAGGCCCGGGAGGTGCCGGGCGAGAGCGGTTTCTGTCTGTCGGTGTTCATCCGCATCCTGGGGAACAGGGTTCGGGCTCCCGTCCGGCCAGCGCTTCAGCACCTGAACTCATGGCGATGGAGCCTTCCTAGCGTTCAGGCAGTTGACGGGCCAACACCGTGAGTGGTCATCGAGGCACCTCATAGGCTGGCACATGGCGGTGCACATTGAATCGTGGTGGGCACCGCATTGAACACCGCCGTACGTAAGCCGCTGGCCGCCAGCAGCATGATGATCAGCCCATCCACCACCACCAGGCCCATCGCTTCAGGCCAACTGACCTGCGGCGCGATGGTGACCGCCACGAGAGTGTTGATGCCTAGCCCGGTGGCGATGGCGAACGGGTAGTTGGCCACCACGCCGAACAGCAGTGTCATCACCCCTGCGACCAGCGCGGTGGCCGCAGCCACCTGCGGCACCGGTAGCACCGCGCCCAGCACGTCCCGTTTGGCTTCTGGATCGCTGGCAACAAAGCTGCCCAAAATCAACGGGTTGAGCACCACGATGTAGGACATCGTGACGAAGGTGACCAACCCGCCGCGCAGCTCGCGGCCGATTGTGGAGCCGCGCGCGCGTACCCCGAACACCGATTCAGCCATCTTCATGGCGCGTCCCACCGGGCTCTCCTGTCGCAGCGCGGTCAGCTAATGATCGGTGGCACCTGGTGGGATGAACGGAAGTCCGGACGGTGGGCCGTGGTTGATCAGACCAGCTAAAGCTGTGGTGTCCACGTGCGCCGACACCAGGTCCCCGAGCAGATCCAGCTGGGCGGCCCGGGCAGCGGCGAAATCGGTGCCGGGCGCGGTCTGGAAACCGGACCGGCCGGCAAGCTGCGCGGCCCAGCGCAGCAAGGCGCGGCGGAAGGCGTCGTTTTCCAGCAGTCCGTGCCAGTGGGTACCAAGCACATGACCAGCATCGGACCCCTCGTCGGGGCCGGACACCAGGGCAGGCTCACCGCGATGAACCACCCGGCCGTGATGGATTTCGTAGCCGCTGACCGGCTCGCCTAACGCGGTTCCCGACACTCGACCGAGGTGTTTCACGGCGTCAAAGACGACTTCAAGATCTAGCAAGCCCAAACCTGCCACCCGACCACCGCGACACTCCACCTCATCGATGATGACGCGGCCCAGCATCTGGTAGCCGCCGCAGATGCCCAGCACAGGACGTCGCGCCTCGGCATGGGCGGTCACCGCGTCGGCCAACCCCGTGTGGCGTAGCCAGGACAGATCGGCCGCGGTGGACTTCGAGCCGGGTAGCACCACCAGGTCGGCGTCGGCCAACCGGGAGGGCTCGGTGGCGTACCGCACCGCTACCCCCGGCTCGCAGGCCAGTGCCTCGATATCAGTGCCGTTGGACATCCGCGGTAGGCGCACCGCGGCCACCCGCAGCCACTGCTCACCTACCGGCGGAGCCGGCCGGCCGACCACGCCGTCAGCGGCGTAACCCAGCGAATCCTCGGCGTCGAGCCATAGCTGGTCAGAAAACGGCACAACACCGTAACTAGGGCGGCCAGTCAACGCCTGCAACTGCACCAGACCAGGACGAAGCAGGTCTGGATCACCACGGAACTTGTTGATCACGAACCCGGCTACCAGTGCTTGGTCGGCAGCCGACAGCAAGGCCACGGTGCCGAACAAGTGCGCGAGTACGCCACCGCGGTCGATGTCCCCCACCACCACCACCGGCAGCCCGGCTGCCCGGGCCAGACCCATGTTGGCGATGTCGGTGGCCCGCAGGTTGATCTCGGTGGGTGACCCGGCACCCTCGCAGATCACGACGTCGTACTCGGCCCGCAGTCCCTGCAGCGCACTCACCGCAACATCGAGCAGCTCGGCTTTACGGTTCCGGTAGGACGCCGCTGACACCGTGCCGCGGACCCGTCCGAGTACCACTACCTGGGCGGACCGGTCCGAGCCCGGTTTGAGCAAGACCGGGTTGAGCCGCACTCCCGGCTCGATGCCGCAAGCCGCGGCCTGCATCGCCTGGGCCCGGCCGATCTCCCCACCGTCGGGGGTGACCATCGAATTGTTGGACATGTTCTGCGCCTTGAACGGCGCGACGGATACCCCGCGACGGGCCAACCATCGGCAGATCCCGGCCACCAGCACGCTCTTCCCCGCGTCCGAGGTGGTGCCAGCGATGAGCAGCGCGCCCCGCATGGCTGGGGCGTTTACGGGAAGGTCAAGATCTCGGCCCCATCCGCGGTAACGACGAGGGTGTGCTCGAACTGGGCGGTGCGCTGCTTGTCCTTGGTGGTCACCGTCCAGCCATCCGGCCACACATCGTAGTCGACCGTACCAAGCGTGATCATCGGCTCGACGGTGAAGGTCATACCCTCCTCTAACATGGTGTCCACCGCGGGCTCGTCGTAGTGCAGCACGACGAGCTTGCCGTGGAAGCAGCGGCCGATCCCGTGGCCGGTGAAGTCGCGGACCACGCCGTAACCGAAGCGCTTGGCGTAGGCCTCGATGACCCGCCCGATGACGTTGAGCTGCCGGCCTGGGCGCACCGCACGGATCCCCCGCATCATCGCCTCGTGGGTGCGCTCGACCAGCAACCGGTCTTGTTCTGCGACCTCACCGGCGAGGAAAGTCGCATTAGTGTCGCCGTGCACGCCGCCGATGAAGGCGGTGACGTCGATGTTGACGATGTCACCGTCTTCGATCACGGTCGAGTCCGGGATACCGTGACAGATCACCTCGTTCAGCGAGACGCAGCATGATTTGGGAAAACCCCTGTAGCCCAGGGTCGAGGGGTATGCGCCGTGGTCGAGCAGGAACTCGTGCACCACCCGGTCGATGTCATCGGTGGTGACACCGGGCGCCACCGCCCGGCCGCCCTCGGCGAGCGCCTGCGCGGCGATCCTTCCCGCCACCCGCATCGCCTCGATCACCTCAGGCGGCTGGGTCCACGGCTCGGTGCACGGGGTGGGCCGGGCTTTCCCCACGTACTCCGGCCGGGCGATCGCCGGGGGGACCGGACGCATCGGTGTCTGCCGGCCAGGACGCAACGGGGTTCGCACGGGCATGCCCCCACTCTATGCCCTG
>JAFAWY010000147.1 GCA_019241525.1 Pseudonocardiales bacterium
CGACCACAGTAAGCGCGAGCGCGGCGGTGGCGGTGTTGCGCAGCATCAGCAGGCCCAGGACCACGAGCAGGGCTCCGCCCAGCGCGGTCGACCAGAAATGTCCGGACCGCATGCGCGCGAAGGCCCCGATGAACTCGACGATTCCGCCGATGAGCGTGAACCAGCCAAGAAACCGCACGGTGACCACCGTGGCAATGACCACGTCTCCCAGAATGACCAGACCAACCACCACCAGCAGGACGCCAAGGATGACGTCTGTCACGGTCCTTTTCCGTACGAGATTGATGTCCGCCATTATCCCTGTGCCCCTCCCGCGGAAATGGCTGCACGCCGAGCGGCGCCCGCTACTAAGTGTGGCGCTCAGGTCGACCAGCCGCCAGCAGTCCGGCTCGCTGGTCAGACGCCCGCAGTCGTACCGCCACGACCGTCGATCATGCCCGACCGACACCGTCCTGCGATACCGCAGGTCACCGCCGTGGATGGCCAATTCGGCACCCACACGCAAGAGCGCCTATCGGCGTCGCGATGCGATGGCGCCAGTGGCGCCACTCTTGCCCCCGCCACCACGACGAGCATCCCGGCCAGGACCAGGGAACGGAGCAGGAGCAGGGTCGAGCGACAGTCCGTGCCCTCTGCGTGCCCTAAAGGGCGGCCATTCAGGGTCTTTCATGGCTAATCACGGTCTGTCGAAACCGCTGCTCAACGGTTTTGTCCTGGGTATGTCATGAAGTTCTCAAGCTCTGTGAGTGTCGCTGCGGTGCTCCTGGGTGGAGGACCGCCAGGCTCGGCGCCGGTGACCCGGTGTGACTCACCCAAGCTCTGGCCGCGGTGGCGTGCCCTGATCTAGATCTGTCCGCCGTGGTTGCCGGCACCGACCTGGCCCACCAGTTGGCCTGATCAGAAGCCTGTCCGCCCTGTGGGCGTGACCCGTCACAGAGGTGCCACTCGGTGATCCCATCCAGGCCGGTGCCGACGTTGACCCGACGCTTAAGGAAGGACGCCCGGCCGGTGGCCATGTTGGCAGAAGTCGTTGATGCCGTGGTGGGGGTGGACACTCATCGCGACATCCACCAGGGGGAGATCGCGTACCCGAGCGGAACACCGATCGCCACCTGTTCGATCAATAATGACAGCTCGGGCTATGCCGAGCTGCTGGCCTGGATTGCCCAGCACACGCCCGGTCCTCGGGTGGCGGTGTCGATTGAGGGCACCCGCAGCTATGGTGCTGGGTTAGCCCGCGCGGTGGCGACCGCTGGCCTGTTGGTCATCGAGTGTGAGCATCCCGATCGCAAGCAGCGTCGGGGCAAAGGCAAATCGGACTCCATCAATGCCCATCTTGCGGTGCTGACCGCGCTGCGACTCGACGCCGATCGGCTGCCCACTCCTCGCGCCGACGGTGACCGTGAAGCGCTGCGAATCTTGCTCATCGCACGCCAAGAGATCACCACCACGACCACCGGACAGATCAATCGGCTGCGAGCGCTCCTCCGAACCGGCGACGACACCGAGCGCCACCTGGCCCGCGGCAGACTCGCCCCAGCCGCCCTCACCACCCTGATCAAGCGCCGACTACCCCGCGATGCCAGCCGCGAACAGGCCATCCGCCATAGCCCGTTCCGCCGGTCTATTCCACAAGGTACGTCGGCCCCGGTTAGTAGGTGAGGGAGCAGGAGGATCGGGGCGCAGGAGCCTCCGTGATGCGCCGATAAAGGAAGACAAACTCGGCTAGAGGGCACCTTCGGGACCGACGACCCAAGCGACGCGCGGCCGTCGGCTTGCCGTTGACGCCCCGACCCTCGGGGGAACCACCACACGTGAGATGCCCAGTTTGCGTGAAATGCCGGTGCACCGAACATTTCCGGTTGGTGCACGAGGGACGTACACGCAGGGTCCACTGGCCGAGCCGCGTTCAATGTCGCCCTCAGTGAATAGTCAGGGTGTCTTTAGCCGGACGATAGGCACTGAAGCCACGCGAAACGGCCGGTAAAACCGACATCGAAATCGTCGGCATCCTGTTCACCTGACTCCGTTTCGAATGGATCCCCTAGGCGGCCCAATCCTAACGATTAGGCCGACAGGCCACGCACGCAACGCTGGTAAACTGTATGTTCCGTTTGTGACCATCTACGCCTATGTTCGCATTTCCACCGTAGAACAAGGCAAAGCTCGTTTAGTACTTGCCGCGCAACGTCGCAAGATCGAAGAACACGCTCAAGCTGGCGGTTGGGGCGCACTAGAATGGGCCATCGACGACAGTTGTTCAAGTAAGAACGTCGACCGCCCTTCGCTAACCGGCGTTCTTCACCGCATTACCGCCGGTGACCGTCTCGTCGTAGCGAATTTTGACCGGTTGTCCCAATCGGTGCTCGATTTCGCCCACCTACTCAAAGGTTCCACCGATGAAGCCTGGTCGGTCGTGATAGTGGAACTCCACCTGGACACTGCCACGGCTAGCGGTCAGTTCGTGGTAACCGTACTGGCCGCGCTGGCGCAGTTAGAATGGACCTTGATCAGTGAACGTCCGTCCGCTGCCCGGCAAACCACGAATTCCCGCAGAAAACGTCCAGCGGTTGGTAACCCGCAGATAAGTAGCGATATCCTGGCACGCATCGTTACGTTGCGCCGGAGCGGCATGCCGGTGGCCGCAATTGCTGATCTACTCAACTCGTCGGCCGTGGCAACTCCGCGGGGTGGCGGGCGCTGGTACCTGTCAACGGTCCGATTAGCGTTGCGCGGCCACTAGTTGGATACCGAAGCTGCGGCTATTGCGGTGGCTAATCCTCAGCTGGCCGTACCCGTCAGGCCAGCGCCCGAGCTTCGCTGATGTAGCTCGTCGATCATGTCCCGCAGAACGTGGACAAGGAACTCGGGGTCATCGCGGTTGATGTGATGCCCGGCGTTCGCAGCGACGATCTGGATGCTGCGGGTAGAGCGCGAGCAGGTCCTTCTGCATTTCCTGCCGCACCGGTTCGCATATCCCCCTGTTCTGCGCTCTTCTTGGCTGTAATCACCGCAAGGGGTAGGTCCCCCAAATTTGGTGGTGTGTACCAAGGCGGGATCAGCGCGTGGTTAATCAATTCCTGAACGGCACCACCGTGCACTGCTTGGGCGATGACCACTGGCTCAGTGGGACGATCACTGCGTCTCGCGTGCTAACGGTCCATACATGGGGACCGGATTAATCGACCGCTTTACGGTCATCGGCAAACGGCTAACGACTGTCGTGGAGCGCTTGCGGGCGAGGATGCCCCGGCCGTCGAAAACCGCCAAGCTGCAGCTGCGACCTGGTACGCCGGTCATGGTGATCGTGCGAACTACTCACGATGAGGATACACCCTTTGAAACCGCCGATTTACTGCTCGACGCGCATAGGTTCGAATCGGCTTCCGAGGTCAACCCCTCGGGTTTGGGCGTGGGATAATCGGCCCCTGCAAATGAGCGTTACGCTGTGTTCCGCTCGCCAGTGAGCCTTGAGCCGGGGATCACTGTCGCGCAGCTCAACAAGCCCCGGGCTCCCGTATCGACTCCACGTTGGTGTGACCGGTGCATGCCTCTTGAGAACCACCCAACATCGTGGTCGTTGACTCGGTAGCTCTACCGGTACCGGGTCGGGGGTCCTGCACCGGTAGAGCCTTCAGTTCAACGACGGCGGTCAAGGGACAGTTATGCCATCGGAGAATGCCCTGTGGTGAACGCTCGCCACGATTCGAACGTGGGTCCCCGGCCGGAATCCGCTCTGCGTGCGACGGGTGCGGGCGCGGTGTCTTAGGCCTCTGAGACGACGAACGCCCGCTTACTCTACGTCATCTGAAAGCGGTTGGAAGCGGCAGTCTTCACAACAGACAGTGAAGTCACAGTAGATCGTGCCTTCACGAGGTGTTCCCAATCACAACGGATCATGGGGCCGCTTCCCTAGCGGCCGAGGATCAGCGTCATCGCGGCGAACGTTCCAGACGCTGCTAACGTCAGGATGATGGGAATCGCTACCGCTGTTAGCAACATCAGCAGCGCAGCGTTCCGTACGGGCGAGTTCAGACGGTGATGTTGCACACGGTGACGGGCCATGCCCAGTATGTAGCCATCCCTGCTGGTCGGTAAACGTCGAGGCGCTCGATCCAGTCGGGCGGAGACGCCACGTTGGTGTGACTGGTGGGTGTTCCCTGGGACCACCCAACATCATTCTTCGTTGACTTGGGCAGCGCTACCGACGCTAGACGCAGCAAGTAGGCCATACGTGTGCTTTGTAGGCGTTTCGCACGAAGGTTGTAAGACAGACGCAGACAGCTGCCGCTGAAGAGTCGAGGAGGTGCACTGATGACCGCAACGTTGCCAGAACAGCCAGATGTCATCGTGGCCGACAAAGACGACCTGCGTGAGGCTGTCCGCCGTACCTTTGAGCGAGCGGGCATCAGCTTTGCCGAACTTGCCGAGCAAGGCTGCACGGGGAACTTGATGACCGTCAGAGCGCGAATGTCCTGGGTCGCAATCGGCGATCTTGGAGACCTTGCGGACTGAGGATTGGCTCAATTCGATCTCCGCAGGGAAGCCGCAAAATTCGCCGATGAGCTGTCTACGCTCCTCAACGGCACGGTCTGCGATGGAGTCACGTTCTGCGCTGTGATCACCAATCCTGGCAGGGTTGTGATCGGCTACAAGATCGATAAATTTAACCTAGATTCAACCCGCGGGATTCCGATCACCTTGGGGTCTACCGCCGTGGTCACGACGAACTGGGAACCGAAAAGTCGTAACCTACGAGTCCTGGCTGCCTTCGACGAGTTGGGCCTGGCAATCTGACCAACCCCGATTAACGATCTCGTCCGCCCGACTTCGCACAACGCAACAGCTCGCTGTAACGCTATGGCCGAACGATCTCTATGACCGGGCATTAATCAACAGCAGCGTTGGCCGCGCCAGGACTCGCGTCCTTCCTTCACCGCGACCGCAGCGATGACCAAGGCAACGATCGGATCAGCCCAGGACCAGCCGAAAAGGGTGTTCAGCAACAATCCGACCAGCAACACACCAGATAAGTAGGTGCACAGCAGAGTCTGCTTGGAGTCAGCAACTGCGCTGGCCGAACCCAGTTCACGCCCGGCATAGCGCTGCGCAGCCGACAGAAACGGCATAGTTACCAGGGACACGGCGGCCAAGACGATGCCCACCGTGGAATGCTCGACAATCTCGCCGCCGGTCAGAGAACGCACCGACTCGATAGCAACGTAGGCAGCCAGCGCAAAAAATGACACCGCGATCACCTTTAACGCGGTTCGCTCGCGGGCTTTTGGATCCTCACCGAAGAACTGCCAAGCCACCGCAGCAGCCGAGGCCACTTCGATAACCGAGTCGAGTCCGAACCCGATCAATGCAGTCGATGATGTCACAGTTCCGGCCGCAATCGCGATGACGCCCTCAATGATGTTGTAGGTAATCGTGGCCATGACGAGCAACCGCACCCGCCGTGACAGCACCGCGCGGCGTGCTGGGTCGACCGTTACGGCGATGGCGGCCGACGCGCAGCACGTATCCGTGCATCCGTGCCGCTCTATGTCTGGTGGGACTAACGGTGGGTCGGGCCGACGGTCGGTGTCCTTGCTCATCTACTCACTACCGTCATCCTTGGCACTAAACGGAAGTCACTGTTCATAGAGTACCGGTGCCTCGAGCCCGCTGATCTTGACAGCTGGATCTGACAGCGACGACAGCCGACGAACGCTCACTGCTTCGCATCCCCCTGCACGAGCATCGGCAGGTCGTGGACGTTGCTGAACGGTCCGGCACCGCTTTGGGGGCGAGGGGCCGTCGCGGTGGCCGTGAGTCCAAGCTGAGCCCGCAGCAGATGTCGCGAGCGCGGCAGCTGCGTATATATTGCTTCTGAGTCCGCCGTTAGCTACTTATGTTCCGACATCACGACAACCCTAACTGGGTCATGAGCCCAGCTAGAACAAAATAAAGGTGGAATGTATTGAACTTCCCACCTTCTATCTTCGCCGTCACGACAAAGGGTATCTCAACGGGCTTGCCGGTGGCCGGGACAGTGCCGGATGGGGCATTTAATGGTCCGGTATGGGTTCCCCTTGAAAACCGCATCGAGGAAACCGCCGTCGCCGTCTTCACCGATTACCACTGGGTCGCACTGGTTATCGGGAAATCCATCATGCCAGATGTTGTAGAATTGGCCGGCCATCTCAGTGCCGGATCCGCTGACACCACCAGGAGCTCTCAATTCGGCATTATCACTGAAGCCTGCGTTCCACTGTTCACGGTTATGTTCGTTCCATGCCCTAAGCATACTTCGACTACGTTCTTCGTGTCTCCATTGTGCTCGCCTCCAAACGGAATCGACTCATTGGTGAGTCCACGGCGCGCGCTTAATCTCGGCTTGGCCACTTCGATACGCCACTTGTAGCACCGCGGTCAAGCCAATTATGCATACTTGGTTCGAAAATCGTTTGTCGTGCGCTGCATGGCTGAGCCCCGCAACGCTCTGTGGTCGGTAGCAGGCTGTAAGTCACAATAGTGACTGTCTGCAGTAACACTCTAACTGCCCGCTTCAGCAACGCCATATTGCTGACGTCACAGTTGAAGTAGATCGAGGCGCGAAGCAGCAGCCTCGACAACGAGTGCTGCACGTAAAAGGCACAGGTTCGCCGCGTCTGGCTAGTCCAGCTCGCTGCCGTCGTGGGTGCGTAGGCAAGCCCGAGCTGCGCCAAAGCCTCCATCTAGTCGAAGTAAACCTGAAGCTTGTGAATTTGTCGCGACAACTCTAAGCGCCGAGACAAAACGACCACAACCGTCCAGCGAGTGCAACCGAGGAAAACAAGTCATCGCATCTATCGCAACAACCGAAACAATTGTCCGAGAATCAGCGGATTCGAGGTTCGAGTTCTTGGCGGCGCATAAACACCTGTCCAGAGGCGTGGCCGGCCATCACCGACCCGCCGACCCGCTGCAACGACGGAACACCCACCGCGGCGAATCATGCCCACGGCGGTGCGGTGCTCACCCTTATCCTGCCCGCACGACCTCACCACTACCGGAAGTAACCGTCACTAGACTCCCGACCACACCGGCACCGAGAGACCAATAAACATGCTGAGCTGGGGTGTTATCGCTTACGGCGCTGCACTATCTGCGACCCTCGCCGTCCTGTTTGCCCTCACTGCCCGAGCCCGCACGCTGCCGGTCCTGGTCGCCGTTGCCGCCGGAACCTTCGTTGGACCGGTGGCGTGGAATGCGATCCTGCGCGCGACCGCAGCCAATCAATTCTTCACCGACGCCCCGATCCCCGCCTTCCCGATCAGCTGGCAAGACACCGGATCCGGCGTCTTCGCCCTTGCCACCCTCGCCCTCATCCTCGGAGTCGGCCCGCTCCGAACCGCATCTGGCGGCCGGCTCACACTGCTCAGCGCGCTCGGCGCCCTAGCCGCTTTGATCGTCGACATCTACCTCTATTGAGATTGGGTCGTAAAGTGGCAGAACGGCCGTCATGGGAGGGGCGTAAGTTCATCAACAGTACACCCCGACGGTGGTCGAGATCTCGTCGCGAAGGTCTGCTGAGGCGCGCTGACACCCGCCCGTGGCCTCATCTTTGGCCACCTTCACGCATAACTCATTTGGCCAGTCGCGTCATTGCGCTGATCGATTTACGGTGACTTTCCGGAAGCCCGGCGTTCCAAGGTGGTTGCGTCATCTCGGACCACGGCGTCTTCCACTGCATTGGTGCAGATCAGCCGTCGATCGTGTCGTTGCCGGCTTCAGTGATGATGAGCTGTACGGCGTCGGTCTTGTTCCAGCTAGTTTCCAAACGGGCCAGGGTGCGATCGTTCCTGGATAGGATCTTGAAGAACCTGCTGTCGGTGGTCGTGAGGATTTTGAAGACCATGATGGGACAATTCCTTTCGGAGGATCATCCCCGATTCGGTGATCGACGGGCAGTCCGGCCGAGGCACTTTGCTGAGTGTCGACTGCGCTCTGTAATCAGTGGTCACTTTTCCGACGAGCGTTATGCAAAGGGGATTTGCCGTTCACGCATGGGTAATCCTGCCTTCCCCTCCACGCAAGCCGTTATGGGCATCATTTTTGCGTGAGCGCGTCAAGTGAACTGCTCGCGGCAGCGGTCGGCTACCGCGCCAGGGCGACGCCTGGAGACATTCACCTCGCCGAGTGCCTCGAACAAGCGGCCCACAACGCGGCCGCCCGGGAAAGCGCATGGGAGGTCGCCGGATACAGCACTCAGGAGCAGACCCAGCTCGCTGAATGCTGGTGGCGCAACGAGCTCGCTGTCGCGCGGTCACTACACCCGTGGCGCGAGTGACGGATCGGTGACCAACGACCGATTCCGGCCGTATCATGTCCCTTGTTCACGCCGTCGAAAACTCATAACCTCGCACGCAACCGTACATTACTTTGTGTAAAACACATATGCACGTAATCTGCGTAAAATCATTTGCCGTCGGCGGCGGCTCGCTCAATCGTGGATTCTGAGGGGACTCGCAAAGGAGGCCACGATGAAAAAGTCACAGAGAGTACTAACAGCCGCCGCAATCGGTGCGCTCACGCTCGGCGTCGCGGGTGTGGCAGTGATGTCCCTCTCGAACGCGGCATTAGCCGATGTCTCTTGCCATAGTATAAACGCCAAGGGAACTGGCTAAGACTTCGGTGGCGGACAAACACAAGCCGATATCAGAGGCGGCGGTCTGCTCCACGGAACGACGCAAGGACAGTTTACCTCGACAGCAACGGCGGATCCACACGTATTAACTCTCACCGGAACGGTCACGTTTACGCCGAACAGCTCGAACAATGGGACGCTGACAGTAGCAGTGACCGGCACTTTCGACACCGCCACGGGGGACTTCGCAGCCTCAGGGCCAGTAACTGGCTCAACTGGAAAACTCGCCGGTACAACGGGGAACCTCACATTCACCGGAAACGAAAACCTGGCGACTGGCACGTTCACCGAGACGGTGGATGGCGACATCTGTGCAGACTTGGCGCCCTAGGCTAGGCAACGGCGGTTAGTTGAACAGGAAGTTGGCTAGATAGTGACCTCTGTGTCTCGGCGGCGCAGTGAGTGACGAGCTGAGTGGCAATCGGGGCAGCACTGGTCGGACATTCCTGGGCGTGCTTGGACAACAGAGATGCTACTATCACGATTTCGCCCAGATGACGGTCGCGACGACTTACGCTCTTAATAAGCAGGTCCGGGATTCGATTCCCCGAGGTGGCTCCACCTGTGGCCTGGGCGGATCCACAACGACGATCCGCCCAGGTGCAGTGGAGGGGTTGCAGTTAGGGTTTGCAATTGCTGCCGTCATGGTCCTTTGGGCCATAGTGCGGTACTGATGCGGTCAGCTGCGCCGTGCGCGGTGCGCGCTACTGACGTGGGTGTTCTTCTGGGTGATCCAGATGTCGGTGTGACCGAGAATCTTCTGAACCACTCGAAGATGCACGTCCTGACTGATCAATAGGGTGCCTGCGGTATGTCGTCTGTTGTGCAGTCGTGTGTGCGGCAGTCCAGCAGCGGTGTCGCCATCACCGAGCCCGACAACCGTACCTATTCCGACCGGACTGGAGCCGGCGGTTCCTGTCGGGGGTGCCCCGCGCCCGCGCCGCCGCCTTTCGGCTTTTGCGTCATTTCCGACTCACCGCCCCACACGGTCAGCCTGGGCTTTGGGATCGAGGGGTTCAGTTATTTCCGTTACTTCCTTCAAGCCGGCCGATTCAACCGCAGGAGACTGGTATCAACCGGCAGTCACCGACCGCGCCAGCTGTGAAGGCCTGGCTAGCCTGGAGCCTGCTGATCCGGATCAACCGGACCTTCGATTCTGAGATGCACGGGACAGTCGTCTTTGACGACCATCTCTATACCGTCTTCATTCCGCTGGTGGCCGCGGCCATAGTTATTCTGCTCGGGGTCGCAGGTGCACCCAGCCTCAGTAGCATTTGGCGCACCCGGCAGGAGAGGCATCCCAGCCACGTAGGGCAGCTTGACATGCGTGCATTCCGACCAGGGCAGAAGGACGTATTCCTCGTCGTCCGTCTTGATCCTGATGATGTCTTTTGAGGATGAGCTGTCCCCGGCTTCCTGTTGCTCGGTGGCCCACTCCTCCGTGACGTCGTCGATTTCCGCAGTCAACGGAGTAGTCGGCCCACTGTCCTCGTCGCGGTGTGGGTGACCCTGGATCGACGCCAGGGCCTGCTTCCGGAAGTGCATCTTATCGTCAACGATCCATACTGCTTCGACCTCGACGGAGGTTGTTCGAAGCCCTGGGGCGTTATGGCCGTTGCAGACGTGGATTTCGACATCGCTGTCGAGACCTTCGGGCAGGTCCTCTGCGACCTCTTCGAGTTTCTCGATGACTTCGCGGATGTTCACCGCAGCCTCCACAGTCGCCGCTGTCGTCCCCATCCACAACCCTGCCTGACATCCTGCGGTCGAGGTAGGGGTCAAACGCGATGGAGGCGCAGGAGTATCGGTTCGAACACTCCGTATGACATCAGCTTGTCCGGCGTGGACGGCTAGGCGGGTGTCTCCCGCACTCGCGCGCCATGGGATGCGGAACCAAAGGTGCTCGTGCGATGCCGTGCAACCGCGGAGGGACTATGCACGAAGCGTTCATCAGATCGTGACACCAGCGGTGGCTAGGCCCCTTGCTTTGAAACGGTCAAGCTGGAACCGGGCCGCGTTATCGGCGTTGCACTGGTCGATACCGCTACGGTCGATACCGCAACGCGAGCGACTTATCGGTTACGGGGCACCTCGCTGGTGAACGCTCTCCTCCAGGGGTGACTCTTACCGGGGTGACTGACTCAGCGGACTCCTGTGGGAAACGACGGCCCCGCCTGGGTCCAGGGGCAACTTTGACACAACGTGCACAGGGCACGGCGGGGCCGTCGTCAGCTCACCGGCTAGCCCCCCAAAATAGTGCTAATAATTCCGGTGACCATGCTGGTGAGATTGCCCACTAAGCCGGTCACCTGATCGATGATGCCCTGTATGATATCCATGGTTCCTCCCTTCGAAGTTGTCTGTTAAATGCCACCTTGAATGCGAGACAGTCTTACTCCGCCATCCGCGAACCAATTCCTAAGAGGGTCTATCGTAACGTCGTAGGCGTTACCGCCTATTGCTACTTGAATAAAGTAAACGTCGATCTCGGCCGATGTCAATAAAACTCTGTGGTAACGGTTAGCTGTGAAGGGTTCAACATCTTGAGACCAACGATCTATGGGCATGGCGTGGCTAGATTAAAATGACACCAACATGCAAGGGCGCCAGCTTGCCAGAATGTGTGTTTTTCACGAAGTTAAGTACGGGTTGCCTTGTGGTGCTATCCGCCCCGGCGGGCTAACGCGTGCGCTGAGGTGCCCGATTACACCCGTGCCCGAGGGAGACCAACCTCGAAAGGCACATTCATGATTGGCCGAACCACCGCCACCGTTGTTCTGATGGCCGTAGCTACCGCGACATTGACAGCGGGTACCGCCGCCACCGGTGGAGGCGATGGTGGCACCACCAGCCCCATGTGCGGTAGCCCCCGGATCCGAGGTGCACGGCACAAGTCTTAGCATTCCTCCACCCAAGCCCGACCTCGTCGCCACCATCACCATCGCCGATGCCGGGCAGAACAGCACCAGGCCAGGTTGCTCCGTGGCCGCTCCTCAGTCCAACCCCAACGCCAACGTCAAGCCCGACACCAATGCCCACGCCAGGACCGACGCCACCCGTGGTTGCCCTCTCGCCACTTCAGCTCCGGCAGGCGCTCGTAGCATGGTTGGCGGGCAGCTCCACGACTTGACCTTCTAAGCGCGCCACGATGGCCGATAGCGCAGGGCCAGGGGATTGTTGGTCAAGGACCCGCACCTCGACATTGTCCCCCGTAGACGACTCTACGTATCAGCTGACGCGCGGACTCGTCAAGTAAGCGACAGTCTCGGTGGCGATTGGGCGGTTTTCGTCAGAGATAGGGAACGTGGCTGTTACGGACGCGAGTAAGCCTGGCCCATTAATTACCGATCCAGGTTTTACCCAGGCAAAGTCGATAATCCGCCTATAGTCGTGTAGTCAGCCGGAAAGGTACGTCCAGAACCACGTTTTCTGAGGATCGTCAGGGTTGCCATCTCCTCGGCCATCGTCCGCCCGTCGCGAGTCGTCTGGGGTCGTGTCCATTCTGCTTCTCATGGTTCTCTTGGGTAGTGAGGCGTACACAAATAGTGCAACACCTAAGATGAGCAGTAGTAGCAGCATGACCCATCGGTCCTCTCGAAGCTCATTTGGGCAACCTTTAGTCGACCCTGTGTCACTGCTGGCAAATCCCTATGGTTTCGAGGGGTATCGGCGCCTGTGGCGCGGCGTTACCCGGTCAACGGGGCTAGGCTTGCTGGATGGCCGGTGATCAGTCGGCTACCGGCAGCCAGCACGACTTGATCGCTGCGGTGGCGGCGTTGCGGACGGTGCTAGCTGCGATCGACGCCGGTGAGTTGTCTTGTTCGGCGGGTTTCCGGCATCGGCTGGTGGGCACTGTGGTGGCGCTGGAGAGCCTGGTCGGTGACGGTCAAGCAGATACCGACGCCGTGTCCGAATCTGGGTTTTCAGCAGGCGGTAAACCGTTGGTCGGGTGACGCCGATGGTCTCGGCGATGGTGGTCACGGGGTGTTGACCACTGGTGTACGTCTGCGTACGAGGGCGATCTGTTTGTCATTGAGTTTGGGTCGGCGTCCGCCTTTGCCGAGCTCGCCTTAGCCATTTGGACAGGATGGTTCTCCTGCGTCGCCCAGCGGTAACAGACTTCCCGCCTTCAGCACCTGGTGACGGTCTGATTCGGCTGCGCTGAGGGGCCACGGTGGGTGCTGAGTGCTGACCTGGCTGCGGTGTTGCTCGTGTCGCGCTCCAGCGAATGGAGACCCCGTGTGGAGAAGACAGCAAGCACTGCGGCTATCTGAACACCAGGGGGTGGGGTGCTAGCCCGTCGGCGAGACGGCCCAGGAGATGGAAACATCCCTGGGGGTCAATCGCACGCTGGGCCGCGGGGCCACTGTGGTGATCGGGTTGGTGGTGCCGGTGCCGGTGCCCGCGACCGCGAACGCGGCTGCCACTCCGATGACCGCTTATGTCACCAACAACGGCCGCGCCCTCGCAGCCCGCATCCTCGGCGAAACCAGCGACGATCGGACCCGCTTCGTCGGCGCCAAACCATTCAAAGCCGGTGCCGCCGCGTGTCTGGCTGGGTGGCCAGTCGTTGATTGCTGGCATGAGCAGCGACAGGTCGGCTGCTGCGTCCAGCGGGCGACCCGGGACTGAGTCGTGCCGCCGAATGCGCCGAGTGATGGGCCGCGTCTGGCACTACGGGTTATGCGCCGTGGTCTCCAGCGGCGCGCTGGCCTCCGCGAGTTTGATGGCGGCCGTGTTGACCATGATGGCCACTTTGTCGCCCGAACGGGGACTGGCTACGTCGGCCCCAATGGTGATGGTCGCACCCCCGGCGCTGCCCGCTGTCCCCGAGCCCGCCGCCGCGCCGGCTGGTTTACCGCCCGCAGCACCCATCGCTGGAACTGCCCGGACTGTCACGGTCCCCGCCCAAATGCCCGCGTCGGCCGCCCCTGCGGGTGGGCCGCAGGTGGCTTACGCAGCCTGGGCTAGCCGACTGTCCTGGGTTACCGGAATTCCTGTGCGAGCGTTAGAGGCCTACGCCTATGCACATGCGGTGATGGCAGCCAGCCGTCCCACCTGCCAACTCAGCTGGACAACTCTGGCTGGCATTGCCGCGGTGGAATCCCAGCACGGCACCATGGGAGGCCGCACCCTGCTGGCCGATGGTCGGCCCTCCACGCCCATCATCGGTATCCCACTCAATGGCGCCAACGGCACCCGCGCGATCGCGGCCACCGACGGGGGTCGGTTGACCGGGGACAAGATCTGGGAGCGTGCCGTAGGGCCTTTCCAGTTCATCCCATCAGCGTGGGCGATCTGGCGCACCGACGCGCACGGCGACGGGATAACCGATCCGCAGAATATCGACAACGCTGCTTTGGCCGCGGCGAAGTATTTGTGCGCCGACAACCGCAACCTGGCCTCTGGTGAGGACTGGGTGCGGGCAATTTTGTCCTATAACAATTCCCTAGATTACGCCAGAACTGTCTACTACTACGCCCAGGCTTACGCCCGCCGCGCCCAGGCCATCAGCTGACCATGAGCCGACAAGCGCTGACGGATTGGCGTGTGGCCCATGATATCGGAATATACTGCTGTATAGCGTTTCTTTTATACGGTCACATATTGCTCTCCGGGTCACGTGCTGCTGGATGCTCAGCAAGATTCGGGAAGGAGTTCAGGGTGCACACGGTTCCAGTTAGAGGGCGTTCACGCCCGTCCGATCCGGTCTCTACGGCCGTCCAGCGCAGGTCTGCTGCCGCATGCTGTTCAAGCGCCATTGCGCGATCAGTGTGAGGTGGCCGATGCGCGCGCCGGGTGTCACCCTGGGCACGTACTCACAGCCGATACCAACCGCACTCATCGCGGCAGTTGTAACTCTAGATCCTTTTGCGCAACGTTTCCATGTAATCGGGGAAGTAGCGGGAAATGACGTCTAGGGAAAATTGTGGCATGATCGACGAGGTGGGCTCTCGCTCCAGGAGGAAAGTAAACGACTGGTGAACGACTTTGGCCAGATCATCTTCGGTTAGCTTCAGTTCCCGTATTAGTTCTTCTGGTACCGTGACGTCGTACCGCCTGTCTTTGTTGTCGCCTTCGTTTATCTCAGCGTGGAATTTGCGAAAACCCGTTGACGTAACGACGATATTGCTCATGGTTTGCGCTGCCCCTTACGGTGTCATCAGAGTCGAGAAGTTGGGTACAACGCAGAATAGCGGATATGTCAGAATATAAGCTTGTATAGGGCTCGTTCTATACAAGCACATACTTGCCGATGGGATGCCCGCGGCAGGGCGGCTGGCAGGCCCATCTCACAGCGATTTCTCACACCGGCCTAGCCCGCACCGTCAGCGAAAGGCTCCTCATTCGCAGCCCCGCTTGGTGACGTGATCAGTCAGTCGACGGGGTGTGGTTCTGTTGTTGCTGTTCCAGCGTGGCGATGCGCTCGTGGGCCGCGGTGAGCTGATGTTCGAGGCTGACGATGCGGATAGCTGCAGTGAGAGGCATGTTCTCATCAAGGAGAGTGCGTACCCGCTGGGCAAGGCTGAGTTCGGCGCGGCTGTAGCGGCGCTGCCCGCCGGAGGAGCGGTCTGGGGTGAGTAATCCAGCGGCGTCGAGGCTGCGCAGGAATGCTGGTTGCACACCGAGCAGATCGGCGGCAAGGCCCATGGTGTAGGCCGGGAAGTCCTGGTCGTCGAGTTTGGCGTCAATGCCCCGCGGGTCGCTCACCTAGCCTCCGGTGATGAACAGGAGCCCTGGCCGCGGTAAGCGCTCGCAGCCAGGGCCCGCGCGGTGTTAGAGGCCGCCCAAGCGCTGCCGATGTGGGCGGCGAAATGCTCTCCTGTCGTGACGGAGCCTTGACGGCTCGTCGCCTCGGGCCCGTGGTCAGATCCCAGGCCGAACGGGTGACAGCGGCAGAGAGCCGGGCGTCGCCGTCACCGAACTCGCAATCGCGCTATCACCTCCCCGCGAAGGAGTAACATCGTGATGTCTGCATAAGGGAGTCTATGCCACTCGGAGTAACTTGTCTACTGCCCGGAAGTCGTCTAGCTGACCCCGCGCACGCCATACGCCATCGGGCGCGCAGCAGTGAGAAGCAGTGAGAATCGGTCCGGCAACCCTGCCGTGCGCCCGGCGCATCGACGTGGCAGATTCCCGCTCGGATACGGGTGAACTGCCCAGGAGGTCATGTAGCTTGCGTCTCGCGATAGCAAGAAGTCTAGAGTTAAGGATGGAACTTGACAGGGTTGGCTGATAGCGGTATTAGTTGGGCGCCACTACAGTGGCGCCCATTGTCCGCGTCGTGATGACGCTCAGGAAGGAGAGATCCTCGATGCTGATGCGTACCGACCCGTTCCGGGAGCTCGACCGGTTCACTCAGCAACTGTTCGGCCAGAACGGCACCTGGTCGCGTCCCGCCGTGATGCCCATGGACGCCTACCGCGAAGGCGAGGAGTTCGTGGTGCACTTCGACCTTCCCGGAGTCGACCCGTCCACGGTGGACCTCAACGTCGAGCGCAATGTGCTCACCGTCAAAGCCGAGCGGACCCGCAGCTACGGAGACGATGTCGAACTTCAGGTCGCCGAACGCCCGCGCGGGGTGTTTTCCCGGCAGTTGTTCCTCGGCGACACCCTCAACACCGACAATATCCACGCTACCTACGACGCTGGGGTGTTGACCCTGCGTATCCCCATCGCTGAGAAAGCCAAACCACGCAAGATCGAGATCAGCGCGGCCGGCACTCCCAAGCAAATCAACGCCTAACCCGCCCCAGCACGCCTGCAAACGAGTCCACCCCGCCGGCGGGGTGCCCAGAGCATGTCTCAACGCGGCACCCCGCCGGCTGCTTCACGTGAGGGTGGCGATACCAGATCATCTTGGTACGGGATATCACCATGTTGACATCCCCTGACGCCCAACAGCTGTCCACGCTGCTGCGGATCAGCGATGACCTTGACATCGTGGGTGACGTCACGGCGACCGTTGACTCCCCATCGGCTTTGCTTGCTTGGGCTTATGCGCTGCCGGCACCGACTATTTGCGCCTGGCGCGCCGAAGATTCCGGCAACCGCTATGTCCAGGTCACAGCCACCTGCCATCGAACCCCGTTGCATGGCCAGGTCGCCGCGGTGCTCCCCGGAGACGGTCACCGCTCGTTTTGGTCCCTCCTGCTACCCGAGGGTGATCTGGCTGCTGGCGAAGAGCGACTCGTACCGCTCAGCGCCCTGGCCGCTGCCTGGTCAACCGTCACAGTCGAAGCCGGTGCGGGTGGCCCTGGGCCGATCACTCCGCGTCCCGTTGTCCCGCCTACCACGGGTAGTCGAGATGGCAGCTGACGAGGAGGACCTCTACACGATCCTGGGGGTGGCTCCCGACGCCACCCCAGCGCAGATCGCCCACGCCTACCGGCAGCTGATCCGCATCCTTCACCCGGACACCCAGGCCAGTTCGGGCTCTAGGAGTTCTGACTCCACCACGTTAGCGGCCGCGGCAGCCGCTTATGCCATCCTGCGCGATCCCGTCCGCCGAGCAGCCTACGACCGTAGCCGGCGTCCCCATCGCCCCCAACACCCTGACTCATCCCCACCGCAGCCCTACCGCCGCAAACCCGATCTGCGCGCCGGACCGGTTTACTGGCACCCCGGATGAGCCGTCAAGAAAACAAGCACCGCATTGTCGGCAGCAATGCTTCCCAGGTTGCTGGGCGGGGTACTCGGTGCTGTGCAGCAGTTTCTTGGCATTTACCTGAACGACCAACTCGCATTAGGCGCGCTGTGGCGAGAGTTGGCTCGGCGTTCGCAGCGCAGCAACAGCGGTACCGAGCTCGGTGGCGCGCTGGCCCGTGTCTCGTCAGCAATCACCGAGGACGTCGAGACATTCCAGCAGATCATGCGCCGATTGGGCATCCGGATGAATCCGATCAAGATCGGCCTGGCGGTCGGTGCCGAGCGCGTAGGTCGGCTGAAACTCAACGGCCGGGGGCGGACCTATTCACCGCTGAGCCGGTTCGAGGAGCTGGACATGCTGGCCATGGGCATCGAGGGTAAAAAACTGCTGTGGACAACGTTGCGCGATCTGGCAGGCCTTGCCGTACGCCTACCGGACATTGACTTCGATCACCTGATCGAGCGCGCGGAGCGGCAACGTGCAGCCCTAGAGCCTTTCCGTGTCAGCGCAGGAAAAGAGGCACTATCTGCCACCTCGGGGCAAGGGCGCCAGGAGTGGCCGAGTGACCAGATTTCCGCCCGTTAGCGCATTGCGCCGTTTGGCCCACACAGACTGCGGGTAACGCCCACCATCGTGCAACGGACAACATGTGATCGGCTGCGGCGAGTGGCAGCTGAGACCTTTGGTTGGTCACAGCTGACTGCCGAACAGCTGCGGGCGATGGAGCTCCTCATGGCTGGCCACGATGTGCTGGCTGTGCTGCCTACGGGGGCGGGCAAGTCGGCGATCTACCAAGTGCCTGCGCTGCTGTTGGAGGGGCTGACGCTGGTGGTGTCCCCGTTGATCGCCCTGCAGCACGACCAACTGGAAGGCATCGAGGACACCCGGGCGCCGCAGGCGGTTGCCGTGAATTCCGCTCAACGCAGTGACGACCGCAAACGGGCGTGGCAGGCGATCCGGCACGGTGAAGTGGAATACGTGTTCCTTGCCCCGGAGCAACTGGCCAAAGACAACGTCGTGGATGCGTTGGCTGATGAGCACGTGTCGCTGTTCGTGGTCGATGAGGCGCATTGCGTCTCGGCCTGGGGGCACGACTTCCGTCCCGATTACCTGCGTCTGCGTCCGCTGATCGAGCGGCTGGGCCATCCCAGGGTGCTCGCCTTGACTGCTACCGCTGCACCACCGGTCCGCCGTGACATCGTGCAGCAGTTGGGCATGCGAGACAGCCGTGAGGTGATCGCCAGTTTTGATCGTCCCAACCTGTACCTGGCCGTGGAGCGGTTCACCGACGACACCGACAAGCAGCAGTCCGTCATCGCGCGCGTACGCTCTTTGACTGCGGATCCCGAGACCCGGCGTGGACTGGTTTACGGGGCCAGCCGCAAGGAAACCGAGTTTTATGCCGGTGAGCTGGCGCAGTCGGGGGCGCGGGTGGCCGCCTACCACGCCGGGATGGCCGCGGCGGATCGCGAGCGCGTGCACGAGCAGTTTTTCGCTGACGAGCTCGACGTCGTGGTGGCGACCTCAGCATTCGGCATGGGTATCGACAAGCCCGATGTGCGGTTTGTCGCGCACACCTCCATACCTGACTCAGTGGACTCCTACTATCAGCAGATCGGGCGCGCCGGTCGAGATGACCGACCAGCCGAGATCACCCTGTTCTACCGCCCGGAAGACCTCAGCCTGCAGACGTTCCTTACCAGCAGCAAGGTGCCGCAGGACGCGCTCGCCGAGGTGGCGCAGGCTCTGCGGGAGCGTGCTGGGCCGGTGCGGCTGTCGGAGCTGAAGGACCGGGTGCAGGTGGCGGCTGCGTTGTGCACCAGGGCCGTAAATCTGCTCGAGCAAGCTGGCGCAGTCGCCACGACCCCGGATGGCCAACTTCAGTATGTCGATTCCGACCAGACCACTGACGAGGCGGTGCGACGAGCCGTTGAGGTCGCTCAGACACATCAACGCCTGGTCAGGTCCAGGATCGAGATGATGCGTGGTTACGCCGAGACCACCGGATGCCGGCGGCAATACCTGCTCGGCTACTTCGGCGAGCACCTGGGTCAGCTGTGCGGCAACTGCGACACCTGTACATCCGGCACCGCCAAGGAGCAGCCAGCCAACGACGGCGAGTTCGCCTGGGGCAGCCTGGTGCGTCACGCTGAATGGGGCAACGGCGTAGTCATGTCAATCGAGCAGGATCGGCTGACGGTGCTTTTCGATGGCGTCGGCTACAAGACGTTATCCCTGCGCGCTATCCACGAGCACGATCTGCTGGTGCCGAGTCAACGGCCGCGCCCGTGAAGGCTAATCGTCCTGGGTCAGGTCAGGCTCGCCGCAACTCAGGGCTGGTGTTGAGCGATCGACCAGGCCCGGCAGATCGATCACGGTGTGAATCAAGGTCAGGTAGGAATGCGGCGCGGAGGGGCGACCACCGGAGGAGCTGGTGCCCTACGACAGGAAGCGTTTGCTGTTTAGTCGCTCGTGTCCATGCGTTCTCGCAAGAAGCCCAGGGTTTGGCTGAGCACGCGCGACACATGCATTTGCGAGATGCCGACCTGCTCGGCGATTTGGGTCTGAGTCAATTGGCGGAAAAACCGCAAGGCGAGGATGGTGCGATCCCGGGGTGGCAGCTGGGCCAGCAATGGGCGTAATGCCTCGCGGTCTTCGATGATTGCCAGTTCATCGTCGAGGTCACCAACGAACTCGCCCAGAGTCGTGTTTGCTTGCTCGCCGAGCATCTCATCAAGAGACGAGCTTCGATAGGCTTCGCCCGCCTGCAGCCCTTCAATCACCTCTGACATCGGTATTTCCAGCTGGTCGGCGATCTCGCTGGGTCGGGGAGCCCGGCCCAGCTGTTGGGACAGCTGCGTTTGGCTGCTTCTGATGTCCAGGTGCAAGTCTTTGAGCCGCCGCGGCACCTTGGTAGACCATCCGTGGTCCCGGAAGTACCGGCGCAGCTCCCCGGTGATCGTCGGTATCGCGAAGGAGAAAAAATTCGCCCCGCGGTCGGGTTCGAACCGGTCCACCGCGTTGATCAGGCCGATAGTGGCGACCTGGGCGAGGTCCTCGAGGGATTCACCCCGCCCGGCGAAGCGGCGCGCGAGATGTTCCGCAACCGGAAGGTAGCCGCTGATCAGTTGTTCGCGCACCCGTTGCCGCTCGGGATCGGTCGCCGGCAGCTCGGCATAGCGGCGCTGCAACGCCGCAAGATGCGCGTAGTCACCGTGTTCGGTCCCGGTCGGGGACACAGAGGAGCTCACAGCAGTCCCGCGCTCAAGGCCTGTTTGACCAAGATGATGCATACTCGGCCACCCTGGCCAGCTTCGCCGGGCAACACAAGAGCGGTGACCTCGTCTGCCAGGCACCGCAGGACCCACCAGCTGAATGACCCTCTGGGTAACGGATCCATCATGCGGTTGACGTCAACTTCAGCGGTCACCTCAATACGCTCGACACGGACTGCAAAGCTGCAGCTTAACGTGGCGTTGCAGGCCGCCAGTCGGACCAGCCGGGTGCAGGTGTCGTCCACTGCCATCCGCAGGTCAGCAATCGAGTCAAGATCAAAATCAGCACGGGCAGCGAGATCGGCGGCCACGGTACGGATCGTGGGAATCGCGATGGCGCTCGCTGCGGTGTAAACCTCAGTGACACCGGTCTGCCCAACGCCGCCGGCCGCGCCCGCCATCGTCGTCTCCTCTGCGTCCCGGTGCTTCCTGTTTTTGCAGCCGGCCGCCGTGCATCTATTCGGTTCCCAGGCTCGGCCCCGGCCAAACCCTCGCGGCACCAACCAGACGCTGAATCTCCACCTTCGTCGCTCCGGGCTCGCGTGGGCTTCACTGCGATCTCATCACCACCTACACAGCGCAGTCAGCGGTGGTGGGTTAGCCTCCCACCATGCCCGGGGTCTCCGCGGTGCTGTTCGATGTGGATGGCACTCTGGTCGATACCAATTACTTGCACGCCGTAACTTGGTGGGAGGCCCTGCGCCAACACGGCCATCACGTGCCGATGGTGCGCATCCATCACGCCATCGGTATGGGGTCGGACAAGTTGCTGGATCACCTGCTGCCCGACGATCGGGACCGGACACTCGATGACGAGCTGCAGTCTGCGCACAAAGCTCTTTACGCCCCGTACTGGCCGCGGTTGAGAGCATTTGACGGGGCAGCAGACCTGCTCAGAGCCTGTGCCGGCCGTGGCCAGCAGGTGGTGCTGGCGAGCTCCGCCAGTGAGCGAGAGATGCACGCCCTGCGAGCGGCGCTGAACGCTGACGACGTGATCACCGCGGCGACGTCTGCCGACGATGTCAAGCAGAGCAAGCCCGCGCCTGACATCGTGCAAACCGCGTTGCAGCGCGCCGACGTGGCTGCCGATGACGCGGTGTTCGTCGGCGACACGGTCTGGGACGTCCAGGCCTGTAACAAGGCCGGACTGGCCTGCGTCGCTTTCCTGACCGGCGGGATCAGCAGCCAAGAACTGCGCGATGCGGGAGCAGCCGAGGTCTACGACGGTCCCGCAGAGCTGGTCCACTGCCTGCGCGACAGCCTCATCACCCGCTGATGTGAGGCGCACCCAGGTCGGCAGGGGCTCAAGTGACCGCGATGGACGATGGCGAGCTAAGGCAGCTTGTGATCGGTCTCGTCACGCAGATCTATTACGCAGACCGAGACGGCAAGGACGCGTACGATCCTGAGGTCGCCGCCGGACTGACGACGCTCGTCCAAGACCTCACCCCAGCAGCTGGAGTGGTCTGGGCAGCTTCCGCGGACTCTTGACGAGTTCCGAGCTGTGATCAACGAATGTATTCAAGACGCGGCCGCCCAGGTAGGTAGCAGGGCTTACAGCGCCTGGTACCTACCTGATCAGTCTGTTCAGCGAGTTGGCACTGTATGCCGAGCAAACGTCGCCAGACATCGATGTGCCTGAGTTCCTCCGCCAGGCGGGCCTTCGCGCTACCTCGGGCGAATAAGCGGAGCTGACAGCTCGGTCCGGGGCCGAAGACCGGCAGGCCGCGATGAATCCCTCGCGCCGCCGGAGTCCTCTCCTGCAGCGGCCGCGCTACCTCGGTGCGGCCATGCGCTGCCGGTGACCGAGAAAGGACACGATCGCCATGATCTTCACAGGCAGACCCGACACCGACCACCGCGCCTCGACCGTCTCATTGGCTCGCGACCTAGTGCTGCTGCTGGCGCGAATCGGGCTCGGGGTGCTGATGGTGGTACATGCCAAACTCGAGTACGACATCGCAAGCGGCAGCATCACCGGGGTCGGGGCGCTGTTCCAGCAGTCTGGCGTCCCACTGGGGACTATCGCAGGGCCGGTGAACGTGCTGTTCGAGTTCATCGGTGGTGCCGCGATGATCCTGGGCCTGGCGGTCGTCCCGGTCGGTGTCCTGATGGCGCTGAACATGGTGGGCGCATGGATATTCGTCCACACCGGTGGCCTCTACGCCATGGACCACACCGGACCCGAACTGGTCATTGCCATCGGGCTGCTCAGCCTCGTGCTCGCCGTCTCGGGTTCCGGACGGTTCGGACTTGACCACCTACTCCTCAGGCGGGTCCGCCCGCAGGTCGACACCGCATCAGGGGCGGGAGCAGCCGCCGCAGGGCGGTAGCGATGGAGAAATTTTCCGGACGTACCGGTACGTACAGGGCAGTCTGTCGTTTTCTTGGCATGACGACCACGCATGCCGCGGTCGCGCAAGAACGCGACCAGTACACCGCGGACCGAATGGCGGCGACCGCTGCCGCGAAAGCAAAGCGGTTATGGCCAGGTGTGATCGGCGAGGTGCTTGCCGACGAGATCATGGCGTTGCTGGATCTGCCGTTGTGGCTACGATCCCAGACGCGCACGCAGCAGCTCATCGACGCAGTGTTGAACCTTGCCGAAAAGCCCCACGCCGCCTGATTACCCGGTCGCCCGCCGGGTTTTTGCGGGCGCGCCGCGGTTGGCAGCGATGGTGGTCGTGCTAAGTCTGGCTGGTAGTGCGAATCCCCAGCTGCCGCCGTCGCCCATCAGGCCAGTAGCTATGGCCGTTGACGCAGCGGCAGCACGTTCCGGCCTTCCACCGGGTGTCCCAGTTCCGCCGGTCGGGACCAACCAGCTGGTCACTGTGCTGGTACCCAGTGCTAGCAGTACCTCCGGTGTGCTGCGGGGTTGGCGGCGCGAATCGGGCGGTCAGTGGACCGGCGTCCTCGGTCCGGTCACCGTGCGGGTGGGCACCGCTGGTGTCGGTGCCGCGCAGGAGGGCACCAGCCGTACCCCCCGAGGAACGTTCGACCTGCCGTCCGCCTTCGGCCGGCAACCCAACCCAGGGACCCGCATGCCGTATCGGCAGGTCGGTACCAGCGACTGGTGGGTCAGTGACCCGCACAGCCCGAGCTACAACACCTACCGGCATTGCGCGCCGGGCACCTGTGACTTCAACGAAAGCGCCGGAGAAAATCTCGGCCGGGCTGGCCCGAGCTACGACTACGCGGTGGTAATCGGGTACAACACCACGCCGGTGCGCCCGGGTGCGGGCTCGGCGTTCTTCGTGCACGTCGATGCTGGGGTGCCCTCGCAGGGCTGCGTAGAGGTGCCCCGAGCAGTTGAGGTGGCCTTGCTGCGCTGGCTAGACCCGGCCCAGCATCCCCGCATCACGATTGGCCTGGGCTGATCGGCCGCACGCCAGGTAACGCTAGGCGTAGCTACCGCAGGTCACAGCGGCAGCAGACGTGGGGACGCCTCGTATGCGGTTGCAGCTGGCACAGTCAGTACATGCGACGAGTAATGCCAGCGTGTTGATGCCGTTGTAGCCAAATCTGCCCGTACGGTCTCGCTCCGTGAGCGAAACACCCATATATGATCAACTCCGGGGGGAGCGCCTCAACGCCGACGTTCCGGCCGACGGCGCAGGTCGGCAACCGGTGAGTCACCGCGGGCAGCACCATCTGCCGGCTGAGGCTCTGGGCCGGCAGGAACCAATCAGCCGGCCGACATGGTCAGGATCCCGCCCGGCGGCGAATCAGCACTATTCTGCTGCGGTTGACCAGGCTGTGCAGGCCGCGCTGAGTGCCGCGCGGCGGGCCAGATTCACGGCGGGGACACGGGCCGCCCGCCGACCCGCAGCGCACGCGCGACACCGAGCGGCGCCCGCAGGGGGCGATCCCGGTGCGCCGGCAGATGAACCCAGCTCGCCAACACGGGATGCGGCAGCGTTCTCGTGGTTTGAACGCCCGGCATGATCTCGATCGAATGCGGCGTATTTCAACCCTGGTCTGCGCCGGGCGCCTGCCGCCTGACCCCGATGCGTAGAAAGTCTTTACCGGTCCGGCTGCCACTCGAAGATTGATAGTTAAAAGCATATCGGGTCAGCTGGAATGCCGATGATTGTAACTTCTGGGACGCTCACGACATCGACACCTGCTAGTGGCGGAGCAATCGAGCTTATCCCTGTCGGGCGGACAAGTCAGCCACAGGTTGTACTGCTGGGCAGGTGGCGTCCGGCGTTGCTGGGCTCGTCTGTGGTCCAGCCCAGCGCCCATGCTTGACCGGCTGGAAGTTCACCTGCGGCCTGGGCGAAAGCAAGCAGGGCAGGTACCAGATCGCCGCGGAGCGTAACCGGCATCTTGGCCAGGACGCCCTCGACGGCGGCGCGCCGATGCTCGGTCATCTGCTGCACGATTTGCCGACCTGAGGGGGTCAGCTGCAGCACCAGGTTGCGCCGGTCGGTGGGGTCTTCACTGCGATGTACCAGGCCCGCATCCACAAGTTTGTCGCATCTGCGAGTGGCGTTGGACGGATGCACGCCAAGAGCCTGCGCGACGGATGCGAGATTCTGCGGACCTCGGCTGGCGATCATCACCAGCACTCGGAGCTGCGGTAACGTAACCTGATCTTCCACGCTCGTCACTGACTGGGCGGTCACCGCGACCAGCACCCGCGCTGCGGACATGACGGCGTCGACTTCCTCCGTAGTGGGAGGTGCAGCATCGTCGCGTCGGCTAGGGCCCATCCACCAAGTCTCCCTCCAATCGGCCGGGCCAACACCGGCATCTGGGTCTCTTGCCGGACTCACCATGGCCGGTGACAGCGGACACTACTCAAAAACTTGCTTGATTGCAATAAATGTAAGTGTGCAACTTCTTGCGTCGTACTGACCTCTGCGAAAGACGCGGCTTCGGCCCACGGGGCGGGTGACGGGCAGGTCATCGACAGACGAGCTGAGGGCCCATGAAACGTCAGGGTCACTCAGGAACTGGACCCGGTCACGAAGTTCCGCGGCCAGGTTACGACGGCTTTCGAGGCTCATCGTGGGCTTGACTCGCCCGCACCGTCGCGATCAGATTCTCGAGGGTCTCGAACTGAGTTTTGATCGACCGGCGCAGGCGGGCTATCACAATCAAGGCCACGCATGCCAGGACAGCGATCGCGGATACCCCGATGGCGAGCACGATCACGATTTGGGTACTCACGGTAGTGCCTCCCGCACTCATCATATGTGCCGTACGGCAAACACTGTGGACGGTGTCATTGCCGGTGTGTTTGGCCCTCCGCTGGACCCTTTCCGGCCAAGGGCTCACCATGATCTCCCACCGGGACTGCATAACGCCGGTCAAAGCCGCCGACCCGCCACAACGTCATCGCACCAACCCACACCAGGATGAAGAAGGCGACGATGACGTAGCCGAGTAGCTCGAAGTGATCAGCCAGAGCGGCATATCCGGAAAGGAACATGACGCCGGCATGGTCGACGAGTACCGCGGCCAGGTAGACGCTGGAGATAAACCCGGCCACCAGGACCGTCGCCCAGGTAGTCACGATGTTGTAGTACAGCCGCCGCGCCGGGCGCCGCTGCGACCACGTGTAGGCCAGGGTCATCAGCAACCCGTCGCAGGTGTCGAAGGCGCTCATGCCAGCGGCAAACAGCAACGGCAAGGACAGTGTCGCGAGCAATCCGATGCCGCCTGCCTGCGCGGTGCTGGCGGACAACGTCAGCAGGGTGACCTCTGAGGCGGTCTCCAGGCCGAGGCCGAACAGGATGCCGAGCGGGTACATGTGCCATGACGAGCGGATGAGCGCGCGTGCCCGGCCACCCAGGATCCGGTTGACCAGTCCGCGATTGAGCAGCTGGAGTTCCAGCTGTTTGTCGTCCAGCTGTCCGCGGCGCATCTCCCGCCACAAACCGATAATGCCCTTGAGCACCATGGCGTTGAGCGCCGCGACCAGAGCAAGGAATGACATGGCGACGATGGTGGAGACCACGCCGCCGATGGCCCGCCACTCATCCAGCCCCGTGCTGGTGATGCCAGCGGCGGCGACCGCGACGAAGAGCGCCAGCACGACGACCACCGACGAGTGCCCCATCGCGAAGAAGAACCCCACCCCGATCGGTCGCCGGCCGCGGGCCACCATGAGCCGAGTCGTGTCGTCAATCGCCGCGATGTGGTCGGCGTCGAAGGCATGCCGGATCCCCAGCACGTAGGCCAGCAGGCCGGCCCCGGCGAAGGCACCTGCCCCCGCTGCCCCATGGGTCACCGACAGGTAGAGCGACCAGCCGAGGACATGCAGTACTGCGATTACTGCAACGATCACCGACAGTTGCAGCCGTTGTCCCCGGGTCCAGCTGCCAAGAGCTGGTGCGATCGTGGTCATGGTCGTCCTCCCGGGCACGGGGCTTCCCCACAGCAGTCTGGATACAGACTGCGGGAAATGGAGCCTCTCTAAAACAGCAGTCTGCATCCAGACTGCGGTATGAGGTCCGGTTACGAGCCGGTGAAGGCGTGCACGGCGCTGACCGTGCCGAGGGCAGCCATGATCAGCGCAGCGGCGCGGGCGATCCAGATCAGGTCAATCCAGCGCAGCAGCTGCCGGCCGCCCAGGATGGCCAGCCCCCCGACCGCCCACAATCCCAGCGCCCCACCGATTCCCACGGCAAGTGGATCGTGGTATCGGGCGGCCAGGTTGGCGATGGCGATCTGGGTAAGGTCGCCGAATTCGGCCACGAACACGACTCCGAAGCTGGTCGCAGCGATTTTCCACAGTCGGTCGCGCTGAACGCCATGCTGGGTTCGGGTCCGGGTCAGCACGGCTGTCGCGGCGTGTTCTCTGGATTCGTCACGGGCGGAACCCGCCTCCGCCTCTTGCGCTGCAAACGCCGGCGAACTCGCTGGTACTTCCGGGTCCTCCCGATTGGCGCGGTCGCCTCGCTGGCCGCGGCGCAGCATTACCACTGCTCCAGCAAGAAACAGGACGGCGACGACGGCTTCGACGATCTGGTGGGGGGCCAGACTCAACGCGCTGCCCGCAGCCACAGCGATGATCACGTGCAGCGCGAATGCCGCGGCCACCCCGCCGAACACCGCACCGGGCCGGTATCGGGTGCCCAGCACCAGGCTCGCCAGCGCAGTCTTGTCAGGCAGCTCGGCGACGAAGGTGATGCCGAAGACCGCGGCCAGCAGGCTGAGATTCACCGCCGGTTTCCCTCCGTCGCGCGCGGTGCGGTACCGGCCCATGCTCACATACGATCAGTTGGTTTCGCAACTCATTGAATGAGTGCTGCACCGACGGACCCGGGTCACAATGGATCCATCATGACCAACGAGCGCGCCCACGCTACGGCCGACCTCATCGGAGGGGAGCGGGTGGAGCCGACCGGGCCGCAGCTGTCTGCCGCCGCGAACACCTTCGATCTGCTGTCCTCCCCAGTGCGGTTGCACCTGGTGTGGCTGGCTGCGCAGGGCCGCTACGACGTCGGCACGCTGGCCGCGCGGGTGGGGGTGAGCATCGCCACCGCGAGCCAACACCTGGGCAAGTTACGCCTGGCCGGTTTGGTCACTGGTCGCCGGGAGGGCAAGCGGCAGATCTACACCGTGGATGACCCCCACGTGCTGACCCTGATCGAGCAGATCTTCGCGCACATTGCACCCGACGGCACGTTGGCTCCGGATCCTCCGCTGCCGCGCTGACCGTGTGTCCGCCACCTTGCCCCACTCACCCCGACGTGGAGCCATGTCGGGGGACGATTTGTCCACCGGATGCTTCGAGGAGGCTGTGGTGTCTGAGCTGCTCGTCGTCGTCGACATGCAGAACGGCTTCCTTCGGGAAGGCAACCTGGCCAGCGACCGGTGCCTCGCGATCCTCCCGGCGGTTCAGGCGGAGGTAAAGGCGGCCCTTGCCGCCGGCCGGCGGGTGCTGTTCACCGCCGACACTCACGAGGTCGGCGACGCGGAGTTCGCGGTGTTCCCGGAGCACTGTATCCGAGGCAGCCGGGAAGCCGAGCTGGTTGACGAGCTGAGCCCGCTGCTGGCCCGCGACGACGTTCTGCTGGTACGAAAGCGCCGGTACTCGGCCCTGTTCGAAAGCGAGATGGAGGGTCACCTGCACCGCTTCGGTGTCGACTCAGTGCGGATCTGCGGGGTATGCACCGACATTTGCGTCCTGCACACCACTGCGGATCTGCGCAACCGGGATTTGCCGGTGACCGTGGCAGTTCGCGCTACCGCCACCTTCGACGGTCCCCGCCACCCGGCCGAGGCGGTGCAGGAGTTCTCACTGCTGCACCTGCAACGGGTACTCGGCGCCAAACTGGATTACGGCTGAATCATGATCGGCATGCCGCCATCCGTTAGCCGTCCGAGACGAGCGCTCAGCAGATAGCTAAGTAGTCAAACTCGTCGACACCAGGATTGATCGCAATGGCGGACGGTCTACCGTGGGAGCTACCAGGCACGGCGGCGCAAAGGGGTGAGACGTGGAGGTAGGCCGCAAGCCCGAAGAGTTGTCCAAAGAGCAGCGCGAGCAGCTGCACCGTGCCCATCAAACCCTGCGCAACGCCTCCCACGCGTTGGAAGCGCTGACCGTGGTCGCGCCGGTCCGAGGCCGGTGGGCGCCCACGCCTGCGCCGGTCGAGGCGCTGGAGGCGGCCCAAAACGCCCTGCACCTGGCGTGTCAGGAGTTCTGGCGAATCCACCAGGAATTGCTGTGCTGCGATCCTCCGGTGAGCGCTTACGGTGCTGGTCAAGGTGGCCAGTAAAGCTGCTCAAGCGACGTTCGTTGGCCGTAATACGCCTAGAGCGGTTACGCTGCGCTGGTGATCGAAGAAGAGCGCCCAGAAGACACCACATCCGCTGGCATGGCTGAAGCGATCGAAGACCTCAAGTCCAAGGATCCGTCGTTGGCGCAAGCCCTCGGCTCCGCCGGCATGACGGCTGACAAGCTGGCTGACGCCCACCAAAGAGCCACGTCGGAAGAAAATGAGGGCCAGCCCGAGCAAAGCTAGGCTGCTCGGCAACGCCGCTACCTTGTGCGAAGGTTAGCCTAAGTTTAATCTCTTTTGGGTGAAGGCCACGCTCCCAGTCGCCGTGCTGGACATGGACAGCAGGCACGACGACACGACCGCTTGGTCGCATCGGGTCGATCGGCTCGACTGCTACGCGGTCGGATCGCGTGACCTGGCTCAGTACGCCGGCCTGATCGTCACACCGAACGTCGATCAGGAGCACCTCGCGGGCAATACCGCGTGATCCGCGAGTATCTAGACCGTGGCGGTGTGGTTGTCTTTGGCGGTCACCTGCACCGGGACTGGTTGCCTGCTGCGTCATTATTCGTTCCCCTGGCTCACCGGTCGCTGGACGGTTACCGCGTAGTGGAGGTGGCGGACCATCCGATCTTTCGCGGGATGGGCACCGAGCTGACCTTCCGGCGTGGCGTTGCTGGTTTCTTTGCCCGTGGGCACCACCCGGTGCCGCCCGGCGCGGAGGTGCTGACGCGGCTGTTCGGCGGCGAGCCGGCGACGTATTTAGACCGAGTGTCGACGGCGGGCAGCATCGTCGTTCAAGCGACCAGCAATCTGCTCAGCTACTGCGGCGAAGCGCTGATCGACTGGATCGTCGGGGAAGCGGCGCAACGGCGAGCCGAGGCCGCAGGCCAACGACGTGGGCTCGCTGCTGTTTACGGCGGCTCGGCGCAGCATCACCGGACCCTGACTGCGCCGAAGTATGCCCGACACCTTACTGGCGGTACGATCTACCTTCCCGAGTTGGCTGATGTCGACCTCACCGAATACCGCGGCTTGCTGATTCCAGAACGTTCGCACCGTGGTCAGCTCGAGCGTGCCGCCGATCGGATCACCGAGCTGCTCGATTCCGGTGGAACAGTGATCGCTTTCAGCGGCGGCGAACCATTCCCCGAATTTTTGCCTGGCGTGCGCTGGCAGCACCGACCCACCAACTTCTGGTGGTGGCTGGAGCCGGACGCCGACCTCGGCGTCCGGCTCGCCGACGAGGCGCACCCCCTGTTCCGGCGGCTTACCGTGCGTGATTGCACCTGGCACTATCACGGCGTCCTCGAACTCCCGGAAGGGGCGCAAGCGCTCGTGACGCTGACCACAGGCGAGGCCCTGCTGTATGTCGACCGGGTGTCCACTCCGGGCACGATGGTGATCTCGACATTGGATCCAATCAGCCATTACGGCGGTTATTTCATGCCGGCCACCGAACGATTCCTTGATGCTTTCTTGCCGTGGGCTGCTGAAACATCGCGAGAATTGATCATTCGATCTCCGTGAGCGATGTTCGGCAACCCGTCGTTCACACACGGATCGATATGTAAAACCCTTTGTTCGCTTCGATGTCGCATTTTTTGGCGGCCGAAATTGTGAGCTACGATTTGGCCATGACTGGGTTGAGGCGCGTCTCGACAGATTTGCCGGAACTAGACCGGACAAACGATCCGCGTGGCGGAGCCGTTATCTGGGCGCTGTTCATCGTGACTGCGACCCTGGCCACCGTCGTGGTTTCGATAATTTGGTTCTGGTAGCTGATGCGTTACCAGACCCCAGTCACCCACGTCGCGGCAGCGAGTATGCCTGCGGCAAAAGTCGTGCCCACGGCGAGCACCGCCCACGCGGCTGCACCGCCCCGCGGATCGTTCGTTCGGTCCAAGTCCGGCAAATCGGACCAGACGCGCCCCGACTCAATCATCTCTGCTCCCTGGCCAGCGCTTTTCGCCGGAAACCGGCGAACGACCACGTTGCTGGGCGCACGTTATACCCGTCACGGTCGGGGCGTTTCACCGGCTTGGCCTAACGCGCTAGCGATCCGCATCGGGGTAGCCGGCCTGCTTGAGGGCTCGCCGGGCGCGCGTGATGGGTAGCGGGTCGAGTGGGTGGCGGACCAGGTGCCGCACAATCGCCCGCGGCACCGTCCTGGTGAAAAAACACCCAACGTCGATCGACGCGCGCACTGCCCGTACGTGCCCGCGGGGCATCCCTATCCGGATGAGTCCCTGGCTCAAATCGTTCAGGTCAGCCCGCCGGAAAGGTTCGGCGAGTCGCGCATGGCGCCCGCGGTAGGTGGTCAGATGGTGGTGCTTGGCGATGATGATTGCGAGCTCTTCGCCCCAGATTCCGCGTCCGGTGCGCCGCAGCCACGCGTCCATGGTGCCGATCGAGGGCCCGAGATAGTTCAGCGAGGTAAACACGTCGATGTCGTGAATGCCGCGGCGATAGCCAGCTTGTCATCACGGTGGTCCTGGTCGGGTACCAACGCGCGGGCCATGTTAAAGACCCGGTAGACGTGGCCGCGGTAGCTAGACCAGCCACGCTTGTCGCCGCGCGCGTGGTCTTGATGGTCGTCCAGGATTTCCTCGATCAGAGGGTAAGTCTGTAGCAGTGGAGGTGTTGGAATGTTGTTCATGTGACGAGGATGCTCGCGACGCAACGTTGGCTTCTGAGTAGTTGACTACTCGAAAATTAGTGGACGTAAGCCTGGCCTGCGGGTGGTCAGCCGCCGAAGGTTTGTGTCCAGTAAAGCCGGCCCGAGAGACTGCGCGCCACGGCAAGGCCCGTATCGGTGAACGCACAATTGAGCATGCTGGCGCGATGTGCCCGACTGGTCGACCAGAAATGTACCGCTTGTTGGGGGTTTGGGAATTGTGCGACGTTCTCAGCCCACTGCGAATAGCCTAACCGGCCAAGGCGGTCGCGAGACGTGCTGCCGTCGGTGCCTCTGTGGCCGAGCTTGTCCTGAGCGGCTTGGTCATGGCTTTGTTGCCCAGCTGGCCGCTGTAGCTGGGCAACAGTGTGCAAGTTGGCGCATCCGGCTTTGACTCGTTGCTGGTTGACCAGCACCAGTGCCTGATCAGCTAATGTGCGAGAGTCCGCCGCTGCGGCAGCTGGGAAGGCCACAGCAAGGCCAGGGAACACGGCCATGATCACGACGACGAGCGCCGGGACGTACAGCCGAGCGCGGGTGATCACGAGTGCATTCCTGTTCCCTCGTCTCGATTGCCTTGGATAGGGGCTACGGCTTCGCCTTTTATGGACAAACGAGGGTGTGCGGGGCTGGACGCGCCTTCGTTGTACCTAGCCTCCAATATCGCGGCCAGCTTGGCTTCGGCAACCTGTAGGAGGAGGCCGAGCGCCTCCTGTTCTACAGCCAGGCATTCGGCGATGAGTTCGTCATCCAGTCCCGCATCGCGCAGACGCAAGGCCAACGAGTAGGTGTCCGGCAAGTGGCGCATCGCCTCGGCGCGCTCGCATTGCCGAGCGGTTACCACCTCGTCGTTCATGTCAGCGTTCGGCGCGCCGGGGATGCCCCGATTCCAACTCCGACTTGAGGCACCGCAGGCTTTGCCGCATACCGTCCCGGTTGATCTCCTCGCGGATACCCGCCTTCGACGATTTGCCGAGGAAGATCCGCCCTAACACGTGGGCGCCGGTGGTGCGTTTGTCGATCCAGTACTCGGTGACCTCGGTGCCACCCGCGGTTGGAGTGAACCGGTATCCCCACCTGGCCACTGGAAACCCGAGGGCGAACACGTCGAAGGTAAATTCCTGACCAGGCTCGGCCACGCGCACATGGCAGCTGGAAAACCAGACGTGCATCCCGTTCCTGTTGAATCCAATGAATCGCGT
Source organism: Pseudonocardiales bacterium (assembly GCA_019241525.1). Lineage (GTDB taxonomy): Bacteria > Actinomycetota > Actinomycetes > Mycobacteriales > Pseudonocardiaceae. Next base: position 33,217 of record JAFAWY010000147.1, read on the forward strand.
TGGCTGGCCGTGGCGCTTGCGCAGTACCCAGGTGGCGAAGCACTCAGGGCTGCGGCGGGCCATGCGGTGGACATCGGCCACCGCGTCGAAAGCCTCGGTCGCGGATGCAGCAACCTCGATACGCTCCTCCAGCGTCTTGGTCGATGTGCCGCTAATCATGACCGTTCTCCTTGTCTTTCGTTGTTGCTGTTGGTCGGAGCGGATGCTCCAGGGACTGATGCCGGTGTGTCGATGATGTGCCTGGCGAAGGGTGACGATGCGAGTAATGGACTACTCGGATTCCGTACGCGAGTAGTTGGGGCGGGTTAGTCGCCGTGGATCAGCGCAGCCAGTTTGGTTCGGTCGCCAACGCCGAGTTTGGCGCAGGCGCGGTAGAGGTGGCCTTCGACGGTGCGGACTGAGACGGTGAGTTTGTCGGCGATCTGGCGGTTGGACAGGCCGCTGGCGGCCAGGGTGACGATTTCGCGTTCGCGTGCGGTCAGGGGCAGGGGTGCGGCCAGCGCGGTGAGGGCGGGGGTGCGGGCGCCTTCGCAGGCTTGTGCCAGCCGGTGGGCGCGGCTCGTTGCGGCTTGGGCAGACCCTCGCTGTCCGTGGCGGTGGTGGGCGGTGGCGGCCTGGGCGTCGGCGTCGGCGGCCAGCAGCAAGGCGCCCATCGTTTCGAGTTGCAGCGAGGCGGCCTGCAGCGCGGCGCCGTCGTCGGCGGCCAGTGCGGCGGCGTGTGCGGCCGCGGCGGGTGCGCGTGGCCCGTCAACCTGGGTGGCCAGCTCAGCAAGCCGATCGGCAACCGTGCGATCACCAAAACACACCGCGACATGCAGCGCCACCACCTCCACAGCAGGGTGGCCCTGCGATGCGGCGAGCTGGGCTGCTTGGCGCGCCAGCGCAATGGCCTCGCTGATGCTGCCCTCGGCAGCGGCCATCCATGCCCTGCCCAGCTGGAGCTCTGGCTTTATGTGGGCGAATCCCGGATGCTCCGCGGTGGGAGCTATCCGCCGCCACGCATCGCGTGCGGAGGCCGCATCGCCGGCCATCCCCAGCGCCCCGTGCGGGTCCACCGGGAGCGTGAACGTCGGAACGCTCGCTGCAAGGGCCTCACCGAACCACCGCGTGGCGGTGCGTACCTGGCCGCGGGCCTGGGCGACGGCCCCGCACATGGTGCAGACAGTCCCATACCCGAATCCGGTAGTGCCGTCGCAGCGCTCGCGGTAGCGCCGTGCGGTGTCCTCGGCGGCATCCAGTAGACCGGCCAGCAACAGCCCGTGGACCCACGATGAGCCAATAATGGCTGCCTGATGCAGCCCGGTTTCGAACCCATCTGCGCGAGCATCGATCCACTGGACTTTGCCGGCAAGCCCGTCGAGGTGGCCCTGCGATCCGCGGGCGGCGACCAGGCCCCAGATTGCCAGCTGTGCCGCAGGCGGTGTACAGCGCGAATGTGCCAGCACCGCGGCGGCGCCTTCAGCCGCGTGGTGGGGTCGACCAAGGAAGACGTCGAGAATGGAGCGCATCGCCGACAGTTCCAGCCCGGTGACGTCGTCAGAGATCGTCTCTGCCACGGCGTCGAGTACGGCCATCGCTTCGGCGGGACGGGCGAGCCCAAAGACCAAATTGGCTGCCCGCGGTTGTGCGGCCAGGACTCGTTGAACATCAGTACGAGCCATAGCGGCGACCGCGGCCAGCTCGCTCTCTGTCTCCTCGGCCCGGGGAGGACCCGAGTAATGCAGCGCGTTACCCAGCAGGAGCCGCGGCTCGAACCCACCGCCTGCGGCTATCGCGGCGCGGGCGAGTTGTTCGGCTAGCGCGAGGTCTCCCAATTCCGTCGCGCGCTGCGCTGCTTTGGTGAGTAATGCCGGATCCGGTGGCAGGTCCGACTCCAGCGTCAGCAGCGCGCGGCGCAGGGTGTCACCAGCGCGCCGCTCCCCGGTACCGGCCAACGCGCCGGCCAGCCGCCCGCACAACCGGCGAGCGTGCAACGTGCCAACCTGCGCCCGTTGCAGCTCGCCGTAGAGTGGGTGGGCCAGCCGCGCCTGCAACCGCCGCCGATCCGGGTAGACCTCTACCAGAGCTCGCGCCTCGGCCTGCTCGACCGCTACTGCATCAGTCAGCCCCGCCAGTAGCGGCACACCCAACGGCTCGCCGAAGGCGAGCATCTCGATGACGGCCTTCACCGGGTCGGGTAATTGGCCGATCCGCGCAGAGAGCAGGTCGGCCAGCCCCGGCGACAACTTCGGTGTGCCTGACCACAACCACAGTCCTTCGACCTGATGTAACCGTCCGGCTTCCAACTCACCGTCGACCAGGTGCCGCAGGTACAGCACGTTGCCTCGGGTAATGGACCACAGCCGCCGCGCAGCGATGGAGTCAATCGCACCGCCCAACGCTGCCTCGAGCAAGGTGGTGGTCTCGTTCTGTGACAGCGGTTGCAGTTCCAACCGCGAGAGGTGCCCTTCCTTCCATAACGCAGTCACCGCATCTGGCGCGGTCTCGCCGCTGCGCAAGGTCAGCACCACACTTGCCGCCCGCCGCAGCATCAACTGGTGGACCAGCGTCGCGGATAGCTCATCGAGCAGGTGCGCATCGTCGACCCCGATAATGACGCTGCCGACGCCGCCTTCACCGGCGCCCGCCAGCAGCGCTGCGCTGGCCTGACGCATCAACCGGGCCGGGTCCGGGCCCACCACGCCCAGCGTCGCTGCGAACGCGCCTAACGGCAGTGTCCGTGCCGAGGCCGTGGCCACGACCCACCGGGTCAGCGCGCCTCGCTGCTTGGCGATGGCCAGCGCCTCGCGGGCTAATCGAGTCTTACCGACTCCCGCCGCGCCAGCCAGCACGACACCTGCTGTCCCGGCCTGGCGACGGGTCAGCCCATTGATGACGCTGAGCTCTTCGGCCCGTCCGGTAAGCGGCCACATCGCGGGCACCACCGAATGGTATGAGCTGTCATGTTCACCCGGACGTGATTTTTTACCTCCGGCTAATCAAGCTTGGGCCAAGCGGTAACCCCATGCGTCGTAGCGTTCGATTTATGACGGCGCACCTCACCCCAGGGTCGGGCCGCAAGGACACCGGCTACCCCCGGTCCCGGTTCGACGTAGCTGACTCGATGGCCGGTCTCGGTGTGCGCCAAGGCGAGTCGGACCCGGCTCGCATGCTTTCTGGGGCACTCATCCTGGTATTCGTCGCCATCATCATGGCCGTGATGCTGGCGTGGTGGCTGATGATCTGATCGCACCTACCCGTCAGGTTGAGAGCGGTGATGCGGCACCTTCGGCCCGGGTAGATCCCGCGCGCCCCCCAGTGGCCGCCGACAGCGGCGCGGCGATGTCCTCCAGCGACCGCCCTTCGGCTGCCACCCCGTAGACGACGGCGACCAACCCGCCGGCGATCATGACGGCCGCCCCCAGCAGGTACCCCAGGAACAGTCTGAACGGTTGCGTGCCATCCCCGATGAGCGCGCCGTAGATGACCGGACCCAGTGCCCCGAAACACTGCGCGATGGCGAAGAACACCGCAATGGCCTTCGCTCGGACCTCGAGCGGGAAGATCTCGCTGACTGTGAGGTAGGCGGCACTGGCGCCGGATGAGGCGAAAAAGAAGACCACGCACCAGGAAATGGTCTGGGTCATCGCGGTGAGCACCCCCGCATAGAACAACCACGCGCTGATGGCCAGCAGGATTCCGGACACCAGGTACGTGCCCGCGATCATGGCCTTGCGGCCGATCGTATCGAAGAAATGTCCGATCGTCAGCGGTCCGATTAAGTTGCCCACTGCGAACGCAATAAGATACAGCGGTGTCGACGTCGACGGCACGCCATAAAACTTTCCGAGTACAAGGGTGTAGGTGAAAAAGATTGCGTTGTACAGAAACGACTGGCTGACCATGAGCGCTGCACCCAGCACCGCCCGGCTAGGATATTCGCGGAACAGTACTCTCGTCAGTGCCAGGTAGCCGATCTGGTCAGCTGGGCGCAGGTCGATAGCCTTGCTTTCATCGACCGGAGGCAAAGTCTTTCCGGACTGCTCTACCTCATGCTCGATGTAGGAAATGGATTCCTCGGCGGCCTGCTCGCGGCCGTTCATGATCTGCCATCGAGGACTTTCCGGCAAGTGCCGCCGGACCAGCAGGATGACCAGACCAAGTACTGGGCCGAGGAGAAAGCCGATCCGCCAGCCCACGCTCGGCGACAGCACGTTGAGCAGGATAAAGGTGCCGAGCGTGCCGAGAAGCGCACCTGCCCAGTACGTCCCATTGACGGCAATGTCGACCCGCCCGCGGTAACGGGCGGGGATCAGCTCGTCAATCGCGGAATTGATTGCGGCGTACTCGCCACCAATGCCCGTTCCGGCGATGAACCGGGTCAGGTACAAAAAGATAACCCAACCGGTGCCGGTACCCAAGGTCAGAGCGGTAAGTCCGCTACCGACCAGGTAGACGGTCAGCGTGATCATAAATAGGTTGCGGCGGCCCAGCCTGTCCGACATCCGGCCGAATACCAGTGCGCCGATGACTTCGCCGATCAGGTATACCGTCGCGATAAGCCCCACTTCGGTGGACGACAGGTTCAGCGTCTCGGGTTTGTTCAGTATGGCTCCGACGGAACTCGCGACCGTAATCTCAAGGCCGTCGAGGATCCACGCCACCCCTAACGCGATCACTATCCGGGTATGAAATGCAGACCACGGCAATCGGTCGATCCGCGCGGGAATGAGACTCCGCACCGTGCCAGGAGTTGTGGACCGTGGGGTGGTCATCGGGGCCTCCTCGGTCGCGCGCGGCATGGCAGGGTACCCAGATCGACCGCTGTTTTAACGCCCGAATCGCCGGGTTTGAACTCGATCAATGCCGGGAATGTCCTGGCTATGCAGCCCCCCAAGGGTGGGGGTATCACGGTTGAGGGTGGTGGAGTCATGGGTTTGATCATCGGTTTGCTGGTGCTCTGGCTAGTCTTGGTTGTCATCGGGTTCACCATCAAGACCTTGTTGTGGCTAGCAATTGTGGGTTTGGTGTTCTTTGTGGCCACTGCCGTTTTCGGCGCAATCCGAGGTCGCGCCCTGCGCTAGACCTGCCGTCGCAAGAGAGGGGAGCCGGCCTGGGTCCTACCAGGCCGGCTCCCCTCTCTTCCTTGGCGATGCCACCGTCAACGTCGCGACGCCGCGTGATGTTGCTGTCACCTGCTGTCCCCCATCGGCGGGTCAACAAGAGCGGTGAACCTTCTTGCCGCCACCCACGAATCGGTGAAAGATTGGTTGCATAAAGATACTTGCGTGTCCCATGCAGTGAAGGTAGTGCCGATGCTTACTTCCCCGCCGGTGGCCGACGATCTTGAGGTATCCAACCGGATCGGCACCGGGTTGGCCCGGCTGATCCGGCTCATCGAGCGCGCCGCGGTGGTGCGCGGTGATGATCTCGATCGGCCGTCGTTCATGCTGCTCCATACGTTGGCCTGCGGAGGACCGTCACGGGTCACCGGGCTTGCCACCGCAGTGCACTCCGACCCGTCCACGGTGAGCAGGCAGGCCGCCGCGCTGGTCGGGATGGGACTAATCGAACGGCGTGCTGATCCAGATGACGGCCGAGCCTCGCTGCTGGCCATCACCGACGCCGGCGCCGCGCTGCTGGATCGAGCCCGGCAACGCCGCGACGAGCGGATCGCCGCCATCATCGAACCCTGGCAGCACGCCGAACGCGTGCAATTCGCCGAGTTGATTGACCGTTTCACCGCCGGTTACGAGGCGAATGGGGACGAGCGGACGGACCCGACCAGGGCCACAGTCAGGGGCCAGGATCAGGCTCGAGCTCACCGCTGAGCCCGTCCGCCGCGTCTCGCGCTCGTTGCCAGGAGTTGCAGATCTCCTGCTCTGCTTCGGCACGGCCTACCCAGTGCGCACCTTCCACACCTTTGCCTGGCTCCAGGGCCTTGTAGACCTCGAAAAAATGCTGGATCTCCAGCTTGTAGAACTCATCGACGTCATCGATGTCTTGAAGATGCGCCATCCGAGGATCTCCGGTAGGCACGCAGAGTACCTTGTCGTCGCCCCCTTGCTCGTCCCGCATGCGGAACATGCCCACCGCGCGGCAAGTGATCAGGCATCCCGGAAATGTGGGCTCTTGGACCAGCACCAGTGCATCCAGCGGATCACCATCCTCGCCGAGGCTGTCGTCGACGAAGCCGTAGTCAGCCGGGTACTGGGTGGCGGTGAACAGCGTGCGGTCCAACCGGATGCGCCCGGTCCGATGGTCCATTTCGTACTTGTTGCGCTGCCCCTGGGGGATCTCGACCGTCACATCGAACTCCACTGGTCCCCTCCCGTTCCGTCCAGCCCCGCTCTACATCGCAGTCTGGATGCAGACTGCTGCTTTACGGGCTCAACTAACAGCAGTCTGCATCCAGACTGCGATGTAGGGGCTGACGCGGGCGCCGGGAGGACCGGACCCGGGCGCACCGAACTGGGTCGGGTGGGGTAGGAACAACGGCGATGTGGGCACTCGGTGGCCTCGGGCACCTGCTGAGGCGGCGCGGTAAGCGGGTCGCCGTTATCGCCGTTGTTGCTGTCCTGGTCGGTGCGGTGGTCGCGGGACTCGGCGTAGGGCTGGGCGTCACCATGTTGACTCGCCGGTTGGCTGCTGCCTCGGCTCTCACGACCGCAGCACCACCTGCGCCAGTGGTGCCGCATCCGGCATTACGCCCGGTGTCCGCCGACGGTCCGGCGCCGTCCCCCGCTGGTGTCGACGCCGTTCTCGATCCACTCATCGCAGCGGGCGGCCTCGGCACGCTGTCCGGGCAGGTCGTCGACCCGGCCACCGGTGCCGTGCTGTGGCAGCGCAACCCCACCTCAGCGCTGGTGCCTGGATCGACCGCCAAGCTGCTCACCGCGTCGGCCGCGCTGCTGGCGCTGGATCACCAGCAACGGTTCCACACCACCGTGCTTGCCGGGGCAGAACCGGGCACGGTGGTGTTGCGCGGTGGTGGCGATCCGACACTGTCCGGGGTGGCGCAGGGCGCGCCGACCGGCTATCCAGATGCCGCCCGGCTGGACGACCTGGTCAGCCAGGTCCGGGAGGCGGCGCGGGGTCCGGTCAGCCGCGTGCTCGTCGATGTCAGCCGCTACACCGGCGACGCGCTGGCACCGGGATGGCTACCGGCTGACGTGGCCGGCGGCTACATCGCGCCGATCGAGCCGGTGATGCTCGACGGCGGCCGTGCGGATCCCCACGAGGACGTCTCGCCGCGAGCCGCGAAGCCTGCGACCGCCGCGGCGGCCGAGCTGGCTCGCCGGCTCGGTGCCGATCCGGACAACGTCACGCTGGGCAGTGCCCCACCCGGCGCGGCCGTGCTCGGCGATGTCTCCTCCCCGCCGGTAGAGGAACTGGTCGCCACCGCCCTGCGGCAATCGGACAACGTGCTAGCCGAGACGCTCGCCCGGGAAGTGGCGGTGAAAACCGGCGCGCCGCCGTCCTTCGCCGGGGCGTCCCAGGCGGTACTCACAGTGCTGAGCAGCCACGGTTTCGATGTCAGCGGCGCTACCCTCGTCGACGGCAGCGGGCTGTCCACCAGCGATGCCATCCCGGCGAAGCTCCTGGCTGCACTTTTGAGCGCCGCTGCCGCTCCCGATCAATTCGCCACCGACGGAGTGAATTCACGAACCGCGGCGCTGCGGCCGCTGCTGGTGGGGCTGCCTGTCGCCGGTGGCAGCGGCACGCTGGCTGACCGCTATCACGACCCCGCCAGCCGTTCTGCCCTGGGACGGGGCTGGGTACGGGCCAAGACCGGCACCTTGACCGGTGTCAACAGCCTCGCCGGCACGGTGCTGGACACCGACGGCAGGGTGCTGGTGTTCGCTTTACTGTCCAATGGACCCAATCCCGCGTCGGTTCGTCCACGGTTAGACGCGCTGGCAGCGCAGCTAAGGTCATGCGGCTGTCATTAACGCGCGTTACCGTGCATAACTATGGGACAACCCGCGCTTGACATACCTCAGGCACCTCGGATCGGTCCACCCGGTGCCCCCGTCGACTGGGCAGTCGCGGCGATCACCGCGCAGCGCCTGCTGCCGGCCGGTCCGGCGGTGCCTCCGGAGCAGGCTGCGGCGACGGTGCGCCAGCTGCGGGCCCTGTCGGTCACCGCTGAAAGGCATGTGCGGGAGCTCACTGGGCTAGACGACGGCAAGGAGCCGCCGTCGGCAGAGATCGTGGACCGGCCCGGTTGGGTGGAGGCGGCCACCGAGGGGCTGTCCCGGCTGCTGGCCGACTACCGCATGCCGGATGGCCGGGGCCGCCGCATGCTGGCCACCACCGCAGGGGTACAGGTAGGCGTCGCGCTGGCGTTCCTCGCGTCGCGCGTGCTCGGGCAGTACGACCCGTTCGGCGGCCCGTCCGAAGACCCGGGGCGGTTGCTGCTCGTAGCACCCAACATCGTCACCGTGGGTCAAATGCTGGATGTCCCGGCGGATGAATTCCAGATGTGGGTCTGCCTGCATGAGGCCACGCACCGGCTGCAATTCAATGCCGTACCGTGGCTACGCGACTATTTCGCCACCCAGGTGCGGTCATTCATGGCGGCAACCGAGGACCCGGACACGGTGGCCAAGATGATCGGCCGGCTGCCCGCGGCGCTGCGCGGTGCCCGGCGGGGCGAAGCGCAGGATGCCTTGGGCATGCTGACCTTGCTGCAAAATCCGGAGCAGCGGGCGACGCTGGACCGGATCATTGCGCTGGCCACCCTGCTGGAGGGCCACGCCGACCACGTGATGGATGCGGTCGGCCCAGCGGTGGTGCCATCGGTGCGGCTGATCCGGCAGCGATTCACCGCCCGCCGGCAAGGCGGCTCGCTCGCCGAGCGGGTGCTGCGCGCGGTGCTCGGCATCGACGCCAAGCTGCGCCAGTACGCCGAGGGCGCGGCGTTCACCCGGTACGTAGTGGATGTGGTCGGCATGGCCGGGTTCAATGCAGTGTGGACCTCACCGGAAACGCTGCCCACCCGCCCGGAGATCGCCGATCCGGCGGCGTGGCTGTATCGCATAATTCCCTGAGCCAACAGCCCCTGACAGCAGGTGTGCCCGCACATCCCGATCCGGCGGTCAGCCAGGTCCGCGCCGCGGTCCGCCGGTTCCTGGCAGATCACGACATTGCCCAGCGAGCAGGCACCGTGGCGGTGGCGTGTTCCGGTGGCGCCGACTCGCTGGCACTGGCCGCCGCGACCGTGCACTGCACTGCGGCGCTGGGCGTTCCGGTGCACGGCCTCATCGTTGATCATCAGTTGCAGCTGGAGTCGGCGGAGGTGGCCCGTACCACTGCTGGCCAGTTACGCCAGCTGGGTTGCGCAGCGGTGCAGATCCTGCCCGTCACCGTGAACAGTGCCGCGGGTTGCGGGGGATTGGAAGCAGCCGCCCGCCTGGCCCGGTACCAGGCATTGCGTGCGGCTGCGCCGCCCGGGGCGCCGGTGCTGCTCGGGCACACGCTCGACGACCAGGCAGAAACGGTGCTGCTCGGACTGGGTCGCGGTTCGGGACCCCGATCGGTAGCCGGCATGCGGGAGCTCGACCCGCCCTGGGGCCGGCCACTGCTCACAGTGCGCCGCGCCGTGACCGCCGCCGCCTGCGTTGCGCTGCGCCTGCAGCCATGGGCTGACCCGCACAATGCCGACCCGAGGTTCCGGCGGGTGCGGTTGCGCACCGAGGTGCTGCCGTTGCTGGAGGAGGTGCTGGCCGGCGGGGTCGCCGAAGCTCTGGCGCGCACGGCAGAGCAACTACGCGAAGATCTCGACGTGCTCGACCGGCAGGCCAGCGGGTTGCTCGCGGCCGCGCGCCGTAGCGTTGACAGCACTGATCTCGACACTGATCTCGATACGGATCTCGACGTCGCGGTGCTCGCTTCCCACCCCGCCGCGCTGCGCCGCCGGGTGCTGCGGCGCTGGCTGCTCGACGCCGGAGTGCCCGAACTGACCGACGCCCACCTGCGCGCGGCCGACGACCTCATCGGCCGCTGGACTGGTCAGGGTCCGCTGCGCCTGCCCGGTGCGGTCGACCTCGCCCGCACCCGGGGGAGGCTGCATGTCTCCTGACAACCCCCACCGTCCTGAAGACATGGCGCCATATCGGGGCTACCAGCCCGCTCAAAACCTCGATAGCTCTCCATGTGGGGAACACCGGGGCGCGGGCGATGGCTTGTATCGGGGCGAGATCGCGTCGGTGCTGGTGACCGAAGAACAGATCCAGCGGCGCATCGCCGAGATCGCGCAGCAGGTCGCCGCTGATTTCCAGGCTGAGCATGGCGACGGTGACCTGCTCCTGGTCGGCGTACTCAAGGGCGCGGTGATGTTCATGACCGACTTTGCCCGCGCGTTGCCCATCCCGGTGCAACTGGAGTTCATGGCGGTGTCGTCGTATGGGTCGGCGACCTCGTCGTCGGGTGTGGTGCGCATCCTGAAAGATCTCGACCGCGACATCACCGGTCGTCATGTGCTGGTCGTAGAGGACATCATCGACTCGGGGTTGACGCTGTCCTGGTTGCTGCGCAACCTGCTGACCCGCCGCCCAGCGACGCTTGAGGTGTGCACGCTGTTACGCAAGCCGGACGCGGTCCAGATCGACGTGCCGGTGCGCTATGTCGGTTTCGACATCCCTCAGGAATTCGTCGTCGGCTACGGCCTGGATTACGGCGAGCGCTATCGTGATCTGCCGTACATCGGCACCTTGGCACCTGAGGTCTACGCCGATTAGCGGTTACGCGAGTATCCGTCGGTCGTGTATGCCGGAACGTTGGTGCTCCTGGGCCGACAGGGGCACCAGGCGCCACTAGAGTGGGGTCACCGATCAGGGGGAGGTATACGCCGCTGGCGCAGCGTCAACTCGGGCTCATCCACCAACCGACATCCGGGCCTGCCGGGTAGGGTGGGGGGAACGGGAGTGCTCTGCTGTCGTTAGTGGCGGTCTGCCAGCACCGTCTGGCAGCCCAGCGCACTTAGCACAGTCAGCTCAGGAGGGTCGAGGCCACCGAGGGCCGCAGCCGGATGGATCGCAAGAAAATACTCCGCAACCCGCTGCTGTGGGTGATAGCCGGGTTGCTCCTTTACTACGCCTTCGGTTTCCTGCTCGACGACACCCGGGGGTATAGCCAGATCACCACCTCGCAGGCGTTGACGCAGCTTGCTGATCACAACGTCAAGCAGGCGACGTTGGAGGACAAGGAGCAGCGACTACGGCTGACCCTGGATCACCCTGTTGCGGGCATCCAGGGCACCAAGGTGATGACCCAGTACCCCGAGCAGAGCACTGACCAGATCACCCAGGCACTGCGCGATGCCCAGACGCCCAACGGCTGGGACACCAAGGTCACCCAGCAGTCCCTGCTCTTCCAGATCCTGATCTATCTCATCCCGCTGGGTTTGTTGCTGCTCCTGCTGCTGTGGATGATGAACAACGTCCAGGGTGGCGGTAACCGGGTGCTCAACTTCGGCAAGTCCAAGGCCAAACAGCTGAGCAAGGACATGCCGAAGACCACCTTCGCCGACGTGGCGGGCGCCGACGAGGCCGTCGAGGAACTGGAGGAGATCAAAGACTTCCTCGCCAACCCGGCCCGTTACCAAGCGCTCGGCGCCAAGATTCCCAAAGGGGTGTTGCTCTACGGCCCGCCGGGCACCGGCAAGACCCTGCTGGCCCGCGCGGTGGCCGGTGAGGCCGGGGTGCCGTTCTACTCGATCTCCGGATCCGACTTCGTGGAGATGTTCGTCGGTGTCGGCGCCAGCCGGGTTCGGGATCTGTTCGAACAGGCCAAGCAGAACGCCCCGTGCATCATCTTCGTCGACGAGATCGACGCGGTGGGCCGCCAGCGCGGTGCCGGCTTGGGTGGCGGGCACGATGAGCGCGAGCAGACCCTCAACCAGCTGCTCGTCGAGATGGACGGTTTCGACGCGCGCGGGGGGATCATCCTCATCGCCGCGACCAACCGGCCGGACATCCTGGACCCGGCGTTGCTGCGACCCGGCCGCTTCGACCGGCAGATCCCGGTGTCGGCACCGGACATCCGCGGCCGTCGCGCCATCCTTGAGGTGCATTCCAAGGGCAAGCCGCTGGGCAGTGACGTCGACCTGGACGGCCTGGCCAAGCGCACCGTCGGTTTCTCCGGAGCTGACCTGGCCAACGTCATCAATGAATCCGCGCTGCTCACCGCGCGAGAGGGCGGTCAGCTGATCAACGGTGCGGCGCTGGAAGAGGCGGTCGACCGGGTGATCGGTGGCCCGCGCCGCAAGAACCGGATCATCTCCGAGCAGGAGAAGAAGATCACCGCCTATCACGAGGGCGGCCACGCGTTGGCAGCGTGGGCGATGCCGGACATCGACCCGGTTTACAAGCTGACGATCCTGCCCCGCGGGCGTACCGGCGGCCACGCGCTGGTGGTGCCCGAGGATGACAAGCAGATGATGACCAGGTCGGAGATGATCGCCCGGCTGGTCTTTGCGCTGGGCGGGCGCTCGGCCGAAGAGCTCGTGTTCCACGAGCCGACTACTGGCGCGTCCTCGGACATCGAGCAGGCCACCAAGATCGCCCGCGCGATGGTCACCGAATACGGTATGAGCGCGCGACTGGGTGCGGTGAAGTACGGCCAGGAGCAGGGCGACCCGTTTCTCGGCCGCTCTGCGGGCCGCCAGCCGGACTACTCCCTGGAGGTCGCGCACGAGATCGACGAGGAGGTGCGGGCGCTCATCGAGGCGGCGCACACCGAGGCGTGGGAGATCCTCAACACCTACCGGGACATCCTCGACGAGCTGGTCGTGGAGCTGCTGGAAAGGGAGACGCTGCACCGCAAGGATCTCGAACGTGTGTTCAGCGGGGTCGAGAAGCGGCCGCGGATCACCGCGTTCAACGACTTTGGTGGGCGCACCCCGTCGGACAAACCGCCGATCAAGACAGCCGGAGAGCTGGCCAAGGAGCGCGGCGAGCCGTGGCCACCGGGACAACCGAGGCGGGAGCCGACGCCGGTGGGTGTGGCGCCGGGTGGCGATGACCTTCCTGGCGGCCCTCCGCATGGGCCCCCCGGTCATCCCGGACCCAACGGTGCTGGGCCACACCCTGGCTACCCCACGGGGATGGTCAACGGTGGAACGGCCGCCCACCCGGGACAGCCCGGAACGCCGTACGGCCCGTCGTCCTACCCGCGTGGTAACTCCGGGCCGCCGAACTACGGTGCGCCACCGGGCTGGCGCCCGGCGACTGAGCCGCCCGCCCCGTCCTGGCGCCCCGGACCTGCTGGCACCCGGCCACAGGACAATCCCTCCGACGATCAACCATCTGCCGGCTGAGCCGGCCGATGGGCAACCCGGGCGTGGGACTTCCACCGCACGGAGATCCGCCGTGACCAGCACCGTCAATTCCGATCCGGGCATCGCGCCGACCCGGGTTTTCGACCGGGTGCGGGCCGAGGCGGCGGTGCGCGAGTTGCTGATCGCCTGCGGGGAGGACCCGGACCGGGAAGGCTTACGCGAGACTCCGGCCCGGGTCGCGCGGGCTTACCAGGAGATGTTCGCCGGCCTGTTCCTCGACCCGGACACGGTGCTGGAGCGCACCTTCGACGAGGGCCACGACGAGCTGGTGCTGGTACGGGACATCCCGATGTACAGCCAGTGCGAGCACCACCTGGTGCCGTTTCACGGCATGGCGCACGTCGGTTACATCCCCAACGCGGCAGGCCGGGTATGTGGGTTGTCGAAGCTGGCCCGGCTGGTCGACCTGTATGCCCGGCGCCCGCAGGTGCAGGAACGGCTCACCTCGCAGATCGCTGATGCGCTGATGCGCCGGCTGCAGCCGCGGGGGGCGATCGTGGTGATCGAAGCCGAGCACCTGTGCATGGCCATGCGCGGCATCCGCAAACCTGGATCGACCACCACCACCTCGGCGGTCCGGGGACTGTTCAAAACCAGCGCCTCCTCCCGCAGCGAGGTGCTGGAGCTGATGATGCGGAGGTGACCGGTGCACCCCGCCATCCCCGATCCCGGCCGGTGCGTGGTGATCGGCATCATCAACGTCACGCCCGACTCGTTCAGCGACGGTGGGCGGTACCTGGACCGCGACGATGCGATAGCGCACGGCCTGGCGCTCCGCGCGCAGGGCGCTGACCTGGTCGATGTCGGCGGCGAGTCCACCCGCCCAGGAGCCGCCCGCGTCGATGCGGCCACCGAGATCGCCCGGGTGGTGCCGGTCCTGCGCGAGCTGACCGCCAGTGGCGTGCCGTGCAGCGTGGACACCACCCGCGCCGCGGTGGCTGAGGCGGCCCTGGAAGCCGGGGCGATCATCGTCAACGACGTCTCCGGCGGCCTGGCCGATCCGGCCATGGCGTCGACGATAGCCCGCTGCCGGGTCCCGTGGATTCTCATGCACTGGCGCGGGCACAGCGACATGATGGACCAGTTGGCGCACTATTCCGACGTCGTCGCCGAGGTGCGCGACGAGCTGGTGGCCCGGGTAGACGCCGCGGTGCTCGCCGGGGTCGATCCCGATGCCCTGGTGCTCGATCCCGGGCTCGGCTTTGCCAAAACTGCCGAGCACAACTGGTTCCTGCTCAGCCACCTGGACGTGCTGACCGACCTGGGATTCCCGGTGCTGGTCGGCGCGTCCCGCAAGCGGTTCCTCGGTTCCTTGCTGGCCGGTGCCGGCGGACAGGATCGCCGCTGCGACGGCCGGGATGTCGCCACCGCCGCGGTGTCCGCGCTGGCTGCCGCGGCAGGTGTCTGGGGAGTCCGGGTGCACGATGTGGCCGGTTCGCGCGACGCCATCGCCGTCGCCACTGCCTGGCAGGCCGGCGCCGCCAGGCCTGCTCGTCAAGGCCTTCAGCGCAGCGACGAGGCCGACTGGTGAGCGCGGGTGGGGATCGGATCACCCTCACCGGTCTGCGGGTGCTTGGCCGGCACGGGGTGCACGACTACGAGCGGCGCAGCGGGCAGGAATTCGTCGTTGACGCAACGGTGTGGCTGGACCTGGGTGCCGCCGCGGCGACCGATGAGCTCTCCGCGACCCTGGACTACTCCGCGCTGGCGCAGCGCGCTGCGACGATCGTCGGCGGAGACCCGTGCAACCTGATCGAGACCGTCGCCGCGCGGATCGCCGAGGACGTGCTGACCGACCAGCGCGTGCACGCCGTGGAGATCACCGTGCACAAACCGCATGCCCCGCTGCCCCACCCGTTCGGCAACGTCTCGGTCACCTTGGTCCGGGAGCGCCCATGACCGCAGTCTGGATGCAGAACGCGGTTTCCGGGACCCTTGCGCCCGCAGTCTGCATCCAGACTGCGGGCAGCGGAGGTCTGGGGTGAGCAAGGCGGTGTTGTCGATCGGATCCAACGTGGGGGACCGGTTGGGGCATCTGCGAGGGTGCGTCGCCCAGTTAGGAGAGGCCGTCCACGCCGTGTCGGCGGTGTACGCCACGCAGCCGTGGGGAGGGGTGCCGCAGGATGAGTTCCTCAACGCTGTCCTGCTGGTCGATGACCCGGACGCGGGCGCGCAGGACTGGCTGCGCCGTGGCCAGTCCTGCGAGGCTGCCGCACAGCGCACCCGCACGCTCCGGTGGGGCCCACGCACCCTGGACGTCGACGTGATCGACGTGGACCAGACCCACCGGGATGACCCGCAGTTGATGCTGCCGCATCCCCGGGCTCACCAGCGCGCCTTCGTGCTGGTGCCCTGGCTGGAGGTAGCCCCCGATGCGGTGCTGGTCGGCCACGGCCCGGTGGCCGACCTGGTGGCCGCACTGCCTGCCGAGCAACGGCGGGGTGTGCAGCGCCGGGACGACCTGACGTTGCGAGACTCAAGGCTCAGGTCACCGTGACGTTCACCAGAGCGCGGGATCTGATCGCGGCTGCTGTCGTCGCCGGGGTGCTGGTGAACCTGGTGCTGCAGCTGTCCTACGGTGCCGTCCCGACGTTGCCACAGCCGGCCGGAACCTCATTGCTCATCTTCGCGATCGCCGAAGGGCTCCTGGGCAACGCGCTGCGGGCACGGATCCGGCAACGACCGGGCAGCCGGCCGGTGCAGGCGCTTGCCGCGGCCAAGGCTGTCGTGCTGGCCAAGGCCTCCTCGCTGGCTGGCGCCATTACCGGCGGCGCCTGGCTGGGCGTGCTCGCCTACGTGCTGCCATTGCGCTCTCAACTGGCCTCAGCGGCGTCAGACACCATCACCGCATCAATTGGCGCGGTGTGCGCGGCTGCGCTGGTCGCAGCCGCGCTGTGGCTAGAGCATTGCTGCCGCACCCCAGACGATCCCGACGAGCCACCGCAATCATGACGTCCCGCGGAGCACCATGTGCCGCATCCGCACCATTTCACGGAACAGGCGCTAGAGGTTACGCAGCGGTGAGGGCTTAGGCTGCCGGGCCGTGACATCTCACCGGCCAGCACTTCCGGCGGTGCTCGGGCTCATCGCGCTGGCCGTTCCGGTACTCGTCGCGCTCGGCCTGATCAGCTTCACCATCGGTGGGGCTGCTGAGCTGGCCGGTCTCACCGCGGCGGTTTTTCCCGTGCTGCCGGTGGTGACCGCGTTCCTGTGGGTGGACCGCTGGGAACCCGAGCCGCCGCAGCTGCTGCTGGCGGCGTTCCTGTGGGGCGCGGGAATCTCGGTGCTCGGCGCGTCGCTGGTCAACGACATCGCCACCACCGGAGGTGGTGATCAGGTCGCGGCCGTGATCTCCGCGCCATTCGTCGAGGAGGCACTCAAGGGTGCGTTCCTGGTGGGCTTGCTGTGCCTGCGGCGCCGGGAGCTCGATGGGATGGTGGATGGGGTGGTCTATGCGGGTCTGGTCGCCGCAGGCTTCGCGTTCATCGAAAACATCCTGTACTTCGGGCGCGCCTTCGCCATCGACGGCGGCAATATCGCCACCGTCTTCGTGATCCGCGGCGTTCTCTCACCGTTCGCGCATCCGGTGTTCACCGCGGTGACTGGGATCGCGGTGGGGCTGGTAGCCCGCCGGCGCAACCTGGCCGGCGGGGTGCTGGTGCACCGCGTCAGCTACGTTGTCGCCGGCTACCTCGGGGCGGTCGGGCTGCACGCATTGTGGAATGCCTCTGCCGGGCTGGGCTACCTGCCGGCCGTCTATGGCGTGATCATGGTGCCCCTGTTCGGTGGGCTGATCGCGCTGGTGATGCGGCAACGGCGCCGGGAACAGCGGATGGTCTCCGCCGCGCTACCCGGGTTCGCCAGCGCCGGTTGGATCGCGCCCACCGAGGTCCCCCTGCTGGCCAGCCAGTCCGGCCGCCGGGGGTGGCGCGATGAGGTCCGGCGGCGTTCCGGAGACGGTGCCGCCGGGGCGGTGCATGACTACCAGAATGCGGTCACCGAGCTGGCGTTCCTGTCCGACCGCGTAGAGCGGGGCACCGCCAGTCCAGATACCCGGCGGTGGCATCACGAGGCGCTGGCCGAACTCAAGTCCGCCCGGGACCGGGCTACCGCCCCTGGGGCTCCCGGGGGCCAGCAGCCCCCCTCGGCTTCACAGGCTCCGCGAATCTTCCGGGGTGAAGCTGCTCACCCAAAGGAGCGCTCACCCTAAAGGTGGAGTTAACCTGCGGCAGTCCGGTACTCACGGCCAGCGTGGGACTGGAACGTTGGGAGGACGGCAATGGCGACGAGGCCACGGTCGGGTACGGCAGCGCTGCCAAGCGTGGCCGATCGGCCGGCCCGGCTAGCCGTCGGCGTGGTGTCCGCCGGACGGGTGGGATCGGCGCTGGGCGCCGCACTTGCCGGTGCCGGGCACGTGGTGGTCGGGGTCAGCGCGGTGTCCCGAGCATCGCTGCGCCGCGCCGAGGAGCTGCTACCCGACGCGCCGGTGCTGGCACCCGACGACGTGGTGCGCCGCAGCGACCTGGTGCTGCTCGCGGTCCCCGATGATGTGCTGGCGAGCCTGATCGCCGGGCTCGCTGCCACCGGAACGTTCCGCGCCGGTCAGATCGTGGCGCACACCAGCGGTGCTCGCGGGGTGGACGTGTTGGCGCCAGCGACGGACTGCGGGGTATTGCCGCTGGCCCTGCATCCCGCGATGACCTTCACCGGCCGCGCGGAGGATGTGGCGCGGCTGGGTGGGGCTTGTGTCGGCGTCACGGTGGCCGACGAGACCGGCTGGAACGTCGGGGAAGCGCTGGTGCTGGAGATGGGCGCCGAGCCGGTGCGCGTGCCGCCTGAGGCTCGGCCGCTGTACCACGCGGCACTCGCGCATGGCGCCAACCATCTGGCCACCCTGGTGCGTGACGCGGTGGACACCTTGGAGCAGGCCGGTGTCGTGCCCGCCGAACGGCTGCTGGGGCCGCTGTTGGAGGCGGCGCTGGACAACACATTGCGCCACGGCGATCGTGCCCTGACCGGGCCGGTGGCCCGTGGTGATCTCGACACGGTTCGGCTGCACCTGCAGGTGCTGGCCGAGTCCGCGCCCCAGCTGCTCGATCCCTACCGCACCCAAGCAAGCCGGACCGCCGACCGGGCCGAGGCAGCCGGGTTGCTGGCGCCCGCAGCCGCCACCCAGATCCGGGAGACCCTGCAGGGGTCACGGTGACTGCTGTGCAGGCTACGTCACGTGGCGAATTGGCCGTCTACGACGACCCGGCCGCACTGTCGGCGGTCACCCGCGAAGTGCGCCGGGCTGGCCGCCGGGTGGTGCTGGTCCCGACGATGGGCGCGTTGCACGCGGGCCACCGTTCCTTGATCCGAGCCGCCCACTCCTGTTCCGATGCCCCGGACGCCACGGTCGTCTTGTCGATCTTCGTCAATCCCCTGCAGTTCAATTCGCCCACAGACCTGGACCGCTATCCCCGCCAGTTCGAGGCAGATCTCGCCGTGTGCCAGCAGGAGGGCGTGGAGATGGTGTTCGCGCCTTCCGTCGAAGCGATGTACCCGCCCGGGTCCGACACCACCGTCGCGCCGGGTGCGCTGGGCGCCGAGCTGGAAGGCGCCAGCCGGCCCGGTCACTTCGTCGGTGTCCTGACCGTGGTGGCCAAGCTGTTCGGGATCGTTGGCCCCGACCGCGCACTGTTCGGTGAGAAGGACTACCAGCAGCTCGTGCTTATCCAGCGGATGGTCGCTGACCTGCGAATGGATGTGAAGGTAATCGGGCTGCCCACCGTACGCGACCCGGACGGGCTGGCGGTGTCGTCGCGCAATGTCCATCTCGACCGTGCGGCTCGGGCCGCGGCGGCGACGCTGCCCGCAGCCCTGGCGGCCGGGGCACGGCAAGCGCCGCGTGGTGGCGAAGCGGTGCTCGCTGCCGCCCACGAGGTGCTGTCTGCCCAGCCTGCGGTGCTGCTGGACTACCTGGCCCTGCGCGATCCCCAGCTCGGTCCCGCCCCGTCGCGGGGACCGGCCCGCCTGCTGGTAGCCGCCATCGTCGGGTCCACCCGCCTGATCGACAACATGTCCTTGCACCTCGGAGGCCTGTGATGCTCAGGACGATGCTGAAGTCCAAGATCCATCGGGCTACCGTGACGCAGTCGGACCTGCATTACGTAGGCTCGGTGACGGTAGACGAAGACCTCATGGACGCCGCCGACCTGCTGGCTGGTGAGCGCGTCGCGATCGTGGACGTCACCAACGGGGCCCGGTTGGAGACCTACGTCATCCCCGGTGCCCGATCCAGCGGAGTGATCGGGATCAATGGTGCCGCCGCGCATCTGGTGGCGCCCGGCGATCTGGTGATCTTGCTGGCTTACGGCACGATGGACGACGCCGAGTCCCGGCACTACCGCCCCCGGGTGGTGTTCGTCGACGCCGACAACCGGATCGTGCACCAGGGCAGTGAGCTTGACACGGCCGGCGGCAGTGACGCGGCGGTGGGGGCACCCGAGTGCTGCTTACCGTAGACATCGGCAACACCAACATCGTTCTCGGGCTGTTTGACGGCGCCCGGGAAGGCGCCGGCAACGACGCCGCGTTGTTCCGCGATTGGCGGATGCGTACCGACGCCCGGATGACCGCCGATGAGATGGCGTTGACCTTCCGCGGCCTGTTGGCGGAATACGCGAACAAGCTCACCGGTATTGCGGCACTGTCCACCGTCCCCGCGGTGCTGCGCGAGCTACGGGTGATGGTGGACCGGTACTGGCCCCAGCTGCCCCGGGTGATCGTGGAGCCGGGCGTGCGCACCGGAGTGCCGTTGCTCTGTGACAACCCGCGCGAGATAGGCGCAGATCGGATCGTCAACACGCTGGCCGCATACACCCTCTACGGCGGCCCCGCGATCGTGGTCGACTTCGGCACGTCCACCAACTTCGACGTGGTCAGCGCGCGCGGCGAGTTCCTCGGCGGTGCGCTGGCGCCGGGCATCGAAATCTCCATTGATGCGCTGGCCACCAGAGCCGCCCAGCTGGTGAAGGTGCAGCTCGTGCGACCCCGGTCGGTGATCGGCAAGAACACCGTGGAAGCCCTGCAGTCCGGTCTGCTGTACGGCTTCGCCGGCCAGGTGGACGGGCTGGTGCGTCGGATCGCCACGGAGCTGGCTCCAGGAGCCGAGCGCGATGTTGCGGTGATCGCCACGGGTGGGCTGGCTCCCTTGCTGATCGCCGAGTCGCACACCATCACCCACCACGCCCCCCACCTGACACTGCGGGGCCTGCGCATGGTCTTCGCCCGCAACATCACCTAGCTCTCCCCACCCCCTGGCGTGTCGCGCCCTCGTGCCGGCCGTGTCGTGCCCTCCTGCACCCCGTGTCGCGCCCTCATGGCGCGCGTGTCGCTGCCAAGTGCCCACGCGTGGGAAACGTCAGCCGCGCCGGGTCACTCGGACCACCTGAGTACGCATGGGAATCTCGAAGCTGCCCTCACGAGTGCTGGGGTGGGTTTGGAGGAACCGGCGAATCGCGGCGAAGCTGGCAGCCCGCTGATCGGGCGGGCTAGTGACGGCCCAGGAGTGGGTCGAGATGGTGTCCAGCAGGGAGTCGATGGTGCGCGGCCAGCTCCAGCCAAACTGGCGCGCCTCGGGGTTGCCGAACGCCGGGTGCGAGGGCAGCTCCGCGGATCCACGTCCGACAACGCCGGACGACTGTGGCATCTGCGCAGCCGACGTCATCTCGGCTACCCAGCCCACCGATTCGTCCACGTCATTGCCCATCGCTGCCAACACGCCGCCAGGGCGCAGCACCCGGGCGATCTCCTCGAGAGCCCGGTCAGCGTCGAACCAGTGAAACGCCTGCCCAACCACAACGGCGTCTACTGCCTCGTCCTCAGCCGGGATCTGCTCCGCTGCCCCGGAACGGACCTCCACCGCAGGCAGCAGGCGGGACAGCTGCGCGCGCATGTCATCGTCGGGTTCGACAGCTAACACTGCCGCTGCGGGCACCCCGCGCCGCAGCACCGCCTCAGTGAGCTTGCCCGTCCCGGCCGCGAGATCGAGTATCCGTGCATTGACCGGCAATGAGCCCAGTGCCCACATCACCGCCTGATCCGGGTAACCTGGCCGGTGCTGCGCGTACCTGACGGCCACGGATCCGAACGAACGGGCTCGCCGTGCGTGCAGCTCATCCACGGATCGACGGTACCGGCCCGGAAGGTCGATTCAGCGGATCACTAGGTTGTCCATCGTGACCACCCAGCTATCTCCTGCCGACGACGACCTACCCGACCAGATCCGGGTGCGCCGGCACAAGCGGGAGCGGATGCTGGCCTCCGGAATGGACCCCTACCCCGTCGAGGTGCCCCGCACCCGCACGTTGAAAGACATCCGCGAGTCCTACGCCGGGCTGCCGGCAGACGCGGTCACCGGGGACCAGGTTGCTGTGACGGGCCGAGTTATTTTCCTGCGCAATACCGGCAAGCTATGTTTTGCCCGGCTGCGCGAAGGTGATGGGACCGAACTGCAGGCCATGGTCGGCCTGGCCGATGTGGGTGCCGAAAGACTCGCGGCATGGAAAGCCGATGTCGATCTCGGGGACCTGGTGTCTGTGACCGGAGAGGTGGTTGCCTCTCGTCGTGGGGAGCTGTCCATACAAGTTCGAGAATGGCGGATGGCGGCGAAGGCGTTACGCCCTCTGCCCGTCGCGCACAAGGAACTTGCCGAGGAAACGCGAGTCCGTCAACGTTATCTTGATCTAATCGTCAACGATGCGGCCCGGCGCACTGCCCGGATGCGCGCCGCTGCGGTCCGATCAATCCGAGAGATGCTGCATTCTCTCGACTTCATCGAGGTTGAGACACCGATGCTGCAGACCGTGCATGGTGGTGCGGCGGCGCGGCCGTTTGTTACTCACTCCAACGCACTTGACACCGACCTGTACTTACGCATCGCGCCAGAGCTCTACTTGAAGCGTTGCGTGGTTGGTGGGATCGAGCGGGTCTTTGAGCTCAACCGAAACTTTCGCAACGAGGGTGTGGACTCCACGCACTCACCAGAGTTCACCATGCTCGAGGTGTACCAGGCTTACACCGACTATCAGGGGATGGCGGAGCTTACCCGCCGGCTGTATCAGACTGTGGCGCGCGATCTGTTCGGATCGACAACGGTGCGACTGGCCGATGGCAGTGAGTACGACATCGGCGGTGAATGGGCGCAGATCAGCCTGTTCGACGCGGTATCGAAGTCGCTTGGTGAACAGATCACTCCAGCGACCCCTCATGACGAGTTACTCAACCATGTACGACAAGTGGGTCTTGCCGTACATCCCGACTGGCTACCCGGAAAGCTGGTAGAGGAGTTGTTCGAGTACCTCGTGGTGCCCGATCTGTACGCTCCGACCTTCGTGAAGGACTTTCCGGTGGACACCTCCCCTCTGACCCGGCAGCATCGCAGTGTTGCCGGTGTTGTTGAGAAATGGGATCTTTACATCCGATCCGTCGAGTCAGCCACTGCCTACTCGGAGCTTGTCGATCCGGTAGTGCAACGGGAACGTTTCGAGGCACAAGTTGCGCTCACTGCTGCAGGTGATGACGAGGCGATGCCGCTGGACGAGGACTTCCTGACTGCGATGGAGTATGGAATGCCGCCGAGTGGCGGCATGGGAATGGGGATCGATCGGCTCCTCATGGCACTCACCGGTTTGGGTATCCGTGAGACCATCCTGTTTCCGCTGGTACGGCCACAATGAGCGAGTTGATTTAGCATTTCCTACAGAAATGGGCTAACCTGCTCGTTGTCATTGTGGAGTCGTCGTGCGATGGCTCCCTCCACCACGTCCCTGAGGGAGGACGACGCGCATGGCGCAGAAGGTCACCGTTACCTTGGTCGATGACCTCGACGGAGGCACTGCCGAAGAGACCGTTGAGTTTGGTATCGACGGGGTGGCTTACGAGATTGATCTGTCGGCGGCTAACGCGGGGAAGCTGCGCGACTCGCTTGCTGACTATGTCAGCAACGCTCGGAAGGCAGGCGGCCGCCGGAAGGCCGCAGGCCCGGTGCGCCGTGCCAGTAGCGGTGGTCGGGCATCGGTAGACCGTGAACAGAACGCGGCGATCCGTGAGTGGGCCAGGAAGAACGGCTTCAACGTCTCAGACCGTGGCCGTATCCCAGCCGAGGTATTGGACGCTTACCATAAGGGAAACTAAGGTCATAACGCCGGTGCCGTCTAGGAGGGACGGCACCGGTGCGTTGCGGATGAATCAGTCATTATTATTGGTCGGCGCGGTCGCCAATGAGCACGTCAGCCATCGGCGCTCAGGACCGTTTTAAGGATCCGTACACCATAGGCGAAAGTGATTGCACCAGCTGGTTAGCCTGCGGCTAACACCAATACCCAACCAGATCACTTCGGAGACGAGCGCGGCCGAACTGCAAGATCTTGCCGTCGCCACTATCCGGCGAACTGCAACCGCCACGTTCTGGCGACATTCCGACGTCACGGGCCATCGCTGGCAGACCGAGGTTCACGTCATGGAACGGTGTCCGTGGGCCGCTTCACTTGCGGCTGCCCGGGGGAACCCGTATCAAGAGGGCGCCACGGTCGACTCGCATTCGCATAGCGCAAACCTCGCCGACCGGATCGCCATCGAGTTGCGCCTGCTGGTGATCCTCCGAGTTGATGATGACGGTTCGCCCTTGCCAGGGTTGCACGATTCGGTGGCCATGGCGGCGGCTGATCACCCGGGCAGCCACCGCTAGCCAGCCACGGATGCTCTTAGGCCGATGGATTCGACATCGAGCAGCTCGTCATCGACCCGAGCGGCGGGCAGCAATACCAGCCCGCCAAGAAGCCGCCCGCAGTTGCCTACCACTATCGTGCGGACGGGACGGCAGGGCTCCGTCCGGCCATCCACGGTAAGGGTGATACCTGCTCTGGGGGGCAAGCAGTGCACGAAATCCGGAGGCGAAATACGCCGCGGACCCAGCCGGGACTTTAAGTCGTGCGGGGCGCCAGCCATAACTGCTGCGTCGAAGCCCACCCCTGCCATGACCAGGAATACGTGTTCCTCATCGCGATTGTCGATCAGTACCCGGCCCACGTCGATCGCGCGGTTGTCGCCGCACAATGCGATCCGGGTAGCTCTGGTTAGATCGCCGATCGCCATTCTCATGTTTCGGGCAAGCAGATTACCGGTGCCGGTGGGTAGCAAACCCATGGCAATGCCTGATCCAGCGAGGACTTCCGCAACGTGGCGAACTGTGCCGTCTCCTCCGCAGACGACTACTACATTGGCACCAGCGGACCGGGCTGTTCGGGCTTGGCCGCACCCCGGATCCTCAACGGTGGTCTCAAGCCATAACGGTGGTGCCCACTCCAGCTGTGCGCATATCTGGCTAATGCGAGCACGTAACGCCGCAGTATCGTTGAGGTTGCTCGGATTGACCACCACTGCCGGCAAGGCGCGGCCGGAAGTAAGGTGACTCGCCGCCTTGCCCGCAGAAGTGACGATAAGGGCTGTGCAGTCTTTACGCTTGCTCAAGCGTGCCGAAAATACGCACCCGCTCAGCGGCGCTGATCCGCGGACAACTGGCGCAGGGACGCTCGACGCCGGGTAGGGCGTAGAGGAAGCAGCATGAACCGCGCCGACGCGTCCAGTGCGTGCGCCCCCGATCGTCAGTGACTTCGCAGATTGTCGATACTGAGGTCAAGGGTTTATCGCCGGAACCGAGCACCAAAGCTGCATCCGCCGCCCCCGCCCGCGGTGATCCCGATGCGCGCCCCGCCAGCAGTAGCCCGCTATCGAGTACATCGGTCACGGTCGCCCATTTCGTGCGTCGCCCGAAACGCACCTGCGGGCCAAAGATGGCGAGAAAGCGGCTGGCGTGTGCGATTACTTGATCACGCAATACCCGGGCTAACGCCGTCACGTCGGGTACCGGTACGGCGTCGGGGTGCCCGGCGTCGGGATCGCCCGGCAGGCACCAGAACCGTCCCGGGCGCAGTGCCACCTCCCGCAGCGTCGCTGAATCGAGCCGGAAGCGCAGTCGTCGCGGCGCCAGCTCGGGAACCCGCCGCGCGGAGTGAAACAGCAGCGCGCCGAGATAGGCAGGAACGATCAGATACCACTGCAGGACATAGCCGCCGGTGGTCTTTTCCGGTACCGCAGTTTGAGCCGGCATGGCGTGCTGTTCGGCCAGCCAGCGCGCCGCCTTCGCCCGCCATCGCGCGAAGAAGGCGGGATCGGACAACGCCTCTTCGCACTCGATCCAGTCCGTGCGGCGAGGATCCGGTACCTGGGACAGCATCGAGTCATCATCAGGGTTGCCAGCATCAACAACACGGAAAGACAGCAGGTCGACGGCACGATCCACGGCCGCCACTGATTCCGTGAGTGGATGCGGGCGGGGGGGATTGTCTGCTGCCGCCGACTCTCGGTTGCCCACCGCCGAGTGCAGCACGCTCACTCCTCCCACACCAGCAGCTACTCAGGGTTGCCTTACCTAATGTGGAGCAACCTAGCAGCTTGAATACCCCCGAGCACAAGGGGGTACGCCGGGACCACCCGACAGAGTTCAGTTTCACTCAGAGCGGACACTTCTGCCCATCAGGAATCCTGACCAGCCCCGAGTGCGTTGCAACGAAGAGTTGGGGGCGCAGTTCAGCAGCGAGCGAGGCCGTCTGCCAGCTACAGTGACGGCACGGACTGTGTGACCCAGTACCGATCGCGTGGGTAGCGCGGTAGTCAGGAGTGCGCAATGTTTGAACGATTCACCGACCGCGCGCGGCGGGTGGTTGTGCTGGCCCAAGAAGAGGCCAGGATGCTCAACCACAACTACATCGGCACGGAGCACATCCTGCTGGGTCTGATCCACGAGGGTGAGGGTGTCGCGGCCAAGGCCCTCGAATCGCTAGGGATCGCCCTGGAGGGGGTGCGCCAGCAGGTCGAGGAGATCATCGGCCAGGGCCAGCAGGCTCCATCGGGGCACATCCCGTTCACCCCGCGAGCCAAGAAGGTGTTGGAGCTGTCGCTGCGAGAGGCGCTGCAGCTCGGGCACAACTACATCGGCACCGAGCACATCCTGCTTGGTCTCATCCGCGAAGGTGAGGGCGTGGCTGCTCAGGTCCTCGTCAAGCTGGGCGCCGATCTCAACCGGGTACGACAGCAGGTGCTGCAGCTGCTGTCGGGCTACCAGGGCAAGGAGCCCGCGGAGTCCGGCTCCGGACGTGGCGAGGGCACCCCGTCGTCGTCGCTGGTGCTCGACCAGTTCGGCCGCAACCTCACCGCCAGCGCCCGCGAAGGCAAGCTGGACCCGGTGATTGGGCGCGGCAAGGAAATCGAGCGGGTCATGCAGGTGCTGTCTCGCCGGACCAAGAACAACCCGGTGCTCATCGGCGAGGCCGGCGTCGGCAAGACCGCCGTCGTCGAGGGCCTGGCACAGAACATCGTCAAGGGCGAGGTGCCCGAGACGCTCAAGGACAAGCAGCTCTACACCCTTGATCTGGGCTCGTTGGTGGCCGGTTCGCGGTACCGCGGTGACTTCGAGGAGCGCCTGAAGAAGGTGCTCAAGGAGATCCGCACCCGCGGCGACATCATCTTGTTCATCGACGAGATGCACACCCTGGTCGGGGCCGGTGCTGCGGAAGGCGCGATCGATGCCGCGTCGATCCTCAAGCCGATGCTGGCCCGCGGCGAGCTGCAGACCATCGGTGCGACCACGTTGGACGAGTACCGCAAGTACGTCGAGAAGGACCCTGCGCTGGAACGCCGCTTCCAGCCGATCCAGGTCCAAGAGCCGACCATCGACCACACCATCGAGATCCTCAAGGGTCTGCGGGACCGGTACGAGGCGCACCACCGGGTGTCCATCACCGACAGCGCGCTGGTGTCGGCGGCCACGCTGGCGGACCGCTACATCAACGACCGGTTCCTGCCGGACAAGGCGATCGACCTGATCGACGAGGCTGGTGCCCGGATGCGCATCCGCCGGATGACCGCTCCGCCGGATCTGCGCGACTTCGACGAGAAGATCGCCGCGGTGCGCCGGGACAAGGAATCGGCCATCGACGCCCAGGACTTCGAGCGCGCGGCGAAGCTGCGTGACTCGGAGAAGCAGCTGCTGATCAAGAAATCCGAGCGCGAGAAGCAGTGGAAGGCTGGCGACCTCGACGTGGTCGCCGAGGTCGACGACGAGCAGATCGCTGAGGTGCTGGCAAACTGGACCGGCATCCCGGTGTTCAAGCTGACCGAGGCGGAGACCACCCGGTTGCTGCGCATGGAAGAGGAGCTGCACAAGCGGATCATCGGCCAGCACCAGGCGGTCAACGCGGTGTCCAAGGCGATCCGCCGGACCCGGGCCGGTCTGAAGGACCCCCGGCGGCCGTCCGGCTCGTTCATCTTCGCCGGCCCGTCCGGCGTGGGGAAGACCGAGCTGTCCAAGGCGCTGGCGGAGTTCCTGTTCGGCGACGACGACGCGCTCATCCAGATCGACATGGGTGAGTTCCACGACCGCTACACCGCATCCCGGCTCTTCGGTGCCCCTCCCGGCTACGTGGGGTACGAGGAGGGTGGCCAGCTCACGGAGAAGGTGCGCCGCAAGCCGTTCTCGGTGGTGCTCTTCGACGAGATCGAGAAGGCGCACCAGGAGGTGTACAACACGCTGCTGCAGGTGCTGGAGGATGGTCGCCTGACCGACGGCCAGGGACGCACGGTGGACTTCAAGAACACCGTGATCATCTTCACCACCAACCTCGGTACTTCGGACATCTCCAAAGCGGTGGGCCTGGGCTTCTCGGCGAACAATGACGAGGAGTCGAACTACGAGCGGATGAAGAGCAAGGTCAACGACGAAGTGAAGAAGCACTTCCGTCCCGAGTTCCTGAACCGGATCGATGACACGATCGTCTTCCACCAGCTCACCGAGGAAGAGATCATCACCATGGTGGACCTGATGGTCTCCCGGGTGGAGACTCAGCTGCGCAACAAGGACATGGAGCTGGAACTCACCACCATGGCCAAGAAGTTGCTGGCCAAGCGTGGATTCGATCCCGTGCTGGGCGCTCGGCCGTTGCGCCGGACCATCCAGCGTGAGATCGAGGACCAGCTGTCGGAGAAGATCCTGTTCGGCGAGATCGAACCTGGTCAGATCATCATCGTCGATGCCCAGAACTGGGACGGCGAGGGCCCAGCCGAGGACGCGAAATTCGTCTTCCGCGGCGTAGCCAAGACGTTGCGGGTGCCGGACACGCCTTTGGTCGACCTGGACAGCGCCGCCAGCTCCGACTGATTTCCCGCGAAAGGAGCCCCGATCCGTTTGGACCGGGGCTCCATTTCGCTCGCGTGTCGCGCCCTACCGCCGCGCGTGTCGTGCTCTCGTGGACGCCGTGTCGCGCCTTACCGCCCTGCCCGTCGCGATGATGACGAGCAGGGCACGCGCGAGCAGTGTGGCCAGTGCCGAAGAGTCAGCCTGGCGTGCTGGTTGACGGTTCAGCAGACAGGGCGACTTCAAACTCCAGCAATGACGCGCCGGTGGCTATCGGCTTCGCTCGGCCCTCAGAGTGTGCTTCCATGGCCGGTCCGTTTCGCCATGCTTGAAAATCTTCTTCTGTTTCCCACCGGGAATAGACGAAATACCGATTTTCTCCGGCCACTGGTCGCAGCAGTTCGAAGCTGAGAAACCCAGGGGCAGAAGTCACCGACCCGTGCCGGGCGGCGAACCGGCGTTCCAACTCCGGACCCGCCCCTTCGGGCACCTCAATTGCGTTGATCTTCACGACGGCCATGGCTCCAGCCTAGGCCCCCGCCACGTCATGGAGACATATCGCACTGTGGGGCCGAGCCCGAAAAACACCGATGCGTCGCCACAGCGCAAATCAGGGGGCGATGACAGTGGGCGCTTCGCCGGGTAACGCAAAGCGGCCGTCGTGGGTTTGCTGCACCAGACCGTCGACAAGCAAGGAGCCTAAGCACCGGTCACGCTGCGGCGCATCGTGCCATACCGCGTCCAGCCGGGCTCGAGGCACTGGATCAGCCGCGGCCCGCAGCACGTCGAGCAACAACCCGCGCACCTGGCGATCGGTGCCCGCGTAGCGCTGCCCGGGCCGAGCGGCGACATTCCCGGTAGGCCGCCCGGCACGTACCCAGGCGCACTCGTTGGCCATCGGGCAGTCCCCACAGCGCGGGCGGCGGGCAGTGCACACCACGGCGCCAAGCTCCATCAACGCCGCAGAAAATCGTGCAGCCTGTGCCTGAGGCAGCACACGCGCCACATCAGACAGATCGCGCGAGGTCGACGGCGGTCCGGAGTCGGACAAACCGTGCATGGCCCGGGCGAGCACCCGGCGCACATTGGTGTCGACCACCGGCACCCGGCGCCCGTACCCGAAGGCGGCCACGGCGCGTGCGGTATAGGCCCCGATCCCGGGCAGCGCCAGCAGCACGTCCACTTCGTCAGGGACCACATCTCCGTGCTGCCCGGCGATGGCAGTGGCTGCTTCGTGCAGCCGCAGCGCCCGCCGCGGATAGCCCAGCTTCCCCCACGCGCGTACGGCGGTACCTGGTGTCTCCGCGGCCAGGCTCGACGGCCTGGGCCAGCGAGCCAGCCACTCGGTCCACACGTCAACCACACGGTGCACCGGGGTCTGTTGCAGCATCACCTCGCTGACCAGCACGCCCCACGGCGTGGTGCCCGGAGCACGCCACGGCAGCTCCCGCGCCTCGGCGTCGAACCAGGCAATCAGTTGCGCGGCGTTCATGATTGTCCTGGAGAGACCTCGATGAGATCGCCGGTGTCGATGTCGACCACGAAGCCGCGCACCGTCGTTGTGTTCGTCAGGAAGGGGTTGCGCCGGATCCGTTCCATGCACTGACGAACGTCGGATTCGGCGTCGGCGAACGTCTCTACCGCCCAAGTGGGACGTAGCCCGGTGGCTTCCTCCAATTCGGACCAGAAGTCCGTATCGGTGAACGTCGCCATGCCACATTTGGTGTGGTGCAACAACATCACCTCAGTGGTGCCCAACTTGCGCTGGCTGACCGCGAGAGAGCGCACCACATCGTCGGTGACGACGCCGCCTGCGTTTCGGATCACGTGCGCTTCCCCGGGCCGTAGACCAAGCAGTTGCACCGGGTCGAGGCGCGCATCCATGCAGGCCACTACCGCGACGCGCAGGCTAGGTGGAGACGCCATCGCGCCCGGCCCGGTACCCGCGCGGAATGAGTTACGCTCCACCAATTCCTGTATCGCCGTCACGCTCGTCTCCCTCCGTTGCGCTGCGCACGGATCTTACGGTCAGGGTGATCAGCGGCTTGAACATGGTTACCGGGATCTCTGGTAACCCACCGTGCCTGCTGAATGCGGTCAATAGGTAGATTTCGGGTATGGACGAGAATAGGGCGCGGCGGATTGTTGACGCGCTGCGTGAGCGCGGTGTGGATGCACATCTGGTCAGGCCCGGACAATACGAGAGTGGAGTGCGGGTATCGCTGCCCGACGGGCGTGAGGCGCTCTGGGACACCGACGGCACGGCCAGCCTCGAAGCACAAGTGATGCGCGACGGTGTCCTCGTCGGCTTCGTTCCAGTGATCGACGGCTCGGAGAGCTTTGATGAGTCTCAGGTGGTTGACGCCATCGCCCGCACCGACTACGACCAGCCGATCGCGCGCCAGCTGCGCACCGCACCACCATCGCGTCCGGCACTGGCACCCGAGGGTGGCCTGTTCCGCCGCTTCCTCGATGGCTTCCGGTACCGGTAGCGGTGTCCGCCGGCGCAACTACGGTGCCTGCTGACCGGGCAGGTTGTCGTCGGCGCCGCATCCCGGCGGTTGCGCAGGAGACGGTAGGTAGCGGAACCGATGACTTTCCACCGCTGAGTCGGTCCTACCCGTATGACGCCGATCGCCTGGCTCGGGCCGGTGCCTCGCGGCATGCCTGCCTGCGAAGGCTGGCCGGGCACCCAGCGCAGGCGAGACCGCATGAACGCCAGGAGGAGAGCGCGATGACTCTGCCCACAATCGTTTCCCGTGAGCAGTGGCTTGCTGCCCGCAAGGAGCTGCTGGCCAAGGAGAAGGAGCTCACCCGTCACCGCGACCAGGTCAACGCCGAGCGCCGTCGCCTCCCTATGGTCGAGATCACCAAGGACTACGTCTTCGAGGGCACCAATGGCAAGGCCGCTCTCCTGGACCTGTTCGAGGGCCATCGCCAACTGCTCATCTACCACTTCATGTTCGACCCCGGCTGGGATGGCGGCTGTGATTCGTGCTCATTGCTGGTCGACAACATCGGCCACCTCAGCCATCTGCACGCTCGCGATACCTCGCTGGCGCTGGTTTCCCGGGCGCCGCTGGACAAGCTTGAGGCATATCAGCGCTGGATGGGTTGGACCACCATCCCCTGGTATTCCTCGTACGGCAGTGACTTCAACTACGACTTCCACGTCACACTGGATCCGGCGGTTGTGCCCGTCGAGTACAACTACCGGGATGCCGCAGAGCTCGACAAGGTAAACCCGGACTGGGCGGGATGGTCCGGTGAGATGCCTGGCATTAGCGCCTTCCTTCGCGAAGGCGACCGCATTTTCCACACCTACTCGTCCTATGCCCGCGGTGGTGATCTGCTCCTCGGTACCTACAACTGGCTTGATCTGACAGCCCTTGGTCGCCAGGAAGATTGGGAACAGCCCCCCGGTCGGGCCGATGGTCCGTTCATGAGCTGGGTGCGCCGCCACGACGAGTACGGCGGCTCGCGTAGCTAACCGCAGCGGGGCCTCGGCTAATCGAGGTCGATCTTGTCCCAGCGAAGGCAGCGCCAGCCGGTCGCGTGAGTCTCCAGCACCACCATCGCGGCGTTGGCCAGGTACCGCGGTTCGGCGAAGGCGCCGTCGATGTTGGTTGCCAGCGCAACGACCGCCAGCCGGATCGCGGCACCGTGGCTGACCAGCACGGCGGTTCCGCGACGATGCGCCGACCGGATCGCCGCGACGTCGGCAAGGTAGCGGTCGAGCACCTGCTTACCCGACTCTCCGCCGGGGCGTGCCGCTTCCAGGTCGCCGGAGTGCCAGGCGTGGTACAGCGCGTGCAAGCTGCGATGAGCCTCAGGTGTCTGGCATCCTTCAAGATCCCCGACGAACACCTCGTGGACGCCGTCGAGGGTCAGTGTGGCCAAGCCATGCCGGGCTGCGATCGGCTGAGCGCTTTGCTGAGCGCGCAACGCACGGCTGGCATAGACGGCAACCACCGGTTCGTCGGCCAGTCGTTGCGCCAGCTCGGCGGCTTGCCGATGACCCTCCTCGGTCAACGGCCGGCCTGGCGGCCGGGTATCCAAAATGCCTTTGGCATTAGCCGTGGTCTGCCCGTGGCGGACCAGCACCAGCCGTAGCGGGGCGGTCCTGGTATCGCCGCGATCCGAGCCAGTAGCCGGCACGGTTGGCTGCTGTTGGAGACCTGCGCGGTGGGGGTCGGCGGTACTGGAAGACATACCAATCCGGGTTACGCACTGCGCCCGGCGCGCACCGCGCTGAGCCACTCCTTCGCGGCAGCGAAACCAGCCGGGTCCGGACCAGGTCGGGGGGCACCGACACGAGGGTACGAACCAAGGAAGCGCACCCAGGTGCACCGTCGGCGTAGCTCGGCCAGCGTGTCGCCGACCGCGTCTTCGGCCACATGGCCCTCGCAGTCCAGGAAGAACTGGTATTCGCCTAACCGGGCCTTCATCGGCCGGGATTCGATCCGGGTGAGGTTGATTCCACGCAGGGCGAACTCAGCTAGTACCTCCAGCAGGGCGCCGGGCCGGTCTGCGGCAATCGCCACCAGGGAGGTGCGGTCGGTGCCGGTCGGCGGCGGCAACGTCCCAGGGCGGCGCAACAGCAGGAAGCGGGTCTGAGCGTCGTCCTTGTCGTGGACCCCGCTGGCCAGCTCGGCTAGCGGGTAATGCGCGAGTGCGACTGGTGCACACACCGCCGCGTCAGCCCGACCCTCCAGGACCGCGACGGCCGCTGCGGACGTGGAGTCGGTCAGCATGGTCGTAGCGGCCGGCAGGTGCCTGCCAAGCCAGCATCGCACCTGTGCCGCGGCGTGTGGATGGGTGGCCACAGTGCGCACGTCAGCCGCCCCGCTGTCGGGCCGGACCAGGACGCTGAACTGCACCGGCAGCACGGCTTCAGCCACCGCCAGCACCGGCTCGCCTTCGACCATCGCATCGAGGGTGGCCGGCACCGATCCCTCCACCGAATTCTCCACCGGCACACACGCCCCATCTACCTGGCGCGCCCGCAGCGCAGCGATTGCCGCGTGCACTGACACCGCCGAACGCAGCTCATCGCCCGGCACCAGCACGCGGGCGGCCTGCTCGGCGAACGTTCCCTCGGGACCCAGATACGCGGTGGCGGTCATACCAGGAGCCTACGAGGTCGGTGAAACGTCGAGGGGGGAGCTAACCATCAGGCGGCGACACACCGGGCACGAGACCGCGACACACCGGGCACCAGGGAGCGACACGCGGGGCAACCAGGGAGGGATCAGCTGCGGGATGCGCGGCGGCGTTCGGGGTTGGGCAGCAGGCCTAGCCGGACCAGTTCAGCTAGCGGGTCGATCAGCGACACCGATCCGAAGCAGGCGAACACCTCACGGACGTCGCGCGAAGTCTCCGCAGACAGCGCACCGGCTTCTCCGGCCAACGCCGACGCGTCGGTGCACCGTAGTGCGTCGTGGGCGCTGTCCCCAGCTACCGCATGAGCAGTGCCGACGAGCATATTGAGCAACCCGTGATGGGTCAGCCCGGTGGTGACGTCGTGATAGCGGACCGCATGGTGCAGCCCGGCAGTCGCCTTGAACGGCGCACCCGTGCTGGTTGTGATGGCCAGGAATTCGGCGACTTCATCGACGGTGGGGAACGACTCGACGGAACTGCCGCCGCACCGCAGCTTAGGCCAGCAGCCCGCCTCGGCGACCCGGCGCACGCCGGTCAACCACTCCGGCCGGCCACGGCGTGGCTCTACCACACGCACCACGTCATCCGGCACGAACTCGGTGAGCTGGACCAGCCAGGTGGAATCCACATCGGACGGTGCTGGTACCTCGATCATCCGCAGATCCAACAGCTTCGCGTTGTCCAGCGCGGTGGAGACGGCCTTGGGCAGGCCGCCTAAGCCCGTGTCGGCAACCAGTGACAACGCCACCGGCCGCACGGGGCGCGCCTTGCGCAATGCGCTGACCAGCGCGCTGAGCCGGGAGATCGGGCAGATCAGGAAACCGATCACACCAGCGTTCGGCGCACGGCGGGCAGCCAGGTGGGCCTTGACGGTATCGACCACGCTTGCTTTCGACGGCGGGAACAAAGCCGCGTCATCGACCAGGCGAGCCAGCAATAGTGGCACACCTGGAGGACTGGGAGGATGCAGATCCAGCACCGTCGACACCTGAGGCACCTTAGCTGGGCTCCCTCCGGGACAGGTCATGGCTACCAGTTTCTTCGACTTATTTCGGCGTTCTTGCCGAACTCGCTACTTTGATCGCGCCGCAAGCTGCCCTCGCACTTCACGGGTGACGCTGCGTTCGGCCACGAAAGACATCAACGGGATCGTGCCCGCCAGGGCGATGAGCACCATCCGCACCGGCCGCCACCGCACCGAGGTGCCCAGTACCGCAGTGGCGACCAGGTAGCCCATGTAGAGGAAGCCGTGTACGGGGCCACTCCACCACAGCCTCCGGTCATCGAAGCCGTAATGCAGTACCACGGAGGCGGTCAGCACGAGCAGCATCACGCCGGTGGCGTATGCCATGATCCGGTATCCGATCAGCTTGGTCGCGATCTGGTCGGTGCTATTGCCGGTCCTGTTCAGCGAGCCGGGCGAGGAAGGCGTTATATGCGGCGAGTTCATCGTCGGGTTCGTCCTCCGGGGTCAGTGAAGCGGCGGGACGCCGGGGGACCGGGGCGGTCAAGTCCGGTGCCGGAACAGGCTCATCCTCGGGTACCCGGGCGCTAGCCTCCCGTTCCAGCCACAAAAACCGGACCCAGGCCGCGACCAGTACGACGGCGAACAATGGCCACTGCAACGCGTACCCAAAGTTCTGCCAGCCGCCGGTGGGTGACTGAGCCCGATCCCACTGCCAGTGGCCCAGCCGGATGAACAGGCCACAACACAACACGACCAGTGCGTGCCCCACCCACCACCGCCGGGCCAGCACGAACCGCCACACGGGCCTACCATACGCGCGCGGCGGATTCGTCGAGCATCCTGTGGTCGTCACGGCTGGCCCATCGCGGCAGATAGCGTCGAGGGCGTGAATGCGCGTAGGGCCGGGTTGCGGGCCTGGTTAGGGCCGGGGCGTCCGGCGCAGCTGGACGTCGTCGCTGATCCAGGTCAACGCCGCGCCTTGGTCGTCGAGGTCGTCCTGGTACTGGCGGTGACGCTGGGACTGTCCGGATTACGCAGCTTGTTGGCGTTGGTGGACGCGCTGCTGGCGCCGGGTTCCCTGGCCCAGCAGTCGGTCGCGATCAACGCGCCGGTCCGCAAGGTGCCTTTGCTGGACTTGTTCTACCAGCTCACCGGCGTGATCCAGCTGCTGGCATGGGCTGGATTGGGCGGATACCTGTTGTGGCGCAGTGGAATTGGGCTGCGCTGTATCGGGCTGCCTCCCCGGCCCGCGACGCGGGACATTGGGCAGGGGGCGGGACTGGCGGCGTTGATCGGCGGCCCTGGGTTGGGGCTTTACCTGCTGGCCCGAGCTGCCGGTCTGAATCTCACCGTGCTGCCCTCGGCGTTGAATGACACGTGGTGGCGGATCCCGGTACTGATCGCCGCCGCGATGGCTAACGCGCTGGCCGAGGAAGTCCTCGTAGTGGGCTACCTGATCACCCGGTTACGCCAGCTCGGCACCGGCGAGGGTAGGGCCGTGCTGGCCAGTGCGGCACTGCGCGGCAGTTATCACCTCTACCAGGGTTTTGGCGGGTTCGTCGGCAACCTGGTGATGGGCCTGGTGTTCGCCCGGATCTGGCAGCGCACCTACCGCCTGTATCCCCTGATCACCGCCCATGCCCTGATCGATACCGTCGCCTTCGTCGGCTACGCCGTGCTCCACGGCCACGTCAGCTGGATACCGTGACCTGCCCGGGATTCCGAGATGAAGGCATATCGGGGTAGGCGACCGGGGATTAGCGCAGGGTGAGTTGCCGGCTGTGCAGTGCACGCAGGGCGCGGCGCTCAGGATCGGTGAGCGGGGTGGTCAGCGAGTCCAGAGCCTCGGCGAGGCGCTGGGCGAAAGACTCCGCGGCAGCTGTCCATTCGCGGGCATGCAGCTCGCGGTCCAGATCCCACACCGGCACCAGCAACCCATGAGCACGAAATGAGCCGGCGAAACGGGAACCTTCGCCTAGATCCAGCTCGTCCCGGGCGGCTAGCCGGGCCAGCGCGGCGACGAGCTGCTCCTCGGGTTCGTCCCGGACCCAGCGCAGGTGTGCTTTCTCGCCGGTATCGACCCAGTAAGCAACCTCAACTCCGGTGCCGATGACCGGCTCGGTCGGCATGATCGCCTCGTTGGCTCGCTGCAATGCGGCCGCCGCATCACCGGTAGGTTTTTCGTCCCCGGGCAGCCACCAGGCGAAGTCCGGGTACATGGTGATGTCAAGAACTGCATCGGCACGCAACAGATCCTGCAGCCTGACCTGCTCACCGTCGGTCTTGGTATCGACCACCGGGAGCACCGAGCCGGGACTGGCGCCAAGCGCCCAGCTCACTGCCCGGCCGAGGTCGCGGGACAGGTCCCCGGATCGGCTCAGCACCTGCATGGCGACCAGTGCCGTGCCGTCCTGCCGCACGACGGAGGCCGCCGCACCCGGTAGTAACGAGGCGAGCGTGACGTCCCGCTCGCCCGGCTGCGCCAGCGGTAGCGGCGCCGTCGCCGCAGGCACGAACTCGCGCAGCGCGATGAGCTGGCGCTCAGCTGCCAGCCCCTCGAACGGGCGGCTGACGATGACGTCCCGCGCGCCGCCGGGTTCACCATGGCAGGCTTTGTACCGCTTGCCAGAACCGCACGGGCAGGCCTGCCGGGGATTGATCTGGCCGTTGGCGGGTTGGCGCGTCTTCGTTTTCGTCACGGGCGGACGCTATCGCGTTCACTGGCAACCCGGCCAGCAGCGCCCGTGCTCGGGTGCCTTCTGTTTCCGGGTGCGCGAGCTCCAGGCACCCGCACCACCACCATGCGACGAGAGCTGGCTAGCGTGCCTGGGCTGAGCAATCGGGTTAGCCGCCGTACCACGACGATGGTGGTGACCGCGACAACGCCCGCCAGCAAGTCCGTTCCTACGTGCAGTAACACCCCGTCAGCGCGGGCCTGCACCCCCCCGCGCAAGTTCCACAGCAGGGTAATGCCGGTCATCAGCAGCCCGGCCGCCCACGCCGCCCACCACCCGCGCACCAGCGATGACGGGCGAGGCCGCCGGGTCGGGTCGGCGCCGAGTGCGGCGTGCTCCAGCTCGGCGAGCGCCGCCCCGGGCAGCACCAGGTTGACTCCTGGCACCAGCACGCCAGCGACGAGCTGCCAGCTGCGCCGAGCTCGAGTGACCGCGGCCGCCTGGGCTGCAGTAGCGCTGGCGTGCACCAGCCACCCCATGGTGACCGCGCCGGCGAGCAGGGAGGACAGCAGCGAGACGACTCCACCCGTGACGACCAGCGCGTCGCTGACATGCAGCGGCCCGGCGGGCACCGCATCGAAGCGGCTGTCCAGCAGCAATGTGTACCGCCAGGCTTCCGCTCCCGCGGTCACCAGCACGAGGAGCCCCGTCAATCCCAGCAGTGGTACCGCTACCGCCGCCAGACCCCGCATCTTTTCCGCAGCCACCGAGTCCCCCGGGGTTGCCGGGGGTGACAGAAGTGCCGTCTTCACCCTCCGAACAACGCTACGGAGTCCGCGCAAGGCGTTAGATGACTCGTGCTGGGACATTCGAGTCAGTGACCATGGGGCGGCCGGCGGCAGCCCAGGCACGCATGCCCCCGTTGACGTTGACCGCATCCCAGCCGGCCTGCTGAAGATAGGCAGTGACCCGGGCTGAGCGAGCCCCGGAACGGCATATCACGTGCACCGGGCGGTCGGGTACGGCGGTGGCGATCTCATCGAGCCGAGCCACCACCTGCCCGATCGGAACGTGCACGGCTGCCGGCGCGTGCCCGGCCGCCCACTCGTCGTCTTCCCGAACGTCTAGCAGCACGGCGCCTTCCGGGACGTCTGAGACCACGCAGGCGGGCACAGGGGAGCCCAAAGGGGAGCTCATAGCCGCCAATCGTGCCACAGCTGGCCTTGCCTGTGGGGTGGCTCAGACCGTGGGGTGAATCATTCGGTGGATGTTCAGCCTGTGAGCTCCAAAACGGTGAGCGTGCCGGCCTGGACGTTGCTCACATACGCTTGGCGGCCGTTGGGCAACACCGCGATGCTGGTCGGCTGGATCCCGGTGGGGATGGTCGCAGTCACCTGGTTGGTCCGGACATCGATCACGGTCACTGTGTTGCTGCCCTCGTTGACCACGTAGGCGAACCGACCATCCGGGGCCCAGGCGATGTCTTGCGGGTTCTTCCCGACCGGGATGGTCGCCAGCACCTTGTTGGTGATGCCGTCGATCATCGACAGGGTGTTGGTGTCGTAGTTGGTGTTGGCGATCAGTGGCAGGTTGGGATGCACGGCGATGCTGTGCGGGCTCTTGCCGACCGGGATGGTGGCCAGTACCTCAAGGGTGGTGGCGTCGATCACCGTCACCACGTTCGACTCGTGGTTGGCCGTGTAAGCCAGCCTGCCGTCGCGGGAGAACGCAACCCAGTGCGGATTGGGTGCGACGGCGATCTGGGCGATCACCGCGTTGGTGTCGGTGGACACCACCGATACCGAAGCGGTGTCGTGGTTGGGGATGAACAGCCGCTTGCCATCGTGGCTGACTGCCGGCAGGTACGGGCGGGCGGGTTGCGGGATGGTCCCGATGACCGTGTTCGTCGCCGTGTCGAGCACATCCACCACGTGGATCGTCCGTGTGTCGTTGAAAATGGTGACGTAAAGCGTGCGGCCGTCCGGCGCGAAGGCGAGGAACTGGGGAGGCCCCGCGGCGATCGGGATGTTTGCGGTCACCTGGTTGACCGCGGTGTCCACCACGGTGACGACTTGGGCGTTGCGGTTGGCGATGTAGGCGTGGCGGCCATTGGGGGAGACCGCGACGAATCCCGGAGTCTTGCCAACCTGGATGGTGGGACCCAGCGCCGGTATCGCCACCTCCGGGCCGATATCCGCAGTGATTTGCGGCTGAGCTGGTTTTGCGGCTTCGGTTGGGGCGGCGGCCAGTACCCGGTTCACGGAGATCGACACCGCCAGGATGATCACTCCGGTGAGCACGCCGGTGGCGATCAGGACCGGCCGCCGGTGCGCATTGCGCGGGGAGGGTACGGCGGCGACCTCGGGAGGATGAGTGACGTTCGGCTCGAGCGCCGGCCGGACGTGCGGCACCGGCTGCGGGACAGCTGCCTGCGCCGTGGAACGCTCGGCGCCGGCACCGGTCAGTGCGCGCACCTCCATTTCAGCGTAACGGGCCTCGTCCGGCTGGTCTTTCGGGCTGAGCACGGTCGCGACATAGCCGAGCAGGAAGGCCAGTGGCACCGACACCAGCGCCGGGTTTTTCAGCGGGAAGATCGCGAAGTCGACATGGGGGAACATCGAGGTCTTCGTGCCCGACACCGCTGGCGACAGGATGATCAGCAATACACAGCTGATCAATCCGCCGTACATGCTCCACAGCACGCCGGTGGTGTTGAACCGCTTCCAGAACAGCGAGTACAGGATCGTCGGCAGGTTCGCCGACGCGGCCACCGCGAAGGCCAGCGCCACCAGGAAGGCCACGTTCTGGCCCAGCGCAGCGATGCCGCCAAGCACTGCAAGCACGCCGATCACGCATGCCGTGATGCGGGCTACCCGCACCTCACTGTCGGCGTCCAGGTTGCCCCGCTTGATCACGTTGGCGTAGACGTCATGCGCGAACGACGCCGACGCGGTAATGGTCAGACCGGCTACCACTGCGAGGATGGTGGCGAAAGCGACCGCCGAGATGAAGCCCAGGAAAAACTCCCCGCCGAGCTGGTAGGCCAGCAGGGGTGCCGCGGAGTTCTCTCCGCCTGGCATCGCCGCGATCCGCGCCGGGCCACCGTCCACCATGGCTGCGGCGGCGTAACCGATCACCAGAGAGAACAGGTAGAACACGCCGATCAACCAGATCGCCCACACCACCGTGCGGCGGGCCTCTTTGGCCGTGGGCACCGTGTAGAAGCGCATCAGAATGTGCGGCAGGCCTGCGGTACCCAGCACCAGGGCCAGCCCCAGCGAGACGAAGTCAATCTTGGTTGTGGTGCTCTTGCCATATTGCAGACCTGGGGCGAGCACGGCCTGCCCGTGCGATGAGTGCGCCACCGCTTCACCCAGCATGGCGGACAGGTTGAGCCCGAAAGCGCCCAGCGCCCAGGCGGTCAGCATGCCTGCGCCGACGAGGAGCAACGCGGCTTTGACGATCTGCACCCAGGTGGTGCCGCGCATCCCACCGACGAGCACATAGAAGATCATCAACAGGCCGACCACGGCGACCACCAGGGCCTGGGCTCCCCTGCCCTTGACGTTGAGCAGCAGCGCGACCAGACCACCGGCGCCGGCCATCTGAGCTAGCAGGTAGAACAACGAGACCACGAGCGTTGAGACAGCTGCCGCCGCCCTTACCGGTTGCCGACGCATCCGGAAGCTCAGTACGTCACCCATGGTGAACTTGCCGGTGTTACGCAGCAGCTCTGCGACCAGCAGCAGCGCCACCAACCAGGCGACCAGAAAGCCGATCGAGTAGAGGAAGCCGTCGTAGCCGAACACGGCGATGGCGCCGGCGATGCCCAGGAACGACGCTGCCGATAGGTAGTCGCCGGAGATGGCGACCCCGTTCTGCGGCCCAGTGAACGTCCGGCCCGCGGCGTAGTAGTCCGCGGCGGTGCGGGTGCGGCGCGATGCGCGGAACACGATGACCAGGGTCACCAGCACGAAGAACAGGAAGATGCCGCCGTTGACCAGTGGCTCGCCGACGGCTGTCTGGGCTAGCGCTGCGATCACCAGCTGCCCCCCTCGACGTGCTCGCGGATCCGGTTGCTGACCGGATCGAGGTAGCGATTGGCGAAACGCACGTAGATCGTCGTGATGGCGAAGGTGGAGACGAACTGCAGCAAGCCGAAGATCAGCCCGATGTTGACGTTGCCGACAACCTTGATCGCCATGAAGTGCGGCGCGAACGCCGCCAGCAGGACATACAGGAAGTACCAGACGAGGAAGAACGCGGTCATCGGAAAGACGAATCCGCGCAGCCTCGTGCGCAGCGTGGCGAACTCCGCGCTGGCGTGGGCGGCGGTCCAGGGATCCGATGCGCGCCCGCTGCTGGCAGTGCCGGCAGACTCGGCGGTGCTCATGCACACACCTCCCAGGCGATGGTCCGAACGCCGGCTCGGCCGGCGGCAGTCTGATTGCCGGCTCGGCCGGCGGTGGCCATGCTGATCATAATGATCATGCTCAATGCTCCGTGGGTCGCGAAGACCGCCGACACCCTAGTGGTGCGCCGGGTACCGCTGTGCACCGGAAGGGTGGCTCTCTGAAGCTGGTTACCGACGGTGACGACCTCCTCGCATCCGGGGCAGCGCAGCTGCGGTCAGCCCGGCGCGAGGTCCGGACTGGCCGAAGTCTCGATCCTCAGACAGTCCCAACCGGTCCGGCGCGTGCAGCCGCAGCAAGATGCGCGAGACGTCACCCGGAACTCGATCGCTGGTTCGGCGGCTCACCACCACCATGGTCAGGAAGGCCAGCGGCACCGTGAACACCGCCGGCTGCGCCAGCACCGCCTGCCATTCCGGAGGCAGGATGCCGGCTGCGGCGGGCAGCACGGCGGCAAACGCCAAACCGCCACCGAGCAAGATGCCGGCCGCCGCCCCAGTGTCGGTTAACCCACGCCACCAGATACCCAGCACGAGCAGCGGGCAGAACGTCGAGGCTGCCACCGCGAAAGCCAGCCCTACGCCCTGGGCAAGATCGAGCGACGAGACCGCCAACATGAAAGCCAGCGGGACCGACCAGGCCGCGATCGTGGCCGCGCGAAAGCCACGCAGCCGACCAGGCAGGACGTCAGTCGACAGCACTCCCGCGACGCTGACCACCAGCCCGGTGGCCGCAGAGATGAAGGCGGCGAATGCCCCGGCTGCGATCAGGCCGCCGAGCACCAGCGCGGGCCACTTGCCCAGCGCGGCTCCCGGCAGTTCCAGCAACGCGGCATCGGTGTTGCCGGCGGCCAGCAGTTCGGGGACGTAGAGCCGGGCGAGCCACCCGGACACGATCGGGAACAGGTAGAACGCCCCGAGCAGCGCGAGGACCAGCAGCGTGGTGCGGCGCGCCGCGGACCCGTCTGGATCGGTGTAGTAGCGGCCGAGGACGTGGGGAAGTCCCATGGTGCCCAGCAGCAGCGCCACGATGAGCGAGTAG
This sequence comes from Pseudonocardiales bacterium, assembly GCA_019241525.1. Taxonomy (GTDB): domain Bacteria; phylum Actinomycetota; class Actinomycetes; order Mycobacteriales; family Pseudonocardiaceae. The sequence goes on from JAFAWY010000147.1 coordinate 76,031, forward strand.
GTGGCCAGCAGGGGATGCTTGCCGGCGCCCAGGGGGCGCAGCCAGGCACCGTAGTCGGCGGCGGCATCGGTGATCACCGGGATCCGCGTGCCGGCCTCGAAGTGCACCATGGTGCCTTTGGTCACCTTGTGCTCAGCGGGTGCCCAGCGTACTAGCCCGTTCGTCGGGTGGCCGTCCTGCGTGCCGATCACCTTGACTGTGGTCGGTTCGGTGACGTTGAGCACGATGTCGCGATCCGGCGTGATGTCCATGCCATGGGTGAAGGCCGGTGACGGGGCATTGAGGGAGCTGCGAGGTGGTTGCTGCTCCGCAGCGTGGTGGATCAGCAGCACGAACACCGGGACGGCAAGCGCGGTCAGTTTGATCCAGTACTGGAATGCCTGCACGATGGTGATCGAGTGCATCCATCCGGTGTAGATGTTGAACGTCACGATCACCATGACCACGGCGGCGCCGACCCATTTCGGTTGGTGCGTGACCTCATGCAGGGTCAACCCGGCCCCCTGCAACTGCGGGACCAGGTAGAGCCAGCCGACGATGATGACAAAAGTGGTGCAGATCCGGCGCAGCCGCGCCGAACCCAGCCGCACCTCAACGAAGTCGGGCAGCGTGTAGGCGCCTGACCGGCGCAGCGGCGCGGCCACGAACAGCAGTAACGTCACGTAACCTGCGGTGAACCCCACCGGGTACCACAGCGCGTCCACTCCACCTTTGAGCACCAGCCCCGCGACCCCGAGAAACGACGCCGCCGACAGGTACTGGCCGGAGATCGCCGCGGCGTTCCAGCGTGGGCCCAGCGTGCGCGCAGCATCCAAGAAATTCGAGGTTGACCGCATCTTGGCCCCGTAGAGCCCGGCGAGCATGGTCACCGCGGCGACTACGACCATCGCAGCGATGGTTACGTAGAAGGCAGCCTGCTGGGGCACCTGGCGCTCAGTTCTCGACCATCTCGGCGAAGTCCTGCTCGTTGCGCTCAGCGCCGCGGTTGTAGGACCACGCCACCGCGACGAAGAACGGGTAGACGGCCAAGCCGAGCAGCAGCCATGGCAGGCCCAGGCCCAGGATGGTGGTCGTACCGAGCGACGGCACCAGGAGGAACGCAACCGGGATGGCTCCGAGCACGACCACGGTCAGCAGCATCAGCCGCAACGACAGCATCAGCTGCACCCGTACCAGCTGGCGCACCAGCACCTCACCGACGCTGGTTTGGTCTTCCAACTCGGCCAGCGTGCGTACCACGCGGCGGCTGTTGCGCCGCTGGGCCAGGACGATCCGTTCCCGCTTGGCAGACTTGATCCGGCTGGCGAGTGGGTAGATGGTGCTGTCTTGCCCCGATTGTTGCTGGGCTGCCTGTTCCTTGGCGGCGGCCTCCTCGGCGGCCTTGACCAGCGCCGCCCAGGGATCACCGTCCGGACCGTTCGCGTCGTCGCTCATGCCCCCGAAGCTCATCTGGCGGACCTTAAGCCGTCACGCTCATCGAGACGTCCAGCCTTGTTTGGCTGCGCGCACCAGCCGGTCCTTGAGCTCGCGGGTGTGCCTGCGGCTGACCGGTAATTCGGTGGCATCATCGCCGTTGCCGACCCGGACGACGTAGCCCGACGCCGACATCCGCAGCTCGGTGACCAGCGGCAGGGCGACCAGAAAGGAGCGGTGGATGCGCACGAACCCGGCATCAGACCAGCGGTCCTCCAGCTGGGACAGCGGGATACGGACCAGGTGGCTGGTGCCTTCACCGGTATGCAGCCGCGCGTAGTCCCCGTGTGCCTCCACCCAGCGCACCGACGAGCGCGGCACCAGCTTGGTGGTACCGGCGAGTTCCACCGGGATGACTTCATCCTCGCTGGTCGGCTCCGGTCCTGGAGCAGCTGCGTCGCGCCGGGAGGCCACGATCCGCCGCATCGTGTTGGCCAGCCGGTCCCGGCTCACCGGTTTCATCAGGTAGTCAGCCGCGCCGATTTCGAACGCGTCCAGGGCGTTCTCGTCGTAGGCGGTGGCGAACACCACTGCCGGCGGGTTAGGGATCGTGGCCAGCACGCGGGCCAGCTCGAGACCGTCGAGACCGGGCATCCGGATGTCCAGGAACACCACATCGACCCGCGGCAGCGGGGTGCCGTTGGGACTGCGGCTATCGGGCCGCAGGATCGACAGCGCCTCGGTGGCGTTCGTGGCGGTCAGGATGGTGCCGATGCGCGGCTCGGCCTCCAAGACCTCTAGCAGCATGGCCAACGGACCCGGCTCGTCATCGACTGCAAGCACGACAAGCCCGGGGTTGTCGTCGTTGCCGCTCATTGATCGCCTCTCAGCCGACCTGCCCCCCTAAGAAACTGCGATGGACTATCAATCCTGCACATGGCCAGTATTGCTGTCCACGGTTGGTACGTTGTCCGTGCTTGACCTTACTGTTACCGACTTGAACAACAGCACACCGGCGCATCAACGGATGCTGCTAGAGGCCGAAGCGGGACCAGGCGGCTCGGTGCTCGAGCGCTTCCAGCACTGCGAGCGCCGATTCCGGGACGCTGCGGTTGCTCAGCGCGGCCGCAGCGGGAACGAGACCCAGCCGAGCCAGCAGCGGCCGGCGTTGCTCCACGGTGACGATTTCCGCGCCGGGGTAACGCTTACTGATCTCCCCGCGCATCGTGCCCAACCGGTCTACCAGGCCCAGTTCGACGGCCCTGCGCCCGGTCCATACCTCGCCGGTGAACAGGTCTTGCTGGTCGGTTGCCAGCACCTTGCCCCGGCGGGAGCAGACCCATTCCCGGAACATCATGTGCAGCTCGGCTTGCATTCCGTGCAGCCAGACCACGTCTTCTTCCTGCTCAGGCAGAAACGGGTCCAGGCGGGCTTTGTTGGCGCCCGCGGTGTAAAGCCTGCGCTCGACCCCGAAACGCTCCAACAAACCGTGCAGCCCGAATCCGCGGCTGACCACTCCGATGGATCCGACCAGCGACGTCGGGTGGGCGACTATCTCGTCCGCGGCGCAGGCCACCCAGTAACCACCGGATGCGGCGATGTCTTCACAAAACGCCAGCACCGGCACGCGCTTGTCGTCGGCGAGGCCGCGGATCCGATCCGCCAGCAGCGCTGACTGGGTAGGCGACCCACCCGGTGAATTGATCGACAGCGCCACCGCCCGCAGCCGCTCGTAACCGAAGGCGCGCGTCAACACCGAGTCGAAGGAGGCCAGATTGATCACTCCCCGGCCTAGCGACGCCGGCGCCGGTGTGATCAGGCCGTGCAGTTTTATCGCGGCCACCACCGGGCCGCTCTCCCGCTGGTTGCCAGGCAACGGCAACCGCGAGGCCAGGTCCTTGACGTCCATTCGGCTAAGCCTACGGAGCATGGCTGCCGGCTTGTTTCATTTGGGGCTACGCGCTGACCGGCGGTTGGGTACGCGATGGGCTTGGCGTCGGCGGGGCGATGGCGCGCACCCCGCGGCTGAACTTCGGCACCTTCATACTGACCTTGGTGCCCGCGCCTGGCGCCGTCTCGACGACCAGCCCGCACTCGTCGCCGAAGGCACCGCGCAGCCGGTCGTGCACGTTGCCCAAACCGACATGGGCGCCGGTGACATGGGAGTCGGTCATCTCGTCGCGCAGCCGGTCCGGGTCCATCCCGATACCGTCGTCCTCGACACTGATCACGCAATCGGCTCCGGAGTCCTCGGCTATCACCGACACGGTGCCGCCACCGGGTTTGCCGGCCAGCCCGTGCCGGACGGCGTTTTCCACCAGCGGCTGCAGCGCCAGAAATGGCAGCACCACAGGAAGTACCTCAGGGGCGATCTGCAGCTTGACCTGTAGTCGTTCCCCGAACCGGGCCTTCTCCAGGATCAGGTACCGGTCGATGTTGTTGAGTTCCTCGGCCAGCGTGGTGAACTCCCCGGTGGAGCGGAAGGAGTACCGGGTGAACTCGGCGAACTCCATGAGCAGTTCGCGGGCTTCTTCGGGGTCGGTGCGCACGAACGACGAGATCGTGGTCAGCGCATTGTAGATGAAGTGCGGCGAGATCTGCGCGCGCAGCGCCCGTACCTCGGCATGAGCGAGCCGGGATCGAGACTCGTCGAGCTCGGCCAGCTCCAGCTGGCTGGATACGTAGCGGGCGACTTCAGCGGTGGCCCGCATCACGCCCGCCGCGGCGGGCCGCTCGCTGACCACGCCGAAGGTCCCGACAATGCTTCCGTCGACCTCCAGCGGCGAGACGATCACCGCGCGAATCGGGCAGTCGGCCCGGCCGCAGTCCATCTCGCGCTGGCTACGCACCTGCTGGCGGCCTGTGCTCAGCGCCTCCAGGGCGGCTTCGGCAACCCATTCGGCGTGGTGCTGTCCCTCCCCGTCCCAGGCCAGCATCACGCTTTCATCATTGGTCAGCGCAACGGCCGTGCAGTTCAACAGGGCACGCAGGTGCGGCGCCGCCGCGGTCGCCGAGGACGCCTGCAACCCGTCGCGCAGCGGCGGCGAGGCCCGTGCCATGGTGATCAGCGCGTTGTAGGTGGCCCGGTCGGCATCGGTGCCGAACTCCCGCCGACTGCGCACCCAGTGCAGCAGTCCGGCAGCGAGCACCATGGCGATAATCAGGGCGAGTGCTGCCACCACCCCGGGGTTGTGGAGCAGATTCACCACGCCATCGTCGCGTTCCCGCTGCCGGCTGACAACGTTGCCTCGCCGCAACGCGCCCGATCGCCAACGGCCTCACCGGTGCTCGGTCCCCTGGGGTGCAGCACAGACTGCGCGGCTTTCAGTGCGGCACCGGGCTGGAGATTCGCGAGATGCTCTGCGATACCCGGGGCCAATCCACCCCGCCGATGATCCAGCGTGCCGCCATATCTGCCGGGTATCCGGCCTGAATCCATCGGGCGGCCACGACCATGGGGTGATCGCGGCTGGCATCCACCACGTCATGGAGCATCACCGCCAGCCGCAACACTTCGGGGTTGCGGGTGACATGGCCGATCAGCCGGCGGCTCCTGCTGCGGGGCGCGGGGTCGATCGAATTGACTGGACTGATCGGGAACAGCCGAAGGCCACGCTCGGCAAGGAGGTCTGTGGTCTGGCGTTCTGGAACCGGCTGCTCAGTCGGCACTCCGGAGCAGATCCATTCCACCGGGCGACCCAGCGCCGTGTCGTCGGCGGACCGCAGCTCGATCGTCCACGTTGTACCCACCGAGCAGCACCATGATGCGGTGAATATCTCGGTGTCGGGAGTCACTCCTTGATCTATGGCGGTTCTTCGCCGAGAGGGGGAGCCCACGGAGTGACGTAGTGACGGGGGCCGAACCACGAAGCTAGCGAACTCCGGATGAGGCCGATGCGCGACCGCAGCTGGGGTGAATTTATTGACCTTCACCCTCATGGCGCAACTGGTGGAAATCAGCGAAGCAGCCGTGACAGCCTGCGGTCAGCCAGCGGTTTTCCACCGGTTTGGCAGGTCGGGCAGTACTGGAAAGAGCGGTCCGCAAAAGACACTTCTCGGACCGTGTCGCCACAGACGGGGCACGGCAGACCAGCGCGGGCGTGCACGGCCAGGCCGGCCCGCTTCTCCGCCTTTAGCCGGGCGGCGTCCTGGCCGACACAGCGGGCTATCGCCTCGCGCAGCACTCGCTGTAGGGCCTCATGCAGCCGGTTGAGGGCGTCGTCGGGCAGCCGTCCGGCAATGGCGTAGGGCGACAGCGCAGCGGCGTGCAAGATCTCGTCGGAGTAGGCGTTGCCGATCCCGGCGATCAGGGTCTGGTCGGTCAGCACTGTCTTGAGCCGCTCGGAGCGCCCGCGCAGCAACTCGCCGAGCTGTTCGCGGGTCAGCTCCAGAGCATCCGGACCGAGCCGGAGGATACCCGGTGACGCGGCCACGCCGGCCGCGTCGGCCACTACGTACACCGCGAGCCGCTTCTGAGTGCCTGCCTCGGTGAGGTCAAAACCTGTTCCGCCACTGAGATGGACCCGCAGCGCGATGGGTCCCTTGCCGGGACGTGGTGGGGCCGGGGCCAGCGAGTCCGACCACCGTAGCCACCCCGCACGCGCCAGATGGATGACCAGCGCCGGCCCATCGGTGTGCAACGCGAGGAACTTGCCGTGCCGGGTGGCCCCGGTCACCACTTGCTCGTGCAGGGCGTGCACGGGTGGCTGCACGGTCTTGAGCACGGTGGGAGAGGTGACGTCGATGCGCGTCACTGCGGCGCCGACGGCATGCTCGCGCAGATGATGCGCCAGCGCTTCGACTTCGGGCAGCTCAGGCATGCCTCCAGTGTGCTCCTGCGCCCGCCGCTGTTGACCCCAGTTCAAACAGTCACAGGATGGGGCGGCCTATCTCACGCGGGTGAGCGGCCCGTGGGGTTCATTGGGATACCCCTTCGTCTCAAGATCATCAACGATCCGGTACATCTCGTCTCGGGCCGCCGCCATGCCCCGCACAATGCCTTCCCAGTACTCACCATCGGTGGCCGCAGTGATCACCCACGGCCGCTGCACCGCCCACAACATCGGCAGCAGCAGCAGTACCAGCAGTAGTAGGAGCACAAACCAGGGCGGAATGACCACGTTAGTCGGCGTCCAGAAGACCACGAACAGGATGAGCACCGCGAGGATGCCCAACATCGCGATGCCGGACACGTAGCCTGCGGCCAGGTCGTGCTCGAACTGGTCGGCCATCGCCGGGCGGGTCCAACTTATCCGGCGCTGGACCTCCCACAGGCGCCCATCGGGGTTCGACCGCACCCTCTGCGTCATGATCAGACCCTCCGTATCCTGCCGGAGACACCCGCACCGTGAATCTTGCGGGATACCCGTACCAGGATTTTGCGGCATGCCTCCTGATACACAGCGTAACGCGGGGCTGATTGGACGTGGGTGTCATGCTGGCTGGTGATGACGCAACTGCCCTCGTTCACCCGGCGCAAGGAGAACTTCCGCTGTCTGCATTGCGGAACCCCGGTCCGCGGCAGCGGTTACACCAACCACTGCCCACGATGCTTGTGGTCCCGCCACGTCGACGTCAACCCGGGCGACCGTGCTGCCGAGTGCGGCGCGGCGATGGAACCTGTCGGGGCGCTATGGGAGGGCGGGGAGATCGTCGTGGTGCAGCAGTGCCTCGACTGCGGGCATATCCGGCGCAACCGTGCTGCTGCCAACGACGACCGGGATGCACTGCTCGCGCTGTTCGGTCGCCCCGTGCCTGACCCGTAAGCAGAGACGAGTCGCGGTTGGCCTCTCACCAGCGGTGCGCGGCGCGGCGACGCTGGGTAGGCCGCGTGGCATAGGCCCGAGGGGCGGTACGGTGCTGCGCTCCGGCTGGCCGCCGAACCCGCTTGCCGGTGCCGAGCAGTCCAAGCGCCACCAGCACTCCGGCCGTGGAAACCAGGGCGGCGATCATCGCGTTGGTGTTGATCCCTGTTGCAGCGCGCACAGGGGTGACGTTGGCGACCTGGTTAACGGCCTGGGTGGGGCCAGCGGGCGTGGTATTTGCGACCGGTGCTGGCGGTGCCGGAAGTTTGGTGTAGTCCACCAGCCCGGTGCGCTCGAGGGCTTCCATGTGCCGGTTGACCAGAACCGCGGCGTTTGCGGCGAACGACCGGATCAGCTCGTTGCGGGTGCCGGCTCGCACTGCCGTGATGGCCGGCAGTACTTCGCCCTCGGTGACCCGGAGGTGCTGGGCGAACATGCGGTCGTACTTCGAGCCGGACTGCGCGGATAGTTGCGTCATCCAGCCCTGCTGCTGCGCGGTGGGCTGGTTGGGCAGCGCCACCCCGAGCTTGCCGGCCACCGAGCGCACCTGATTGTCCAGGTCGCCGTAGTCGGCCGAGATTTTCTTGGCGACGGTGCGTACTTGGGTATTGCTGCCTTGCGTCTGGGCCTGCCGCCCACTCGATCCTCCGCACAGTCCAGCTTGGCGGATCATGACCAGGAGATCACGATCCGCGGGCCCCAGGGGACCCCACCGTGTCGGCATCCAATTCGCGTCCTGGACGGTCGCTTGGCCCGCTTGACCTGCTTGCCTGGCGGTCTGATCGCGCGAAGCGATAGCGATCGGGTATTGCGACGTCCCCCAATACTGGAATACGACCACGGTCAGCGCGGCGATCACCGCCAGGGTGACAGCCCATCGGACAAATCTTGGTACCGGGGGGCGCACAGCAGAAACCTCTCTCCGCAAGGCGTCAGCCAGTTGTTGGGGTTTAGACGAAATCGAACTGTTCGGTGTGGATTCGCGGCTCCGGAATCTCTAACCCGTCGAGCACGGTCAGCACGTCGTTGACCATCGCGGGCGGGCCGCAGAGGTAGTAATCGAGCTGGTTACGCCGGAACTTGCCGGGTAGCAGCTCGGTGAGCAGGCCCTCGTCGATCGAACCGGATGGGCCGGTCCAGCTGGGCGGGGGTCTGCGGAGCACTTCGACGACGGTCAGGTCCAGCCGTTGTTGCAGCTGCCTGATTTCCCCGCGGAACAGCAGCTCGTCAATTGTCGAGGCGACCACCAGCAGCCGGTGCGGGCGACTATCGCGTCGATGCGCCAGCGTCCGCAGCATGCTCATCATCGGAGTGATGCCCACCCCGCCGGCGATCAACACCAGGCCGGTGGTGCGTTGCAGGTCCAGCGTGAAGGCGCCGTGCGGGCCGTCTATCCACACCGGGCTTCCCGGCCGCAACAGCCGCAGCTCACTGGTGAAGTCCCCGCTGTGCCGGATCGTGAACTCCGTCCACAGCCCCAGATGTGCGCTGGATGCGATGGTGAAGGGATGCTCCTGCGACCGCACCGACGGGTTCAGCCGCAGCCAGGCGAACTGGCCAGGGGCGAACTCGAGGCCCCGGCAGCCCCGCCGGGAAGGATGCCGCCGTGGCTGGAGCACCAGAGTGCTCACCGTGCTGGTTTCCGGCCGCACCTCGCGGACTATGTACTCCCGGCCGGCCCCGAACACCGGCATCCACAGCCACCGGTATCCCAGCACCACCAATACCCCCAGCGCCAGGACGATGAAAACGACCCGCATCGCGGTATCCCGGATGAGGTGGTTGAGCCACCAGATGTGCAGGGCACTGAGCACCAGCGCGGTGCCGGCCAGCGTCAGATGCACCCAGCGCCACACTTCGTAGCGATGCCGCAGCTTTTTGCGCAGCACCGTCAGTGCGATGAGTGCACCCATCGCCACGGTGGCGCCTACCGCCGCGCGAGCGCGATTAGGTGCGTGCACCACGTCAAACAGCGCCAGGTTGGCAGGTTTGGCCACTACCACCAAGACGATGTGCAAGCCGACGAGGAGGGTGGCTGCCATCCCGATGAAGCGGTGGATACCCAGCACGCCGTCGATGCCGAGAGTCCGCGTCAGCGAGCGCACCCGCGACGGCAGCACTACCGCGCAGACCAGCATCGAGGTGGCCAGCAACCCTATCCCGACGGACAGCGCAGACAGCAGGGACGAGCCGTCACCGGCTGCCGGGGTTTGCCCGGCGCGGGGGCCGTGGAGCACGGGTGCCAGCAGCGCAGGGCCGAGCAGCACGGCAAGGAAGGCCGTGGCCCACAGCGTTCGTTCCAGCTGGCGTCGCACGCCACGAAAGGTATGGAGAACTGGGTACCCCGCTGGCGCAACCTGAGAGCGTTACCGGCTCGGGGTCGCCCACCCGGCTCTGTGGCGCGACGAGCGACCGCTGATTGCGCCTATCGGCCAGATCGGTTACTCCATCTGCCGGACAGCGCACTCAACGTTAACCGGTAACCCGATGGATCCGACCAGTCAGCTTGCCGGTCATCGATTGCTTACCGCCGCACAGCTACTCTTTGCGCCGATGCAAATTGATCAACGATCAACAGTGTTGCGGCATCCAGTTCTGTTGATGGTCCCTGTGCGCCAGACAACGAGCCGGGTGTTGCAGGCGTTACGGTCGACCGGTTTCGAGACCCGGATTCTGGACGCCGTTCCGGACGTGCTGGACGCGGCCCGGGCGCACAACCTGGCCGCGCTCGTGCTGGAGGTCGGCCTGGTCGGCTCGGATCCCCGGTGCTTCCTCGACGAGCTGCGCCGGGTCGCTCCCCAGCTGCCGGTCATCGCGCTGACCTCGCGGGAACAGCGCGAACAGACCGTGTCATTGCTGCGCGGCACTCTGGACGACTACCTGACCACCCCGTTTCCGGTGGAAGAGCTGGTCAGCCGGTTGCGCCTGCGGGTCTCTGATCAGATGGCCGTTGATCGCACCGTGCTGCGTGCCGGCCTGGTCACCGTGGACACCGCGCTGGGCTTGGTCAGCGTCGCCGGCCGGTTGGTGACCCTGTCACCGACCGAATACGCCCTGCTGGTTGCTCTGGCTAGCCGGCCGGGCGAGCCGGTGTCACAGGAGCGACTCACGACGGAGGTCTGGGGTCAGCGGAAGTCTTCCAACCTGGTCGAGGTCTATATCGGATACCTGCGCCGCAAGCTCGGCCCTGATCGGATCCGCACCGTGCGCGGAGCCGGCTACGTCCTCGACGGTTAACTGGCGGCGGTTCGTGCGCCGACTAGTGGATCGGCAACACAGGCACCTGCGGACCCACACGGCGCGTAGCACTCCCGCGTAGTGACCTCGCCAGGAGCCGCTGCCGGAGCAGTGATCAATCCGCCGGCGAATGTGCTCGGGTCATTCTCGTCGCTGGCGCCCGAGATTGCCTACGTCCGGAGCGTGGCTGCATGGCGGCGGTGGGTGTTCCCAGGCAACTTTGAGGTCTGGTGCAGCTTGCTTGCACGTCGGGCGGCGATAAACAGGTCATGGAGAGCAGGGGCCGGCTGCTAGACGAACGCCAACGCGCCGCGACCCGGTGGTCGATCGGGCAGACCGCCACCGTCGATGTCGTGGTGCCGGTGACCGACGAGGAACGCGCGTTGTCCGGTTGCTTGCGCGTGCTGCGTCATTACTTGCGGGAACAGCTGCCCTGCGCGTGGACGATCACCGTCGTGGACGATGCCAGTACCGCCGGGGTGCGGCGGGTGGCAAGCGAGTTCGCCGGATCCGACCACCGGATACGAGTACTGCATCTCGACCGCAGGGGGCGGGGGCACGCCCTGCGCACCGGCTGGACCTACAGCGACGCCGACGTTGTCGTCTACCTCGACGTCTATCGGTGTACCAACATGGACGCGCTGCTGCCACTCATCGCACCGCTGATCAACGGTCATTCCGACATCGCGATCGGTTCCCGCCTTGCGCCCGGGGCGCGCGCCGGACATAGCGGCCGCCGTGAGGTGATCTCCCGGTGCTACAACCGGCTCATCCGGGTCACCCATGGTAAGCGGTTCTCCGATGCGCAGTGCCGGTTCAAAGCAGCCCGCACCGAGGTGATCCGACCGCTCCTGGCAGACCTGCGCGACGACGGATCCTTCGATACCGAGTTATTGCTGCTCGCCGAACACAACGGGTTGCGCATACACGAGGTGCCGGTTGACTGGGTGGACAACCTTGACGACCGGGGCCGGATGTGGTCCACGGTCCTGGCCGACGTCCCAGGATTGGTGCGGGTAGCCCGGGCCAAGGCCACTGGCGTGGCCCGGGTGAGGCGTCAGCCGCAGCCGTCGGCGCCGCGCCCCACCCACCCAGATGCGGTGCCTGCCGCGCAGGGTAGGGGGTTGCTGTGGCAGCTGGTCACATTCGGCCTGATCGGCGTGGCATCTACCGCGGTGACCGCCGCGCTCTACGCAGTGATGCGATCGTGGGTGCCGCCACTGGCGGCGAACCTGGCGGCGCTGGTGGCGGTGAACGTGCTCAACACTGAAGCCAACCGGCGGCTGACCTTCGCCGGGAGCGGCGACGCCCGGCGGGGCATGCACCTTCGGGGCCTGGCCATCTTCGGGCTCTACTACGCACTGACGTCGGGTGCCCTGCTGGTGTTGCAAGCTGTGGTCGCCCACCCTTCCCGCTGGCTAGAAGTTGCCGTGCTGCTCGCCGCGTCGGTGGTAGGTACTGCCGTTCGCTTCGTGCTGTTCCGCCGGTGGGTCTTCCCGTCGACCATTCCGCGCCCTCCTCGTCACGTGCCGTGAACTCGACGCCACCGACAACCCAAGATCTGGAAACGTCGCTGGCACCAGTTCACGACGCCCATTGCGCGGCTTTGCGAGGAGCACACTGGAGTCATGCGCCGTCTGTTGTTTGAGGCCGAGCATGACGCCTTCCGTGAGAGCGTGCGCGCCTTCTTGGCGAAGGAAGTGACGCCCCATCGGGAAACCTGGGAACACCAGGGCATTGTGCCTCGAGGGCTATTCACCACCGCAGGCACGGCTGGTTTCTTGGGGATGGCGATTCCTGAGGAGTTCGGCGGTGGCGGAGTATCTGATTTCCGATTCAATGCAGTACTCGGAGAGGAAATCATGCGTGCTGGCGCCGCCGGCGCGGGCCTGGGATTAACCCTGCACAACGATATCTGTCTGCCGTATTTCCTCGACCTGGCCAATGACGAACAGCGTCGCCGGTGGCTGCCCGGAATCGCCGCCGGGGAACTGATCACCGCGATCGCGATGTCCGAGCCGGGCACGGGTTCCGACCTGGCGGGCATGGCGACCACCGCGGTACGGCGCGCAGACCATTACCTCGTCAATGGTTCGAAGACGTTTGTCAGCAACGGGATCAACGCCGATTTGATCATCACCGCGGTGAAGACCGACCCGCGGGAACGTCATCACGGCATGAGCCTGCTCGTCGTCGAACGGGGGATGGACGGCTTCGAGCGCGGTCGTAACCTGGCCAAACTCGGTCAGCACGCCCAGGACACCGCTGAGCTGTTCTTTCGCGACGTCAAGGTGCCGGCAACCAACCTGCTCGGCGCGCCAGGGGATGGCTTTACGTACCTGGTGGACCGGCTGCCCCAGGAACGGCTGTCCATGGCGGTGGCCGGGGTGGCCGCCGCCCGGTTCGCGGTCGACGTGACGCTGTCCTATGTTAAGGACCGCATGGCCTTCGGCGTGCCGGTCGCGTCGTTCCAGAACACGAAGTTCCGGCTCGCCGAGATGGTCACCGAGATCGACATCGCGCAGACGTTCACCGACCGCTGCATCGAGGCGCTCAACGGTGGTGAGCTGACCGCTGCGGATGCCGCCAAGGCCAAGTGGTGGTGCACAGAGCTACAAGGCCGGGTCGTCGATACGTGCCTGCAGCTGCATGGCGGTTACGGCTACATGCTCGAATATCCCATCAGCCGGGCGTTCGTCGATGCCCGCGTCACCCGGATCTACGGCGGCACCACCGAGATCATGAAGGAAGTAATCAGCCGGTCACTCGGCCTGTAGGGCGCGTTACAGCCACCCATCCCTTGGGGTGAATACCGCGGTCGGATGGTACGTACCACTCCCGCCCAGCGATGTATTCAGTAAGCAGTTCAACTCCCCGACCTAGCACGGAGAGGCGGCCCACAATGACCAGTTACAACGGTGCAGCGGTTGCCCACGATATGTTCGCGTTGCTGCACGAGGCCGCGGCACCCGTGGTGACCCGGTGGAGCTACTGCGCCGACGATCCCTACGCGGTGACCATCGAAATCCAGACCCGCGGCGATCGATTCGTCGACTGGGTACTGGCGCGGGAACTACTGGTGGAAGGGCTGTCTGAGCCCGCCGGAATCGGCGACGTAAGGGTGCGCCCGGCCAGCATGGGCGAATGGGACGTGACCCTGATCGAAATCTGTTCGCCCGATGGGCACGCCATGCTCGAGGTCGACCGCGACCTGCTCCGGCAGTTTGTCCAAGCCACGATAGACCTCGTGCCGCTGGGCGGCGAGGGCATGGCTGTCGACATGGACGCCGAGATCGAAAAGCTCACCAGGAGCTGCCCGGACTAAAGCGAGAGCTGCACTCGCTTATGCGTCGAAGTCCGGTCAGGGTGCAGGTATGCTGGCAGGGTCGATCTTTCTGGTCAGCGGGGGTGCTGTCCAGGTGTCGAGGGCGTCAAGCAGGCGTGCCGGGTCAGTATCGGCAAGGATGAGGTCGCGGTGCTCGGCGCGCACGAACTCCTCGGTGACAGCATGGTCGAAAAACGCAAGCAGCGGGCGGTAATAGTCGGCCACATCCAGCAATCCACAGGGCTTACGCTGCAACCCGAGCTGCGACCAGGTCAGAACCTCAGTGAACTCCTCCAGGGTGCCGTAACCGCCGGGCAGGGCGACAAAACCGTTCGACAACTTCGCCATCAGGGCCTTGCGCTCGTGCATCGACGAAGTGATCCGCAGGTCAGAAAGCCCGAGGTGGACAACTTCCTGGGCAACTAGCTGGCGCGGGATGACACCGATGACCTCCCCGCCCGCGGCCAGTACTGCGTCGGCGACGACTCCCATGAGCCCCACGCTCGCCCCGCCGTACACCAGCCGCGTGCCACGAGCGGCAAGTTCAGCGCCGAGCGTTCGAGCTGCGGCGGCATACTCCGGCTGCGCCCCTGGACTCGCACCGCTGAACACGCAGATGCTCTGCACCAGAACGAGCCTACGAGAACGAGGATAACGATCTTGTTGGCTGCGGCGAGCCGTCCAGCAAATCCGGCGCGCTGGTGAGACGATCCAGCCAGGCAACGACGGTGCGACTAGCGTCGGCAGTGTGATGCCTCCCTAGGTTGGCGGCGCGTGGCCAACTCAAGGAGGCATCACACTGATCGCCAATCTCGCCACCGCATCTGGGATGCTCGTTGCGTGGAACAGCGCATCAGCCTGGTGACGCTCGGCGTGACCGATCTGTCCCGAGCCCGCTCGTTCTATGAGGCGCTCGGCTGGGCCGACGCCCGGCAGCCCGACGATGAAGTCTGCTTCTTCCAAGCCGGTGGGATGGTCTTCGGTCTTTGGACGGCGCTCGGCGGTCACGGCGCCCCGGGGATCGAGCTGGCGCACAATGTCCGCTCGCCGCAGGAGGTCGGCGCCGTCCTGGCCGAGGCCACACGGGCGGGTGGCACCATCGTGAGGGCCCCGGCCCGGGCGGACTGGGGCGGTACCACCGGGGCATTCGCCGATCTCGACGGCTACGTCTGGGAGATCGCGTACAACCCCGGCTGGACCCTCGACGAGGACGGCACGGTCCGGATCTAGCCACCTGCGGACAGCAGAGTCCCGAAGAGATGGTGGAGAAGTGGGGGGCGTGCTGGTTGCTGAGCAACGTGCGGGCGTCAGCCACCACGTGGTGCTGTCCGTCGTGGGTGTGGATCGCGTCGGCGGTAATGCTCACTTCGCGCCGATACCGGTCTCAGCGGCGCCCAGCCACGGTGAGCCCGCGCGCCCGAAGCACCCGGCGCTCCACTGGCGCGAATACCAGCAGCTCGATCGCCACGCCGACGACCAGGATCAACGCGATCGACGCGATCACCAGATCCATCGCGTTCAGTTCGCGCCCGATATTGAGCTGCTGGCCGAGCCCAATGCCCAGCGCGGGGGAGTACGCGATGAGCTCAGCCGCCATCAGCGAGCGCCACGAAAATGCCCAGCCCTGCTTGAGCCCAGCCAGATAACCCGGCAGTGCTGCCGGTAGCAGCACGTACCAGATCCGGCCGAGGACGGTCAGACCCAGTACCCGCCCCACCTTGTCCAACAACGGTGGCACCTGATCAAAGCCGGCGAGTAGCCCGTTGGCCACCGACGGCACGGCACCGAGCAACACCACCGCGTAGATGGCGGCGTCGGACAGGCCGAACCAGATGATCGCGGCCGGGACCCATGCGACCGACGGCAAGCTTTGCAGCCCACTGACAAAGGGCCCCAGTGCTGCCCGCAACCAGCGGCTTTGCCACATCGCCAGGCCGAGCCCGGTGCCCACCACCACCGACGCGGCAAACCCGAGCGCGCCGCGCGACACGCTGATCGAGATCGCCTCCCAGGCTCGACCGTCACGGACCGTCTCACCGAAGGTGCGCAACACATCCAGCGGGCTGGGCAACGCGTAACTCGGCTTGAATCCGGTGCTGTAGGCCAGCTGCCACAGCGCGAGAAACACCGCCACTGCGACAAGAGGGGGCAGTACCGACCGGACGAACACCCTTCCAGGACCGGGCCGTGGTGGCGGTGTAGGTGCCTCCAAGGCATCCAACCCGGCTTCGAAGGCACGGCGGTCGTCGGTCATAGTCGCCACAGTCGCCGGGGCGGTCGTTGGAACGTCATCGGGCATGGCGGCTGATCTCCGCGCGAAGATGCTGAGTGATCTCGGTGGCCAGCGCACTGACCCCTGGGGACTCGATCGCCCGCGGTTGGCTCAGCTCGACCTGCCACTCCCGGACGATCCGGCCTGGCCGGGAACTCATCAGCAGCACCCGCTGCCCCAGCCGGACTGCCTCGCGCACATTGTGGGTGACGAACACCACCGACAGCTGCTGTTCGGACCAGAGCCGGATCAGTTCCTCGTGCAGCGCGTCGCGGGTAATCGCATCGAGGGCGGCGAACGGCTCGTCCATCAGCAGCAGCCGGCTGTCCTGGGCCAGCGCCCGGGCCAGCGCCACCCGCTGACGCATCCCGCCAGACAATTCATGGACTCGCTTGCGGCCCTGACCCGCCAGATTCACCAGGCTGAGCAGCCGCTCGGCCTCAGCGCCACGATCGCGCAGGCTCACCCCCCGCGCCTTGAGTGCAAGCTCAACATTCCCGGCAGCGGTCAGCCACGGCAGCAACGCGGCCTCCTGGAACATCAGTGCTGGGCGGCCCACTGTGACCTCGATGCCGCCGGACGTAGGTGTGCCAAGGCCGGCGATCAGCGACAGCAGGGTGGATTTTCCGCACCCGGAGGCGCCCAGCAGGCAGACGAATTCGCCAGGCGCGACGTCCAGATCGATCCGGTCCAGCACAGGTGGCCGGTCAGCTTCGAAGACCTGCACGAGCTGCGTGATCCGGACGCTGGATACGCGTGCGGTTTGCCGCACGGGTGCGGAATTGACGATCGACGGTGCCATATCCCTAGTCCTTCCCGAGTCCGCTGGCCGACGCGGTCGGCAGGCCCCGTTGGGTGAGGATCCGGTTGAGGATCGACAGCTCGTAGATGCCGTGCAGGTCGACCTGTTTGGTGGTGACACCGGCGGCCACCGCGTTCGCGGCGTTGCGCTGCAGGGAAGTGGCGATCGGGTCATAGGTCACCGTCAAGTCCTGCCATGCCCGATCGGCCACGTCCGCCCGCAGCGGCTTGCCCGTCAGCGCATTGATGCCGTCATTGACGGCGGTTTTGGCTTCGGCGGGGTGCTGTGTCGCCCACTGCACCGTGTCGACGTGCCCCCGCAGCAATGCCTCGACCGTCTGCGGGTGCCGCTGCAAGAAGTCGGTGCGCACGATCAGGTGGGTGGTGACGAACTGCCCACCGGGCCACAGGTCGCGCTCGTTGACCAGCACCTTGCCCCCGGCTTCCAGCACCAACCGCGATGCCCAGGGCTCGGGCACCCAGGCCCCGGCGAGCTTGCCGGACCTGATCAGCTGCAGCGTGTCAGCGTTCTTGGTGGGCGCGATGGTGACGTCCCCGCCACCTTGCACGCTATTGCGCAG
Organism: Pseudonocardiales bacterium; assembly: GCA_019241525.1. Classification (GTDB taxonomy): domain Bacteria; phylum Actinomycetota; class Actinomycetes; order Mycobacteriales; family Pseudonocardiaceae. The sequence goes on from JAFAWY010000147.1 coordinate 93,464, forward strand.
CCCCTGGCTACTTAGCCAGGCACGTAGCGCAACGTCCTGGGTGTTCCCCAGTTCTGGGCTGGCCACGGTGGTGCCGCGAAGGTCTGCCACCGTATTGATGCCCTGGCGCACCACCAGCTGGGCGCCACCGGAGGTGGCGCCGGCGATGATCCGGATGGCCTTGCCGTCGCTGCGGGCGAACGCGTTGATCGCCGGGCTCGGCCCGAGGTAGGCCGCGTCCAGGCTGCCTCCAAATAATGCCTCGACTGCGGCCGGACCGGCGTCGAAGATTTGCGTTTCCAGTTTCGTGGTGCCGAGTTCTTTGGCAAGAAAACCCCGGTTGACACCGATGATCGCCGCGGCATGGGTGACATTGGCGAAATAACCCAGGCGCAGCGTCGAGGCTGGACCGGGTGGTCCGGCGGCATTCGTTGCGCTGCCGCAGGCGGCGGCAAGCACAAGCGCACCGATCGCTATGAGCGTGGTGAGGACTCGTCTGAGAGTGGATGGGCGAGCGGGCATGACGGGCGCGTCCTTGCGGGAGAGAGCGCGAGACGTGACGTCGATGCGGTATGGATGCCGACGGTACGACCACGCGCTCGGCTGATGAAGGATTGGGCAGGTCAGGCCGGCATACAGATCATGCTCCGAGTGCGTCCGTAGTCGACGTGGCGGCGGGCCACCAGCTTGAACGACAACGCAGGCACGAAACTGACGCTACACGGACGAGTGATACTGCTCGGCAATTGCTCACATGCTGGACGCGCCTGAAGGGGTTCCACCACCCCGGCCTCGAGATAGCGGGCTGAACACCCCTTGCTTACCCGCTATGTCTTCGTGTCGGGAGAGAAGTCACAGGGGGTGAGTTGGGCGGGTACGCGGAGTGATCGAGAGGCGCCATGGCACCATGTCGCAGGTGTCCAGCACGCAGCCTCGTCACGGCCGGCATGCGAAGCCCGAAGCACCGCCTGCGGCTCCCTCAGGGCCCTCAGCGCCCTCGGTGCCACTGTCGCCGGTGGAATTCCCGCAGCTGGCTGATGCGTCGCTAGGTGAGCTGGTCAAGGAAGCGGCCAGGCACTTTTCCACCTTGTTCCGCTCCGAGGTGGAACTGGCCAAGGCGGAAGTGACCTCCGAGATCCGCAAGGGCGTCAAAGGGAGCGGTTTTTTCCTCATGGCGCTGGCGATTGTGCTGTTCAGCCTGTTCTTCCTGTTCATCACGGTGGCCGAGGTACTGGCCATCTGGTTGCCGCAATGGGCCGGATTCGGCATCGTGTTCGGGCTGATGCTGGCCGCCGCCGGGGCGTGTGCATTGCTGGGCTGGCGCCGGGTGCGCAGTATCCGGAAACCGGAACGCACGATCAGCACCGTCCGAGACACTGGTGCAGCACTGATCCACCCACGTGGCCAGCAATCCAGGGAGTGACCCGCCTCCCGGATCCCAGCTCTGTGCGTATTCCCGGACCGTGGACGCACCGTGAAGTATCGGCCAACGGGATCCGGCTGCATGTAGCGGAGATCGGCACGGGGCCTTTGGTCCTGCTGCTGCATGGGTTCCCGGAGTTCTGGTGGGCGTGGCGGCACCAACTCCCAGCACTTGCCGCTCTCGGGCGGCGTGCCGTAGCAGTAGATCTGCGCGGCTATGGCGATTCCGACAAGCCCCCACGGGGTTATGACCTGTGGACCTTGTCCGGGGATGTGGCCGGTTTGGTCCGGGCACTGGGGGAACGCCAGGCCGACCTGGTCGGGCACGACTGGGGTGGCGTACTGAGCTGGTGCACAGCCGCGCTGCACCCCCGGGTAGTGCGCTCGGTGACCGTCCTGGCCGCCGCGCATCCGCGCGCGATGGGCCAGGCGCTGATGCTCGATCCGGCGCAGCGCGCCGCAGCCCGCTACCTGGTGGAGTTCCAGGCGCCATGGTTGCCTGAGCGCCGCCTCACCCGCGACGGTGCGGTGCTGGTGGAGCAGATCCTGCGCGCTGGGGCCGGCCGGCAGTGGTGCTCGTCGAGCGAGTTCACTGAGGTGGCTCGGCGCTACCGGGAGGCTATGCGGATTCCGGCTGCCGCGCACTGCGCGCTGGAGTACTACCGGTGGGTCGGTCGCTCGCAGTTGCGCTTCGATGGGCGCCGGTTGTCCCGCGCGGTGGACCGGGCCATCCGGGTGCCGGTGTTGCAGGTGCAGGGCCTCGACGACCCGTACGTCCTGGCAGCCACCGCGCGGCGATCAGCAAGCTGGGCTGGCGCCGGCTACCGCTACGAGGTGCTGCCAGGTGTCGGGCACTTCGTGCAACAGGAAGCACCGCAGCGCACCACGGCGTTGCTCACCGAGTTCCTGACGGCCACGGGGTAGCCCGCCGCTGACGCGGGTACCCCGACGGACATGGTGAGCATCGGATATTTCCTGTCCTGTGAGGAGTTCGGTCCGCAGGAGCTTGTTCGGCAGGCTCGGCTAGCCCAAGCAGCTGGCTTCGAGCGGCTGTGGATCTCCGACCATTTCCATCCCTGGACCAGCGCGCAGGGCCACAGCCCGTTCGTGTGGTCGGTGATCGGCGCGCTGTCCGAGGCGGTAACGCTGCCGGTCACCACGGCGGTCACCTGCCCGACCGTGCGCATCCACCCGGCGATCATCGCCCAGGCCTCCGCGACGGCGGCGGTACAGCTGGGCGGGCGGTTTGTGCTGGGCGTGGGCAGCGGCGAGGCCCTCAACGAGCACATCCTCGGTGATGTGTGGCCCCCGGTCGGGGTGCGGCTGGCCATGCTCGAGGAAGCGATCCAAATCATCCGGCTGCTGCATCAGGGCGAGGAGGTGAGCTTCCACGGCGAGTTTTATGAGGTGTGTGACGCCCGTATCTACACATTGCCCGACGAGCCGGTGCCGATTTACGTCTCCGGGTTTGGTCCGCAGGCCACGAAGCTGGCCGGGCGGATTGGCGACGGCTACTGCACCGCCATGCCCGACGCTGAGCTCGTGCGTGTGTTCCGCGAAGCAGGTGAGCCGAAGCGGCCGGTCCAGGGCGGGATGAAGGTGTGCTGGGCCGAGACCGAGGAAGCCGGCGTGGAAACGGCACACCGGTTGTGGGCCAGCGAGCAGCTACCGGGCCAACTCGGTCAGATCCTGCCGCGGCCGCGCGACTTCGAGGCTGCTATCACCCTGGTGACTCGCGAAGCGCTGGCCGAGCACGTCCCCTGCGGCCCCGATCTGCAACGGCACGTGGAAGCCGTGCAGCGTTATGTCGATGCAGGGTTCGACGAGGTATACGTGCAGCAAATTGGGTCCCATCACGAGGAGTTCTTCCGCGCGTGGGCGGACAAGGTGCTCCCAGTGTTTCGATGAGCAGTAGTTGGCTCAGCGGGTCGGGCGAGCGCCGCTGTTGACGGCAATGACTTGCCCGGTGATCTGCCGGGCGGCCGCGCCGGCGCCCTTGTCTGCCGCGATCGAGCCAATGCTGATCACCGCGCCGCCAGAGACGAGCCGCTGCACGCCGCATGGGTCTTTGGTAATCAGTGAGGCAATGAGGGAGCATGATGAACAAAGCCAGCACGCGGGCCGAACTGCCGGCGCTGGCCGACCTCGATTGGCCTGTGTTAGAGGACCAGCTCAACAGCTGCGGTTACGCCATGATGTCGCCCTTGCTCTCGCCGGAGCAGTGTGCCCAGGTGGCGGAGATGTTCGACGACGACGCCCGGTTCCGCAGCACCGTCATCATGGCGCGGCATGCCTACGGTGAGGGCAGCTACCGCTACTTCGCCGATCCGCTGCCCCAGTTGGTGCAGACCCTGCGGGAAAGGTGCTACCCGCCCCTGGCGGCGATCGCGAACCGGTGGGCGCAGCGGCTGGGTGAGCGCAGCTTTCCCGAAACGCTCGACGGCATCCTCGTCGAGTGTGCGGCGCTGGGCCAGCACAAGCCGACGCCGCTGGTGCTGCGTTACGGCCCTGGTGGCTACAACTGCCTGCACCAGGACGTCTATGGTGATCTCACGTTCCCGCTGCAGCTGCTGGTCATGCTCAGCAAGCCCGATGTGGACTTCACCGGTGGGGAAAGCGTGTTCGTCGAGCAGCGGCCGCGCCAGCAGTCTCGGCCGATGGTGGTCCGGCCCGACCAGGGCCAGGCGGTGATCTTTCCGGTTCGCCACCGGCCCAGGCGCGGTTCCCGCCGTGATCACCGGGTGCAGGTGCGTCATGGTGTCAGCGCCGTGCACACCGGCGAGCGCTACGTGCTGGGCGTGATCTTTCACAACGCCCGGTGAGTCCCGGCTGGTTCTCTGCACAGCAGATGCACGAGAGTTTGCCTGTCCGTGGGCGTGCCGTGAACTCGACAGGATTGATCTGCGCAGGGTCTTGGGTTCAAGGGGAATGTCGGTAGCGTCGAGTTCACGACGTGTCCGGGAGTCCAGATCGCGCGGAGTTCAGAACTGAGCCGTACCGGATAGTCCGTGGCCAGCGGTTTGACAAGTCTGCCGACTATCGCGCGCTCAGCGAGGCAACAGTGACTGCCCCGCTGAGCGTGCTGGATGCGAGCAAGGCTCGCTAGGCGTCGCCGAGGGGGTTGAGCAGGGCGAGGTCATTGTTGAAGGCGAAGAGGAGCAAGTCGACCATGCGGAAGGTGCTGGGGTCGGGACCGAATTGCGGGCGCCAGTGGGGGTTGCGGACGATCGAGTAGGTGCTGATCTCCATGGCCCGGTGGAACACCTCGGCGACGATCCGCCCGCCGACCTGGCCCAACTTGCCGTGGTTGATCTCGGCTTCGCGCAGGATGTAGAACCACAGGGGAGTGCTGGCGACCAAGGCGTCCTGCTGTACCTGGTTGAGGCTATCCTCGGCGGTCAGGTTCGCGCCGCTGCCGTCACCATTCCCGTTGAGGATCTCGGCCGGGGTCAGCTGTTTGACACCGAAGAAGTCAGCCATCTGCTGCCCGGATGCGAGCTTGACCATGTTTGCCCGGGTGAGATTGCGGAAGGCCAGGTTGCGCTGGATGTCGTCTTGCGGCAGGTTCTGCTCGCGCCCGGCGAAGGTGCCTGCCGGCAGGTGATCCAGCGGGTTGACCAGCCGGGTATCGATCCGCTTGGCCTCGTTGGTCTCCTGGTCGGGGAGAACCACATCGGCGAAGTTGGGAATAACGCTGAAGTCGTGCAGCCGGCGCCAGTCCACGATCCAGTTGGTGGGCAGCCGGATTAACGTTCCAGAGTTGGGGTTGTCCAACTGCGCCGGGTCCGTGGGGGGTGCGAAGTTGCCGCTGGTCCCGGTGAAGGCGAACAGCTGGAGCAGGGTGGCGATTCCCAGCGGGCCGCCGGCGCGGAATACCCGGTTCCACTGGTAGGCGCCGCGAATCATGCTATGCCCGAGCCGGTAGGCCGCCACCGAGAACTCGATCGGCATGGTCCCGGTCGGACCGCCGGAGACCTCGAAGAACTTCCGGCCGTGGGTGAACACGTCGTCGACGATGTCGGGGTCGACGATGCGTGGCAGGTGGTCGTGGCGCAACATCCATTGGTAGTGCTGCACCACCTCACTGCGGGCGGCCTCGAACAGCACGAGGCTGGGCACCCCGCGGGTGGCGAGGGTGTCGACCACCCGGTTGTGGAAGTGGATGAACGCCAGGTGCGTTTGCGCGACCGCGAGATTCTCGTCATTGCGGGTATCGGGGATCAGGGCCGTTCGTTCTGCGGCCTTCGTCGCGCCGGTCCCGACTCGCGGCAGGTCGAACCCGTCACGGTTGACGTTGGTGCTCGCCGAGTGCGGTGGGTTGGGATTGGTTGCATCCGGAACGCCGGGGATGTTTGCCAGGCTCACCGCAGCAGTCGTTCCGGTCTTGAGTTTGATCCCGTCTGCTGCGTAAAAACGCTGGTCCTGTGCGTTGCCGGGGCCGCGGCCGTACACCGAGTCCAAATCCAGAGCCGGGGACCGGTTGTCGACCAGTTCGTCCACCGTGACGTCCTGGCCCAAGGCCACCGCAGTGGCGTCCAAGGTGAGGTCGTGGTCCACGAACTGACCAAGGTAAGTAAAGCCAGCCGGGATCCGGGGCTGCCTATTAGCAGAGGAATCGGCTTCATCGCCGGCGGCCGTCATGGCCCTGGCCAGTTCGTGATTCAACGCGGGATCGGTCGGCTCGCCCACTGGACCCAGGCGGGAAAACCGGAACATCCGCACCTCTGCGGCAGCCTCCGGCCAGATGCACCGTGGTTGTTGGGCTTCGTCAAGGGTCCACAGACCTTCACCCTCGACGTAGTAGCTGGTTTGGACATGTCGTTTCACGTTGGCTCCTCTGTTGGCGGGCACTCCACTGTGCCCAGTGACCTGAGCGCCACCAGGAGCCTGCTGATACGTCTAACGTGGTGTGTAAGCGCTTCGTCCCGGCGCGGGAAAGGAGCGACGGGTGGACGCTCTGGCGGGCGCGGCGCAGGACGCCGCCGCGCGCAACGAGCAGGCGCACGCGGCGCTGGTCGCCGACCTGCGGGAGCGGCTCGCGGTGTCGCGGTGGGGTGGGCCGCGCAGCGCTCGTCAGCGTCATCTCGAGCGTGGCAAGATGTTGCCCCGCGACCGGGTGGATTCCCTGGTGGATCCGTCGTCGCCGTTCCTGGAGCTGTCACCGTTGGCGGCCACCGGCATGTACGGCGACGAGGCCCCGGCCGCGGGGATCATCACCGGCATCGGGCGGGTGTCGGGCCGAGAGTGCGTGATCGTCGCCAACGACGCCACCGTCAAGGGCGGCACGTACTACCCGGTGACGGTCAAGAAGCACCTGCGCGCCCAGGAAGTGGCGCTGCACAACCGGCTGCCATGCATCTATCTCGTCGACTCCGGCGGTGCCTACCTGCCTGAGCAGGATCAGGTGTTTCCCGACCGGGACCACTTCGGCCGGATCTTCTACAACCAGGCGACGATGTCGGCGTGCGGTATTCCGCAGATCGCCGCAGTGCTCGGTTCGTGCACCGCGGGGGGTGCTTACGTGCCGGCGATGAGCGATGAGGCGGTGATTGTCCGCAACCAGGGCACGATCTTCCTCGGCGGTCCGCCGCTGGTGCTGGCGGCAACCGGTGAGGTGGTCACCGCGGAGGAACTCGGCGGGGCGGTGCTGCATTCGCGGGTGTCTGGGGTGACCGACCATCTCGCCGAGAACGATGCCCACGCGTTGCAGATCGTGCGCAACATCGTCAGCACCCTTGGGCCACGCCCACCTGAGCCGTGGGAGGTGGTCGCCACCGAGGAGCCCGCTGCCGACGGTATCTACCGCGTGGTACCGGTGGATTACCGGACGCCCTATGACGTCCGGGAGGTGATCGCCCGGATCGTTGACGGGAGCCGCTTGACAGAGTTCAAGGCTGAGTACGGCACCACGCTGGTCACCGGTTTCGCCCGGCTGCACGGCCATCCCGTGGGCATCGTGGCCAACAACGGCATCCTGTTCAGCGAGTCGGCGCTCAAAGGTGCGCATTTCATCGAGTTGTGCGACCAGCGAGGCATTCCTTTGGTGTTCCTGCAGAACATTTCCGGTTTCATGGTGGGCCGGGAGTATGAGGCCGGCGGGATCGCCAAGCACGGCGCCAAGATGGTCACCGCGGTCGCCACCACCCGGGTGCCGAAGTTGACCGTCATCATCGGCGGCTCGTTCGGCGCGGGCAACTATTCGATGTGCGGGCGAGCGTATTCACCGCGGTTTCTGTTCACGTGGCCCAATGCGCGGATCTCGGTAATGGGCGGGGAGCAGGCCGCCATGGTGCTGTCCGCGGTCCGGGGTGGCCGCGACGCCCAAGACGCGTTGGCCGACCGCATCCGCGCCCAGTACGAGCGGCAGGGCAACCCGTACTACTCGACCGCGCGGTTGTGGGACGACGGGGTGATCGACCCGGCGGACACCCGGATGGTGCTGGGGCTGGCCCTGTCGGCTTGCGCGAATGCACCGCTGGAACCCAGCCGCTTTGGCGTTTTCCGGATGTGAGCACGTGATGGAGATGATGGCTCAGCCCTGCGGTGATGATGGTTCGGCCCGGCAAGCAGGCCTCACGCAGGCTTCGGAGGTGATGGCTCAGCCCTGCGAGCAGGCTTCGGAGGTGATGGCTCAGCCCTGCGAGCAGGCTTCGCTGTTCCACACCGTCTTGGTCGCCAACCGCGGCGAGATCGCAGTGCGAGTGATCCGCACCCTGCGCGCGCTGGGTATCCGGTCGGTGGTGGTGTACAGCGATGCCGACGCCGGTGCGCGCCCCGTGCGCGAGGCGGATGTCGCGGTCCGGATCGGCCCAGCGCCGGCGGCGTTGTCTTATCTGTGTGCCGACGCGGTGCTCGGGGCCGCCGCGCGCACCGGTGCCCAGGCCGTGCACCCCGGCTATGGCTTCCTGTCGGAAAACCCGGCGTTCGCGCGAGCCTGCGCTGGGGCTGGGCTGGTCTTCATCGGCCCGCCCCCCGAGGCGATCGAGCTGATGGGCGACAAGATCCGCGCCAAGGCGACGGTGGCCGCTGCGGGGGTACCGGTCGTGCCCGGTAGCGGCAACGGTGGCGATGATGACGCTGCGCTGGCCGCCGCTGCCAGCCGGATCGGTTACCCGGTGCTGCTCAAGCCGTCTGCCGGCGGCGGAGGTAAGGGCATGCGGGTAGTGCAGCGCCCGCAGGACCTGCCCGAGGCGATCGCCGCCGCCCGCCGAGAAGCCGACAGCGCCTTCGGGGATGCGACGCTGCTCGTCGAAGAGCTGATCGCCAGTTCCCGCCACATCGAGGTGCAGGTATTAGCCGATGGGTGCGGCAACGTGGTGTGTCTCGGCGAGCGCGAATGCAGTCTGCAGCGGCGGCACCAGAAGATCATCGAGGAAGCACCTTGCCCAGTGCTGGATGCCGCCACCCGGGGCCGGATGGGCGAGTGCGCGATTGCGGTGGCCAAGGCGGTCGGGTACACCGGCGCCGGGACGGTGGAGTTCCTGGTGCCGGCTGCAATGCCCGATCGATTCTTCTTCTTGGAGATGAATACCCGGCTGCAGGTCGAGCATCCGGTCACCGAACTGGTCACCGGGTTAGACCTGGTCGAGTGGCAGCTGCGGGTAGCGGCCGGGCAGCGGCTGGACTTCATGCAGGATGACATCCGCGTTGATGGGCACGCCATCGAGGCGCGGATCTACGCCGAGGACCCCGCGGCCGGCTTCCTGCCCACCGGTGGGCAGATCCTGCTGGTGCGCGAGCCTCCCGCCGGGCCGGGCCTGCGCGTGGACTCCGGGTTGCAGGTGGGTGAGCAGGTGGGCAGCCACTACGACCCGCTGCTGGCCAAGGTCATCGCACACGGGCCGGATCGCAGCACCGCGCTTCGCCGGTTGGACGCCGCGCTGGCGGTCAGCAGCATTCTGGGCGTGGGCACCAACGTGTCCTTCTTGCGGGCGCTGCTCGCTGATCCCGGCGTGCAGTCCGGAACGCTGGACACCGGGCTGGTGGAGCGGGTGATCCCGGCGCCGGCCGAACTGCCCGACGACATCCTGGCCGCAGTGGGGCTGCGCGCGCTGCTGGCGTTGGAGCCCACCGGGTCAGTGGTGGATCCTTTCGCCCTGCCCGGAGGTTGGCGCATCGGCGAGCCGGCCTGGACTCGTTGGCAGGTCCAGGCCAGCGGGCACGAGCCGGTCGAGGTCCGGACCCGGGGTCGCGCTGCCGCTGCCGGGGTGGTGGTGGACGGCGGTGCTGTGGTGCGCGCGTCGGCGTGCTGGGAGGGCGGGGACCTCGCCGTCACGCTGGACGGGATCACCCGCCGTTACACCTGCGCAACCGAGGCAGCGGTGGTGTGGCTGGGCCGCGACGGGCACAGCTGGGAGTTGCGCGAGCAGCCACCGTTGTCCGCCGCACAGCTCACCGAGTCAACCGCGGACGGAGCAGTGCGCGCCCCGATGCCCGGCACCGTCACCGTGGTCGACGTCGTTGAGGGCCAGCAGGTCAGCGCCGGCGCTCGGTTGGTCGTGCTGGAGGCGATGAAGATGGAGCACGCGCTCACCGCGCCGATCGAGGGCGTGGTGAGCCAGCTGTCTGCCCGCACCGGAGACACCGTTGCGCGCGACGCAGTCGTGGTGGTCGTCGACCCTCTGCGGTCACCGGCCTAGGGAGGCTACGCAGGTGGAACTGAGTGAAGAGCATGCGGTGCTGCGCGCCACGGTGGAAGACTTCGCGCGCAAGGAAGTTGCTCCGGTAATTGCCGACCTGTACGAGCAGGGCGCGTTCCCGTACCCGCTGGTGGCGAAGATGGGTGAGATGGGCCTGTTCGGGCTGCCGTTTCCGGAACGCTACGGCGGGATGGGTGGTGACTCCTTCGCGCTGTGCCTGGCGTTGGAGGAGCTGGCCCGGGTGGACTCGTCGGTGGCAATCACCCTGGAAGACAGCGTGTCGCTGGGCACGATGCCGATCTTCCGATTCGGTACCGAGGAGCAGAAGCAGCACTGGTTGCCCGACCTGTGCAGCGGAAAGCGGCTCGGGGCCTTCGGGCTCACCGAGCCCGGTGGGGGATCCGACGCTCGCGCCACCCGCACCACTGCGCGCTGCGACGGTGACGAATGGGTGATCAATGGATCCAAGTCGTTCATCACCAATTCGGGCACTGACATCACCTCGGTGGTCACCGTCACCGCGATCACTGGTGTCAACGGGGGTCGCAAGGAGATTTCCACCATCATGGTTCCGGCCGGGCACCCGGGTTTCACCGTGTCGAAGAACCATTCCAAGGTTGGCTGGAAATGTTCCGATACCCGTGAGCTGTACTTCGACGACTGCCGGGTTCCGGTGGGCAACCTGCTCGGCGAGCGCGGGCGCGGGTACGCCCAATTTTTGTCCATTCTGGACGAGGGTCGTATCGCGATCGCCGCGCTCGGCGTCGGCCTGGCACAGGGCTGCGTTGACGAATGCGTGGCCTACGCTCGGCACCGGCACGCATTTGGCCACGCTATCGGCAGCTACCAGGCGATCCAGTTCAAGATCGCCGACATGGAAGCGCGGGCGCACACCGCTCGGCTGACCTACTACCATGCCGCGGCCAGGATGCTGCGCGGTCAGCCGTTCAAGAAGGAGGCCGCCATCGCCAAGCTCGTCTCCTCCAACGCTGCGATGGACAACGCCCGGGATGCCACCCAGGTCTTCGGCGGTTACGGCTTCATGAACGAGTACCCGGTAGCCCGCTTCTACCGCGACGCCAAAGTGCTCGAAATCGGTGAGGGCACCAGCGAGATCCAGCGCCTGCTGATCGCCCGCCACCTAGGCCTCCACTGACCCTCCGAGGCCGCAGTCTGGATGCAGACTGCGGTTTTCGAAGGACCAAACGACCCTCAATTAACCCAGTCTGTATCCAGAACGCGCTGGAAGTCCGAGGTACCCTCGGGTTCGCAGGGGCGGCAGGAGGTGGCCGTGGGCGCGAACTACGTGGGCGTGAACTATGTGGCTCGGCCGTGGGAGAGCAGGTTGTTCCGACAGTGCCGGCGAGCATGGGATCTCGGGGCCCGGGAGCGGCAAAACTATGAGCCCATCGAACCGGCGCAAGTGTTCAGCTTCAGCGAGGCGATCCACGACGCGCTAGACGTCTACTACTTCCCCGGCATGTGGGAGTGGAACCGGGAAATCGTGCGCCCGCTGGCGGTCGCCGGTTTCGAAAAATCGATGCGCCGCCAGCGCAACACCTACACGCAGACCCGTGAGCTGTCCGCCGAGCAGGTCGAGGACTGGGATCGCCATCTGGAGCTAGGCACGGGCTTGCTGTGGCGATACTTCGACTGGGCGCGCGATCTCGACCGGTTCACCCCGATCGGGGTCGCCTCGCAGTTCGACATCAGCTTGCCCGACCCGGCCGACCCGAATCGTGGCCTGATCACGCATGATAGCCGGCCGTTGCAGTACCGGGTGCGCATCGACCTAGCAGTAATCGACGATCATGACCTGTACTGGCTTGTCGAGCACCGGGTCGTCACCGGCTCGCAGTGGCCAGAGCTCGATGAGCTCCGGCTGGACGAGCAGGCCCTCACCCGCAGCTGGGCGTGGCAACTCGCCTTTCTCGCCAAGCTCGAGGGCACCATTTACAACGAGCTCCGCCTGACCCAGCCCGATAACGGCGAGTTGACCTCCCCGGTGAAAGTACGGGCGGTGCCGGGGCCAGGCGGGATCACCACGCAGCGCAGCACCGAATCGTTTCGCCGCACGCACCTGCCGAGAACCGAGACCGAAATTGCCCGCCACGGCATCGGGGTGGCTCTGGAAATGCAGGACATGACCGATCCATCGGTGCGGATCTACCCCAATCCGTCCTGGGAGAGCTGCTCGGGCTGTGCGTACCGGCCGCCGTGCCTGGCGATGACCCAGGGCACTGACGAGAACTCGGTCCTGGAAACGTCATACCGCAAGCGGACCAGCGAGGACTTCGAGCCCGGTCGGCTGGGGTCGGTGTGGGGGTTCGTGCCCGAGGTCTACCGGGTTGCCGAGCACCGCGCTCGTGGTGCGGAGCAATAGTGTCGCTGCGCATCCGGGTGGTGAGCTGGAACGTCGATTCCCGGCCGACCGGTCTCCTGGACGCCAAGATCGACCTGATCCGCCGGCTCAAACCCGACTTCGCGTTGCTGCAGGAGATCGGCCGCCCGGTGTACCGGGCGCTGATGCCGCACCCGTCTGCCCACGAACGGATGCACCGCAAGCAAAGGCACTTTGCCTGGGGCGCGCTATCGACTGACCTGAGCACTCCGCGGGCCAGCGAGTTCCGGCTGGGTTGCGCCATTCTCGGCGGCCCCACCACGGCGCTGCTGGATTCCGGGGTGCTGGACAGTGCGCCGTTCGACGTCCAGGAACCGGTGCGGGTGGGGTTCTTATGGCGAACAGTGGTGGCACAGGCCGCATTGTCGAGCGGCGACATTGTGACGGTGTGCTGTTTCCATGGCCGCCATCCCTCCGGCCAACCCGCCGCGTCGCTACAGCAGGCGTTTCACGTCGGGATCGCCAAATGGCTTGCCGGTGTGCCCGGCCCTGTCGTGTTCGCCGTTGACGCCGGCCCAGCCCTGCCTGAGGGTGCCGACCCCCTGCTGGGCCCGGGTCCAGTGCACCACCTCCAGCACGTGCTCAGCATTGACAACGACCACCTCTGGGCTACGCCGGATCTCGAGGTCCACTCAGTGGAACGCTTGTCCGACGAGGCGGTTGCCGCCGGCAGCGACCACCCCCTCCTGCTCGCCGAGCTCACCCTCTAACCCGGCCCCCAAACAGCAGTCTGAATGCAGACTGCGGTTTTTCAGGCCTCCAAAACAGCAGTCTGCATCCAGACTGCGATATTCGGGGGGTTACGCGATGGGGCGATCGGTGGGGGCGATGGTGAAGGCCAGGACGTCGCGGCCGGTGAGGTAGCGGTCCACGCCGGCGGCAGCGGAGCGGCCTTCGGCGATGGCCCACACGATCAAGGATTGCCCGCGGCCCATATCGCCTGCGACGAACACGCCAGGCACATTGGTCATGAACGAGGCGTCCCGGGCGACGTTGCCGCGGGAGTCGTACTCGACACCGAGCCCGTCAAGCAGCTTGCCCTTCTCTGGACCGACGAAGCCCATCGCAAGCAGCACCAGATCGCACGGCAGCTCCTTTTCCGTGCCCGGTACCGGAACGAACTTGCCGCCCTCGAAGACCACCTCCATCAGCTGTAGGGCGCGCACGCGGCCCTCGGCGTCGCCGAGGAACTCCTGAGTACTCACCGAGAACAGCCGATCACCCCCCTCCTCGTGAGCCGAGGAGACCCGGTAGATCATCGGGTAGGTCGGCCACGGCTGGTGTTCCGGCCGCGCATCCGGGGGCAGCGGCATGATCTCCAGCTGCACCACCGAGGCGGCACCCTGGCGGTGCGCGGTACCCAGGCAGTCGGCCCCGGTGTCACCGCCACCGATGATCACCACATGTTTGCCCGCAGCGTCGATCGGTGATCGCTCGAGGTCACCTTCCTGCACCCGGTTCGCCGGGGGCAGGTAATCCATCGCCTGGTAGATGCCGGTCAGCTCGCGACCGGGCACCGGCAGGTCACGCCAGGCGGTGGCCCCGCCGGCAAGCACGACCGCATCGAAACCCGCGAGAAGCTCATCGGCGTCAAGGTCGTCCCCGACGTTGACGCCGGCCCGGAACTCGGTGCCCTCTGCCCGCATCTGGTCTAACCGGCGGTCCAGCCGGTGCTTGGCCATCTTGAACTCGGGGATCCCGTAGCGCAGCAACCCACCGATCCGGTCCGCCCGTTCGTAGACCACCACGTCGTGCCCGACCCGGGTCAGCTGCTGTGCTGCGGCCAATCCCGCAGGGCCAGATCCAACCACCGCGACCTTCTTGCCGGTGCGTACTTCGGGATGCACCGGGTACACCCAGCCTTCGTCCCAGGCCCGGTCGATGATTTCGATCTCGATCTGTTTGATCGTCACCGCGTCGTCGTTGATGGCCAGCACGCAGGCCGACTCGCAGGGCGCTGGGCATAGCGTGCCGGTGAACTCGGGGAAATTGTTGGTTGCGTGCAACCGCTCGATGGCCTCCGCCCAATCCTGACGCCAGACCAGATCGTTCCAGTCCGGGATCAGGTTGCCCAGCGGGCATCCGACATGGCAGAACGGGATCCCGCAGTTCATGCACCGGCCGGCTTGCGCCTCAACCGTGCCGCGCTCCATCTCCTCGTAGACTTCGCGCCAGTCCCGTAACCGCAGCTCGACCGGACGGCGTGGGGGGCCCTGCCGCGGGGTGGTGAGGAAGCCCTTGGGATCAGCCATGGGCGGCCTCCGTGTTGATGGTCGGCCTAGCCATGGGCGGCCTCCATGATCGCTTCGTTGACGTCCCGGCCGTCGCGCTGCGCCGCTGCCTGAGCGGCCAGCACCCGCTTGAAGTCCTTGGGCATGACCTTGCTGAACCGGTCCACTGCGGTGTCCCAGTCGGCTAGCAGCGCGTGCGCTACCGCGGACCCTGTCTCGGCGTGGTGGCGTGCCACCACGTCGGCCAGAAATGCCCGGTCCTCATCGGTCAGCGGGTCGAGATCGACCATCTCCTGGTTGACCCGGCCGATCATCAGGTCGAGCACGTAGGCGATGCCACCAGACATCCCGGCCGCAAAGTTGCGCCCGGTTGGCCCGAGCACCACCACCTGGCCGCCGGTCATGTACTCGCAGCCGTGATCACCGACGCCCTCGACGACGGCGAGCGCGCCGGAGTTGCGGACACAGAACCGTTCCCCGACGATCCCGCGCAGGAACATTTCCCCGCCGGTCGCGCCGTAGAGGATCACGTTGCCGGCAATGATGTTGTGCTCCGCGATGAACTGGGCCTCGCGGTGCGGGCGGACGGTGATCCGGCCGCCGGACAGCCCTTTGCCGACGTAGTCGTTGGCATCGCCGATCAGGCGCAGGGTGATCCCGTGAGGCAGGAAGGCCCCGAACGACTGGCCGGCCGAACCGGTCAGCGTGATGTCGATGGTGTTGTCCGGCAGCCCTACCCCGCCCCACCGCCGGGTCAGCTCGTAGCCGAGCATGGTGCCCACCGTGCGGTTGACGTTGCGCACCGGCAGGTCCAGGTGCACCGGTGAGCCATCAGCCAGTGCCCCCTCAGCCAGCGCGATGAGGGTATTGTCCAGCGCCTTGTCCAGCCCGTGGTCCTGTTCCCTGATCCGGTGCCGAGGAGTGTCCGGACCGACCTCGGGGGGCACGTGCAGGATGGGCGACAGATCGAGGCCGGAGGCCTTCCAGTGTTCGAGCGCCTGGCGCACGTCGAGCATCTCGGTTCGCCCGATCGCCTCCTCCAGGGTGCGGAAACCCAGTGCGGCCAGGTATTCGCGCACCTCCTGAGCGATGAACTCGAAGAAGTTGACGACGTATTCGGCCTTGCCGGTGAACTTTGCCCGCAGTACCGGGTTCTGAGTGGCCACCCCCACCGGGCAGGTATCCAGGTGGCAGACCCGCATCATGATGCAGCCCGATACCACCAGCGGGGCGGTGGCGAAGCCGTACTCCTCCGCACCCAGCAGGGCGGCAATCACCACGTCGCGGCCGGTCTTGAGCTGGCCGTCGGTCTGCACGACGATCCGGTCGCGCAGCTTGTTGGCGATCAGCGTCTGCTGGGTCTCGGCCAGGCCCAGCTCCCACGGGGTGCCGGCATGCTTGATCGACGACAGCGGCGAGGCTCCAGTGCCGCCGTCGTGCCCGGAGATCAGCACCACGTCGGAATACGCCTTGGCCACCCCGGCGGCCACCGTGCCCACCCCGACCTCGGATACCAGCTTGACGTGCACCCGGGCCCGCGGGTTGGCGTTTTTGAGGTCGTGGATGAGCTGTTTGATGTCCTCGATGGAGTAGATGTCGTGGTGTGGTGGCGGTGAGATGAGCCCCACCCCTGGCGTGGAGTACCGGGTCTTGGCAATCCACGGGTACACCTTGGTGCCAGGCAACTGGCCGCCTTCGCCGGGCTTGGCTCCCTGAGAGATCTTGATTTGCAGGTCATCGGCGTTGACCAGGTACTCGCTGGTCACCCCGAACCGTCCGGAAGCTACCTGCTTGATCGCTGATCGGCGCAGATCCCCGTTCGGGTCGGGGGTGTAGCGGTCGGCGTCCTCACCTCCCTCGCCGGTGTTGGACTTACCGCCCAGCCGGTTCATCGCGATGGCCAGCACCTCGTGCATCTCCTTGGAGATCGACCCGTAGGAGATGGCGCCGGTCGCGAACCGCTTGACTATCGACTCGACTGCCTCCACCTCCTCAAGAGGCACCGGCGGGCGGACACCCTCCTGGAAGGTGAACAGTCCGCGCAGGGTCATCAACCGCTGCGACTGGTCGTCAACCAGCCGGGTGTAGTCCTTGAAGATCTCGTAGCGGCCCGCCCGGGTGGAATGCTGCAGCTTGAACACCGTCTGGGGGTTGAACACGTGGGCCTCGCCGTCGCGGCGCCACTGGTAGTCGCCACCCATCGCCAGTTCCCGGTGCGGGGCGTGCACCCCGTCGCGCGGGAAGGCGCGGCCGTGCCAACGTGCGACCTCCTCGGCCAGGACGTCGAACCCGACCCCACCGAGCCGGGAGGTGGTGCCGGTGAAGCAGGAGTCGATGACCTCGGGTCCCAGGCCGATCGCCTCGAAGATCTGCGCACCGGTATAGGACGCGACCGTCGACACGCCCATCTTGGACATCGTCTTGCGCACACCCTTGCCCAGGGCCTTGATCAGGTTCCGGGTGGCGGTCTTGGCATCGATACCGTCGAGCAGGCCGCGCCCGACAAGGTCCTCCACGGTGGCCATCGCCAGGTAGGGGTTGACGGCTGCGGCGCCGTAGCCGATCAGCAGCGCGATGTGGTGCACCTCGCGGGCGTCCGCCGCCTCGACGATCAAACCCACCTGGGTGCGGGTCTTCTCGCGTACCAGGTGGTGGTGCACCGCGCCGGTGAGCAGCAGCGACGGGATTGACGCATGGTCTGCGTCCACACCCCGGGCAGAGAGCACGATCAGCCGGGCACCGTCGGTGACCGCTTTGCTGACCTCGAGGCGGATCTCATTGATCCGCGCCACCAGCGCCTGGCCGCCTCCGTGCACGTCATACAGGCCCCGCACCGTGTACGACTGGTATTCCGGCCACTCGCCGTCATCGTTGATGTGGATGATGTTGGCAAGTTCATCGTTGTCCAGCACCGGGAAGGGCAACACGATGCGCCGGCAGGAGTCCTCGTTGGCTACCAGCAGGTTGGGCTGGGCGCCGAGCTGGGCCTGTAGCGAGGTGACCAGCTCTTCCCGGATCGCATCCAGGGGCGGGTTGGTGACCTGAGCGAACAGCTGGGTGAAGTAGTCGTACAGCGGCCGGGGTTGCTCGGAGAATGGGGCTAGCGGGGCGTCGTTGCCCATCGAGCCAATTGGTTCGGCACCGGTCAGCGCCATCGGTGTCAGCAGCACTGCCAGTTCCTCCTGGGTATAACCCAGACTCTGCTGGCGGCGCACCATCGAGGCATGGCTGGCTACCTCGCGCTCGCGCTCGGGCAGATCCTCCAACCGCACCAGGCCTTGCGCGACCCAGTCGGCATAAGGATGCTCGGCGGCGAGCTGACCCTTGATCTCGTCGTCGCTGACGATCCGGCCGGTCGCGGTGTCGGCGAGGAACATCCGGCCCGGCTCCAACCGCCCCTTGCGCACCACGGTGGCCGGATCGATGTCCAGCACGCCGACCTCGCTGGCCAGCACCACCAGGCCGTCCTCGGTGACCCAGTAGCGGGCCGGGCGCAGGCCGTTGCGGTCGAGCACGGCGCCGATGACGGTGCCGTCGGTGAACGCGATCAGGGCAGGTCCGTCCCAGGGCTCCATCAGCGTGGAATGGAATTCGTAGAACGCCCGGCGGCCCGGATCCATCTCGGTGTGGTTCTCCCACGCCTCCGGGATCATCATCAGCACCGCGTGCGGCAGCGGGCGCCCGCCCAGGTGCAACAGCTCGAGCACTTCGTCGAACGAGGCCGAGTCGCTTGCGTCCGGGGTGATGATCGGGTAGATGCGTTCCAGATCACCGGGAATGAGATCGGTGGCGAGCATGCTTTCTCGGGCACGCATCCAGTTCCGGTTGCCACGTAGGGTGTTGATCTCACCGTTGTGGGACACGAAGCGGTACGGGTGCGCCAGCGGCCACGAGGGGAACGTGTTGGTGGAAAACCGGGAGTGCACCAGTGCCAGCGAGCTGGTGACCCGCTCGTCGGACAGGTCGGGATAGAAGCTCACCAGCTGTTCTTCGGTGAGCATTCCCTTGTAGACGATGGTGCGCCCGGACAGGCTCGGGAAGTAGACATCAAGGTCATGCTCGGCGCGCTTGCGCACGCAGTACACCAGCCGCTCCAAAGCCAGCCCTGACTCGTTGCCGTTACCCGCGAGGAATAATTGGCGGAATCGGGGCATCGCCGACAGCGCGGTCGGCCCGACGCCTTCAGGATTGACCGGAAGCTCGCGCCAGCCGAGCACGCGCATGCCCTCTTGGGTGGCGATAGCCTCGATGCCGCGCATGACCTCAGCGCCGGCAGCGTCATCGTCAGGCAAGAAAGCGGTACCCACCGCGTACTGGCCCGGTGCGGGTAGCGCGAAATCGACCACCTGCCGGAAAAAGTCGTCGGGGACCTGGAACAGGATCCCGGCGCCATCACCGGTATCAGGCTCGCCGCCCCGGGCACCGCGATGCTCCAGGTTACGCAGCGCAGTCAGTGCATTACGAACGATGCCGTGATCACGATGACCGGCAAGGTCGGCCACGAAGGCAACCCCGCATGCATCATGATCATATGCCCGGTCATAAAGACCTTGCTGGCGGGGGCTCGACCCTTCTGGCAGGTGGTTAGCGCTCACGAGCACCCTCCCGTCGTCTCGATTTACCCACTCGATACACGCATCGGGACGACGTGTACCCATCTGCGGTAATCCGCAGATTACCTCAGCGGGTTACCAAGTCGTTATCACTTGTGAGGCGCCACCCCCGAAGGCGCGAAGACTAGGCCGCGCGGTAGCCCCCGGGGGTACCAGAAAGCCGTCCCTGGTGTCTTGAGCTGCTGGGTTGCCATGATACCCAGTGGGGGTGCAGGCCAGGGGCTATTCCGTAGCGTGATCTTTACATGAACGACCCCGACGGAACTCCCGGCATTCGCCCAAATGGGATAGAAGGGGGAACATCACCATGCAGGCGCAGGCGCTATGCGCAGGGATCCGCCGGGACCTGGCTGATGTCGAGGAACGCATCAAAGCCAACTCCTGGTTGGCCGAGCTGTCGGCCGGGCGGCTATCGACCGGAGCGTTGCGCGCCTTCGCCGGGGAACAACTGCAGATCATTCCCAGTGATCTGCGCAGCTTCGAGATGCTCGCCCAGCGGTTTGCCGCCGATCCAGCCCACGACTACTTCGCCGGCTTGGCCGCGGGGGAGCACATCGCACTCGGCGAGTTGGATGCCTTTGCGGCCGCTGTCGGGTTCGATGATGCAGCACAGCGGGATTACGAGCCGGTGCCAGGTTGCCAGGTGTACCCCTCTTACGTGGCTCGCCTGGCTCGTGATGGCACCGCAGCGCAGGTCGCGGGTGCCTTTCTGGTGAACCTGGATGCCTGGGGCAGATGCTGCGCTCGAATGGCTGACGCGTTGCCGGTGAACTACCAGCTCAGCCAGGCGGACTGTGCCTTCTTCAGACACTTCGCCGGACCGGCGACCGAGCTGGAGCTGGCCTGCCTGGCGGTGATCGACGCCGAACTGGCACACGGCGCGGACCCGACTGGGATCGCCCGGGCCGCTCGGCTGCTGCAGGCCTACGAACTGCTCTTCTGGGACAGCTTGCCGCGTTGAACACGGTCGAGTCCCATCCGGGAAGGCCCCGGGGTGGGGACGGGTCCCCCGTCTGGGTGCAGAATCGTGGCCCCAGTCGGGTGGGCCGGAAGGGAGAGGTGATCGGATGACCCCGCCACCGGAGATCCGGGCTGCACTGCGGCGCTTCCGGCGCCGCCGCGTCCGGCGCTGGGGCGCCGAGCGAGCCACGCTGGCGGTGACGGTGGTTTCCACCTGCGACGGCCCAGCCGTGCTGCTCACCCGGCGGATCGACGCCCTCAGTACGCGCGCGGGCCAACTCGCGTTGCCCGGGCAGTGGGCGCGTCGCTGGGAGTCGGTGCCGGCTGCGGCGCGCGGGCAACTCGCCGATCAGTTCGGGATCCACCTGCCACCGGAGGCGGTGCTCGGGCTGCTTGACGACTACGTCATTGACGACTTCAGGACCGGGGCGCCACAAGTGATCACACCCGTGGTGCTCTGGGCGGGCGAGTACACCGGGACGGCTGGCGTCATCGTGGTCCGGTTGGCCGATCTCGACGCCGAGCCGGTGTTCGTGTCCAGCGCCGACGCCGGCCGCCCGGAGATCCGGTTACCGCTGCACGGCGAGTGGCTGCACGCGCCGGCGGCGGCGGTGCTGCACCAGTTCTGGGAGGTGGTGTGCGCATCAGCGCTGCACCCGGGCCGCGATAGCGTAGTGAGGTGCGGCTGGCGACCTGGAACGTGAATTCGGTGCGGTCACGGTTGCCTCGCCTGCTGCCTTGGCTGGATGCTCGCTCACCGGACGTGGTGTGCCTGCAAGAGACGAAATTGCCGGCGGATGCCTTTGACGAACTGGTCCGGCCGGTGCTGATCGAGCGTGGGTACGACGTCGCCCACCACGGCGACGGCCGGTGGAACGGAGTGGCTATCGCCTCCCGGGTCGGCCTGGACGATGTCGTCGCGGGTTTGACCGATGAGCCGGCCAATCCCGTTGGACCCACTCCGGACGTCGAGGCGCGGGCGGTCAGCGCCACCTGCGCAGGATTACGGGTCAGCTCGGTGTACGTGCCCAACGGGCGCAGCCCCGACGACCCGCACTACCTCTACAAACTGGACTGGCTGGCCGCGTTGCGCGCCACTATCGCCGCTGGGGATCCGGCGTCCACCGTGGTCTGTGGCGACATGAACGTCGCACCGACCGACGCCGACGTCTACGACCCGGCTGCATACATTCGATCCACCCATGTCACACCGCCGGAACGCGAGGCGCTGCGCGCGCTGGGGCTACGCGATCTGGTGCGAGAACGCTGGCCCGATCAGCGGATCTTCACCTACTGGGATTATCGCGCCGGCATGTTCCACCAGGACCTGGGGATGCGCATCGACCTGGTGCTGGCCGGTGACGCCGTCGCGGCGCGGACCTGCGCAGCCTGGGTGGACCGCCAGGCCCGCAAAGGTACCGCGCCCAGCGACCACGCCCCGGTCATCGTCGACCTCGACGAGGCGCCCGACGGCGACTGCGGGCCCGTCGTCCCACCGCCGTCG
This sequence comes from Pseudonocardiales bacterium, assembly GCA_019241525.1. Classification (GTDB taxonomy): domain Bacteria; phylum Actinomycetota; class Actinomycetes; order Mycobacteriales; family Pseudonocardiaceae. The sequence goes on from JAFAWY010000147.1 coordinate 115,213, forward strand.
GCGCCCCGCCGCGTGGCGCGCCGCTGACCGTGATGCTAGTCCGCTAGCGAGTCATCGCTGGCCAACGGGTCATCGCTGTCCGCGGACGAATCCGAGTTGGCAAAGACCCGGCTCCCGCGAAAATCCTCTGGGAGCAGGGTAGTGAGCTCGTCCTTACCGACCGTTTGCTCAGCACCCATCAGCCGGCTCGCGTGCCGCAGCCGGGCCCGCTCGATCGCGTTGCGGACGCTGCGGGCATTGGCGAACCGGGGCTGTTTCATGCGACGATCCAGGTACTCCCGGAAGGTTTTCTCCGCCTCTGGGCTGAACTGGTAACCCTCGGCCCGGATCATCAGCTTACCGATATCGTCCAATTCATCGAGCGTATAGTCGGGAAAATCAATGTGGTGCGCGATGCGAGAGCTCATTCCCGGGTTGGACACGAAAAATGAATCCATCCGGTCTTTGTAGCCGGCCAGAATCACTACGAGGTCCTCCCGTTGGTTCTCCATTACCTGAAGAAGGATCTCGATGGTTTCCTGCCCGTAGTCGCGCTCGTTGTCCTCCCGGTACAGGTAATAGGCCTCATCGATGAACAGGACGCCGCCCATCGCGCGCTTGAGGACTTCCTTGGTCTTGGGCGCGGTGTGGCCGACGTACTGACCGACGAGATCGTCGCGGGTCGCGGAGACCAGGTGCCCGCGGCGCAGGTAGCCCAGCCGGTACAGTAAATCTGCCATCCGCATCGCGACCGTGGTCTTACCGGTGCCCGGGCTTCCGGTAAAGCACATGTGCAGACTGGGCCGCGAGGTCGACAGGCCGAACTGGGCGCGTGCCCGGTCAACCAGTAACAACGCGGCAATCTCGCGGATCCGATTCTTGACCGGGGCCAGCCCGACCAGCTCGGAGTCCAGCGCGCTGAAAACATCATCGATGCCGGTCTCCGCGCGCTCCTTGGCGAGATCGATCTTGGCATCCGGTGCCAACGTTTCTTTCTTTTCGGCCTCTTCCGGTGACTCCGGCCCGGCGGAATTACCGCCGGGCCGGGACATCCCGAAATTCATGCGAGACGCGGGTATCTTGCTACCCGGTAAGCGATCGGGAGGTGTCATTTGTGCCCGTTGTACCGTTCGCCGTGCGGCTGGTCAGCCACGTAGGGGTGCAGCGTGTAGCGGATGGTGCGGTCATGCCATTCCTGGCGGTCCAGCCGGAAGCCAGGTTCCTCCGACGGCCGCTGCACGATGAACGACAGCGCGGTGGTCTGTTTGCCGTAGCTCGCGTCGTAGGCATTGAGCCTGATGTAATGCTCCGGTTTCGCCTTGCGACACGCGTTGACCTCGGCGAGCACGCCAGCGGCGTCCTCCAGGTCGAACATCGGCAGTCCCCACATCTCCCAGTAGACGTTGCGGGGATGCGGGTCGTCGGTGAACTCCACCGAGCATGGCCACCCGTTGTCCAGCGCGTACTGGATCTGTTTGCGGATTTCGTCGTCGGTTAAATCGGGGAGATAGGAAAAGGTCCCCTGGGTAATATGCATTGTGGATACTCCAATCAGAACACCCAGTTAGACGGAGGTCGGCGTCTCGACTACGTCAGGCGTGTCTGTCGACTCGTAGTTGAATGTGATGTCACCCCAGGTGTCCAGCGCGACTTGCAATTCACGGCTGTGCTTGGCGGCCGCCTTGAGGATGTCATCGCCCTCCTTGCGGTAGTCGCGGCCCTCGTTGCGCGCTTTGATCATCGCTTCCACCGCGACGCGGTTGGCGGTCGCGCCCGCAGCGATGCCCATCGGGTGGCCGATCGTGCCCCCGCCGAACTGCAGCACCACGTCCTCGCCCAGGTAGTGCAGCAGGTCGTGCATCTGGCCAGCGTGGATACCTCCCGATGCCACCGGCATCACGCCCGGCATCGATCCCCAGTCCTGGTCGAAGTAGATGCCCAGCCGGGGGTTCTTTTCCACCTTGAGGAGCCGGAGCGTGTCGTAGTAGCCGCGGATCATGTTCGGGTCGCCCTCTAGCTTGCCGACCACGGTGCCGGAGTGGATGTGGTCCACCCCCGCCAGCCGCATCCACTTGGCGAGCACCCGGAAGTTCACCCCATGGTTTTTCTGCCGCGCGTAGGTCGCGTACCCGGCGCGGTGCAAATGCAGGATCATGCTGTTGGCCCGCGCCCACTTGGCCATTGACTGGATCGCGGTGAAGCCAATGGTCAGGTCGATCATGATGATGACGCTGCCGACCTCCTTGGCGAACTGCGCTCGCTCGTACATGTCCTCCATGGTGGCCGCGGTGACATTGAGGTAGTGGCCCTTGATCTCGCCGGTGGCCTCCATGGCGCGGTTGACGCCTTCCATGGAGTACAGGTACCGGTCGCGCCAGCGCATGAAGGGCTGGGAGTTGATGTTCTCGTCGTCCTTGGTGAAGTCCAGGCCCCCGCGTAGCGCCTCGTAGACGACCCGGCCGTAGTTGCGGGCGGACAGGCCCAGCTTTGGCTTGGTGGTCGCACCGAGCAGCGGCCGGCCGTATTTGTTCAGATGCTCGCGCTCCATGATGATGCCATGGGCGGGACCCTGGAAGGTCTTGATGTAATGCAGGGGGATCCGCATGTCTTCCAGGCGCAGTGCCTTGAGTGCCTTGAACCCGAAGACGTTGCCGATGATCGACGACGTCATGTTGGCGATCGACCCTTCCTCGAACAGGTCAATCGCGTAGGCGATGTAGGCGATGTACTGGTTCTCCGCGTTGGGAACCTGCTCTACCTTGAAAGCCTTGGCTTGGTAGGTCTCGTAGTTGGTGAGCCGGTCGGTCCACACCACCGTCCAGGTCGCGGTCGAGGACTCACCGGCGACCGCGGCGGCGGCCTCCTCCGGGGGTACCCCGGGCTGCGGAGTGATCCGGAACGCGCAGATCGTGTCAGTGTCCTTGGGCTGGTAGTCCGGCATCCAGTAGCCCATCTCGGCATACGGGATAACTCCGGCAGACCAGCGGTCTGCCTTCTTTTTCTTCGCTCCGTTGACGTCGGTGTCAGCCATGTAATCCTCCTCTGTCGCTACCGAGATTGCCGGGAGATAATCAGCCTGTCTATCAAGTCTTTGGCTGTGACAATGCAGTCTTTACTCAAGAGTGGGGCGTTGTGACCACAGAATCCCGGTTGCGTACTTTGGTGGCCCTGGCGGCCACCGGATCGGTGCGGGGCGCGGCGAGCCGCTTGACGGTCACCGAGTCCGCGGTCTCGGCGTCGATCGGAGCGCTGGGCAGGGAACTGGGTGTGCCACTTGTCGAGCCAGTAGGTCGCGGGCTGCGGCTGACTGCGTCCGGCACCGTCTACGCCCGGTACGCGCGCCGGGTCTTGGGGCTGCTGGACGAAGGCGCTGCTGCTGCCGCCGCCGAGCTCGACCCGGAACGGGGCCGGCTGCGGCTGGCCGCGGTCACCACCGCCGGAGAGCACTTGCTGCCGGCCCTGCTGGCCGATTTCCGCCGCCAGCACCCCGGGCTCGCGCTGGCCCTGGAAGTGGCGCCCAGTGCGCAGGTCTGGGACCTGATCGGAGCTCACGAGGTCGATCTGGTCATCGCGGGCGCTCCCCCCTCCGGAGCTGAGGCCAGCGTGGTCGCCACCAAGCCGAACGAACTCATCGTGGTCGCGGCACCCTCGGTCGCGGAAGCCTTCGACTGGGCGAACACGCCATGGTTGCTCCGAGAACAGGGGTCAGCTACCCGCACCAGGGCCGAGTCCTACCTCAAAGCCCAGCATGTCGCGCCACCACGCTTGGTACTCGGTTCCAACGGTGCGGTGGTGGCCGGCGCGGTCGCTGAGCTGGGCTGCACGCTGGTGTCCCGAGATGGCGTCGCCGGTGAGCTGGCCGATGGACGGCTGGTGCAACTACCCCTGCCGGGCACTCCGATGCGGCGACCATGGCATGCGGTGGTCGGCTCCCACTCTGGTGCCGCCACGCGGTTGTTCGTCGGACACCTGAGATCATCCGGCTGGCGGGCACCCGGTACTCGGGATGCCGCGTCACCCGTTCCAGGCATCAACGGTGGTACGCCGCGCCGGGCACGGTTTAGGGTCAATGACACTGTCTAGGGTCAATGCGGGCGGCGCAGATGGGGTCGCCGCCGTGGAGGGAGAGTCATGAACGAGGCGCTGCACGAAACCGCTCGAACGATGGTGAGCCGGCCGCGCGGCATCCTCGCCGCTGACGAGAGCATCGGCACTATGTCTTCTCGGCTGGAGAAGGCCGGCGTGGAAGTCAGTGCGGAAAACCGGCGAGCCTATCGCGAGATGCTCGTGACCACGCCGGATCTCTCGCGCGGAATCAGCGGGATCATCATGTCGGACGAGACTTTCAACCAGAAGATGTCCGACGGGAACACTTTCCCGCTGGCCGTGCACAATCTGGGCATCCTGCCCGGGATCAAGGTAGACACCGGCGCCAAGCCTCTTGCCCTGTCGCCGGACGAGAAAATCACCGAGGGCCTTGACGGGCTGCGCGAGCGGTTGAAGGATTACGTCTCCCGCGGCGCCCGGTTCGCCAAGTGGCGTGCGGTGATCATCATCGGCGACGGCTTGCCGACCCGCAACGCGTTGCACGCCAACGCCCACGCGCTGGCCCGGTACGCCGCGCTATGCCAGGAAAACTGGTGCGTGCCCATCGTCGAGCCGGAAGTGTTGATGGATGGCGATCACACCATCGAGCGATGCGCCGACGTCACGCGGGCCACGCTCGAAGAGGTGATGGCGCAGCTGGAACTGGCGGGTGTGGATTTCGCCGGCACCGTGCTCAAGCCCAACATGGTCGTGCCCGGCAAAAAGTCCGGCCAGCAAGCCAGCCCCGAGGAGGTCGCTGAGGCAACCGTGTCAGTGCTGCGCGCGGCGCTGCCCGACTCGCTGGCGGGGGTGGCATTCCTGTCCGGCGGGCAGTCACCGGAGGAGGCCACCGCGAACCTGGCCGCCATGCAGAAACACGACACCCCCTGGCCGTTGACCTTCTCCTTCGGGCGCGCCTTGGTCGACCCGGCGCTCAAGGCATGGCACGGCGAGGCCAGCCTGATCAAGGAAGGTCAGCAGGCATTGTTCAGCCGGGTTGAGCCCAACTCTGCTGTGCTGGTCAACGCTTAGCAGCTATCCGCAACGGTGATGTCGCCGAGTTCGCCGTGGGGACTGCTCGGCGGCATCACCCGGGTCCGTTAGCGATACAGGCCCTCACGCAACGCCGTCGCTACCGCCGCGGCGCGGTCGGCCACGTCCAGCTTGCGATAGATACCCCGCACGTGGCTTTTGACAGTCTCCTCGCCCACCACCAGCTCGGCGGCGATGGCCCGGTTGGATGCGCCGGCCACCATCAGGGACAGCACCTCGCTCTCCCGCTGGGTCAGGCCTAGCCGTGCGCCGGGCCAAAACTCGCCAGCCTGCAGGCGGGCAGCCGATGCGCCCGCCCGGGCGGCCAGCCCGGCGTCGATGACGATCGTGCCGGCATATGCCCTCAGCAAATGCTCGACGAGCTCAGGACCATCGATCCGTTTGAGCAGGTAGCCGGCGGCGCCGGCCTGCATGGCTTGGAAAAGGTACTGCTCGTCGTCGTACACGGTGAGCAGTACCACCCGGCGCCCGGGGGCATCCCGGACAAGCTCGCGGCACAGGTCCAACCCGCTTTGCCCGCCCAACCGCACATCGGCCAGCACGATGTCCGGGTTCAACGTGGCTATCACCTGGCGCGCGGTCGCCGCATCACCGGCTTCGCCGACCACCTGGACCTGCCCGGTAAACCGGCTAAGCATCGCTTTCAAGCCGGTGCGCACCATCTCATGGTCATCGACCAGCACGACACGAAGCGGCTGGCCATCCATGTGCCGAGTGTAATGAGCCCAGCTGACGTGGTGGGACAGGCGGCCAGATTGCAGGGGGTCCCCCTGCCAATCCCTCCAGGAGGGGACGCCGGAACGGCATTGGCGCGCTTAGGGTCAGTCACGGTCTGGAACAGAAATGGGGTGTGTCGTGCCCGACAAGTTGTTGCGAATGGAGCGCGCCGGGTCCAGTGCGTCGCGGCCGGTGATGCTCGCGATCGCCGGTGACAGCGCTGCAGGGAAGACGACCCTGACTAAAGGCCTGGTGGATGCGCTCGGTGCCCATCGCATCACCTCGCTGTGCGTCGATGATTACCACCGCTATGACCGGGTCGAACGCAAAAGCCTGCCGTTCACCGCGCTGCACCCGGATTGCAACTACGTCCAGATCATGGAGCAGCACCTGCAGTTGCTGGCCACCGGCCAGCCGGTACTCAAACCGGTCTACGACCACGACACCGGCAAGCTCACCAGGCCCGAACTCATCGAGCCCACCGAGTTCGTGATCGTGGAAGGACTGCTGCCGCTGCACACCCGGTTGGCGCGGGCATGCTTCGACATCACCGTCTACCTTGATCCTCCCGAGCACATCCGCCGCGAATGGAAGGTCAAGCGGGACACCACCAAGCGCGGGTACACGCCCGAGCAGGTGCTGGCCGAACTCGACAAGCGAGAGCCCGAGTCCGAGGCATTCATCCGCCCGCAGCGCTCCGCGGCCGATATCGTGGTCCGTTTCGGCCCGATCGAGCAACGCCATGACCCGCCGGATACGCCGTTGTCGGCAGAGCTGACACTGTGCCCGACGATCCGCCACCCTGACCTGACCCACGTGTTCCGGGAGACCGACCGGCGCGCCATGCACCTGCGGTTGGCTCGGGACGAGATCGGCAGGCCAGTGGAACAGCTGCACATCCACGGTTATGTACCTCGGGAAGAAAGCCAGCTGCTGGAGAAGGCGATCTGGGCGGAGCTGGACACCGAGACCGAGCTGCCCTCCTCGCTGGGCCACATCGGTGACAGCGCCCGCAGCGAGCCGCTGGCGATTACTCAGCTGCTACTGCTCTACCACATGCTGGATTCAGTCCGCTGAGCCGCATTCTCGGTATCACCTTGCAATTGTCGTCGAGGTTGGCCGAGTTGTTGACGGCAGTAGCTGATCCATCGCTGACCGCAGCCGTTCGGTGATGTCCGCACCTGCGTGGTGATCGCGGGATGCGGCCTGCCAACAAATTGTCGGCCACGCTAATCGATGAGTACTGGTGACGCCCTGGACCTTTGCTCCGTATTAAGTTAGCCTTCCCTAACTTGCTGGCGACTGGACTGCGTGCGGAGTGGCTTTATGGAGCGGCGTCGAGCGATCGCATGGGCAGGTTCGATCGCCCTCATGGGCGGTGTGACCGCGCTCGTGGCCGGCTCGACGCTCGGAGGGTTCGGTCTGGGTATCTCCCGGGCACCCCGGATCGAGGCGATCGGCCCAGGATCAAAGCCGCAAACTACGCAAGAGGTGCCTACTCCGGGCGCTCCTGGTGCTCCACCCGTACCCGGCAGTCCCGCACCGGATCCGGAGCCTGCGCGTGGTGAGTCCGTGCCGCTGGCGACGACGAGTACTGTGCTGCGCCCAGTGCCGGATCCTGCGCGAAACATCACGGATTACCCGCGCGAACCTGCTGCTCACCAGAAGTCACCAAAGATTATTGTGGTTTCGCCGTTGGCTGCAACCGGTCTGCCGGATGTTTCCGTGCCACCACGTGTGGTCGGTAGGCCGGATATTCCGGCGAAAAAGAAAAAAGTGCCTGCGCCAACTATTGATAAACGGCCGAACCGTGATAGCTCGATTACCGAAAGGCGGAAGTGGGCGGCTCGGTTAGTCCGAATCCGGGCCATTCTTGAACACATCCACGGTTTCAAGGCTGGCCGCGCCGAACCGCCCAGGGAACGCGACGTACCTTCTTCCGGCCGGGTGAGGACAGCGGAACCCAAGGCCGGGGCTGCCAACCACCTCCCGCGTAGCCGAAACGACGGCCGCGATGGCTGACACCCAGGTCCGGCCAGCTGGGGCGGCCCGCGTTTGGGCCGGCGGCATCAGCATCACCACGCTGGTGGTTCTGGTCGTGCTGATGGGTCCCGCGCCGGGCATGGCCGCGCACGGGGTGCTCGGGGATGCCGCGTGGTGGTACGTCGCACGCGCCTCTGGCCTGGTGGGGTGGTCGTTGCTCGCAGCGTCGGTGGTATTCGGCCTCGTGCTGGCCGTGCGGCTCATCCCGGCACCCCGGCGCGCCTGGGTGCAGGGCCTGCACGAGTTCATCGGTGTGCTGGCGGTGGTCTTTACCGCGATCCACGTCGTCTCCGTGCTCGCCGCCGATCGGTTGCATATCGGGCCGTGGCAAGTGGCTATTCCTTTTACCGGCCCGGATAACCCGGTTGCTCAGGGCTGTGGAGTGCTGGCCTGCTACCTGCTGATCGCGGTGACCGTGACGTCGTGGGCGCGGGCATCGTTGCCCTGGCGATGGTGGCGCCGCCTGCACCTGCTGACCTTGCCGCTGTTCGCCCTCGCTTGTGTTCACACCGCACTGGCCGGTACGGACACCGCCAGCCCGATCGTGCACTGGGCCGGCCTTGTGGTGGGCGCGGCGATCCTGTTCCTGGCCCTACTGCGCCTGCTCACACGACGTGTCCCGGCTGATCGGGCGCAGCCGAGGCCGCCGGTGGCGCGCGTGCCGCAACAGCGGCAATCAAGTCCCCTGCTCGCTGGCACCCCGGTGGAGTCCGGGATGAGCCTGCTTGTCGGGCAGACCACCTGGGAGGCGGACAACATCATGTCGTTGCGCCTGTATTCGCCAGATAGGGCGCCGTTACCGAGCTGGGAGCCAGGCGCGCATATCGAATTGGTCCTGCCCTCGGGCCGGCGCCGGCAGTATTCCCTGTGCGGCGATCCGGAAGACCGGTACTCGTACCGGATCGCGGTGTTGCAGGTGCCAGCCGGACGCGGTGGCTCAGTTGAGGTTCACACCAATACCCGGGCCGGTCAGTTGATCACTGTGCAGAGCCCGCATAACAACTTCCCGCTTGCGCCCAGCGCGGCGTACCTGTTCATCGCCGGCGGGATCGGGATCACCGCCCTGCTCGCGATGGTGGCCCGGCTGGCCAGCACAGGTGGCGAGTGGAAGCTGGTCTACACCGGCCGCACCGGTGCCGGGATGGCATTCATCGACGAGGTCAGCACGCTGGGACCCGATCGGGTCGACGTGATATGCAGCGACGAGCGCGGCCGGGCAGATCTGGATCGGATCATCGGTTCGGCCACCGACGGTACCGCGGTTTACTGCTGCGGTCCGGGACGGTTGATCAAGGCGGTGCGGGAGCGGGTCGCCGGCCGGCCGGACCTGACCCTGCACACCGAGCTTTTCGCCGGTGGTGGCCATAGTGGTGGCGCCTCGTTCGACGTCGAGCTGCGGCGCACCGGGCGCACCGTCAGGGTCCGCGGTGACCGCACTGTTCTGCAAGCGGTCCGTGAGGTCCTTCCCACCGTGGCGGCGAGTTGCGAGCAGGGTGTCTGCGGTGCTTGCCGCACCACGGTGCTGGCTGGCGAACCCGATCATCGCGACGAGTTGCTCACCAACGCTGAGCGCGCCGCCGGTGCGATGCTGATTTGCGTCTCGCGCGCCTACAGCGAGCGCCTAGTCCTGGATCTGTGACTGGAGCCAGTACCCGCCGATGGCGGGTTGTGGCTTGCATAGCAGGTGGCCGATCTGGCGCAGTGCCGGCAGGTCGTGGACGTCGGCAGCCAGCGCCGGCACGGTGACCACCGCGACGGCCGGATGCGCCCGGCAAAACCGGGCTAGTAGCCGGCGTTCCCTGGCAGCCAGCGCGACCCGGTCGGCGTGCAGCCGCAGCACTGCCGCAGCCAGTGGCGCGTTACCGGAGCGCTGCAGGGTTTCGGCCGCTGTCTCGGCCCGGGCAGCCGGCAGGTCGGCGAGCACCGGGTGCGTCCGGTTGAGCACCAGCCCGGCCAGCGGCATCGATTCGATGGCCAACCGATCCACGAAGTAAGCCGCTTCGCGGACCGCATCGGCTTCCGGGGTGGCGACCACCACGAATGCGGTGCCGGGCGCGCGCAGCAGCTCGTAGGTGGCTGTGGCGCGCTCCCGGAACCCGCCGAACATGGTGTCGAGAGCCTGCACGAATGCCGAGGCGTCGGCCAGCATCTGCCCGCCGAGGATGGTCGAGATAGCTCTGCTGAACAGCCCGAAGCTGGCCCCTACCAGCCGCCGCACCCCCCAGCTACCGGCCCGCGCCGGTGCTGACAGCAGGCGGATCATCCGCCCGTCCAGGAATGACGACAGCCGTTGTGGGGCGTCCAGGAAATCCAGTGCGGAGCGCGAAGGTGGGGTATCCACCACAATGAGATCCCACTGATCAGCCGATACCAGCTGCCCCAGCTTCTCCATCGCCATGTACTCCTGAGTCCCGGAGAAGGATGAGGAAATGGCTTGGTAGAAGGGGTTAGCCATGATCTGGGCGGCCCGCTCGGGGCTGGCGTGCGCCTGCACCATCTCATCGAAGGTGCGCCGCATGTCCAGCATCATCGCGTGCAACGCCCCACCAGCCAGGTCGATCTGCGCGGTGGGCATGACCCGGCGCGGATTGTTGGTCAGCTCGCGCAGGCCCATCGACTGGGCCAGCCGGCGAGCCGGGTCGATGGTGAGCACGACTACCGATCGACCCTGCTCCGCGGCCCGCAGCGCAAGTGCGGCAGCCGTCGTCGTCTTGCCCACCCCGCCCGCGCCGCAACACACCACCACCCGCGTGGTGCGGTCGGTCAGCAGCTCGTCGATGTTGAACGAGGGCGGCGCGCTGGTGTCGAGGCTCACCGCACTCCTTGCGAGTGCAGCACGTCGGACAGCTCGTAGATCCCCCCGAGATCCACTCCGTCACCGCCGATGTCGGTGAGGTCAGGTAGTTCGATCAACGGCATGCCAGCGTCGGCGAGCCTGGCGCGCGCCTGTTGCTCCGCGTGCATCCGCATCGCATGCTCCACCGTTTCGGTGACCAGGCCGTCGACCACCGCGGCATCCAGATCCAGTCCAGAGGCGAGTAGCCCGGTCCGGACTCGGTCGGCGTCGACCTGGCCGTTTGCCGAACCCGTCGCGTTGTTCGTGGTCGTCGCCCACTGTTGCGGCAGCCGGGACGGCCGCGCTCGGTTGATCAGCACCGCACCTGGCCGCAGGTCGGCGCGATCGAGTTCCGCGACCGTCTCCAGAGTCTCGGCAACGGGCAGGTCCTCGAGCAGGGTCACCACGTGGACCGCGGTATCGGCCGAGTGCAGCAGCCGCACCACCCCCTTGCTCTGGCTGTGGATAGGGCCAACCTTCGCCAAGTCGGCCATCGCCCGAGTGACGTCGAGAAACCTCACCACCCGCCCGGTGGGCGGGGCGTCGAGCACTACCGCGTCGTAGTTGTGGATGCCATCACGAGCTCGTGTCGTCGCCTCCTTCACCTTGCCAGTGAGCAGCACATCGCGCAGTCCCGGCGCCAGCGTGGTGGCGAACTCGATCGCTCCCATCCGGCGCAGCGTCCGACCCGCGAAGCCCAGGTTGTAGAACAGAGCGAAGTACTCCAGTAGCGCCTCTTCGGCATCGACGGCTAGCGCACGCACTTCACCACCGCCCGGAGCGACCGCAATGCGTCGCTCCTGGTACGGCAGCGGTGGTACGTCAAACAGATGCGCGATGCCCTGGCGCCCCTCGACTTCGATCAGCAGCGTCTTCCTGCCGCCGGTGGCCAGCGCCACCGCCAGGGCAGCGGCCACCGTAGTCTTGCCGGTGCCTCCTTTGCCGGTGACGACATGCAGGCGCGCCCGCGCCAGCTCGTCAGACCACATGTACGCGAGCGTAATGCGGCGAGCCTGGCGGCCGCGGCCCGTCGGCACGCGATAGCGTGCCGCATGACCACCTGGGAGTACGCGACGGTGCCGCTGTTGACCCATGCCACCAAGCAGATCCTCGATCAATGGGGTGCCGACGGCTGGGAGCTGGTCACCGTGATGCCGGGTCCGACCGGCGAGCAGCTGGTGGCTTACCTCAAGCGTCCCAAGCAGTGACCGCCTCGGCCCGGCTGGCAGAGCTCGGGCTGGTGCTGCCGCCGGTGGCTACCCCGGCCGGGGTTTACCTGCCCGCCGTGCGCAGCGGCTCGCTCGTCTTCACCGCAGGCCAGCTCCCACTCGTTGGTGGGGTGGTGGCGGCTACCGGCAAGCTCGGTGCCGAGATCGACACCTCCCAAGGTCAGCAGCTGGCCGAAACATGTGTGCTCAACGCGCTGGCCGCGGTGCACGATCTGGTCGGTCTCGATGCGGTGGTCCGGGTAGTCAAGGTGGTGGGGTACGTCGCTTCGGTACCCGGCTTCACTGCGCAGCCCGCTGTGCTCAACGGGGCATCCGAGCTGCTCGGCAAGATATTCGGGCAGGCAGGTACGCACGCTCGATCGGCGGTCGGGGTTGCTGAGCTGCCGCTGGGCGCGCCGGTGGAAATCGAGCTGGTCGTCGAGGTCTGACGGGCAACGCTCGCCACACCGCCGCGTCGGGAGTTGGTGGCTGTTAAGAGCAGCCACGCCCGGGGTTGGCGGTACTCTTGAAGGGCAACCCAACTTAGCGGGCGCGGCGGACGAGGCGCTGGGGTTCCAGGATGAGTACGCTCTTGCCTTCCAGGCGCAGCCAGCCGCGGTGGGCGAAATCGGCGAGCGCCTTGTTCACCGTCTCCCGGGAAGCGCCGACGAGCTGAGCGATCTCCTCCTGGGTGAGATCGTGGGTCACCCGGAGCATGCCGCCCTCCTGGGTGCCGAAGTCGTGCGCAAGCTGCAGCAACGCCTTGGCCACCCGTCCTGGCACGTCCGTGAAGATCAAGTCGGCGAGCATGTTGTTGGTTCGGCGCAGTCGCCGAGCGATCACCCGCAGCAGCTGCTCGGCGATCTCCGGGCGCTTGGCGATCCACTCCCGCAAGGCGGTGCGATCCATGGTGACGGCTTGAACCTCGGTCACCGTGGTGGCCGTCGAGGTACGGGGTCCCGGATCGAAGATCGAGAGCTCGCCGAACATGTCGGAAGGGCCGAACACGGCGAGCAGGTTCTCCCTACCGTCAGGCGACTTACGCCCGATCTTGACCTTGCCGGACAGGATGATGTAGAGCCGGTCACCCAGTTCTCCCTCGGCGAAGATGACGTGCGCGCGAGGGAAACTGACTGGTTCCAGGGCGGTTCTCAAATCCTGAACTGCCGACGGGTCGACACCCTGAAAGATGCCAGCCCGGACCAGGGCGTCGTTCACCGCGTTCCTCCAGCTGATCGGAGGCGGAATTCACCCGCCGTTAAGGGATCTACCCGATCATCTACGGTGAGTCTAGGACTGTTGCTCGACGCGGCGTGATCGGATTAGCGGGCTGCGGCGTAGCCGGCGACGGCGGAACAGTTCCAGCGCGCCAGTGATACCGGTGCGGTACAGGGCCCGGACCTCATCTGGCCGAGCCGCCTGCAGGAACTCCTCAACCTCATTTTCTTGCACTGCGAGGTTCTCTCGAGCTGCGAGGTAGCGCAGCCGGTGCTCCAGCCGCTCCATCGCGAGTGCGAAGAACATGATCAGCACGGGGATCGCGGCAACAAACCAGATGGTCATGGTGCCGGGCATCATTCCCTATTGTGGGGCTGGCGTGCGCGCGGGGGTCGTATTCGGCGTGTCGCTGAAAGTTGCAGCTGTCCGATCTGGGTAGCAGGCTGCGCAACGGAGTCTGGCGGCAGATCCGTAGTCTGAAGGGGTGTCAGCTCGGTCGCGCCGGTCGTTCGCGGCGGAAAGTCACCTCGCGCTGGTCCGGCGAGCCCGGCGGATGGACCGGGTGCTGGCCACCGCCTACCCGGACGCGCACTGCGAACTGGATTTCCGCACACCGCTAGAGCTGACCGTGGCCACCATCCTTTCCGCGCAGACCACCGACAAGCGGGTCAACGAGACCACTCCGGTGCTGTTCGACCGGTATCGCAGCGCAGCCGACTACGCGGCGGCGGATCGCAGTGAGCTGGAGGAACTGATCCGGCCTACCGGCTTCTACCGGAATAAGGCTGCGGCGCTGATCGGGCTTGGAACGGCGCTCGTCGAGCGTTTCGATGGTGTGGTGCCCGCACGGCTGAGTGACCTGGTCACCCTCCCGGGGATCGGGCGCAAGACCGCCAACGTGATCCTGGGCAATGCCTTCGGCGTGCCCGGCATCACGGTGGACACCCATTTCGGGCGGCTGGTGCGCCGGTGGGGCTGGACCAGCCACGAAGATCCGGTAAAGGTTGAGGAAGCGGTCGGCCAGCTCATTCCAAAACGGGACTGGACGATGCTGTCCCACCGGGTGATCTTCCACGGGCGCCGGGTGTGCCACTCGCGGCGCCCGGCGTGCGGGGTGTGCCCGTTGGCCACTGACTGCCCGTCGTACGGCAGCGGACCCACCGAACCGGAGATTGCCGCCGCGCTGCTCCGCGGCCCCGAGACGCCGCACCTGCTCGCGATGGCCGGGCTGCCGGTCGACCTGGGCCCCGGCGCGGTCGCTGAAGTGCACACCCCAGAGGCGATCCCGTGAAGCATGCGCTGCGGTGGGCGCTGGTCCTGGTGTTGCTAGCCGGAGCGCTGGTCGTGGCGTTGTGGCCCCGGGCGAACCCGGGACCGGTCCCCTCGATCAGCCAGGCCGTCGCCGGCGCGCCGAGTATCGATCAGTTGCGGTCGGCGGCGGCGCTGCAACCCTGCCCGGCCACGCACGGGAATGCCGGCGCAACCGGTAGCCCGCTGGCGGGGCTGGCGCTGCCATGCCTTGGCCAGCCAGGAACGGTGGACCTGGCAGCGGCGTTGGCCGGCCGGCCGGCGTTGCTCAACCTGTGGGGGCCGATGTGCCAACCGTGCGCCCAGGAGCTGCCTGCGCTGGCGGCTTACGCCGCCGAGCCGGGCGCGGTGACGGTACTGGGCGTGGAGGTGCAGCAGCTGCCCGGTGCGGCGCTGGAGGAACTCGCCGCGCTCAACGTGCACTATCCCTCGGTCAGCGATCCTGATGGCCGGCTGCGCGCCGCCTTGCATGCCCCACCCGCTATCCCGTTGACCTACGTGGTTTCTGCAGACGGCAAGGTCACCCAGGTCAACCCGCCCGAGGTGATGCGCAGCCCAGAGCAAGTGCGAGCCGTGGTGGCGCGCTATCTCGGTCCCGGAGCCAGCGAATGACCGGGCCATTCCCCTCGGGGTCGCTGCTGGCAGGGCCGCTGGTCGACCCTGCTTCGCTGCCAGGCTGGCTGACCACGCTGGTCAGCCGCACCGCCGGGCTGGTCCCGGAGGATTTTGGACGGGATTCGGTGCCGGCGGCAGCTGGCCGGCGAGCCGCTGTGCTCGTGCTTTTCGCTTCCGATCCGCACACCGGTGAGCCTGACGTGCTGCTGCAGCGGCGCTCGGCGCGGGTGTCTGCCCACCCAGGTCAGGTCTGCTTTCCCGGCGGGGCGGTCGACGAGACCGACGACGGTCCGGTGGCCACTGCCTTGCGGGAGGCAGGTGAGGAAGTCGGGGTCCGGGCCGCCGATGTGCTACCGGTTGCGGTGTTGCCGCAGCTATACCTCGCGCGGTCGAATTTCCTCATCACTCCCGTGCTGGGGCATTGGCAGCGGCCCGGGCCGGTGGCCCCCGTGGACTACCGGGAGACCGTCGCGGTTGCCCGGGTGCTGCTGCGGGTGCTTGCGGATCCGGTTAACCGGCTGATCGTGCGCGGTCCCAGCGGGTGCCCGTATCCCGCGTTTGTGCTACCTGGAATGCTGGTCTGGGGGTTCACCGGCCGGTTGCTGGCTGCCCTGCTGACATTGGGTGGCTGGGCGCGACCTTGGGAGCCGGCGGCTGAGTACGACCTGGAAGCCGCGTGGCGGCTGGCCGAGCGGACCGAGGTGATCCGGTGAACTGGGTGGACGTGCTGGTGCTCGTGCTGGCCTTGCTGGCCGGGATCTCTGGCGCCCGGCAAGGCATGGTCGCCGCCGCAGCATCGTTCATCGGCGTGCTCGCCGGTGCCGTAATCGGCGTGCGGATCGCGCCGTCGCTGATCGCCGGTTACGAGAGCCCGGAGGTCAGGGTCGCGCTCGGCGTGTCGATCGTGATCGTGCTCGTAGCGCTGGGCGAGACGCTGGGGGTGTTGCTCGGGCGGGCGGTGCAGCGGCGCATCGATGGGGAGTCGGTGCGCCAGGTGGACACCTTCCTGGGCGCCGTAGTGCAAGGAATGGCCGCTTTGGTGGTGGCCTGGCTGGTCGCCTTGCCGCTGACCAAATCCTCTGCTTACACCGGGCTGACCGGAGCGGTGCGCGACTCGTCGGTGCTACGGATCGTCGACACGATGATGCCCAACGTGCTGCGGCAGTTGCCCACCGAGTTGACCCGGCTGCTCGACGTCTCCGGATTCCCCGACGTGCTGGCGCCGTTCTCGCCGACACCGATCACCGATGTGGGGCCGGCTGACCCGGTGCTGCTCAACAGCCCCGTGGTGCGGCAGGCCCGTGCCAGCGTACTTAAGGTGCGGGGACGGGCACGATCGTGTTCCAGGGCGCTGGAAGGCAGCGCCTTTGTCATCGCGCCCCAACGGGTGATCACCAATGCGCACGTGGTTGCGGGCACCGACCAGGTCCAGGTCGAGACCTCAGACGGCACGTTGGACGCCACGGTGGTGCTCTACGACCCCGAGACCGACGTGGCGATTCTCAAGGTGCCCGGATTGCGCGCACCCGTGTTGCAGCTGGCCCCGAAGTCGGCGGTCTCCGGAACGAGCGGGCTGGTCCTCGGCTACCCGCTGGATGGGCCGTACACGGCCTCCGCCGCCCGGGTGCGGGACCGCATTCACCTGCGTGGCCCCGACATTTATAACGCCACGACCGTGGTCCGCAATGTCTACACCGTGCGCGCCGTGGTGCGCAGCGGCAACTCGGGTGGTCCCTTGCTGGATGGATCCGGCCAGGTGCTCGGTTTGGTCTTCGGCGCGGCCGTGGACAACGACGAGACCGGGTTCGTGCTCGCCGACGATGAGATCTCCGATGACGTGGCCACCGCACCCAGCCGCAACGTCGAGGTCTCTACCGGCACCTGCGCGTCCTGACGGCCGGCGTCCCCTCCGTTCGCAGTCTGGATGCAGACTGCGGTTTGCGGGCCCGTTAAAACAGCAGTCTGCATCCAGACTGCCGGGTCGGGGACGTTTCCCGAGGGCACCTGGTGGGAATGGGGGCGAGGTCGCCGAGTTGAGGAGTGCCCTGTGGCCGATGCGCATGGTCAGCAGCCTGAGCAGCAGCAACCCGGACCGGGCAGCACCGCTGAGATGGAGCCCAAGCCGCAAGACGAGATGGCTGATTATGTCGGGCGCGACCTGCTGGCGGGTAAGCGAGCTCTGATCACTGGTGGTGATTCCGGAATAGGCCGCGCTGTTGCGGTGGCGTTCGCCAAGGAGGGCGCCGATGTTGCGATTGCTTACCTGTGTGAGCACGACGACGCCCGGCACACCGCCAGCTTGGTCACTGCCGCCGGGCGTCAGGCGGTGCTGCTGCCCGGTGAGCTTGCCGAAGAGCACCACGCCACGCAGATCGTCGAGCGAACCGTGGAGGAGCTGGGTGGGCTGGACATCCTGGTCAACCACGTCGGAACGCAGACGCCGGCAAAGTCGCTAGAGGAGCTGAGCTCCGAGCAGTTCGACTACACCTTCAAGGTCAACGTATACAGTCACTTCTGGACGACGAAAGCCGCGTTGCGATATCTGCCTGACGGTGCAGCGATTATCAACACCGCGTCCATCAACGGCCTACGGGGTAATAAGACGCTGTTGGACTACTCCGCCACCAAGGGCGCCATCATCGCGTTTACCTACTCGTTGGCACAGAATCTGGTCGAACGACGGATCCGGGTCAACGCCGTAGCGCCGGGTCCGGTCTGGACGCCGCTCATTCCGGCCACCTTCCCTCCGGAGAAAGCCGGGTCGTTCGGCCAGCAGGTACCGATGGGCCGGGCTGCGCACCCTGATGAGATTGCCCCGAGTTATGTGTTCTTTGCTGCTGAGAGGCTGTCCAGCTACTACACCGGTGAGGTACTTGCCCCGATCGGCGGTGAGACCCTGCCCGGCTAGCAGATGAGTGACATCGACAATCCGGTATCGTCCACAAGGTGCGCATCTCCGGGGTAATTGAGACTGCGCGGGGTCTTGGCGCGCATGATCATATGTGCTGGGTTTATGAGAATCCCGATGACTTCCGCGTCCGAGTTCGGGAATTCCTGGCCGAAGGGCTCGCACAAGGTCAGCGGGTGTGTTACATCGCGCCTGGTGATTTCCAGGCGATGGCGGACGATCTTTGTGGTCTCGATGGGTTCGCGGGGGCGTTGCAGCGGGGTGCGGCGCAGCTGATCCCCCTGGGTTCCACATATCCGGTAGGCACGGTGATCAAGCCGGACGTCCAGGTGAGCGCCTATGCCGCGGCGACACAGCAGGCATTGGCCGCAGGTTTCACCGGGTTGCGGGTCGCGGCAGAAGTGACATCGCTGGTGCGTACCGCGAGCCAGCTCGATGCCTTCACTCGTTACGAGCAGCTGGTTGACCGGTACATGACCAGCCGGCCGTTCTCTGCGATGTGTGCCTATGACCGTGGTCAGCTCGGAGAAGCGGCGACAGCGCAGCTGGCCTGCCTGCATCCGAGCACCAACAGCGTCACCCCCGGATTCCGGCTGCACGCCTCGATGAGTGCGGCTGCCTCGCTGGCCGGGGAGCTCGACTTGGGTAACGTGGCGCTGTTCGGCCTGGCCTTGCAACGCGCTGATCTACGGCCTACCGGCGGGGAGTTGGTGATCGACGCCGCTGAGGTCACCTTCATGGATCATCGCAACCTGATCATGCTGGCCGAGTATGGCCGGCGAAACCGGGTGACGGTGGTGCTGCGGATCTGCTGGCGGGGGGCGGCTCGGTTGGTGCAGTTACTCAACTTGGATGGGGTGCGAGTGGAGCCGTTGGCATGACAACCGGCGCAGAGGCGCCTGCTTGCGGTCTGTACCACGAGGCCGCCGTTTATGACGGTGATGAGCAGTTTCTGGCGGTGGTGGTCCCGTTCCTGCAAGGCGGCCTCGACGCGGGCGAACCGACCGTGGTCTCCCTCGACGACAAACGCACCGATTTGGTCCGGTCCACGATTCCAGGCAATGCGAATCTGTCGTTCGTGTCCGGGCAGTATGACCGGCCAGCTAATGTCCTCAGATCCGTGGACAACTTGCTGGCGGGGTTTCTGTCGCAGGGTGCGCGCCAGATCCGCATTCTTGGGGAGGTGCCGCATCCGGGGGTGGGCGTGCCGTGGGACTGGTGGGCCCGCTACGAAGCCACGGTCAACCATGCGTTCGCGGGGTTCCCGCTGTGGGCGTTGTGCCCCTACGACTGCCGTATCACCTCCGCTGCGGTGCTGGGCGACGTCGCCCAGACGCATCCCTACCTGGCCACTCCCGATGGCCGTCATGTGATTAACGAACGTTACACCGACCCGGCGGTGTTCCTCGCTCAACCGCGATCAGCGCACGAGGATCCACTGGAAACATCCCCCCCGGCGATCCACCTGGTGGACCCGACAGCGTCTGCTGCCCGCCGTGCCGTGCTCGGCGCCGCCTCGATCACCCGGCTCACCGAGGCTGAGGTAGCCGATTTGGTCATCGCGGTGAGCGAGACCGTCACCAACGCCCAATGCCACGGTGACCCGCCCACCAAGCTGCGGGTGTGGTCAGCCCCGGACCGGATGGTGGTCACGGTCACCGACCAGGGCACCGGGCCTACCGACCCGTTCGCCGGATTGCTCCCCGCGGCTAAAGCGCCAGCAGGGGGCCTGGGCATGTGGATGGCCCACCAACTGTGCAACCTGGTCACCTTCGACCACCACGCCGACGGCTTCACCGTGCGTCTCATCGCCGGTGCTCCTCACCTGCCAGCCTGATCCCGCGCCGTAACCTGCACCGCTGCACGGTGGACGGTCAGGCGCCGCGACCGCCCAGCGGGTCAATCACTGACCGCTCGTCGCTCTTGCCGGCACACCTGGCGCATATCCCCCGCCGACACGTTTTCGGGGTTTGCCCCTGTCGTGGCCTGCCCGTTACTTTCCGCCCGTCGCAGATCACGGTCTGGCCGCGGGCAGGTGTCCGCACCAGGTCCCCGGTGTGAAAGGGATCAACAGTTGGCGCGTCACCGCTCCCCCCGCGGTCGTCAACATCCCCAGTTCGCCCCCCCGCTGCCCGCTACGCCCGGATCCCGCGGTGCGCACCGCATGCCCAGGCCAGGCCCGGCACTGCGTGGTCGGGCGGTGACCGCAGCTGTCGCCGCCGGCGCTCTGGCGGTGGCTGGTCATACGGTGCACACCACTACGTCTGCGGCGACCGAGCAGGTCGCGGATATCGCCCCGGCGGCACTGACGGCTCCATCACTGGAACCCGAAGTCATGCAGGTTGCCCCGGTCCGCGAAGCCGCACCCGAGCTTCCCGCCCTGCGCCGTGCCGTCGAGCGCGCCGACGCCGCCTCCCGGGCGGCGGCCTACCAGGCGGCGGTGCAAAACCGTCTCGGGCAGCCTTACCAGGCCGGCAACAACCACAGCTTGGACGGCTGGATCGCCAAGGCCCTCGGGCTGATGGGTCTGCCCCAGGCCTTGGCCGAGGGCGTCAAGTCGATCATCATGCACGAATCCGGGGGTAACCCCAACGCGATCAACAATTGGGATAGCAACGCTGCAGCAGGTATTCCGTCTCAGGGCCTCATGCAGACCATTCCCAGCACCTTCAGGGCGTGCGTGCTACCCAGCCTGGCCGACCGGCCGATCACCGATCCGGTGGCCAACATCACCGCCGGAGTCCGCAGCATGATCGCTCATCACGGGCTCGGCACGGTGATGGCCGGCGGGCGGCGCGATGCGCGCGGTAACTACATCGGCTACGGCGGGGCCGGCTGCGGGACCTATAACGGCAATCTCAACGAGGAAGCGCCCCAACTGCGCAAGCTCTGGAAGGACGAGCCACTGCCCGGGCTGCCCGGACAGTAGATTTGATCGCCGGCTCCGCTGGCCGGATTCCATTGTTGCTCTGCCTGGGAACGTCAGCGGCGTAATGGTTGTTACTGGCTACTGCGGCCAACGACGGGAGGAGTGCCGTGGCAGCAGAGCAGGACCAGCCGGTGCAGCGGGTGCTGGCCATCGCCGCACATCCAGACGACCTGGATTTCGGATGCGCCGGCACGATCGCATCGTGGACCGACGCAGGTCTCGATGTGTCGTACTGCATCGTGACCAACGGCGATGCCGGTGGCTTCGACCCGACGGTGCCCCGCTCGGCAATCGCCGGTATCCGCCAGGACGAGCAGCGCAAGGCAGCGGCCATTCTGGGTGTCACGGACGTCGAGTTCCTCGGCTACCCCGATGGCCGGCTGGCCGTGAGTTTCGACCTCCGCCGCGATATCACCCGCGTCATCCGCCGAATCCGCCCGGACCGGGTAGTGGTCCCGTCCCCGCAACGTGATCTGCGCAACGTCTACGGCAGCCACCCAGACCACCTCGCGGCCGGGGAGGCCGCCCTGTGCGCGATCTATCCGGACGCCCGCAATCCGTTTGCGCACCCAGAGCTGCTTGAAAGGGAGGGACTCGTCGCGCATACGGTGGGTGAGGTCTGGGTGTTTACCGGCAATGAGAAGGCCGATCACTATGTCGACATCACCGACAGATTCGACCGCAAGATTGCGGCCTTGCGCGCACACACCAGCCAGACCGCACATATGACGACGCTGGAAGAGCGGATGCGGGCCTGGGGTTCGTTACAAGCTCACGCGGCCGGTTTCCCGGAAGGTCGGCTGGCCGAGGGTTACCTGCGGGTCGACACCCGCTGATCGGCCGGTGGCGCCATAGCCTGGGTCACCCGGCGGATCGCTCTTCGCTGCCAGTCAGCAAGACATGGGCTATCAGCTCGGGATTGTCGTTCATTGGTACGTGCCCGCAACCGGGTAGCCGCAGCAGCCGGGCGCGCGGGATCAGCCGGGTGATCGAGTCCGCTCGGGGTCGGCGGAAGAGTCGATCCCGGGACCCCCAAGCGATCGTCACCGGCACGTCGTGCACCTGGCTGGCGAAGACGATCCGGTCACCCGCGGCCAAGGTCGGGCTAAATCCCGCCGAGCTGATCATCGCCTGCATATCCGCGAGCAACACTTCGGGTTCAAGCAAGTCGGGACGGCCGAACAGGATGCCGCACATCAGCATCCGCCCGGCAGCGGTCCGGGACAGCCGCTTCGCCAGCCTCGGTGGCATCCACCGCGCGGTGCGGTGCACCTGGCGTATCAGGGCTAGGGAGATCCGCCGTCCCAGTGGGGTCCATAGGCCTGCCGGGGACAGCGCAGTTGCGCTGCTGACCATCCCGTGTTGGGCCAGCACCAGCGAGATCAATCCACCCATCGAGTTGCCCGCCACGTGCGGCCGGTCCAGCCCCAGATCGGCGAAGAAGTCCTTCAGCACAATCACCGCGGTGTCCAGCTCGTAGGCCAGGTGATCCGGCAGCGGGGGCGACTCGCCGAATCCCGGAAGGTCCACCGTGATCACCTCACGGTGTGGGGCTAACCGCTGGATGACCGGAAGCCAGCCCTGCCGCCGGTGTCCGGCCCCGTGCAGCAAGACCAGCGGTGGCCCGGTACCGCATCGGTCGTATGCCAGCTGCACATCAAACACTGTATCGATTGTGACTCGCCGGTAACTAGTGCTCTAGGGTGGGTGATTGGGTGGGCTGGCTGGTCGCGGTGCGCAGTCGGGTCCTAAGTGAAGATCATTTCCGGGACCATTCCAGGCCGTTCCCGCGTGACAAGGAGATTGCCGTTCGTGGCCGCATCGCTGACCGAGGCGCAGCTCGCGCGCCGGCAGGCCACCGTACCGAGGATCCACTATCCGCAGGCGTTACCGATCAGCCGGCACACCCGCGAGATCGCCGAGGCTATCCGGGATGACCAGGTCGTGGTCGTCGCCGGGGAGACCGGATCCGGTAAGACCACCCAGCTTCCGAAGATTTGCTTAGAGCTGGGTCGCGGCGTGCGAGGCACCATCGGGCACACCCAGCCGCGCCGGCTCGCGGCCCGCACAGTGGCCGAGCGCATCGCCGACGAGCTTGGCGTCCCGGTCGGCGGTGTGGTCGGCTGGAAGGTCCGGTTCACCGATCGTGCGTCGGAGGACAGCCTGGTCAAGCTGATGACCGACGGCATCCTGCTGGCCGAGATACAGTCCGACCCGGACTTGCACCAGTACGACACACTGATCATCGACGAGGCTCACGAACGCTCGTTGAACATCGATTTCGTGCTGGGCTATCTCAAGCAACTGCTGCCCCGCCGGCCGGACCTCAAAGTGATCATCACGTCGGCGACGATCGATCCCGAGAGGTTCTCCCGGCACTTCGACGGTGCCCCGGTGATCGAAGTATCCGGCCGCAGCTACCCGGTGGAGATCCGGTACCGGCCATACGGTGTGGACAGCGCCGATGACCGCGATCAAATCCAGGCGATCTGTGACGCGGTGGCCGAACTACGCGGCGCCGGACCCGGCGACATCCTGGTGTTCCTGTCCGGTGAGCGCGAGATCCGCGACACCCGTGATGCCTTGGACGCGCTGAGGCTCACCGACACCGAGATCTTGCCGCTGTACGCGCGGCTGTCGGCTGCCGAGCAGCACCGGGTTTTCGAGCCGCCAGGCACCAGCCAACGACACACCGGGCACCGCGGCGCGACACGCCGGATCGTGCTGGCGACGAACGTTGCGGAGACGTCATTGACGGTGCCGGGTATCCGGTACGTGATCGATCCCGGTACCGCCCGGATTTCCCGCTACAGCCGCCGGCTCAAGGTGCAGCGGTTGCCGATTGAACCCATCTCGCAAGCGTCGGCGATCCAGCGCGCCGGGCGCTGCGGCCGCACCGCCGACGGCATCTGCATCCGGCTGTACTCCGAGGAGGACTTCCAGTCCCGCCCGGAGTTCACCGACCCGGAGATCGTGCGCACCCACCTGGCGTCGGTGATCCTGCAGATGGCTGCTCTGGACCTGGGTGAGGTGTCGGCGTTCCCGTTCATCGACCCGCCGGATCACCGGCAGATCGCCGACGGTGTTGCGCTGCTGCGCGAGTTGGGTGCTCTTGAAGACCGGCCAACTCCGCGGCTCACCCGAATCGGGCGCACGCTCGCACAGCTGCCGCTGGATCCCCGGTTGGCGCGGATGGTGGTGGCTGCTGCGCACAACGGGTGTCTGGACGACGTGCTGGTAATCGTGGCGGCGTTGTCGATCCAGGATGCACGGGAACGCCCCACCGACGCCCAGGCGGCCGCCGACGCCCAGCACGCCCGGTTCGCCGATAAGAGTTCTGACTTTGTCAGCTTTCTCAACCTGTGGCGCTACCTTGAGTCACAGCAGCGGGTGTTGTCGTCCACCCAGTTGCGCAAGCTGTGTAAGGCGGAATATCTGCACTACCTGCGGGTACGGGAGTGGCAGGATCTCCATGGGCAGCTGCGCCGGATCACCCGCAGCCTCAAGATGACGGCGAGAGAGTCGGCGCCACGGCCGGCGCCGGCCGACGCCCACGACGCGCAGCAGGTGCACCTCTCGCTGCTGACCGGGCTGCTGTCGCACGTCGGACTGTTCGATGCCGAAACCCGCGATTATCTGGGCGCTCGTGGCGCCCGGTTCGCGGTGTTTCCCGGGTCGGCGCTGTTTCGCAAGCCGCCGCGCTGGGTGATGGCCGCGGAGCTGGTGGAAACCTCCCGGCTGTGGGGCCGGATCGTCGCGCGCATCGAACCGCAGTGGCTCGAACCGATAGCTGGTCACCTGGTCAAGCGCAGCTATAGCGAGCCGCACTGGGATCGGGATCGCGGTGCAGTGGTGGCCTACGAAAAGGTCACGCTCTACGGCATCCCGATCGTGACCGCACGTAAGGTCAACTACGCCCGGGTCGATCCACGGCTGGCCCGCGAGCTGTTCCTGCGGCACGCGCTGGTCGAGGGTGACTGGGATACCCGGCACGCCTTCTTCCAGGCCAACCGGGCACTGCTCAAGGACATCGACGAGCTGGAAACGCGCGCCCGCCGCCGCGACATTGCCGTCGACGACGACACCCTGGTCGACTTTTACGACCAGCGCATCCCGGCCGAGGTTGTTTCGGCGCGGCACTTCGACAGCTGGTGGCGCAAGGCCCGCAAGACGCGGCCGCACCTGCTGGACTTCGACCCTGCGATGCTCGTCGCCGGCCCGAGCATCAGCGAGCGCGATTACCCCGACTCCTGGCCATCGCTCCACCCAGGAACCTCATTAATACTGTCCTACCGCTTTGAACCGGGCTCCGATGCCGACGGGGTCACCGTGCAGGTGCCCCTGCAGCTGCTCAACCAGATCGATCCGGCGCCGTTCACCTGGCAGGTGCCTGGCCTGCGGCTGGAGCTGGTCACCGCGCTGCTCAAGTCGTTACCCAAGCCGCTGCGCCGCCAGCTGGTTCCGGTGCCCGACTACGCCAAAGCCCTGCTGACCCGGATGACGCCCTACCAGCAGCCACTCCTGGATGCCCTGGAGCGCGAGCTGTCCGAGGCCGGCGTACCGGTGCGCCGGTCGGACTGGCGGCTCGACCAGGTACCGGCGCACCTGATGGTCACCTTCCAGGTGCGCGACGGCGAGGCCGTCCTCGCCGAGGGAAAGGACCTGGCGGCACTGACCCGCCGGCTGCAACCGCAGCTGCGAGCCACGCTGTCGGATGCCGGCGCCGGTCTCGAACGGCGGGGGTTGCGCAGCTGGGATGTCGGCACAGTGCCGCGGATCTACCAGTCCGAGCAGGCCGATCACCTGGTCACGACCTACCCGGCGCTGGTGGACGAGGGTGACAGCGTTGCCCTTACCTTGCTGCCCACCGAGGCGCAGCAACGCCACGCCATGTCGGCGGGTACCCGCCGGCTGCTGCTGCTCGCGATGCCCGGGCTGATCAAGTCGGTGCAGCGCGGCCTCGACCGGCATACCAGGCTCGAGCTGGCGCGCAACCCAGACGGTGACATCGAGGCCCTGCTCACCGACTGCGTCAGCTGCGCCGCCGATGCGCTGATCGCCGCCTGCGGCGGCCCGCCCTACGATGAGACCGGCTTTGCCGCATTGCGCGATCGTGGCCGCGTTGAGCTGGCCACCACGGTGCAGACCGTGATCGACCATGTCCGGCGCATTGTGAGTAGCGCGCGCACCGTCGAAGCGCGGCTGGCTGAACTCACCGCGCCTGCGCTGGGGCCTGCAGTTGCCGACGTCCGAGCGCAGCTGGCGGGCTTGCTCGGGCCTGGCTTCGTCACCTCGACCGGCGCGCAGCGGCTGCCTGACCTGGCGCGTTACCTGCAGGCCATCGTGCGGCGGTTGGACAAGCTGCCCCGCGACCCCGACCGCGACGCCGGCTGGATGCACCGCATCGCCGCCGTCACCGAGGCTTACCAGCACCTCCGCGACGACCTCGGTGACGTGCCGCAGGTTGGGCAGATCCGCTGGATGATCGAAGAACTGCGGGTCAGCTACTTCGCCCAGGAACTGCGCACGGCTTATCCCATCTCCGACAAGCGCATCTACCGGGCCATCCAGGCAACCGACAAGCAGCCGAGCCGGCCATCAGCTAGATGACCATGTGCCTGGTACGACCCGGCAGGGGACCGGCAGATCCCGCGGATGCACATGTCGTGGCGATCTGCGCCCGCCGAGGGGCGGCCTGGTAATCACCTCGAATCGGGACGACATTGCGCGGCTGGCGGCTGCCGTTCCGGCGGCAAGAATGGTCACCCGACCGGCCCGCTGAATCGCTCGGAGCTTTGGCAGGCGAGATCGTCCCAGGAACAGCCCCGGGCGGGTAGCCGCTACGGCATTGAGCCATGCTGCACAGTGTGGAAGATGCGCATCGAGCCAGTGTCCTCGTCGTTGACGACGAGCCGAACATCTTGGCGTTACTCTCCGCATCGCTGCGCCTGTCCGGGTTCGAGGTGCACGAGGCGGACAGCGGTGCCAGCGCCCTGAGCGCTGCTGCACAGGCCCGTCCGGACATCGTGGTGCTGGACGTGATGTTGCCTGACTGCGACGGCTTCACTCTTGCGCGCCGGTTACGCGCGGAATACGACGAGCTACCAGTGCTTTTCCTCACCGCACGTGACGGTGTTGATGATCGGATCGCGGGACTCACCGCAGGCGGCGATGACTACGTGACCAAGCCGTTCAGCCTGGAGGAGCTGGTTTTGCGGCTGCGGGCGATCCTGCGCCGCACCCAACCGGCCCGCAACGGTGACTCCAGCGCGAACACGATCGCCTACGCGGATCTGGTCCTGGATGAAGAAGCACACGAGGTTCGTCGCGCCGGCGAGCTGGTGCAGTTGTCGCCGACCGAGTTCAACCTGTTGCGGTACCTGATGATCAATGCGGGGAAGGTGGTCAGCAAGACCCAGATCCTGGAGCGGGTGTGGAACTACGACTTCGGCGGTGACAGCCGGATCGTCGAGTCCTACATCAGCTACCTGCGCCGCAAGATCGACCGGACGAGCCTGCCGCTGATCCACACCATCCGGGGTGTCGGCTACACACTGCGGCTGCCCCGTGACGCGCTGGGCAACGGTGTGTCGTGAGAATCCCACGCCGGCCGCTGACCCTGCGCGGAAGGTTGATCGCCGCGCTGCTGGTGTTCTCGGCGGTCGGCCTGCTGCTGTTCGGTGGGGCGAGCGTGCTGCTGTTACGGCACTACCTGCTCAGCCGGGTTGACCAACAGCTGATGCACTTCTCCGTGCACCGGGTTTTCGACACTCCACCACGAGTGCCCAGTGACGTCCGGATCACCGTCCTGAGACATGACGGCACGACCGCCCTGGAAACCGGTCAGCAGTCGGGCCAACCCGGCGGCCCGGCACTGCCCACCTGGGATCGGTCCAGCCAGCTGGCGCGCACCAGCACCCCGTTCACCGTGCTTGACGTTGCTGGCGGCAGTGACTGGCGAGTTCGCACCGTGCAGCTCCCGGATGAGCGGATCGTGGCCATCGCCGTCTCGCTGGCTTCGATCGAGGCGACGCTAAGCCGGCTGCAGATCATCGAGTGCATCGTGGGCGGCATCATCCTCGCCATGATCGGGGTGGTGGCAACGGTGGTGGTCGCCCTGGGGTTGCGGCCCCTGACCCGGATCGAGCGCACCGCCGAAGCCATAGCCGGGGGCGATCTGCAACGCCGGGTGCCCGACAGTGACCCGCGGACGGAGACAGGGCGCCTGGGGGCTGCGCTGAACGTCATGCTGGGCCGGCTTGCCGCCGCCATCTCCGAACGTGAGCGCTCCGAGCAACGGCTGCGCCAGTTCGTGGCCGACGCGTCACACGAGCTGCGTACCCCGTTGACGTCCATCCGCGGTTTCGCTGAGCTGTACCGCCGCGGCGGCGCCCGCACGCCCGCCGAGATCGAGCTGCTCACCGGGCGGATCGAAGCTGAAGCCACCCGGATGGGCGTGCTCGTGGAGGATCTGCTGCTACTGGCCCGGCTGGATCAGGAGCGGGCGCTGGATATCACCGACGTCGACTTGCTCGTCCTGGCCGCCGACGCGGTGCACGACGCTCAAGCCCGCGATCCGGGCCGGCCGGTGACACTGGCACCGGGTAGTGACGCCGTACACGTGCTGGGCGACGAGGACAAACTCCGGCAGGTGATCAGCAATCTGGTCACCAATGCGCTGACGCACACCCCGGCCGGCACCCCGGTGCAACTGACGGTGCGTGCGTACGATTCGTCCGCTCCGGACACCCCACCGGTAGCGCAGGCGGGGGAGTTACCCGAAAAGCAGCTGCCGCCGTTGGGCGTGCTGGAAGTCCACGACGACGGGCCGGGCATTCCCGTTGAGGCGGCCACGCAGGTCTTCGACCGGTTCTACAGTTTCGTGCCCGGTATTGCCCCGGGCGCCGACCAGCGCCGCAACGGCAACCGCGGTGGCTCAGGCCTTGGCCTGGCGATCACCGCGGCAATCCTGGAAGCCCACAACGGGCGCATCGAGTTGCATACCGCTCCCCAGCAGGGCACGACCTTCCGGGTCCTGCTGCCCCTGGCATGAACCCAGGCATGGCCGCAACAGCGCTGATTGGTCGGCGTGTCCGTCCGGCGCGGCGCGAAACGCAACGAAACGCAACAGCGATAGCGTCGTTACTCCTTGTGGCGTAGCCCTGCTTTGGCAATTGAGGAGAGAGCAGTATGACGATCCGCTCCGCAGGCAGGCATCGGAAGAGCAATCCCGCCCGCCGATCCCAGCCAGGGTCGCGGCGCTGGGTAGCGATGCTCGTCCCGATGCTGGCGGTTACCACCGTGACCACAGTGGTGGGTGCGGTGAGTATGGCCAGCGCGGCGGACAACCCGAACCCCACCGTGATCGTCGGTGGTGATCCGCAAGGCCTGGCCGTTGACGCTGACGGCAAGCACGCCTATGTGGCCAGTTATGCCGACAACGCTCTCCGGGTGATCGATACCAACACCAAGCGAGTGGTCGGCAGCATCCATGTCGGTGCCAACCCGCTCGGTGTGGCGGTCGATCCCGACAGCCGGCACGCCTTCGTCACCAACTTTTCCGAGAACTCGGTCAGCGTGATCGACACCGGTTCCGGCAAACTGATCAAGAACGTGCCGGTCGGCGACAATCCGGCCAGTGTCGCGGTCTTCCCCCGTGGCCACTATGCCCTCGTCACCAACTTCTACGCCCACACGGTCAGCGTGATCAACAGCGCTACGCTGGCAGTGGTCGGGACAGTTCCGGTCGGTATCAGCCCCGACGGGGTGGCGATCGACCCCAAAGGCGAGCTCGCATACGTGGCCAACAGCGGCAGCAACACGGTCAGCGTGATCGACGTCAAGAACCAGAAGTTGGTCCGCACCATCACGGTCGGTCGCGCCCCGCAGAAGGTGGCGATCGACCCCGACGGCAAGCACATCTACGTGACCAATTTCGGTGACAACACCGTCAGCGTGATCGACGCGCCCGCTCAGCTGGATCTCGCTTACGTCCAGTCCCTGCTCAAGCTCAAGGTAAACAACACCATTCCGGTAGGCATCAACCCGCGCGGGCTGGCGGTCGACCCGGACAGTCATCACGCCTTCGTCGTCAACACGGGCGAAGACACCATGAGCGTCATCGACACGGAAAACTCGGCATTGATCAATACCGCATACGTCGGCTTCTCCCCGGATCAGGTCGCGGTTGGACCCGACAGCACCGCATACATCACCTCCCGCGGGGACGGAACCGTCACCGTCATCCGCCCGTCGTGATCACGCAGGGTGCAACGCCTAGCGATAATGCTTTAACATCCCATCGCTTTCTGCATTGACCCGTAACAGCCTGTATTCAAATAGCAAATGCTCAGCGCTAGTACTCGGTGACGGTAAGCAATGCCGTTTCACCTATTGGAACGCTCTATTGCGGATCCTGCTGTTTGGTGACGTGTGCGAGAAACAATGGCTGTTCGCGCGTAACAGCGAGATGTCGCGGTCCGATGATCCGTAGCGGGATGGCGGCAGGGGCCTGACGTAGCGGTAGGTGGTCTGAAATGATTTTTTTCACCACTTACGTCACCGTAATACGGCGTAGTCAAGAGTGGACTGAAACGCGTCGAGGCACCCCTGCCCGGGTAGAAGGCACAACGGTTCGCCTGCCGATCGGTACGGATGTACAGGCGGGCGATCATCTGGAACATGTGCCTACCAACGACGAGATACGACGGATGCTCGTGATCGACGTCGTATCGCCGTACATGCCTGGCGCAAACGAAGACGATGATCACATCGAGGTAACCTGCGTACCGGTCACGCGGGTGACCTTTCCTCCGTTTGTGGCGCCGGTCCTGCACCCGGCGATGTCCGTGCCGATCAAACTGGCGGAAGACGGACGGACTTCCGAAGCAGTCACCGAGGCGTTCCGGCTGGTCGAAGATCGAGTCCGGTTGCTGACTGGAAGTGACAGCACAGGACACACGCTCATGGAGTCGGTGTTCGGGACGAGACCGCCAAGACTCGATATTGCTACCGCAGCGGGTCCCGCCGCCAGGGACGAACGTGAGGGCTTCCGGCTGCTGTTCCTCGGTGCCATGCTCGGGGTACGCAGCCAAAGCGTGGCAGCTGGCGGGATCCCGGCCACGGTGGAAGAGACGTTGGAGTACTTGTCATTGGCGAGCATGCTCATCCGCCGCCTAGACCGTGCGGGGGCCAAGGCCAGCTGAGACCCGACCTGCTTCATCGAGCGTTAATGCCGGTCAGTTCCTGATAGAAGTCCTCGAGTGACCGGTTGCGTGGGGTCAACTCCTGGAGTGGTATGTGATGTTCGGCCGCGGCCGAGGCAATCCTCCACGAGTCGATCCCGGTAACTGACAGCCCACCGCCAGAGTCGGCACGCACGGTGGCACCCAGGTCGGTGAGCACCCGCGTCAGCCCGCTGCGGCGCGGCGAGCGCACGAGTACGTCACGGTGAAATCGATCGATCAGCTCTGCGGTAGCAGCTTCCATGATCAATTCTCCGTGGTTGATGATGAGCAGCTGGTCGGCGGTCAGCGCCATGTCCTGCATCTGACTGCTGGACACGAGAACCGTCCGGCCCTCATCGGCCAGCGACTGCATCAGATCCCGAGTCCACTCGATGCTGTCCGCGTCCAGCCCTTGCATGGGTTCGTCGAACAACAGGACACCAGGGTCATTGAGTAGTGCTCCGGCGACTCCGATCCGTTGGCGCATACCACGGGGCAACTCACTGACGCGCTTGTTGGCCATCGCGGACAGCTCCACCTCTCGGAGCACCTCGGTGACACGGTGTGGGCCTATGCCCGATGCACGGCCGAGGAACCGCAGATGGTCCGCTGCGGTGCAGTCGCCCGGCACCGCCTTCGCGTCCAGCATCGCTCCTACTGTCTGCATCGGCCTTTCCAGGACGGTGCGGCAGTGCCCGTTGACGAGTGCGGTGCCGGATGTCGGGGCGTCGAGGCCGAGGATGATCCGCATAGTGGTCGACTTCCCGGAACCCTTCGGTCCGACAAAGCCGGTTACCATGCCCGGGCGGGCGATGAACGACAGCTGGTTAACCGCGCGCTTATCTCCATAATCCTTGATCAGCTCGCGTACCTCGATCATGCCTGCAATGCTGCCGTGTGCAGGTGCGATGCACATCGGAGCACGGTCTGGAATACGTGGTCGGACCCAGGTCTGACGCACTGTCTGTGAAATGCGGTTACCGTTGCCGATGTGACCGAACCCGCTGGCATTTCCGGCGTGTCGCCGCCGCGGTTTCGACAGCGCTTATGGCAGGTCGTCGTGTTCGACCTGTTGCCTGCCGTGTGGATCGTCTTGCTCACCGTCAACGCCACCCTCTACGCCGCCGTCGGTCCGTCCATCGTGGCGGCTGTCGGGGTGGGGCTGGTGGCGCTTTCGCTCGGTGTTCTCCTTGCTATCCGCAGGTGGCAGCCGATTCCGGTGTTCGGTCTCGTCCTCGCCGTAACGGTCATCGCCGCGTTTTTGGGTATGCCGATTGCGGTAACCGTGCTGGCCGTGGCGGTCGCCCTTTACCCGGTCGCGCTGTCTGTGGGGCCGAGGCGGGCAGCCATCGCGCTGCGTGTCGCGCTGCTGTCCGTCACGCTGGTGGCAGTACTCACCTCCACCGTACTGAAGCCTCATTTCCTTCTCGTCACACCGGATCCCAAATACACTGACATCTTTGCCTCGCTGACTTCCGGGTGGTTGGCCATCGGCGTGGCCTGGGCGTTTGGTCGCAATGTCCGAGCCCGCCGCGAATACGCCGAACAGATCGCCGACCACCGTGCACAGAAGGCTGTCTCCGAGGAGCGGTTGCGGATCGCCAGGGAAATGCATGACGTGGTCGCGCACAGCATGAGCGTGATCGTGATGAAAGCGGCCGTGGCCAACCACGTGTACGACACGCGTCCGGAGGAGAGCCGGGAAGCGCTCGGCGTCATCGAATCCGTGGGCCGCGCTGCACTCGCTGACATTCACCGCGTACTCGGCTCGTTGAGGTCCGAGGAAGAGGCCGACCTTGCACCCAACCCAGGCCTTGACGAACTCCCGCAACTCGTCGAAAACGCCCGACTGGCTGATGTCCAGGTCGAACTGGACCGCGGGCCCATCCCCGCATTGCCCACTGCGGTTCAGCTGTCTGCATACCGGATCGTGCAAGAGGCGCTGACCAACGTCATCAAGCACACCGTGGCGCCAGTGCGATGCACTGTCCGTATCACCGCCGAGCCTGGTGAGCTTCAGCTGGCGGTTATCGATGACGGCAGGCCCAATGGCCCGGTGGGCAGTCCTGGCCACGGCTTGATCGGCATGCGAGAACGGGCCGCGCTGCACGACGGAACTCTCACGGCGGGTCGCCAACCCAACGGCGGCTTCGCGGTGCACGCCCGCTTGCCGTACGACGCGGGGCCCGCATGACTGGCTCTGAGGTCCGGGTACTGCTTGCCGACGATCAGGCACTGTTGCGCGGCAGCCTGCGAGTACTCATCGACACCGACCCGGGTCTGACCGTCGTGGGCGAAGCAGGCACCGGTGCCGAGGCAGTCGAGCTGGTCGAACAGTGCCGTCCGGACGTGGTGTTGATGGACGTGCGCATGCCGGTGATGGATGGCATCGAGGCCACCCGAAGGCTTACCGCCAAAGAATCCACTCCGAAAGTTCTCGTACTCACCACGTTCGACTTGGACGAATACGTGTATTCCGCGCTGCGCGCCGGAGCCAGCGGCTTTCTTCTCAAGGACACGCCGCCGGCTCAATTACTCGATGCGATACGAGTCGTTGCCTCGGGTGAAGCGTTACTGGCACCCACGGTCACGCGACGGCTGATCGCTGAGTTCGTCCGTAACCCGGCGCCGGCCCGGCGCCCCACCCGCTCGCTTGCCGGGATCACTGATCGGGAACGCGAGGTGCTCACATTGATCGCGCGCGGCTTGTGTAACAGCGAGATCGAAAATTACCTGCATTTGAGCCGGGGAACGGTCAAGACGCACATTGGTCGGCTGCTTGCCAAGCTCGACGCCCGGGACCGCGCTCAGCTGGTCATCGTCGGTTATGAGACCGGCTTGGTCGGCACCGTCTCTACGTAGCGCGAAGGACTAACTCCGTACCGCATGGGGCCCTTAAGTCGACCCTAAGGCCCTTCGAAGGGCGCAACCTTAACGTGTGATCCATGGGCGAGGTTGCGGCGTGTGATCGACCTGTCGTCAGCATGTTGGAGGAATTTCACTCCATAGGATCAGGCAGTGGGAACGGCAATATCCCATTAAGTGGAACGGGCGTAACGCCAGCGTCGCTAAATACTCACTGGCTGGCCGACACTCTCGCCGCACTGGCCAACCGCCACCAGGTGCCGGGTGCGCAGCTCGCCGTACACCACGGCGGGGCCACGATCACGGCCGAATTCGGTGAGCTGGAACACGGAACGGAGATTCCGGTCGCCAGCACGACTGCCTTCCCCATCGGGTCAATCACCAAACTGGCCACGGCGACTCTGGCGATGATCCTGGTCGCGGACGGTGATCTCGAGCTTGATGCCCCGTTGGCCGAGCACCTGCCCGAACTGGATGACCTGGGTGAGCAGCTCACCTTGTGCCACTTGCTCAGCCATACCAGTGGATTCGCCGAGAGCCCGGACCCGCCAAAGTTGTCCAAATTGTCGCTGGGGCGCTACGTACGAGAGCACTGCCGCTGGGAGGACCTGCTGCTACCGCCGGGGACCGGTTTTTCTTATTCGACCCGGAATTACGCCCTCGTCGGCTACCTGATCGAAACGATCACCGGCATGAGCTGGCCGGAGGCCATGGAGGCGATCCTGCTGCGCCCGTTGGGCATTGACCTCACCATGGTGGTGGGATCAATGCGGACTTTCCCCCGACGCCCCGTTGCCACTGGTCACTCGGTTAACCCGATTCTGGGCCGGATCCGGCCCGTACAGCAGTCGCTTGCCGCCGCCGAAGCCCCGGCTGGGGCGCTGGCGATGAGTGCTGTCGATCTGGTGACTTTGGGTCTGATGCACGTCGGGCCGGGTTTCCCGGAGCTGCTTCCGGTGAGTTATGCCGAATGCATGCGGCAAGCCGTTCCCGGTGCCGATCCGTTCGGGCTGGCCGACGGCTGGGGACCTGGGTTGGCCACGTTCCAGGAGGGTGGTACCGGCTGGGTGGGCCACGACGGCAATGCCGACGGCACCTCCTGCTACCTGCGCATCCAGCCGGCTGGTGGGTGGGTGGTGGCGCTCACCACGAACGCCAATACCGGGGTATTGCTCTGGGAGGAGCTACAGGCCGAGCTACGGCGGGCAAACGTGCCCCTGGCCGCACGCCAGCGAGACATCTCGTCCCGAGCGCCGGCGATCTGTCCCGCCGAGTTCGTGGGTAGCTACTCGAACGGCCCGGCAGAATATCTGGTCATTGCCGGGGATGATGGATCGCTGTGCATTGAAGCCGGCGGTGATCTCATTGCTCGTTTAGCTTTCTACGACGACCTCAATTTTGTGATTCAGGACCCCGCCTCAGGTCAGGGACAGCATGTCGGGCGTTTTCTGCGCGACCCGAGCACCAATCAAATTGAGCATTTTCAAATCGGTGGCCGGCTGGCTTCACGGCGACCTGTCGCCGTGCCGGATTCTCGATCGCCAATCGAGTCGCTACCCGGGGTGCTCGCCTGAGCATTTTGCACCGGAATCCACTCTTCATTGGCCGTGCCCAGGAGGATTCGACAAAGTATGGTGCCGCACAAGCCGATGCCCGTGCTGGCTGGAGAGCTTCCTGTTCCTCGCGGTGCACCGGAGGCACCGTTTGGTCAGCGACATGCGCTGACGGTGGCGCAGCGCCACCAGCTGCTCATCGAGTGGAATGACACCGACCGTGACATCGTCCCGGCTGCCTTTCCGGAACTGTTCGAGGCTCAGGCAACCCGGACCCCGGATGCACCGGCCCTGTTGTACCCCGGAACGTCTCAAAGCCAGTTGTCAGGGACCGAAGCCTCCTTGAGCTATGCCGATGTGGAGGTGCGGGCCAACCAGTTGGCCCATTTACTGATCTCCGCGGGTGCGGGCCCGGAAGAAATCGTGGCGCTGGCCCTGCCGCGATCGGCGGACATCGTTGTCGCTCAGCTCGCGGTGTTGAAGGCGGGAGCGGCCTTCTTGCCCGTAGACCCGACGTATCCGGCCGAGCGGATAGCCTTCATGCTGGCCGACACCCGGCCGGTCTCGGTGCTGACCCGGCGCGACAGTGCCGCGGCCATCCCCCGGGTCGAGGGCGTTTCGCTACTGGTGCTCGATGAGCCCGCAATCCGGTCAGAACTGGCCAGGATGCCGCAGCACCGCCCTACCGACGCCGACCGGCGTTTCCCCCTCGTACCAGAGAACCTGGCTTATGTCATCTATACCTCGGGCTCGACCGGGCGGCCGAAGGGCGTGGCGGTCACCCACGCGGGGCTGGCCAGCTTCTCCGCCGCCGAGGCGGATCGGTACGCCGTCACGGCGGGAGACCGGGTACTGCAATTCTCCTCACCCAGTTTCGATGCCTCGATTCTCGAGCTGTGCATGTCGCTGCCGGCCGGTGCTGCGCTCGTCGTGCCGCCGGCAGGTCCGCTGCTGGGTGCGCAGCTGGTCTCCGTACTCGCCGACCGGCGGGTGACGCACGCACTGATTCCACCAGCTGCGCTGGCGACTGTGCCTGCTACGGCGGCACGCGAGTTACCGCACTTCCAGACCCTGATCGTCGGCGGCGAGGCGTGTTCGGCTGAGCTGGTCGACCGCTGGGCACCCGGCCGCCGGATGATCAACTCTTACGGACCGACCGAGGCGACGGTGGTGTCGACCTGGACGGAGCCGTTGCGCCCTGCCGGGGTGCCGCCGATCGGCCGGCCGATCTGGAACACCAAGGCATACGTGCTCGACGCGGCCCTGCACCCGGTGCCGGTGGGCACCGTGGGTGAGTTGTACGTCGCCGGGCACGGCTTGGCCCGTGGCTACCTTGACCGACCGGGTCTGACCAGCCAGCGATTTCTCGCCAATCCGTTTGGCAACCCCGGCTCGCGTATGTACCGCACTGGCGACCTGGCCCGCTGGAGCCCGGACGGTCAGCTGGAGTTCGCCGGGCGCGCCGATCAGCAGGTCAAAATCCGCGGATTTCGCATCGAGACGGGGGAGGTCGAGGCAGTACTGCGCCGGCACCCCGACGTCGGCGACGTAGCCGTGATCGCTCGCGAGGACCAGCCAGGCCACCAGCGACTGGTCGCTTACCTGGCTCGCGCCAACGGGGCAGTGCCGGCTCCGGACGAGTTGCGCGCGCTGGTCGCCAGCGCCCTACCGGAGTACATGGTGCCCGCGGCGTTCGTGGTGCTGGACCGCTTACCGGTAAGTGCCAACGGCAAGCTCGACCGGCGAGCACTGCCCGCGCCAGAGGTCAGCGTGACCGGGCACGACGGTTACGTCGCACCGCGAACTGCTGCTGAGCGGGCGCTGGCCGGTATCTGGGCAAGTGTGCTGGGCGTGGAGCGCGTCGGTGTCGAGGACGACTTCCTCGGCCTCGGGGGCGACTCGATCCTGAGCTTCCGCGCGCTGTCGTTGATCCGGGAGGTATTCGGCTTCGAGCTGCCCAGCCGTGCGCTGTTCGACACCCGGACCATCGCCGAGCTCGCGGCGCTACTGCCTGATCCCGGATCCGGCACCGCCGAAAAAATCACTGCCGTGGCCCGGGGCCCAGTGGTTGCGCTGGCACCGGCCCAGCGACGGCTGTGGTTTCTGGATGACCTGAGCCCCGGTGGGACCGAGTACAACACTGGCGTTGGGCTGCGGTTGTCCGGACCAGTCGACACCGGGGCACTGCAGTCGGCCTTGACGGCATTGACTGACCGGCACGAGTCGCTCCGGACCACGTTCGACACCATCGACGGGCACGGTGCGCAGATCGTCCACCCCTCTGGCGAGATACCGCTTCGGGTGTGCGACCTGCGCGACCACCATGACGACGACGCGCTCGACCGGGAGCTCGCAGGAGAGTTAGCGGCTCCCTTCGACCTGCGGCGCGGCCCGCTGACCAGGGCATTGTTGGTGCAGCTGAAGCACGACGACAACGTCCTGCTGCTCGGCCAGCACCACATCATCACCGATGGCTGGTCCGTTCGGGTTCTCGTTGATGAGCTGGTCGAACTGTATGACGCCGCCCGGCGCAACGTCCCAGCCGAGCTGGCGGAGTTATCGATCCAGTACCCGGACTTCGCGGTGTGGCAGCACGCACAACTGTCGGATGCTGCGCTGCAACCGCACCTGGACTACTGGAAGCGCCAACTTGCTGGCGTCGAAGCGCTCGAGTTGCCAACCGACCGGCCCCGACCGCCATTGCGCACGTCATCAGGCGCGGTCCACCGTCACGACCTGCCGGCAAGTCTGGTCCAGCGGCTCACGGCGGTGGCGCAGGCGCACGGAGCGACGCTGTTCATGACGCTGACCGCGGCAATTCAGCTTCTGCTGTCCCGCTATTGCAACCAGCAGGACGTTGCCGTGGGCACCGTGACCACCGGTCGCGACCGGGCCGAACTGGACAGCGTGGTCGGTTTCTTCGTCAACACCGTCGTATTGCGGTCCCGGATCGAACCCACGCAACCTTTCGGAGACTTCCTCACCGCGGTCCGGGAGACCGTGCTGGACGCGTTTGCTCATGACAAAGTTCCCTTCGACCGGCTGATTGAGGAACTCCGGCCGGCACGCGACCCCAGCCGCACTCCGCTTGTGCAGGCCATGGTGGTGCTCCAGCAGGGCATGGTTCGGCCGCGCGAGATTTCCGACCTGCGCATCACGGAATACGATCTGCCTCGCCCCGGCTCCCGTTTTGACCTCCTTGTGGAGTTCCTTCCCCGGGATGGCTCGCTCAATGTTGCGATCGAATACAACACCGATCTGTTCGACGTTGCGACCATCGCTGGGTTTGTCACCGGTCTGGAGGTACTGCTCGGAAGCATTGCCGAGTGCCCGTACCGGCAGTTGGCAGAGCTGCCATCACTGGCCGACGACGAGCGTCACCGATTGCTGGTAGAGCGCAATAACACTGCTGCGCCCGTGCCTTCGGCGTTGTGGACCGAATTGTTCGAGCTTCAAGTCGCACGGACACCGGATGAGGTAGCCGTTGCCTGCCAGGGCGAAGAACTTTCCTACCGGGAGTTGAACGCGCGGGCCAACCGTCTGGCGCGCCTGCTAATCCAGCGGGGCGCGGGTCCCGAGCAATTCGTTGCGCTGGCAGTGCCCCGTTCGGTGGACATGGTCGTGGCCTTGGTGGCGGTCTGGAAGGCCGGTGCAGGATACCTGCCGATCGATCTGAATTATCCGCGAGAGCGGATCGAGTTCATGTTCTCTGACGCCTGCCCGGCATTGACGGTGACGACAAGTGCGGTCGCCGACAAGGTGGCCGAGGTGGCCGCAGCAGATCGGCTGATTCTTGATGGCGCCGCGATAGTCGATGAGTTGGGGCGTTGCTCGGACCAGGACGTCGCCGAGGCCGATCGGGCGCGCGCGGTATTGCCGACCCACCCCGCTTACGTGATTTATACGTCTGGCTCCACAGGTTGGCCGAAAGGCGTCGTCGTCGCGCATGCGAGTGTGGTAGAGCTCGCGGCTTGGGCAGCAGTTGACTTCGGCGCACCAGAGCTTTCCTGGGTGATCGCCTCGACCTCGCTGAACTTCGACGTATCGGTGTTCGAGATTTTCTGCCCGCTGGTGGTCGGGGGCCGCATCGAGGTGGTGCGGGACTTACTTGCCTTGCTGGAGCCACCAGACGGCGGCTGGGTAGCAAGTCTGGTCAGCGCAGTACCGTCAGCATTCGCACACGTTATCGGAAGCGCAACGGTGGCGGTCACGGCAAACACCGTGGTGCTGGCCGGAGAAGCATTGTCAGCCCAGGCGCTGCGAAAAATCAAATCAGCCACATCATGCCGCAGAATCGCGAACATCTATGGGCCGACTGAGGCAACGGTGTACGTCACCGCGTGGTATCACGATGCGGGCGAGTTTGAGGGTGAACCTCCGCCGATCGGCCGGCCGATTGCCAATACCCAGGTGTACGTGCTCGATGCCAGATTACGTCCGGTATCAGCTGGTGTGCCGGGGGAGCTTTATCTCGCTGGTGGTGGCCTGGCTCGTGGATATTTGCGCCGTCCGGGTTTGACGGCGCAGCGGTTTGTGGCCAACCCGTTCGGGACGCCGGGTGCGCGGATGTATCGCACCGGTGATGTCGTGCGGTGGAACACCAATGGTGAATTGCAGTATCTGCGCCGGTCCGATCAGCAGGTGAAAGTCCGAGGGTTCCGGGTTGAGCTGGGCGAGGTCGAGGCCGCGGTCACCCGCCATCCCGACGTTGCTGAGGCAGTCGCCATCGTTTCCGGCAAGGACGTCGAACACCCGCGCCTGGTGGTTTATGTGGTGCTCACCCCCGGCGCAGCGCCGGAAACCGCACCACAAACGCTGCGTGGATTCCTCCACCAGGTGTTGCCGGATTATATGGTGCCTTCGGTTTTTGTGGTGTTGGATGAGTTGCCGTTGAGTCCGAATGGGAAGGTGGATCGTGGCGCGTTGCCGGCGCCGGTGGGTGGATTGGGTTCGGGTCATGATTATGTGGAGCCGGGAACCGATGTAGAGCGTGTTTTGTGCGATATCTGGGCGCAGCTGCTCAAGGTTGATCGGGTCGGGATTGAGGATAATTTCTTTGAGCTTGGTGGGGATTCGATCCTGAGCATTCAGGTGGTCTCCCGCGCCCGGCAGGCCGGTCTGCGCCTG
>JAFAWY010000111.1 GCA_019241525.1 Pseudonocardiales bacterium
GCGGCGTGTACGTGTAAAGGGTCACTATCGCGACGGGCATTGGGTCAAAGCTCACTACCGTCAGTTACCTGAGAGCAGGACAACCATTCCACCTCAGCGCACTCGAAATAACAACAGTTCTAACAGAACCAACAGCGGGAGGAGTCCCGGTCATTCCTTTGCCGTCGTTAACGACTAATTTATGGAACAACGCCGGATACAAAGAGCATCGTCGTTCAATACGCAAAAGAGAAAAAGAGCGAATCGGTGAAACTGCCGAGTTTTGTGTGTCGGCCGTCAAAGATGGGGGAATAGAAGCCACTGCCGACAAAATTGCCAAACGCGTAAGTCGTGACACATGGGACGTGCTACGGCGCCGGTGGGGTCGCTTTCGTTGCAAGTGGATGGCGCGACTCGCTCAACAAATCCTCGATGCGAAAGCGCAGATGCACGAAACCGCGGCTGATGTGGTGATGCTAAAATGGTGGAACCCGTTACATACTCCCGAGCGTGTTTTTGCCCACGAACTCCTTAAGAGCATACCATTTCCAGGCGTGGACGAGCACTTTGTAGCAGCCGCCTACGGCATTCGGCTGACAGGAGTATGTCTCTGCGCGACTCAAGGAATACCTCTAACTAAGTGCGCATGTTTTCAGCCGCTGGCTCTAGGATGGACCAAAGAGCAAGTTAAATCGTTTCTAGTATCGCGTGGCGATGAATGGATGCGTGGTTCCAAATCAGGACTGGTCGGTTAAATACTGCTAAACACCCAGACTGGCGTCCTACGAATTGTCCGCAAGTGCAGGAGAATTGCCACGGGGAAACTGCGGGCCGAGAGAATTGCGCAAGCAACTCCGACAAAGTCCCTAGGTCGCAAACTATCGAGTGGACCACAAAGTACGCAATCGGCCCACTTTCGGCTGACATTTAGTTGCAGCCCGCAACAGAAAGATTGCGCCATCCGTGTAGATTGGTGCGAATTGTCGCGGAATAGTGGACGCGTGCTATATAATCGAAGCTAGTGCCGACCCTGACCCGTTAGCACGGACAGCGCAAGCGCCCGACCTTTGATCATTCCAAAACGATCATTTCACCCCACCGTTGCCGCTGCACGGACAGCGATAGATGCGGCAGATGGGTGGAGTTTGTATCAACGACCAGATCAAGTTGCTCTCCAGTGGCATCAGTTTGAGTGCCGAGAAAAGAGCGCAACGTGGTCCGCATGGTGGGTGGCATACCCAGACCCTTCGGCGACGACGAACCCCCCCCCAAGGTAACAAAGCAGTCGCAGCAGCGGCCGTTGTCCTCGCGTTATCGGGACTTGCCGGTGGTGGATTAGGCGCTGCTACGGCCGGAGAAGCGTCCGGCGAGTTGAGTATCAGGGCCCCAAGGAGCGAAAGCAACGCGGCGAGGACCGGCAGAACCGAAGTCGACGCACAGATCTCTGGTGTTCGAGATGCCCTCAAGGTAACCACGCGTTTGAGACGGTTGGGATACCGGGTTAAGTTCCAGGCTGAGCACAAAGATTACGCTTGCGCTGACAATTCCGATGGAGACGTCCAAGCCTTCTTCCGGGAAAATGAATGCCTCTCGCTTTATCGTGTTATTTATGAGATTCAAGACAAATGCAACACCTACCTCATCTCCATGACAACCGTTATAATGCCCAGCGAGCAAACAGCGATTGCCCTACGGTGGCTGCTCGATCAGGGAACCAGAGGGGCAATCAACCTGCTGATCCCGCCAAGTGGGAAATACCGTGACTTTCCTTTCATCCACACGCGGGCATCCACCACTCGTAACGGCGCTACCGTGACTGCCTTCGACCTCAAACCGGTCGGCCGCACCCTGGGATCCGCCGTACTCGACGCCTTGCTCAGCAACACCCAGATTGCTTTGTGGTAACCGCGGGCGGTACGCCCACCGTTCCGGACAGGCGCAGCACACACCTGGTTGTGCGGCGCTCGACTGGCCAAGGATCGCACCAGCGCGGCGCAGCCGCTTGCCATACAGGCGATCACGTATTCGGTGGATTGGTTTTGCTCCATCTTGATGTCGCCGTCTTGCACCTTGATCAGGTGCCGGAAAGCGGGGCAGATTGTGGAGACAGGGAGCGGCCAATTGATCCGTCAGCGTGGTGGTGCTGGTTTGGTGGCGCGGATGATTGCGGAGTGCATGCCGTCAGCGACCTGGTGGGTGGGCGTGATGGTGATGTCGATGAATCCTGCGGTGGCCAGTCCGTCGTGGTATTCGGCGATGGTTAGGGCACCGGCGATACATCCGACGTAGCTGCCGCGTTCGGCGCGCTGCTTGGGGGTGAGGTGGTTTTCGGCGACGACATCCGATACACCGAGTCGCCCAGTGGGGACCAACACGCGGAAGGCTTCAGCGAACACGGCCGGTTTGTTGGTGGACAGGTTGACCACGCAGTTGGAAATGATCACATCGATTGAGCTGTCGGGCAGAGGGATGGCCTCGATGGTTCCCTTGACGAATTCCACATTGGGGGCGCCCGCCCGGGTGGCATTGGCGCGGGCGAGGGTGAGCATTTCCTCGGTCATGTCCAGCCCGTAGACCTTGCCGGTGGGTCCAACGCGCCGGGCGGAAAGCAGGACATCGATTCCGCCTCCAGAGCCAAGGTCGAGCACCCGGTCCCCCTCGCGCAGGTCAGCCACGGCCAGTGGATTGCCGCAGCCCAAGCTTGCTGCGACGGCCTCGGCCGGCAGTCCCTCCTGCTCAGTCGGATCATAGAGCTGACTACCAAATCCCTCGCCGATCTCGACGGGGTAGGCCTCGCCGGAGGCATCGACGCCGCAGCAGCTGGCGGTGGTTCCGGTGCGCACGGCCGTGGCTGCTGCGGCGTAGCGCTGACGGACCCGGTCGCGCAGCGCGTCGGTTTGCTCGGTCATCGGTGAAACTCCCTT
This sequence comes from Pseudonocardiales bacterium, assembly GCA_019241525.1. GTDB lineage: Bacteria > Actinomycetota > Actinomycetes > Mycobacteriales > Pseudonocardiaceae. The sequence continues at coordinate 2,904 of JAFAWY010000111.1, forward strand.
GCGCCCGCTATTTCGATGGCAGTCGATATATAGCTTGCGCCCTATTTTGACGACTGTCAAGATAGAGAGATGTCTATGTCATCGGAGATGACGGCCTGCTGTACACCGTTGACCACGGACCCGCTCACGGCCGATCAGGCAGAGCTGCTATCCCACCGGTTCAAAGCACTCGGCGATCCGGTACGGCTGCGCTTGCTGAGCCTGATCGCCAGCCACCAGGGCGGCGAGGCATGCGTGTGCGAGCTCACCGCCGCTTTCCAGCTTTCCGGGCCGACGATCTCGCATCACCTGCGCGTGTTGCGGGAAGCCGGGTTGATCGAGGGACAGCGGCGGGGCACCTGGATCTACTACCGGATCGTGCCCGAGGCGCTGCGGAGCCTGTCCCAAGCCCTGCACCCCACCGCGGTGCTGACATGAGCGGAGCTGATCTGCCACGACGGCTTCTCGCCGAGCTGGTGGGCACCGGATTGTTGGTGACGGTGGTCGTCGGCTCGGGAATCGCCGCCCAGCAGCTGTCCCCGGGCCAGGTGGGATTGCAGCTGCTGGAGAACTCCACCACCACAGCGCTAGGCCTGAGCGTGCTCATCCTGCTGTGCGGTCCGGTGTCCGGGGCGCACTTCAACCCGGTCGTCTCCGCGGTGGACTGGCTGCTGGGCCGCCACTCCAGCAGCGGTCTATCCGGTCAGGAAGTGCTGGCCTACACCACCACCCAACTCCTTGGTTCCATCGGCGGGGCCGTGCTGGCGAACGTCATGTTCGGCCTATCCGCGCTCCAGGTCTCGCACAAGCCGCGCACCAGCATGGGGTTATGGGTCGGCGAGGTGGTCGCGACCGCTGGGCTCATCGCCCTAATCGTGGTGCTGGCTCGGACGGGACGTGCAGCGTTGTCCGCTGCGGCAGTGGGCGCCTACATCGGTGCCGCTTACTGGTTCACCTCCTCTACTTCCTTCGCTAATCCGGCAGTCACGGTGGGTCGGGTGTTCAGCGATACCTTCGCTGGTATCGCCCCGACCTCGGTGCCCGGCTTCGTGCTCGCGCAACTGGTTGGCGGAATTCTCGGAGCCGGCTTGGCCGCGGTTCTGTATCCCGATGCCGGCCAAGCTGCCGCGCGCGTGGTCGTCCCACACCCGGCTAGTGCTGCCCCTGTCCCGAGGGAGGCACCGTGACTAATGTGCCCGAAGTTTTGTTTGTTTGTGTGCACAACGCTGGCCGTTCCCAAATGGCCGCGGCCCTGCTCGCGCACCACGCGGATCATCGCGTCCAGGTCCGTTCCGCTGGTTCCACTCCGGCCGAAAAGATCAATCCCGCGGTCCTGGCAGCCATGGCCGAGGTGGGACTGGACTTATCCAACGAGTTCCCCAAGCCTCTGACCGACGACGCGGTGCAGACTGCTGACGTGGTGATCACCATGGGGTGTGGGGACGCCTGCCCGATCTACCCCAGCAAGCGCTACCTCGACTGGAACCTTCCCGACCCCGCTGGGAAGACCCTCGCCGAGATCCGCCCCATCCGCGACGAGATCGACCGTCGAGTGCGTGTCCTGCTTAATGAATTAGCGCCGACACACAAAGAGGGTGATCCGGCTGCTCCGTGACGAGTACGGCGCGAGTTGGCGTCGATGGCAGTCGAGCACGCAGCGATCGACACCGAGACCGTGCTGACGGCCGCTTTCCCGGGAATAGCACAAGGGAGCTATACCAGCACCACATCAAGAGTCGTCACATACCGTGATCGCCCAGAAATGTACGTTCACCCGTGCGGGGAGAGATAGCCAAGCGTCCAGGACGCCCGAAGGCGAATATTCTTAAAAAAACGATGAGATCGCTTACATGTTGCGGCTTACCATTGCCGCGAATTGCGCGCCGCTATGGTGAGCAAGGGTTGCCGCATGAGTATCATCGAAGGTTTTCCAGCCCGTAGTCGGTTGCTTTCACGGGTATTGCAACCACGGTGTGCAGGAACGAGGTTAGTAGGATCAAGCGGGTCGCCGCCCTGGGCTAATCCGATGATGTGATGCACGGTGCCCGCTAACCGGTGAAGTGGCCGCGCACGGGTGAGCTGATAGTCGATTGGTCGTCCGCAGAGGAAACACGGCGTACAACTCGCCTCCGCGTCAGCCATGCAAGCCGCTTGCGCTTTTCGCCAGCGTGCGCCTTGCCTTCCGGGGCCGGTGCCCATCTCGCTGGATCACCACCGTGTCGAGGTTGCGGTCGGGCAGCTCACTACCAGTTCCGGCGAAAAACCTCTGCGCGAAAGCACTCGGGATGCGCTGGTGCGCCGGGTGGTCGTGTGGGTTGGTATCCCGGCCGCAGCTTGAAGACGGTGACGGTGTGCTGCCCGGCGGGGATCGGCTTTCCGCATAACAAACACAAACGGGTCGTCGTGTCACCGGTGACCACAGTCTTGGCGTTCGGATTGGTGGCATCGGTCGTTTGTGGTGCGTGGGGTGCGCTGGCACCCGGGACCAGGGTGCCTGCTGCCGTTGTTGTGTCCTGGTCCCAGGTGCCGCGCTGCGACCCGAACAGGCCTTGTGCGGGCTTCCACCACCGCATGCCTGTCGGGGAGTTTTTCTTTTTCATGGCCGGTAGTAGCCGTACCTTGCGATCTTGTCGGCGGTGGCTAACACTATCGCCCGATTTTGCTTCAAGATCTTGATGCAGTGGTCCATTGCTTCCCTGAGAATGAATGAGTCACCGATCTCCGCTAATCGACGATGGTCATTGTCTAAGCCCGTAGGACCGTACGGGAACTGATCTTTTCTAAAGAGGTCGATCCACAGTTCTGGGGCCATGAGAACGATGGCGTTTTGCAGTTTTGTGCCCTTCACGTGAACACAGGTTCCGCTGTTGTCGTCGGCGATTCGCGCGTATCGAACGTCTAAACCCAGGGCCTGGGCGGCTACACAATGCGCACTTTCATGCTCGGCGGCTTGGCGCTTGTCATTTTTCCACAGTTCTTCCCGCCGAGCGTCACGCGGAGTGCGGAGCTCACCTTTACCGAGGGCATTGCTATTCAGCAGAGCATCGCGCATAGTGTGGCCTGTTGCCAGCCATTCGTGGACTACCGCCCGTGACTCCAGCGGTAGATCAAGGAAAAGTTCCCTGGCGGCCCGCTCGGATGCTGATATCATCCTGCCCTTTTTCGACGCTGATGTTGCTGGTATGCGGCAACACTTCGGCTTTCCAGTTCCCACCGGCGGCCTTTACGACACCCGCTGATGCGTCCTGACCTGGCGAGGTGTTGAACGCGGCGGCGACTGACGTGCAGTTGCTCGCTGGCTTGCTCGACCGTAATCGTGCTGTAGCCAGGCCATGAAAGCTCACAACGCACTTCGTTGCGGCGTTGTGACAGCTCCAAGCTGGTCTGCCAGGCATCAGCAGCGCCGTTGATAGCGCGCACCGCGGCGCTGAAATCTGGTCCGCGCAGCCAGACGGCACCGCGTATGTAGTTCGCGACCGGCGGCGCTTTGAGGAGTCGCGCGAGCAGGTACACGGCTGATCCGGCGACTAGCGCTGTGGGCTCGCGGATCAGGGTCGCGTTCAATTTCGGCATTTAGTCACCTTCCGCGGGTTCCCGCGGTTCGCCGATCAGGGAGGAGTGGACATAGTGGAGAGCGACGCCATCCCGATACAGCTGGTAATAGGGAGATGGTGGGACCGGGCAGCCGTCGAGATTCTGTCCAAATTCATCACGGAGTAGACCGTGAAATCCGGGAAGAGTTATCTGCCCGGTTAGCCGACCCCCGATGTAGTCGGCGAGCGGCGCCAGTCCGCCACGATTAGCGCCAGCGCTCGCGGGTTCCATTCTGCTGAGATCGACGTGAGCGATCACCCGAGGAGCAGGGGGCGGCACCCATTCCCGCGACGAGCGGCCATTTCCCCGCCGGGTGACTGTTTGCTTGTGGTCGGTTTTTCGCATTTCTTCCACCCAATCGGTGTCATCGTCGCTGTTGCACGCAGCTAGCTAATCGAGCCACGGCGTGAAGAGCACACTCGCGGGCGCCGGGTCGATATTCGTTACTCACTCGGGAGCCTCCTCGTGTGTTTTCCGGAAAGGGAAAATGCGCGCGTCCGGTTCCGCGGGTAACCTCCAGCGGCTGACCGCTCCCTGCGTTCCGCGTTCCGCCCCCGGCGGCTTGTCTCCGCGCCGGGGGTTTCCTGGCATGCGCGGCCCCAGGAGCCCCTATTTGGCCCTGAGAGCAACGCCCGTGTTTGTTGGTAGGGCCGCGACTGCGGCCAACTGCTGCCCACTGCGGCCGGGCCGCGGTAGTGCGTCTGCGGCCCGCGTCCCCCCTCTTTAGGGACGCGGACGCGGACGCGGTCACGCGGCACACTCACTAGGTTGATCTTGGGCTGCAGTCCGCGGGGATCTGGTAACCCTTCGCGTTGCGCTTGCCGCTGACCTTGATAAGGCGCGAGTCCATAACCAGGTCATCTACCGTGGCCCGCATGTGGGATTCCCTCGCCTTGATTCCCGCCTCGCGGCACTTAGCGAACAGATCCCGCTCCGAGGCCACCGCCTTGCCGGGGAGCCTGTCCACGACTGCGAACACCTCGCTGGCAAGCGATGCGTCACCGTCGGTGAATTCCACCGTGGTGTCGCCGGTCTTCGGGGCATGAAATGCCACCTCCAAAAACGGCACGAACCGGCGGGTGTCGTCAATGATGAACTCACCGAGGAACGTCTTACCCGGCATTTTCGGGTCGGGTTGCCCGTGGCGGCGCAGGAACCCGGGACGGTCCTTCAGAATGTGAACATGGCTTCGGCCGCGGGCAGCGCGGCCAAACGGTTCAGCGTTGTCCAGCAGGATCAGCGCTCCAGATATCCCGTTGACCTTGTGAACCGAACCGAGCGCGGTGCGGGCTCGCCGATCAGCGTCTTTAACGACGTGATCAAGGCTCAGCACAGCAGCCCCGACGCGGGTGCACGGTTTCACCAGCCGGCGACGGAACTCAGCAGCACCGTCTTCTTCCCGGATCGCCCATCGGTGCAGTGCCATCGCCTCGTTTACCCCGTCGAACACGACCAGGCTAGGAATCGGTTCTAGGAGAGCGGCGAGTGCACCCGCACTCACCTGCCGTTCCGGGCCGACGAACCGGAGGAACCGGAGGATATCCTGATCCCGAACCTGGAGCGCGATAAGCCGGTCCACGCTGTCGGACGGATCGCGTTCCTCGAAATGGACATAAACAACGTGGTTATCGGCGTTGAGTTCAGCGGCTACGCAGGCCAGGGCAAACCACGATTTACCAGCCTCCATCTCCCCAATCACGGCGTGTTCCTTACCGGGGTACAGCAGCCGTAGCCCATCCGTGCGGGTCACGCCGATGCTGGGCTCAACGGGCCGGATCTCACCCCGCAGGTAGGGCCCCAGGTCGATCGGCGCCCAGGTGTCGCGCCCCTGCTCAACGGGCGATGTGCTCAGTGTGTCCGCGTAGGGGTCATCGAATTCCGGCGGCAGGGAGATGTCTACCTTCCTGTTGCGGTTACCACGACGTGGCGCTGGTGGCTGGTCGCCCCGACGTTGCCGTTTAGGGCAGGTGCAGAAGTCGGGTAACAGTTCCCCGCACCGCGGGCACCACTCCAGGTCGTTCCCGATCGTGGTCCCGGGCCAGGTCATGCCGCACCGTCGTGTCGGGCTTGCCCGGCGGCGATCACCCGCGGCGGCACGCTGGCAGGCAAACCCAGCCGGTGCAGGTGCCACCAGGCGTTTCGCCAGCTTTCCAGCTCGCGGGATGACCAGTTGTGGGTGTGTGCCGGGTCCAGCGGATCACGGCGGCCATCGGGTAGCGGTGAACATCGTCGGCTCGTAGCCCTGCGTCGGCGCAGCCGGGCAGCTACATCGGATGGAGGGGGGTCAGCGGTACGCTGAGTACGGGCCAGCTGCCTGCTGACTGACTCATCCGGGCCCCGCACACCCCTCGTGCGGGGGCCGGTCATGCGGCCCGAACCTCGGCGGCACGTAAGTCACGAAGCCAGCTTTCAACGTCGTTCCGCTCGTAGAGGACTTTGCGGCCCACTCTGAACGAGCCGGGTCCCTTGCCGACGTGTCGCCAATAGCGCACGGTTTCCGGCGAGGTGCGCAGCAGTTCGGCTACCTCGGCGGTTGTCATGTATCGGTTGTTCACCTGCGGTCTACTCCCTTCAACGGCGGCTGCCGTTGACCTGTCTAGCCGTGCATGGCAGCCTTAACTAGGTATATAGATGAGTATTTGATTGCCTAGCTTGCCGGGGAGTGGTGGTGTCGAGTGAGTCGTCGATGGGAGACAACCGTCGCCTCGTCCGAGCTGGGCAGCCCCCAATTTGTGCCCCTCGCGGACGGCAAGATCATGCTGCCCGACCGGTTCGTGACCACGGGTTACGCCAGCGATAGCGACCCGGTGGTGCGACTGTGGTTCGAGGTGGTCGCTGGGGTACCACAGTGCCGACGGCTGGAGATCACCGCCCCCGAAGGGGGCCGCGAGATCCAGCCTTCCGACGTGCACAGCATCCATGTGGTTGACGTACTCGAACTGATCTATTCCCGGACCGGGATCCCGGTGGAAAACGGCAGCGGCCTGGAGCAGAGCTGGAGCGGGACTCCTGGCGGTGAGGGTGTACTGCGCGTCGTTCGATCCGCACGCAAGGGCCGACCGCGCAAGATAACACCAGAGCTGCTTGCGGCGGTCGCAGAAACCTACCGCGAGCACATCGACGCCGGCACACCCTCCGCCGCGGTCGCGCGGCGGTTCGACGTAGCCCCTCGCACTGCACGGCTCTACGTCCAACGCGCCAGGGAAGCCGGGCTGCTCGGCGGCTCAATCCCCGGCCGGGCCGGTGAAGCAATGAAGGAGGACAACTGAAATGGCCAGCATCCAAAAACGCGGTAACCGGTGGTTTGCCCGCTACCGCGACACCACCGGCCGCGGATATGGCCAGCGCTTTGACCGCAAAGTCGACGCCCAGCGCTGGCTGGACGAGCAGACCGCGGCCCTGGTCACCGGCCAGTACGTCGATCCCCGGGCCGGCCGGGTTCTCTTCCGCCAATACGCCGAGACGTGGCGGGCTGCCCAGGTGCACCGGGCATCATCGGCGGCGCACGTCGAGACGATGCTGCGCCGCCACGCCTACCCCGCATTCGGTGACCGGCCGATTGGCACCATCCGGCCCAGCGAGATCCAAGCGTGGGTGAAAGGCTCCCCGCTGGCCCCATCTACCGTGCACGTGCTACATGGCGTGGTCAGCGCCATCTTCCGGGCCGCGGTGCGCGACCGGATCATCCCTGCGTCGCCGTGCGAGCAGACCAAGCTCCCCCGCAAGATCAGACGCCAAGTGGTGCCCCTCTCGGTCGAGGCGGTCACCGCGCTCGCCAGCGCAGTGTCCCCGCGCTATCGGGCACTGGTGGTGCTGGCTGCCGGCACCGGCCTGCGGCAAGGCGAAGCGTTCGGGCTCACTCAAGATCGAGTGAACTTCCTCAAACGCTGCCTGACCGTGGACCGTCAACTCATCGGGCAGGAAAACGGACGACCCCGGTTTGGCCCGCCCAAGACAGCGGCCAGCGTGCGCACTGTGCCGTTGCCCGATGTGGTAGCGGAGGCCCTCGCCGAGCACTTACGGGTGTTCGGTACTGGGCCCGAGGGGTTGCTGTTTGTCGATGACGACGGGCTGCCGCTGCTGCGGCCACGATTCTCCCGGTTCGTCTGGCGCCCAGCGGTGGCCGCCGCCGAGGCAGTCCCCCACGGGACCGGGATGCACGAACTGCGCCACTTTTATGCTTCGCTGATCATCCGCCACGGTGAGTCGGTCAAGACGGTGCAGTCCCGGCTCGGACATGCGACGGCCGCCGAGACGCTGGACACCTACTCGCATCTGTGGCCGGATGCGGACGATACGACGCGAACGGCTGTCGATTCCGTGTTCAAGATCAATCCTGCTGCGGACACCGCGCGGACAAAAGCAGCTCAATGACAGTATTTACGCTGGTCAGCGGCTTAGGGCGGACGAGCTGGCCTGTAAGCCGGATCCTGTGCACCGGGTGCCTCGCGGCATCCCGGCCGGCGGCCATCCATCTCCGCCTGCCGTCACCGGCAGGCTCTAGCGGCCTACCCGCAGGCATTGGGCGGGCCACCCTCAACCGCCTGCGCAGCGCGCCAAGCCGGCGCGCCTTTTGGCCTTGCTCCAGGTGGGGTTTACCAAGCCGCTCCGGTCACCCGGAACGCTGGTGGTCTCTTACACCACCGTTTCACCCTTACCCCGCTGGCGCGGGGCGGTTTGTTTTCTGTGGCACTATCCCGCGGGTCACCCCGGGTTGCCGTTAGCAACCACCCTGCCCTGAGGAGTCCGGACTTTCCTCGACAGGCCCGCTTGCCGAGCCCGACGCGACCGCCCGGCCAGCTTGTCCGTCTTATCCATCATAGATCATCGGAAACCGGTTGGTGTGGCCGATCCGGTGGGACGCAGAGCGTGGCATCACGCTCACCATGCAAGCCTCCACGAGCTAGCGTGGCCTGTCGTGCCCGCCGTCCACCTCGCTCTGCTGGCTATCGTGGCCATCCTGTCAGGCATGATCAACGCGCTCGCCGGCGGTGGCTCGCTGCTGCTGTTCCCGACGCTGCTCGCCGTCGGTTTTCCGCCGCTCGCGGCGAATGTGACCAACTCAGTGGCGCAGTGCCCTGGCTATGTGGGTTTCGCGCTGGGCAGCCGTCGCGAGCTGAGCGGGCAGCTGGGCAGGGTGTTGTCCACCGCGGGCGTCGCGATAGTAGGCGCGCTGGGTGGCAGCTTGCTGCTGCTCGTGCTGCCCGCCAAGGTCTTCGATGCAGTGGTACCGGCCCTGGTGGCGCTGGCCAGCCTGCTACTCGGCGTGCAACCGTGGCTCGACCGCTGGATTGGCAAGCCCGCATCCGGTGCCCCGGATCGCCGCAGTGTTTTGCTTCCCGCGGTATTCCTTGCCGCTGTCTATGGTGGCTACTTCGGCGGGGCACTTGGAGTTTTGCTGATCGCGGTGCTTACGCTGGCCGCCCATGATGATCTGCGCCGCCTCAATGCGGTCAAAGGGGCCTTGTCTCTGATCATCAGCGTGGTCAGTGCGGTGGTATTTGCCATCGGTGCGCCGGTGGATTGGTTGGCCGCCGCGTTGCTCGCGCCAGCCACGCTGGTGGGGGGGTACATCGGCGCGCAGCTGGCTGGACGGCTGTCTGCGGCGCTGCTGCGGGCAGCGGTAGTCGTGGTCGGGCTGGCAGTGTCGATCTACCTATTCGTGAGGTAACCGGTGGGCGCTGGCACGCGACACACCGACCACCAGGGCACGACACGGACGGCGCCAGGGCGCGACACGCCGAGGGCTAGGGCAGGTAGGAGGTGTCGTTGACCAATCTGACGAGGGCGGGGCCGTCGGGATAGAACTCCGCTGCGGACAGCGACGCGATATCGAGGTGCAGGCGATGCAGCAGCGATGGCCCAGCGTCCAGTGCCATCCGCAACAGCGACTTGATCGGCGTCACGTGGCTGACGATCACCAAAGTCGCGGCACCGTACTCGGCGATCAGCTGATCACGCGTCCGGCGAACCCTCCGATGCACTGCATCCATGCTCTCACCATCCGGCGGTGCCACTGATGTGTCGGTGAGCCACCTGGTGTGCAGTTCTGGATCACGGGCCCTGGCCTCGGCGAACGTTAGTCCGTCCCAAGCTCCGAAATCAGTCTCGATCAATCCGTCGCGGATGGTCAGCGGCACGCCCAGTGCACTGGCTACGGGCTCAGCGGTTTGCCTTGCCCGCAGCATGGGGGAGCTGACGACCGCGGTGACGCCATCGGTGCTGGCCAGCCGAGCCGCTGCTGCGGCGGCTTGGCGCTTGCCTAACTCGGTGAGCGGCAGGTCATACCGCCCGGAATAGCGGCCCTGCACGGAAAACTCCGTTTGCCCGTGCCGCAGCATTGACAGCCGAGTTGGCGATCCGGTGGCACCGGTCCACCGCGGCGGCGACGCAGTGGCAGCAACGGGATTGCGAGTAACCCCAGCCTGGGCGTCCATTGCCTCATTGGCCAGCCGATCGGCGTGCGCATTGCGCGCTCGCGGCACCCAGGTATAGGTCACCTCACCGAGCTCACGGGCCAATCCTGCAGCTTCCCCGGCCAGCGGGCGCAGGTGGGGTTGCTTAACCTGCCAGCGACCGCTCATCTGCTCGACGACGAGCTTGGAGTCCATGCGTACCTCGGCTGCGCTCGCACCTTCCTTTGTAGCGGCCCGCAGCCCGGCGATGAGGCCCGAATACTCCGCAACGTTGTTGGTGGTGTTACCCAGGCCTCCCGAAACCTCGGCGAGTACCTCCCCGGTTTCGGCGTCTCTGACGACCGCGCCGTACCCGGCTGGTCCCGGGTTACCTCGGGAACCGCCGTCCGCTTCGACGATCACTCGCCGGGTCACAGACCGGACTCCGCGGTACGCACTAGCACGGCACCGCATTCCTCGCAGCGCACTACCTGGTCTGGAGGCGCCTCCCGGATGCGTCCGAGCGCGGTGCGATCCAGTTCCAGCCGGCATGCACCACAACGGCCCTCCCGTAGCAACGCCGCGCCGGTACCGTTGCGAGCCCGGATGCGCTCGTACAGCGCGACCAGTTCGGTGGGCAGCTCACCGATGATGGCCTGCCGCTGCTGTTTGCGGGTTGTCTCGGTCGCGTCAAGATCCGCCAGTGCGGCATCTCGGCGGCGAACAGCGTCGAACCGGCGCTGTTCGATCTCGGCCAGCCCGGCACGGCCGCGCTCCAGCTCGGTCTCAGTGGCCTCGCGCCGCTCCATCACCTCGAGCAGATCGTCCTCCAGCACGCTTTGCCGGCGCCGCAGCGTGGTCAACTCATGTTGCAGATCTTCTAGCTGCTTGCCTGACGAGATCGACCCCGAATCAAGCAGGCCACGGTCCCGCTCCCCCCTGGCTTGCACCTGGTCGATCTCTGCCTCCAGCTTGCGGATGTCACGGTCCAAATCGGACGCTGCCGTCTCCGCGGCCACCAGCGAGTCTCGGCTGGCTCGTAAGTTCTTGTCGGCCTGCTCGATTTCGGCCAGTTCGGGCAGTGACCGGCGACGATGAGCGGCACGGGTGAGGTCGGCGTCCACCACAGCCAGATCGAGCAGCCGGCGTTGTGCGGCGGGATCGGCGTTCACCGCGAGATCCTCCCACCTGGTTGTGCCGAGCCGATTGTCGAGGGATCGGTGCGGCGAAACGAAACCTGAACATCGACCGTACCTCCGTGCAGACTGGTGCGCCCTGCTTGACTGAGGTTGGCTGCTTCCACTGCAGCGACCACCGTCGCCCGCGGTGGGAGTTGTCAACCCGCCAGCGCTGCCCGCAGGCCTTCTAGCAGTGTCGCTGCGATTTCCGGATGCCGGACGGATACCCGCAGGTGATCGGCGGTGAGGCCGGGAAACGTGTCAGCACGTCGGACCGCGATGCCGGCCTCGGCAAGCGCGGCCCGGATCCGCGGTCCGCCTGGCACTCGCAGCAGGAGGAACGGCGCCGTAGCTGGCTGGTGCACCGTGACGCCGGGCAACGCAGCCAGCTGGCGCACCATCCACTCCCGATGCTGGGCGATCTGGTCCGCCGCGGCAGCAGCTTCGATCACCGCGGCCGGGGTACTGCAGGCCAGCACCGCCTCAAGCACCAACGTGCCCACCGGCCACGGCGGGCGCGGCGCGGCGAGCCGAGCGAGCAGCTCGGGCGCCCCGAGCGCGTAGCCAGCTCGCAACCCGGGCAGGGCCCAGGTCTTGGTGAGACTGCGGAACACCAGCAGGCCGGGGGTCTCCCGATCAGCTGCCAGCGATTCTTGCTCATCCGGTATCGCGTCACCGAATGCTTCGTCCACCACGAGCACGCGGCCAGGGCGGCCCAGTGCCCGTACGGTCCGGGCTGGATGCAGCACGGAGGTCGGGTTCGTGGGGTTGCCAAGCACGACAAGATCGGCTTCCTGGGGTACCCGCTCTGGTCGCAGCCGGTACCCGGCATCGGTAAATACCCGTCGCACCGGGAGCCCGGCCTGGCGCAGCACGACTTCGGGCTCGGTGAACGACGGGTGCACCACAGCGCTCAACCTGGGTGCCAGCGCGGGCAGCAGCGCGAAACCCTCCGCCACCCCGCCGAGTACGAGCACCTCAGCAGGGTCACGCCCGTGCCGCGCCGCCACCGCAGCGCGAGCGGCGGCGTCTTGCGCCGCCGAGGGGTAATTGCCCAGCCCGTCCAACGCCGCGACCAGCCGAGCACGCAGCCACGCCGGGGGGCGCCTGCCGCGCACGTTCACCGCGAAGTCGAGTAGCCCCGGCGCAGCGTCGACATCGCCGTGGTGGCGCAGCAGCTGATCCATTGCTGCAAAAGCTAGCGCGCAACCGCAAGATCAGCAGCAGGACGCATGCTCGCTGCGGTCGCTTCGAGATCGTTTGCGCACGGTAAGGACCGGTTCTCGGCAAAGATTGCCGGTGCCGTGATCCGGGTCGCAGATCACAGCCGCATGAGTTCGGGAGGCACTCGCCGGGCGTGCGACTGCTCGGGTAGGCCGGCCACCTCAGGGTGCAGGATTCGCGCGAGGATTTCGGCGCCGTCGACTACCCGTGGGCCCGGCCGGCTGAAATACGACGTCGCATCCACAGCCCAGACGTTGCCGTCCCTGACCGCGGTCAGCTCGGGCCAGCCGGCGGGCAGCCGGGCTCGCGGCAGCTGGCGGAAAGTGTCGGTCGTGGAGAAACCGCAGGGTGCAAGCACGATCACCTCCGGGGCGTAGGCGGTGATCTCTTTTGCCGTGGTGACCCGGGACGGTGCTCCCACGGTGCCGAACCCTGAGTCGCCACCCGCGAGCGCGACCTGCTCGGGCACCCAGTGGCCGGGCGCAAAGGCCGGCTCCAACCACTCCAGCACCAGGGTGCGCGGCCGGTGCATGATCCCAGACAGCAACGCGGTCAACGCGTCGATGCGAGCCCGCAGGCGACCGACCACTGCGTCCGCTTCGGCTCGCCGGCCTGTCATCTCACCGACAGCGACAATGTTGCCCAGGATATCCGCGATTGTGGCCGGCTCCAGCGAGATGATCGTGACGTCACCGGCCAGGAGACGCGCTGCACGCTCGACGGTGTGGTAGCTGACTGCGCAGACTTCGCACAGCTCCTGCGTCAAGATCAAGTCTGGGGCGAGCGAACGCAGCCTGTTGGTGTCCAGCTCGTAGATACATCCATGCCCGTCCAGTTGGGATCGCACCGCATGGTCGATCTCCGCGCTACTCATGGTCTGCTGCGTTATCCGGCTGGCCGTCAGCGCAGGCTTGCGCTCGATTCCGTGCGGGTAGTCGCACTCATGGGTCACACCGACCAGGGAGTCGGCCAAGCCCAGTGCGCAGACGATCTCGGTCGCGGACGGGAGCAGTGAAACGATTCGAGGCGCCTGCTGAGTCATCGGATACCTCGCTCGGACCAGGACGCCCGTCTCAGCTCGCCGATCAGACGCATTTCACGAATCCCCCTTGTCACTGGCGTTATTTCATGATGCGCGTAACTCTGATGGAACGACGACAGACTTCCGTCCCTCCAGGCTGATGCGCACGTCGGCGCAGAGTGGCTCAGACTGGGCAGGTGAATTCACGCAGGGTGCTCAGCGTCTGCTTCGTCTGCACCGGGAACATCTGCCGTTCCCCGATGGCCGAAGTAGTCTTTGCCGATGCCTTGCGCCAGGAAGGCCTGGCCGGCCGGGTTCGGGTGAGCAGTGCAGGAACCGGCGCTTGGCATGTCGGTAACCCGGCCGACCCACGGGCCGCCGAGTCGCTGCGCCGGGCTGGCTACGGCTGCACACATACCGCGGCCCAACTCGGCACCGACCATCTGTCCGCCGACTTGCTGGTGGCGCTGGATTATGGGCATTTCACGACACTGCGCCGGATGGTCCGCGATCCGGAACGGGTGGTGCTGCTGAGGTCTTTCGACCAGGCCGCCGGTCCGGATCTCGACGTGCCAGACCCGTATTTCGGTGGTAAGCCGGGCTTCGACGAGGTGCTGCGCATGGTGCGCGCCGCGATGCCTGGCTTGGTGGCCTGGGTGCGCGAGCGGTTGTGAATTCCCCAGCTGACGCCGTCGCTGTCATTACCGGCCAACACGTGCGTGCTGCAACGCCACGCGGCACCATCTGGCTCATCGAGTTGGGAGACGGACGCACCGTGGTAGCCAAACCCGGCCAAGCCAGCCAGATTCTGGCCGAAGCAGCAGGACTGCGCTGGCTACGAGTGCCCGGTGGTCCTCCGCTGCCACGGGTGTACGGGTACGACGATCAGTGGCTGATCAGTGAATACGTACCAGCTGGCCGGACCGATCGTGCCGCGTCCGAGCAGCTCGGGCGCGAACTGGCCACGATGCATCTCGCAGGAGCGGCGACCTTCGGTTGCGCACCCCCGGAGGGGCCGCACCAGGCGTGGATCGGTACGGCTCCCATGGCCAACGTCACGGGAGCGCGGTGGCCGCAGTGGTACGCCGAGCACCGGGTGCTGCGCTACCTGCGCATCGCCGCGGATCGCGGCGCCGTGGACGCAGCCGGTGCCCGGGCGATAAACCGAACCTGCGAACGGATCGATGAGCTGACCGGACCAGATGAGCCCCCGGCCCGCCTGCACGGTGATCTATGGTCAGGCAATGTGCACGCCGGCGCTGACGGGCGAGCGTGGCTGCTGGATCCGGCTGCGCACGGCGGGCACCGGGAAACCGATCTGGCGATGCTTGCCCTGTTCGGTTACGCCAACCTGGACCAGTTGCTCGCCGGCTACACCGATGTCGCACCATTGGCGCCCGGTTGGCAACAGCGCGTTCCGTTGCATCAGCTGTTCCCGCTGCTGGTACATGCAGTGCTGTTCGGTGGCGGCTACGGCGTGAGGGCTGCCGCTGCCGCACAAGCCGCCTCCCGGTAGCACCGACTACCGTGGTGGCGTGCGGTGGCGTTTCCTGCTGCGCCCAGGCTGGCTGGCGCTGATAGCGGCGGTGATCTGCTTCACCATCGCAGCATTCACCCTGCTCGCACCATGGCAGTTCCGGCGCGCCGCCGAACGCGCGGACCGCAACGCCGCCATCGAGCAGTCGATCAGCACTTCGCCGCGCCCGTTGCGCGAGGTGCTCGCGGCCCACACCGAGCCGGGTCACACTACCGAGTGGCGGCCAGTCCAGGTCACCGGGCGCTACCTGCCCAGCGCGGAGATGGTCGTCCGGCTGCGCACCGTGCAAGGTGAGCCAGCATACGAGGTCGTGGTTCCCTTGCAGCTGGCCGACGGATCCAACGTGCTGGTGGACCGAGGTTATCTACGGCCAGCAGAAGGAGTGCGGTTACCGCGTTACCCTCCGGTGCCGGGTGGCGAGGTCTTCGTGACCGGCCGGCTCCGAGCCGATGAGGCTAACTGGCAGAACGGGGCGGTGGTGGAGCAGGACGGTCACCGGCAGGTGTATGCGGTAAATAGCCGTATGTTGACTGCCGCCACCGGTGTGCACCTGGAGCCCGGGTACCTCGAGTTGATGGACGGCTCCCCGGGTGTGCTGTCCGCGTTGCCGCTTCCCCAGCTGGACCCTGGGCCATCGTTCGCCTACGCGCTGCAGTGGATCGCCTTCGGCACTATGGCCCCGCTCGGTCTGATCTATTTCGCGTGGCGGGAAGCTATCGAAGGGCGACGGCAAGACCAGCGCCCGCTCAACGTTGCTGGGCAACCGCATTCGGCGATCTAGGGTCATATCCTCGTTGCGAGTGCGGCCAGCGCCGCAGCAGCTAGACCGATCGTCCGGGACAGCTGGACTCCGCGGGCAAGGTCATCGGCGTCCGGAGCGTGACCGTGTCCCATGATCGGGCGCTGTTCGGTGCCGTGCGGGTACACCGTACGGCCTCCCAGTCGCACATTCAGCGCTCCGGCAAAAGCCGCCTCGACCTGTCCGGCGTTGGGGCTGGGATGTGCCGCTGCGTCACGGAGCCAAACCTGCCAGGCTTCACGGGGCGATCCGCCCACCAGCGGTGCGCACAGAGTGGTCAGCGCCGCCGTCACTCGGGAGGGCAGCAGGTTGGCCAGGTCATCCAACCGGGCCGCAGCCCAACCAAAGTGCTGATGCCGCGGCGAGCGGTAACCCACCATCGCATCAAGGGTGTTGACCGCGCGGTAGGCCAGCAACCCCGGCACCCCCGCAAGCGCGCCCCAGATCAGTGGGGCAACGACGGCGTCGGAGGTGTTCTCCGCGATCGACTCCACACTCGCTCTGGCCACGCCGGCCAGATCAAGACTGGCCGGATCACGGCCGCACAGGTGTGGTAGCTGGGCGCGGGCACCGTCGAGGTCCTCAGCGTCCAGCGCTCGGGCCATGGCGGCTCCTTCCTCGGCCAAGGTGGCCGCGCCCAGAGCAACCCAGGTAGCCAACACGGTTACGGTCGTTTGCCTCACGGCACGGCCTTGAGCAGCCCGCTCCAACAAACTGCCGACTGCCGCAGCAGCACCCACCAGAGCACCGGTGTAGATCAGGCCGGCCAGCTTGCGGTCCGCGTAACAGGTGCGCTCCGCCCAAGCGGCCAGATGCCCGAACGCCACAACGGGATGGTAGTTCGGCGGATCACCGAAGGCGGCGTCAACGACGACGCCGAGCAGTAACCCGACCGCTCGTGCTGCGCTCATTGTGTTCAATCCCCCAGATGTCCACGCCAAAGCGGACACCCTACTGCGCTGTCACCTGCATGCCGTCTTGACCAGCTCAACAATGCTCCCAACAACGGAAGAGCCGCCACTCGCGGTTTTGGATAGGTCACCGAATGCTGACTGCAATCGCGGCGGCGCGGCATCGATGGGATATGCGATGAAGGTAACAATTGTGGGGTTCCTGCTCGCAATCCTTTCGAAGTTGCTGCTGCGTTCAGGTAATGTTCAAACCGTGGCCGAGTCGGTTTCGATCAAGAGCGGGCGCGCTCGGCCGTTCGAATTGTGGATGACCTCGAACCTGGCCCTTGGGCTGGCCTTCAACTGCGTACTGCCGGTGTTGCTGCCGTCCTACGTGCTCTCCCGGGGCGGAAGCGCCACCGATGTCTGGGTGGCAATGGGCATGGCAGGGCTGTTCGCGCTGCTGGGGCCCTGGCTCGGGCGGATCGCCGGACGACGCCGGGCGCACCGATCGGCGCAGGTACTGGGCATGTTGGGGATGGCCATCGGGCTGATGATGCTGGCGCTGTCGCCGGGTGATTCGGTTTCAATCGTGCTGGCGATCGCCGTCATGGGCATCGGTGCGGCTGCGGTGACGGTGGCGGCTCCCACGTTCATTCTGGGCACCGAGCTGCCTGCCAGTACCCAATCTCGGCAATTGACGTGGCTGCAGCTCAACTTGGATCTGGGTAAGATTGTAGGCGGTCTGTTACTGGGTGTGATGGCAACAAACAAATTCACATTTCAGGCTCAGTTCGGGGTTGGCGGGCTTGTCATTAGCCTGCTTGGAGGGTTGGTGTGGGCGACGAGTCGTTATGCGGCGGCGCGAATACGTAATCCAGAGGTCGATCTCCCTGCACCCTCGGCGCATTCAGATACGGCCGTACCGTGGCGAACGTTGCTGCTGTCGCTGTTCGGCGTCCCCGTCGTCGGCCAGCTACTGGGCAGCGGGACCATGGTCGAGGAACACATTTCCACGATGCTGACCGTATCTGGTGTGGTCGGGATTGCCCTGTATTTCCTCGCCGGTCGCGTTATGGCTCGATCCGGTGCCGGGCTGAGGTGGGCAATTGGCCACACTCTGCGCGGTGTAGGAGGGCTCGTCCTTGGCGCACTGGGCCTGTCACGAGGATCAGCGTTCCTTGTCGTGCTGGCCGCGTTCCTGATCTTGGAATCGGCTCCGGCCGTTGCTTGGATCGTCCAAGTCCGCTCAGCCACGCGTTCCAGCCGAGTAGGCCTGGCACGGTCCACCGTGGCGACCAAAATCTCCCAGCACAGCGTGCCCGTTGGGCAGCCGGATCCGCGCGGAAGCCGCCACGCCGAATCCACCGGCGTGCTGGTCTCCCCCTCCCCTGGCCTCATCACAGCCCGATCCACTTAACCCCCTACCGCAATCTGGGTGCGGACTGCTCTTTCGAGGCCACACGATCAGGTTCGGGTTAGGGCACGGATCTCGTCCGCAGCCTCCGGCCAGCCGGCGAGAAGTTCGGCGCGCCTGCCAACGCGCAAGCCTGACCACCTAAACGGCGCAGCCATAGTGGTACTCGATCACCTGCCGGACACAGTTGATCAGGTTACCGACTCATCAACCGGCCCCGAACATAGGCTGGTCGCCGGAATCCGCAGAGTGCTCAACCGACGTTCCGCTGGGATCCACAAGGAATAGTACTGGTCAACCTTGATGATTCTTATCCTGGGGCTTGGCGCTCACCATTCTGGTGTGGCGGCACGTGGTGCGAACCATGACCCGACGTCTTAGATCACGATCCAGCGCGCGCTCGCGCTCAATGAAAGGGGGCAGGGCCGGCCTCACCGACGTGCCGGTACACAGGGATGGCCACCCTATCGTGGCCGAGCTTAGCCGTAAGGCGGGAGCGACATTACTTGTCATTCCCGCGCTAGAGGTGCTGTCACCAGTTCGGCGGCACAGCTACGGATATGGGCCGGAATGGTATGGGTAAATCGGCCATGGCGGCCGGTGCGCACCGGAGAGCTCGATGCGCGTTGGCCACCAACTTCCAGCGTCAGGCGAAGAGCCGGACAGATCGATAACGTGATAAGCGCCACAATCACGAGCGCATGCATTGACGCACCAAGATGAAGCAAACCTATACCTAACCGAAAGAACGATCTCGGTTTTCATGCCCCGAACGGGTGGTCTATTCATCGTCTCAGCAGGTCAGACACCTGGCGATCGAGCCCACCTAGGGCCTTAGCCAATAAACGTCAGACCAGCGGTAAGACCCCCGCTTATTGCGGTGCGTGATAGTACAATCACAACTTCCCCATCAATGCTGGCTATGTGCAGCCCCTTGCATCCTGGAAAGAAATCCGTACGGTCAATCTCGTCCTGCGCCAAGGCGCCAACCGAGTGCGCAGGAATCCGGACCCGGCGCGCAAAGCCCTGTCCCTGGGAGCCGGATAAGCATCTCACTCCGACTTGGGGCAGGCGCGATCTGACAATCGGTCGATGCAGGAATCTGCTCACCGCGACCTCTGAGGCAAGCAGTGACGCACGCGTTTAACGGAGAATTACTATGCTGAGGACTTTCCGATCACTCGCCGGTATTGGTATCGCCGCGACCGTGGTGACAATTCCACTAATTTTCACAATAGTGGCCCAAGCAAGCCCGGTGCACCAAGATCCATGGGATGTTATAGCGCAGTGCGAGAGCGGTGGCAACTGGAGCGTCAACACCGGAAATGGTTATTACGGCGGGCTACAGTTCAGCCTTGGCACGTGGCAATCTTACGGCGGTGGTGCGTTTGCAGCCACCGCCGACCGCGCCACTCGGTCACAGCAGATCGCCATCGCCGAGAAAGTGCTCCGCGCGCAGGGGTGGAAGGCCTGGCCCCATTGCTCTCGAAAAGTCGGACTTCGCTGAGGGCAAGCAGTGTAAATGACGTGTACGATCATCGTCTTTATGTCTTCTTCCACACGGGGCTTTGCGCTCCAGTCATTTCCGGATAATCGCCAAACGCCAGCGTCAGCGTGCCGGGACCGACGACTATCACGTCGTCAATAATTGCTGACACGGTCGACGGCGTGAACCGTGCAGCTGCAATCACGTCATGCAATGTCGGCCAGTCGCCGGCTCGGTAACATTCTTCAAGCGGCCCGCTAAACATACGGGCGTCGTCGATAAGCACACACGAGTCGCCAATGAAAGGCCACCGTGCCAGTATGGAAAGCTCTTCCAGCAAGGGGCATTGGGAATCGGCAACCGAAGGAACTTCGGGGAACCAGTGAGCGTCGAGCCAAAAGAGGGCACACGAATCTAACGAGTTCAGGATAGAGGGCAGCACCGCAGGCGACGATCCTAAACACACATGGATGCCAGGGTCATTCCCTAGCGTTCGGCGAGCATCTTCGTACAGCGCAAAGTCGGCCTCGATGGTATATACACGACCAACCACCTCACGCAATATACGCGTACTTGTACCCTTATACGTTCCCGTTTCGACCGCGACCCGGTAACGAAAATACCGTTGCACCGTGCGCGCAAGAGTAGGCGGCAGCCCCCACGGGCGTTCGCTTCCAGACGTTCGTACCACGGGATGTTCGCCCACCCCCATGATTCCAAAACTATTAACTGTCTTGTGAGAGTACACGAGACGGTCGTCGTCACTGATGCTTTAAGATCTCTTTGCCGCTGGATACGCGAGCCAATGAGCAATGGGTAACCATTCTGCGTGGGCTTGGCTACTCGCTACACGGCTTCCCGCGCGGTGACAAGCCTTCCTACTCCAAGCGCTCCAGGGCGAATGTCGTCCAGCGGATCGCTCGACACGCCCACCTCGACATTACCGTGAGCTCCATGGAGAAGCCCAGACACCATGTACTGGTGGGCGCAGCAGGGGTCGAACCTGCGACCTCTCGCTTGTAAGCAGACACGCCTCTAGCGCTGTGCTGACCGGCGAATATCCAAGTGACTGGCGAGCGTGGGTGGCTCAGTTAGCGGCTCACTAAACGATCTACGCTCAGTTGACGCGTGGCGGCACCACGCCTGCCGACTCAGCGATCGGAATTTACCTACGGCAAACCGATCTTGGGCCAAGCGGTTACTCCCCGCTCCATAGCGTCCATGCCATGGTCCACCTCATCCCCACCTCTGGCGCAGAGAACAGCAACATCCCGCAGGGCCAGAACCGAACCAACATCACTGGCATCTCTGCCAGTGATCTGGGTGTACGGCCCGGCGAGTCGGACTCCAGGGTCTGTCCGGTCGCATGACGTGAATGACCAGTTCGGCACCACACGCCACGGTCGACGATCATGCCCGATGGCCGCTGTCTAGGGATGCTGCAGGTCACCGCCGTGGATGGCCAGTTCGGCACCCACAAGGGTCGGTGATAGGGCATTCGGTGCAGTGACCGGGGCGTTTGGTCCAGCCAGATGTCCTGCTCACTGCTTGGCTGTCCCCAGCCAGGGGGGTGTTCCCGAGCAGTTCACTGCGGGGACTGGCGGGCGAGCGAGGCTGTCGGCGCGATGCCACCGAGGTGTCGCAGCGGTTGGCATTGGATGTCTTCCCCTCTGATGTAGGAGTCACGATGTGGTCGAACACTGCTCGTCGCACGAAGATCGTTGCCGTGGCGAGCGGCGTGGCGTTGGCCTCGTTGATCGGCGCGCAGGCCAATGCTGCGCCGAGCGCCACCCCCCAGATACTCCCGCTCAACGCCGATGACCTGCTGGTGAGCAGGCTGGTCTACGTCGGTGCGCCCGGGCTGTTGACCCCCGGCCAGACTGTCTTGCCGCCCGGCTGTACCAGTGGATGTGCTACCGCGGTCTCCGACGGCACGTATCCACAGGTGTTCAACAATGCCCTCGTCGACCCCAGCTTCGGGGTCACCGCGCCGATCAGCCTCGATGAAATGACCACCACGGGCAACGTCGTGGGCACCATCACCGTCCCCGCCGGCGACAACGGCACCGGCAACGGCGGGCTCACCGATCACCTCGTGGGGAGCTTTTCCTCCAAATCCGAGCTGGCCCTGAACCTGTCCCCCGACGGCCGCTCCTTGACCTTCACCGGCTACGTGGCCCCGGTCAACGCCATCGACGTCAGCAACTCCAACACCCCCGGCGCCGTCGATCCCACCAACCCCGTCACCGCAAGCCACTACCGGGCGGTGGCGGTCATGAACTTCCCCGGACACTTCTCGTTCACCGAGACCAACGCCTACAGCGGCAATAATGCGCGGGCCGCGATCCTGAACACCAGCGGGCAGCACCCGGTGATCTACGCGGCCGGTAACGCCGGCAACGGCGGCAACCCCCAGCCTAATTCGATCATCATTGGCACCGGTGCACAAATTCTCAACCCGCAGATCGTCCCCGAGTTTGTCCAGACCCCCGGCACGCCCACCCCGGTCGGCAGCTTCAACATCACCCAACTCGGCGACCCGCCCGACAAGATCGGCAAGGACACCAACTTCAACGCCCTGGCCATCCACAACAACGTCCTGTATTACACCAAGGGCAGCGGCGGCAACGGCGTCAACACCGTCTATTTCCTCGACACCACCGGGACCGCCTGCCCCCAGGGCGTCGGAGTGCCCGCAACCAACGCAGCGTTGCCCACCTCGGGCATCGCCTATGACCCCAACAAGGTCCAAACCCAGGGCATTACGCCGTACAACATGTGCATCCTCAAGGGCTTCCCCACCGCCTTGAAGACCACGACGTTTTTCCCTTCCGGCCTGTGGTTCGCCGATGACAACACCCTCTACGTCACCCAGCAAGGCGATGGCCTGGCCGTTACCAACACCAAAAAGCAACACACCGGCGGCCTCCAGAAATGGACTCGCCAGGCCGACGGCAGCTGGACGCTGGCCTACACCGTGCAAGCCGGACTCAACCTCGGAACGCCCTACACCGTGGCGGGTTACCCCACCGGCAACAACCCGGCCACCGGCCAACCCTGGGCCCCGGCCACCGACGGCCTGCGCGCCTTCACCGGCCGACACAACCCCGACGGTTCCGTGACCCTCTACGCGGTGACCGCCGCGATCAGCGGCAGCGGCGACAACGGTGCCGACCCCAACAAACTCGTCGCCGTCACCGACCAGCCAGCCGCAACCTCACCAGCCGTCAACGAAGCCTTCACCGGACTGCGAAATGCCCAGGCAGGAGAAGTCCTACGCGGTGTCACCCTCACCCCCAACGAGGGCGTGGTGATTCCCCCGATTCCCACCATCCCTCCGCTGCCGACACTGCCCCCGATTCCGCCCATCACTATCCCTCCGCTCCCCACACTCCCACCGATTCCGCCCATCACCATCCCCTAATCAACGCCAGTAACCACCAACGCGTCCTCGCTATCACAAACGCCATCGGCCCAAGCACTCCGGCCAACGACGTTGCGGGTAGCGAGGACGACCCCTTTCCCAATCAGCAGAACTCCGTGATCGCTCCGAAGAGGCTGGGGGAGAAACACCTGACCGAAAATCAGATGTTTCGCAGCACTCGCACCGCCGGCTCGAGCGCGCGACCGAAGATCCTCCCGATCTACATCAGTTGGTACATCAACGACTACGGACGACCACGCACATCCTCGGCCCCAACCCCAAGATAAGGTCCGACCACGGACCAATACGCACGTAGCGGTGGGTGCTGCATCCGACTACGGAACAGAAGGCTTCCTGAATCGCCGGGGCGATTCACAGGGACAGCAACGTTCCCCCCTGCACCCAAGTGGCCATGCTGGAGCCATGTATCAGGTTCTGCCCGTGGGCGTCTTTCAACTCGGCTTCGAATCCTGAATGACCCGCACCTTTTTACGGATCGGTCACGAACCGTTTGGGGCCCGCCAAATGAGTTCCCGCTAGCTCACTGAGCGAGGCGTCGACCTCACCAACCGACACGTCATCGACAAGGCTATCTCCCCACTCAAGGTCGAATACGCGCTCATCGATTAATGCGATAAATCTTGACGATTCCTCCTGGTCGCGTGGATCGAGGGCAAATAGCGGTTGGTGGTTTGGACCTACTCACCCTTTACACGGTGCGCTGGCAGACTGATTGCCGTGACGGCCCTCCGTCGATTCTTGTTGCTGTGCTTTGCGCTGGCGGCACTGACCTCCTGCCAGGTGGCGGACTCGATGTCGAAGGCTGTGGTGAGCCCGCCGGCTGTGGTGAGCCCGCCGGCTGTGGTGAGCCCGCCGGCTGTGGTGAGCCCGCCGGCTGTGGTGAGCCCGCCGGCTGTGGTGAGCCCGCCGGCTGTGGTGAGCCCGCCGGCTGTGGTGAGGACACCGGCTGTGGTGAGGACACCGGCCCAGAGCGCCACGACGAGCACGATGCGTTCGCTGACCATCGGCGGAATACAGCGCTCGTACCTAGTGGCAGCCCCTGCCGATCAACACACGGCGCTACCACTTATGATGATCTTGCACGGCAGATGGGTGACCGTGCAGGAGGAGGAGATCAGGACAGATTTTGTGTTCCTGGCCCAACAGGGACAGGCCGTGCTGGTCTACCCGGTTGGCTACGGGCAATCGTGGAACGCCGACGGTGGTTGCTGCGGTGACGCTGCGACGGCTCATATCGACGATTCCGCCTTCCTCGCGGCCGTGGTAGGTGACGTAGCGAACCATTTCTCGATCAACCGTTCGCGGGTTTATCTGGTCGGCTATAGCAACGGCGCGCGCATGGTTTTCACCGAGGTGTGTGCACATCCCTCGCTATTTACCGCGTTCGCCGTCTACGGTGCGGTGCCGACCGAGGTCTGTGGGGACACCAGGATCGCCGTTCCGGCGTTAATCAGTGCCGGCGCCGCCGATCCCGAACTGGCCACCACCAAGCCGGCGCAGACCACCACTGAGGTGATCGAGTCGGTGGTGGCGGGCTGGCGCACCCGTGACGGCTGCGAGACAAAGTCGACCACCACGCCTGTCACACCAGCACAGCTCACTGTGTGGGCACAGTGTCGGAACGGATCGGCCGTGGAATCCCTGCTGTACCTCGGGGTGGACCACTCCTGGCCACGGGCAACCCAAGCAGATCTGCCCTCCAACGTGGCCGTTGGCGCCCCCGCGGGCGCCGCCACACTGATGTGGAACTTCCTGTCCGCACACCAGTCGTCCCAGAGCTGAATTCGTGAACCTGCCCGTTATGGGACACCCACTATGCATTTTCACGCCCTGCGACAAGACACCACAGCTCGCACGTCCGACGATCTTGTCTCGTGCCCCTCGCGGGCTCGTTTACTCCCGGGGACTCAGGGGGATCCACGGTGCCACGTTGATCGTGCGTGGGCGTTGAGGTCGGTGGGGTGGGTGCAGTCTTATCCCCAGGTCATCGTTTCCGTGGTGGGGAGGGTTACTTCTTGGCCAGGATGGTGGCTAGCTTCGAGAGGTTCTGGTTGATTTCGGCGAGATCGGCGGCGGCCGGATCGAACTCGTGCGCTGAGCTAAGGCCCAACCATTCGAGTCGGTTGCCGTGCTCGGGGTGGCCGGGGTCGGTGAGGATCTCCACCAGTTCCTGATACCCCCAGATCCCGCCGCAGTCCTCCGGGGGACAGGCTCGCCGACCTGCCGGGCACCGTGGGTAGGCCACGCCCGATTCGGCGACAAACACCTCCTCGACGAGCAGATCGTGTTCCCAATCATCGCCGAAGTCGTAGGTGTAGCGAATACGGTCCCCCGCGCCTGGAGCGACATCGTGCAGCTTGGTCGAGGCCGCATTGCGGTGCCCGAGCTCGCGGTCGGCCACGCCGTACCAGGCTGTCCTCGCCGAGTTTGCGAGCCCGCTCAGACTGCCTCAGCTTCCCCAGCGTGCCGCCCAGGATAGTAGCTGAGCGCAGCGTGTCGGGGTGATCGGCGCCCAGGACGTGAAGCATCCGGGTAAGGGTGTCTTCACCAAGCTGACGGGCCGGCTCGTGCTGTCCTAGTCCGTCAAGGGCGAGTTCAAGAATGGAGGCCATGCGCAGGGTCTGGGGGTTGTCGGCGCCTAGGACCTGGCGCATCCGGGTGAGGGTGTCTTCGCCGAGCTGGCGAGCCTGCTCGTAGTAGCCCAGCCCCCACAGGGCGAGTCCAAGGGGCATAACGGAGCGTAGTGTGTAGGGGTGATTGGCGCCCAGGACCTGGCGCATCCGGGTGAGGGTGTCTTCGCCGAGCTGGCGGGCTGTCTGGTAGTACCCCAGCCCCCACGAGGCGAGGGCAAAGATGAAGGCCGAGCGTAAAGTGTCGGGATGGTCGAGGCCTAGGATCTGGCAGCGGCGAGCCACGGTGTGCTTTGCCAGCTGGTAAGCCTGTTCATACTGTCCTAGGTACCGCAGGGCCACACCAAGGTTAGTGGCTGCTTCCAGGGTCTGGGAATGATCGGCACCGAGGACTCGACGGCAGCGGGCCAGCAGGTCCTCGTCGAGCTGGTGGGCTTGTTCATACTTGCCCAACTCGCACAGGTTGAAGGGCAGAGCGCCGGCCGATTCCAGTGTGTCGGGGTGGTCCTCGCCCAGCATGGCTCGACGTAGTTCCACGGATCGTTCGAACAAGGGTTGGGCAGCGGCGGGTTCTCCGCGGGTCTGTAGGTACTTACCGGCGCGATACAGCAGCCAAGCTATGTCCTGTTCGACCTCGACGAGCGTGCGGTGGGCGTCGGTGGCGACGAGCACATGCCTTAACAGCGCACGCCAGGCCGGCCAGGCCGATGGAGTAATCCATGGGTCGTCAGCCGGAATCGCGGCACGCAACAGGCGAACTGCACGAACGGCCAAGTCCTGGGGCAACTGAGGGCGAGTGCGCAAGATCGCGGCTATCAGTCGGTGCAGCGTTAGGGTGCTCGGCTCGACGTGGGCCAATCCCTGCTCGCAGCAGGTGGATCGACGCGGTAAAGGCCAGCGGATCGACCGCCACGGTTGCGACGGCATCGGGCAACTCGCGGGGGTGGATGGTGAACAGGGTCAGTGGAATGGGCTCGGGCGCAAGGTAGGCGGCCAGCGACAGCAGCTCCAGCGCGGCCCGGGACTGGGTGGCCAACCCATCCAGGGCGATGTGCACGCTCGCAGCCAGCGACAACGGATAAGTGGCGGGCACGCCGTAAGTCAACAGCTCCGTAGTCCGCTCGGTCAGCAACACCAGATAGTCCTGCACGCCAAGGGCGGCGTCGGACAGATAGGTGGCGGCCTGGGCGAGAGCCAGCGGCAAGTCTCCCAAGGCCTCAGCAATTTGGTCTGCTTGGTCCTCGGTCAGTTGCGGAGCACCATGGCGCAGCAGGCTGATCGACTCAGCCCGGTCCAATACATCTACGCCAACCGGCTCGGCTAGCTCCTGCCAGCCCGGGTTGCGAGACGTAATCACCACATGCCCGCCGCCTGCGGGTAGATACCGGACCAGCGCGGGGGGATCTTCCGCATTGTCAAAGATCACGAGCCACCGATCCCGTTCCCGCAGCACTCCCAGCAGTCGGGCCACCGCCACGGCCACAGAATCGGTTACGGTCGCCAGATCCAACGCCTGGGCCAGCTCAGCTAACCGATCGCCCACCAGTGCTGGCTCCTCCGCCGAGATCCACCACACGATGTCGTAGTCGGCCGCGTAACGGTGGGCATATTCGATAGCCAGCGCAGTCTTGCCAATCCCACCCATCCCATGCAGCGCCCTGCACCACTGCCGTCGACCGTTGTTGGTCCTGCAACGCCCTATGCAGCGCGGTGAGCGGCTCTTGCCGGCCCGTGAACACCGGGCTGCGCGCAGGCACGTTCCACACCCGCCGCGTGGACACCTCGGGTGACCCGTGCCGGGATAAATCTCGCAATCCCTGAAACAGCACCTCGCTCAGCTGTTCCGGAGTCGTCACGGTCGCCGTGGTCACCCCACTGGTCCTCAGTCGCGTTCGAAACGCCTCCTGCCGAGCGCCATAACACGAATCAACAAACAGATCTCTCGGGCCCTGAACCTCCTCACCCAATAGCACTACCAACCGCGGTAAGCCCGCCCCGCCAGCCGCCTGGAACTCCAACTCCGTGTACGACAACTCCGGGCGATCGGCCACCGGGGAGCCATAGCGAAACCCCACTACCGCCACATACACATCCGCTGCCCGCACTGCTTCGACGCACACCTGGGCAGGCCGCTGTTCCCGCGGTCCGAAATACGCCATCTCCACGATCGCGTCCCTGGCTCGCGTCACCGCCTGCTCCGCTGCGGCCGCAAACGATCGCCCCACCGGAAACCGCGCTAATTCCGACGTATGGCTGACAAAGACCCGCCGTGGCCTCCCCACAACATTGAGCATCCCCAGCTCTCCGACCCCAAGCAAGAGGACCACCAGACCAGCCACAGACAACCAACACTGTAGACACAACCCTAAGATCAACTGTGGTCCGGACAGAGCGGATACCGAAGTGCAAGAGCCGGGAGCAGCGCCGAAGGCAGGTGAGCCAGCGCTGACAACATCACACACGGCCGGATAACGGGAAACGTGCAAAGCCAGCTTGCACCGCCGAATCGACGAATACGGCGATGGTGCCCGCTCCTCGTTACGCAGGCTCCGTTTTGATCAGCACGTAGAGGATTCGCTGCCACCGCGTGACCGCAAATCTGACCACAACAAGCAGCACAGTGCTGCACTTCGACACCACCCAGCGAACGCCACATACCCACGTCGCGCAATGTGACCAGGCGTCTGCCTGCATCTGTTAATCGCAGGATCTCACTGCGGGTGCTGCGCGTACTAGGTAGGCCGGAAACGACCATAAACGGTCACATGACCACACCCCCGCCTTGACCAGTTTGAGCGTTCAGGCTTGGTAAGGACTTCGGTTAAGTATATCGATTTTTCTCGCCGAGTATCGACATCATACCGAAAAGGTAGATCAAGTAACACCTCGCGAAGCGAAATCAATGTCTTCTAATTGTGCCGATGCGATAGTTTTGTGTTGAAGTAACTTGGACGACTACTGTACTTAGCCGTTGGCCGCCTTACCAGCGTCGCAGTCGATCGAATCGGACACCAGGGGCACCAGAAGCCGGCGACATGATTTCGTAGCCAAGCTCATCGCGCAAGACGCGGACGGCCTCCTCCGGATCGTCGCGAACCATCGATGCGAGTTGCCGACGGCGCCACTTGATGCGGCCGTCCTCGATGGCCTGACGAGCACCCGACATCGCGTCAAACCGGAACTCTTCGACGAGCAGCTGCAGCAGATCTTCTATGCATGGTCGCATTCGGGCGCCACCGACCGGCAGATGTAGCTTACTCAGCTCGCCGCTATGGTCAGGGTTGTGTCGTACTAATAAATTTGTAATCGCGCCACGCTCAGCATGAATATTCCAATGACAGCCCGGCGCGGAGTGCATACTACGGTCGAAGTCCAGACGGAGCAGCGGATGGCGATTAACCCGCAGTTCGAACTTAGACTTGGCCACCGCTGGATACCGGTCGACTGAATCTGCAACGAGCCGGATCTGGATAAATAGCTCGGCGACCTTATTTCCCTTATGCAGCAATGAAATTGCTTTGGCCTCCTTCGCCTTTGCTGTACCGATCTCTACTGCGAAGGCGAGACCAGACGCTGTAACCGTGACCTGGCGGAGTTCGGGGTCAACACCCTCCTCGTAAGGCAACACCGCGTCGAGCAGCTGCTGTAGTTCTTCACCAAACTCACCAGCCGCTGCGGCAAGGTCGAAGGTCACCGACAGAGGTTAGGCCCCAAGGAGGAACGCCACTGTGTCAACCTCCTGCCACGCATCACGCTCCTCTGGCGTGGCGGTGCCGGCCTCGATACGTGCCCGCAGCTGTTCTTCGGTTAGCCGAACCGACGACAAAGCCCGCTCTCGCCGGGCCCGTAGCTCTGCCGGGTCAGCCTTGATCACAATCGCGTCCATGTGCTCATCCCCGTCGTTTCGCCCGATGCATACAGGATGCCTCACCCCACCGACAACGAGACAGAGCCGTGCAGGAAGTTGCTACGGGAGGCCTGTTGTTGGGTCCAGCACCGCAACTAGTCAGTGGTCAAGACGTCGTGGATGAGGTGGAGCTTCTTAGTGGGGACCATCTGGGGACCACACGTCCTGCACGGACGTGAACAACCCGCACGTCGACCACACACCCGCACGCCACCTGTATCCGCTTTGACCAGCGGAGATGCTTACCCCTACGTCCTAGGGATCAAGTGCGCTACGAGGGGCCTTCGTCAGGAGGCTGTCTCCTCGATGGCCGCGCCGTCAGCTGCCCGCTGCACTGCCTCGCAGCCCTTCTTGGCCGCCGCCTTCGTCTCGTAGGCCTCACCAGTCGCTACCACCTGGCCGTTACTGGCCTTCAACCGAAAACGGAACTTCCCCGCTCGATCCTCGTACACCTCAAATTTGCCCGCCACGGCGTCCCTCCTCCTGTGGGTGATTTGATCAGTTTCAGGGCATTACGCCACGACCCCAGGCGGGCCTGCTGATCCCTGAGCGCTCATGATCGCAAGTGAGATCTCCTCGGGCCAAGAGCAGCCAGGACGCCGACGACCCAGCCGCCCACGGAAGGGACGCTCGGACCCAAGCGCTCGGTTCTGGCCGAGGATCTCCGCCCGGTACCTCGGTACAAAGTGGGTACAAACCACACTACCCAATATCACCTAACGTTGACCAACATCAACCGGCATCGTCGCAGGCCACTGGCCATCCACGTCGCCGAAACGCTGGTCAGCAGCCTCCCTGCTGCGCTACATCAACAAACGCCGCCTGTACCGCGATGCAGGCGGCTGACGGGTGCGATCTGAGCGCCGCATCCACGAGCGTTCGGGTCCGCTTCGGGATGAGCCGCCGACGCGACGGGATACCCGCTGGGCTCGGCGTGACGTTGGCTGGATGTGTGAGCCTGACCGGATACCCTGCTGGGTCCTGCTCGGGCTGTTAGGCGGCGTAGTTGTGATCGTGAGCCGGGGGGGTGGACCAAGCAGTGGCTTCGTCGTAGATGGTGTGGTGGCGTAAGCAGCCGTGCAAGACGCCGACGAGGCGGTTAGACAGGCGGCGCACAGGGCGTCATTATGGCCGATGTCGCGGGCCCGCGATTTTGTCATAAAGGCACGGGCGCCGGGCGAGGGTGAGCGCGGCGAAAGCTTGCTGAAACGGCGCATCGGTCAGGCGGTTATTGCGTGCGTAGCGGGTTAACGCCACTTTTTCTTTCCCGAGGCACGGTATTCCAGCCTAGTTGCGACGTGTATTGCCATCGGTGTATCGGCCGGAGGCGTCGCCGCATTCGGCCAGCACGCGAACGACAGGTCAGCAAAGGCCGCCAAGACGGCAGGGTAGAACTCCCGCAGCATCGAGCGCAGCTGATTAGCCTGCCGCTGCCGAGTCCAGATCAGGCTCTGGTGGACTCGGGCCGACACCTTGATCGTCTCGGCTAGTTCCGAATCGGGATCAAAAGCTGGTGATGCGAGTTTGC
>JAFAWY010000126.1 GCA_019241525.1 Pseudonocardiales bacterium
CGGTTTCTCCGTCGTGAAAGGTTTGGGCTTGGTCGCCTCCTTTCTATCGACCGGAGAAGCCGTTGCCTATCATTTGATGCAGCGTGTCGCCAGCTTTCCGAACAAACGACCGCCGACTATCCTAAATTGAGTTTTGCATAAGCCTCACAATCTCGCTACTCAGTGAGATCGAGAAGGGGGTTTAACAATGCGACACCTAACCTGGCACAAAAGCAGCTACAGCAGCGACCAAGGCGGCAACTGCCTCGAAGTGACCGACCTCAAAGGACACCGCGCCATCCGAGACAGCAAAGATCCAACCGGGTCCATGCTGACGTTCACCCCAGCGCAATGGGCCGCCTTCACACCGGAGTACAAGCCGGCGAATTCGACTGACCCACTCAACCGGACATCCCACGACCATTGAGTCAGATGGGAGACGTTCACTTGTCCGGCAAGGCGGCATCGGCTGGTCCGGAGCTATCCTCGCCACCACTGGATGCGTTGTTCGGCAGCGACTCGTTGTCCTGGGGTTAGTGAGGGCGTAATTCTCAATTCGCCAATGAGTTGGGGAGTCAGTAGCAGGCGGGCAATTTCACGTCGGGTGCTCATCGGGGCGCTGGCCCAGCGGCGGGCGACATCGGCACCGGGCTCAATCAGGCCGCGGAGCGCGCTGGGAGTAGCAAGTTGTTTTTCCTGTTTTTCCAGGCGCTGAATCTCGGCGAGGATCGCGGGCTCCGATCGCGCGGCCAGCGCGACGCTCAGCCTGCCCGCCGCGACCGCCTCGGCGAGCTCGTCGTGTCGCGCCCGCACCGTGGCCAGCGCATCCCGCAACATCGCCAGCTCCCGATCACCGTCGTGCTCACCCGCCCGCAGAGTGTCGATCACCTCCGGGCGCGCCAGATAGGCCAGCATCACCTGCTCGGCGATCTGATCCACCTCCGCTTGCGGGATCAGGACACAGCCCTTGGCGCGGCAGAAATACCGCGGGTACCCGCCCCGGTAGGTCACCGCCAGGCCACCCTCACAGCGCCCACAGCGGGCGATCAACGACAGCAGATGCTTGCCCCGACCGGGGCGGCAGGTTTTGCGTTCCGGGGCGGACAACAGCCGCTGCACCGCCAGCCACTGCGCGCGGGGCACCAGCGGCGTCCATTGGCCCTGGTACATCTCGCTCACCGAAACCGGGGCGTGCCGCTCTCGACTGTGCGGACCAGCTTTCGGGCGGTGGGCACGCAGCGCGGCGTAGGCAGGACACAGCGCCAGCGAGCGCAGATGCTGCGGGGAAAACACCAGGCCGGAACGAGTTCCGGATACCTCGTGTCGCAAAGTCCCGGGCGATCGAATGCAGACTGTGCCCGGCCACCAGACGCCCAAACAACTCCGCCACCACCGCCGCCTCAGCCGGTTCCGGTTCCTGGGCGATCAACTGCCGGGTCTGCGGATCAAACACCCGCCGATACCCATAGGGAATCCGCCCACTCGGCCGACCGGCCACCGCATTGGCCGCCACCGCCCGCCGGGCCCGCGCCGAGATCTTCGACGACTCATACTCCCCGTCCACGGCATCTTCCAGCAGCGACCGGCGGTCTCGCCCATTGGCCGGGTCATAAGTCCGGCTGTGGGTATACACATGAATACGCACCCCACGGCGCTCACACCACTCCAGCAAGCTGACCCACTCACTGACCCGGCGGCTGCCTCGACTGCTCTCCCAAACCATCAACACCTGCGCGCCAAACCGATCCTGCGCCAAATCCGCGATCAACCGATCGAAACCATCCCGGGACTTCCGCGCGTACCTAGACGCACTTGCCGACGCATCTCGATACGACGCCTGATCCAACGACCAACCCTGCTCCGCAGCCAGGCGCTGGTGATCGGCGTGCTGCTCATCCAACGACCGAGCCCGACCCGAACGATCCAGCGATACCCGCAAGTAGTCCCGGGCCCGTATAGAGTGTTCCCGCTGGTCAGCGATGACAGTTGTCGGCACGGGCAGAGAGTACAACTAGTAAGGTCTCTGCATCCAGAACGCGGTGGAGGAGGAGGGGGGTTGGTCAGGAGGGGAGCCGGCGGCGTCCGGCCAGGCCTAGGTCGGAGCGGTGATACCAGGACAGCTCGGGTTCACCCTCGAGCCAGCACAGCCGTACCGACTCCCCATCCAGTTCGGCCGGGAAATCGATCAGGACGGGCGCCAGACCTTTGACCTCGATGCCCTGGTCGGGGAACCACTCGAGTATGTGGTCCAGCCGGGCCTGCAGCGCTTTCATCTCGGCCAGACCACCAAGCGCCGACGAGCCGAAGCGATGCAGGTCCACGGACAGCTCGGTGAGGTCTGCCCTTGCCTCAATCAGCGCATCGACTCGCCGGCGCACCTCGGGCAACAAATCCCGGGCGGCGGGCACGGCAAACAGTCGACGATCACTCACTCCGCCACCGTAGTGGTCCCCGTGGAAGGTTCCCGTCAACCGTTGGTTGGCGGCCGCTCCACGAGCTGGCTGAGGTAGAGCTGCTCACCGAGCTTGCCGATCAGTTCAAGGTTGGTCTCAAGGTAGTCGATGTGCTCTTCTTCGTCTTCGAGGATGTCTTCGAAGATGTTGGCGGTGGTGACGTCACCCTTCTCGCGGCACAACGCGATCGCGGGGCGCAGTGCGTCCACGGCCTCTATCTCGACAGCCAAGTCCGCCTCGAATTGCTCTTTCACGGTCTGCCCGATGCGCAGCGGTAGCAGCTTCTGATAGTTCGGCAAACCTTCGAGGAACAGGATCCGATCGGTGATCCGCTCGGCATGTTTCATCTCGTCAATGGACTCGTCACGAGTGTGCTCAGCGAGCTTGGTGAACCCCCAGTTCGCCTGCATCTTGGCGTGCAGGAAGTACTGGTTGATGGCGGTCAGCTCGCGGGTGAGTTGCTCGTTGAGCAGGGCGATAACCTCGTCGTCGCCGCGCATAGCAGAATCGAACCCCCTCCGGGTCGGGTCGCGATGATCAGCAAACCGTACCCATGTGTCAACGGCTTGTCATTTCAGGTGAGGCTGCCCTGAGCGGGGGATATAAAGATCGTCCGGTCTAAACGTGCGAATCAGGCGCTGCGTTGCAAAGAGCTGCTCATCTCGCTGGCGCCGGTACCTAGCAACGCAAGGATCTTACCGACGCAGGTCCCGCACCCGCTTCCGGCTTCGCAGCGCTTGACGACGTCTTTGACGGTCCGGGCACCGTCAGCGATGCACCCTTGTACCACAGTCTCGGTCACCGCGCGGCAGATGCACACATACATGGCTTCGTCGCCCTTGATCGAGTAGTTAGGCAAGGCTAAGCACAGCAGATCATCGGGCTGGCGTCTAGTGCTTCGCCCATCCAGACGCCATGACGGACGTGCCGCTCGACGAGCGGTTGATCGGCTTGGTGTTGGTAAGCCGGGAGACGGGTGGCTGACCCGATTAGTTGCTCAAGAGCTCATCAACGCTGGGGTGGGACGACGGCCGATGCCGCGGACCTCGACGCCGACCCGGCGCAGCACGTCCGCGTCGAGCAGGTTACGGGTGTCGACGACGATGCGGCGCTCGACCAGTTCAGCGATCCTGCCCCAGTCCAAGAGCCGGAACTCGGGCCATTCGGTGAGCACTACCAAAGCAGCAGCACCGGAAGCGACCTTGAACGGATCATCGGTGACCTGCAGGTCGTCCGTCATACCGGGCACCGCAACGGGGACTGCGGGATCGTAACCGATCAGATCGGCACCTTCGGCAGCCAGTAGCGCGGCCACCGTCAGGGCTGGTGAGTCTCGCAGGTCGTCGGTGCCAGCCTTGAACGTCAACCCGAGCAGCCCCACCCGTTGGCCGGCCAGCGACCCGCCGACGGCATCCCTGACCTTGTCCACCATGCGGTGCTGCTGACGAGTGTTGGTGTCCAGGCTGGCTTGCAGCAATGGGAAGTCGAAATCCACTGCGGCGCACACCTGCAGCAGCGCGTGGGTGTCCTTGGGCAGGCAGGACCCGCCCCAGCCAGGCCCAGCCTGCAGGAACGCTTGCCCGATCCGCCGGTCGTAGCCGATGCCCTCGGTAACGTCCAGCACGTCGGCCCCGGATCGCTCGCACAGCTCCGCGATCGCGTTGACGTAAGACAGCTTCATCGCAAGGAAGCAGTTCGCGGCGTACTTGACCATCTCCGCGCTGGCTGCATCGGTGAGCACGGTCGGCGCTCCAAGCCGGGCATACAACGCTGCGACCCGCTCAGCGGCGTCCTGCGCATCACACCCCACGACGATGCGGTCTGGATTGAGGAAGTCGTGGACCGCAGAACCTTCCCGGAGGAACTCCGGATTGCTGACCACAGCCACGTCTGGACGGTCTAACAGTTGGGCGGTACGCGCCGCGGTGCCTACCGGAACAGTCGACTTGTTGACCACCACACAACCCGTCGGCAGCAGGGCTCGGACCTCGGTGATGACCGCCTCCACTGCCGAGAGATCCGCACCGCCGCCGTTTCCCATGGGAGTCGGTACGCACAAGAACACCACCTCGGCCTCCTCGACCGCCGCGGCAGCTCCCACCACAAACTGCAACCGGCCAGCGGCCAAGCCCTCGGCGACGAGTTCGGGTAGGCCCGGCTCGAGGATCGACACTTCCCCCGCAGACAGTCGGGCCACCTTGCGCTGATCCACGTCGGCGCATATCACCCGGTGCCCCAACGAGGCCAAACAGGCGCCGGTGGTCAAGCCCACATATCCGGAACCGATCACCGCAATGCGCCGTACGAACATGTGCCTCTCCCCTCGCGTTGCTTACGTAGAGTGCCCACCCATGGTGACATACCGCAACCGGGTCTACAGATCACCTGCGTAGGGCACGTCGTTAACCGCCTCGGAACTCATCCATAACCGCAACGCATGGGTGGCACGGACGTCGTCGGAGTTATAGGTAAGCAACCGGGCTCGCTGGTCTAGATCGGGTGCGTTGCCACCCAATCCAACCGCGTCTGAATACCAGCGCATGGAATTCTCGCCGCTTGCCTCCGGGTCGTGCCAAGCGAAGCCCGCCGCTGGGGCGATTGTCTTGAGGCCCTTGCCGTGCGCACACAGGAATTCCGCGCTGACCACCCCGTACAGATCAACCCACTGATCGGAACCGATGAACTCCTGCACTTCGGCAGTGGTGGGGACACCCGGTGCGCCGGCGAAGCGAGCCGCTGACGACAGCAGCCAGCGGTTCTCGGCCTGCTCGTTGTAACAGAAGGCGGCGAAACTTCGTCCGCACTCGGCGGCACGGCGGCGAACGGCGGTCAACCAGCGCCAGAATTCGGCGAAGGATCTCGCCTCATCGCGGGTCGGCACCGGCTCCCAAGTGACAAAAGCCTGGTAACCACGACGCAATCCGATGTCTGCACCGGATAGCAGGCAACCCCACAAGTAAGCGCCAGCTTCGTCGAAGCTTTCCATGTCCACGTCGATTTCGACATCGGCGCGGGGCACGGTGACACGGCGGTTACGCCGCACCAGGGTGAGGTCCTGCTGCCAAGCCCGGGCCAGCAGCACCGCGTCACGCATCGATGTACCAGCCATCGGCACCGGCGCCTCGCCGGCGGGGTCCAGCGCGGCTAGTGCATCTACGGTCGACACGCCGGCCGCTCGCAACGCCACCGCGTCCTCCCCCCGCAACACCATGCTGACGTCACGGGCTTCCCGCAGCACCGGCCCGCAGGTGGGCCACCACGGGCAAGAACGGCATTCGGTGACCCGGGAAGGCAGCGCCAGCGGCGGCCCCGCGGTGGCAGCAGCCCGGGCGACGGCTAGCCGGTCGGCGAACCGAGCGTCGTACTCATTCATCGCGGTACGCCCGCCAGGCCAGCCTGGCACGTCCAAGGCGTGCCAGACCACCGCGTCGGCCTCAAGCCCGATCACCCCGCCGGTAGGCCGACCGCGGGCCGCCAGCCCAGCGGCCTGCAACAGCCGTACCGCATGGGCCAGCCGCAACTGATCGCGGGATTGCGCGCGGACCTTGCGGGTTGGGTCGGTGCGCGCGGCGGTGAGCCGCAGCTGGGTCAGCGCGCTGGTGCGGGCTCCGCCGCCGGGATCGGTGACCTTGTGCCGTACGACCATCACCGGGAGGTAACCACCGCGGTGCCGCACGAGCAGGTCCACACCACCACGCCGCCCGCTGGCTGGGTCCGCAGGCAGCAACCCACCCCAGACCAGCGGCGCCTGCCCGTGGAGCAGAGCCAGCGTGGCAGTGACCCGCTGTTCGGCGGGCAGCTCCGCGGGCACCTCAGCCCAGTCGGTGGCGTGGTGTTCCGCCAAGCGGTCAGCGACCCTGCGTCGGTGCGCGGCGGCGTCCGTAATCCGCCGCTGGGTGGTCGCATCAAGGGCAGCGCGGGGTTCGTCGGCTGCTGCGGGGTCATGCTCCAGATGCACCCGGCGACGGCATCGGGTTACCACAGCCGCGTCGAGCAGTACTGCCGAGTCCACGACGTCACATTATGTCGTCACACCGACAACGCAGCGCCGCGGTGGCAATAGAACCCGACATGGAGACATATCGGGGCACACGGAGGCTGTCCCACCCCGATATGTCTCCATGTCGGGGTCTGGCGGTGTGTCCGGTCAGGTGAGGTGTTTGCGCCTGGTGGCATGTCGGCTCAGGCGGCGCGGGTGGGGACATGGCCGAGAGCATCGAGGGTGACCAGCGCGCGCTCGACACGATGCCGCAGCTCCCGGCGGCTGATCCAATGGCGCAAGTAGTACCGGTGATCCTCGGCGAGCGTCACCAGCACCGCGAGCGCTTCGGCAAGCTCATCACGTTGGTCGAAAGGCAGCTGGCGGACGAGCTCCAGTTGCGCATCCACCACGCCGTCCAGAAAGTCGGCGTCCCGCGCCACTGCGCGGTGCTGCCGCCAGCTCAACCTGTGCTGCCTTGCCACCATGTACACCGCCTGCCATCGTTTCCAGTTGCCCGAACCATCGCCACGCAGCCGGCGCGCGTTAGCGGCCGCGACACATTCCCGTCACAATTAGCGACTCCGGAGCCGTGCTGTGGCCAGCAATTCGGGATCGACCTGTCGCCGCCTGTTCATGTATCGGGTCCGTGCGAAGGGCACCATCAGCAACGGCTGCTCATCGCCGATGAGGTCGCAGTACACCGGCAGGAAGCCCCGATGGTCCAGGCTCACCAGGAACTCAGCACACAGCAAACCACGGCCATCCAGACATCCCGTGCCATGCCATGGCAATAGCGTCGAGCCACCAAGGTAGGAGAAACCACTACATCCTGGCCGGGAGGCAACGGTGGCCAGCCGCACGTGTGGCGGGAACTGCTCGGCGACGCCCACCGCTGCATCGGCCAGGGAAGCTGCCAGGAAGTTCGCGGCGTCCTGCCACGCGCAGGAGATCACCTCTCGGCGGGCTGCGGCCAGTTCCAAGGGCAGGTCGGGAGATGTAAATCGGTCGGGCCAGGCGAGCACCTGGCAAGCCCACTGCCGGGCGTCGGTGCCCGAGCAAGCCGGCACCGGAACGGAGTACACCAGCGAGGACACGATCTCCTGGAATAACGGCAGGCCAGCCAGTAGCGTCGGCGGCAACGTCTCGGCCAGCCGCTGGTCGATGATGGCAGCGCTGCGCAGCGCGCGCGGGCTGCCAGCCAGCATCGAAATCAGTTCCTTGTAGGTGCGGCGGTATTTTTCCCGGGTATTCCATTCCCGTGGACCGAGGACTCGCGCAACGAAACGGGACTGATCACAAAACCGCACCGAGTTGCCCAGCCCTACCAATTGGGCGTAGCGCTTGAGCTGGCGCCGGTAGCGTCGCATCTCCGCCCAGCCACGCGGGCGCGAGTAGCCACCGTCATTGAGCACCACCACCCGCAGGCCAGGTGGGTATACCGCAGTGAAGGCACCTTCGAGCTCTTTGAGCCGCAACAACGCCCCGACTTCAGCGAGGTCAGGCCACGGACCGGCGGTCTTGAGGCCGTTGTCATGCTGTTTGAATGGGAAACCAATGGTCAAGATCGTGATCGGCTGACCAGATTCAACGAAAGGCAGCATCTGCGCCCGTGCCGTTTCCAGCGGGAAGCACGATCGCGAGCCCTTGAGGAACCGGGATCGGGTCAAGATGCGGTGTAGCGCCACGACCACGTCGTGCGGGCGCTGCGGTGGCCGGTCAACCGCCCCGCAACCCGTCGAGGCAGCCATATATGCCAAAGCCTTCTCAGTCAGTCGCGCCGACGCGGCAGCGGAGTTGGCGCGCAGGGTGTCCAGCAGCAGCTCGAGTTCTTCGCCGTCTAGCCGGACCGGCCAGTGGTCCGTCCAGCTCGACGTGCGCATCAGGTGCAGAGGCAGCGAGCGCAACGAGCGGGCGTGGGAGATGGACAGCGAAGGGCCGGCGATGGGCAGGACGCTCTGAGACGAACTTTCAAGCGGCCCTGGACCCGTGATCGGCGGGGCGAGAGCTCCCGCCACCGATGGGCGGGCCGGCGACACAAGGTCCGACACTAGACGTCCGGCTTGTCCAGCGCATTAGTTCAGCGCCGGACGGTCCGCCAACGCTCGAACCGCCGGCCGGCCCGCAGGCTGGCCATCCGGCGGTCGAACTCAGCTTGCACAGCCGGCGGTGACCCGGCTCGGGGAAACACCCCGGCGATCAGCTTGAGGTCACGGATACCGTGCAGTATCTCGAAACCGTCCCAGTCGCGTACGTCAAACCCGTAAGCCTCGATGAAATCCCGCTCGTCAGCGGCAGGTTTGCCGAGCCGCACGTTGCCCACCACCACGGGGGTAAGGTCCCATTCGGGTGGCCCGACTGCGCATGAATCGAAGTCGCACAGCACCGGGCGATCGGGTCCGGGGATGACATTCCCGAGATGCGCATCGCCATGCACTACGGCCGTCGGCAGAGGGAACTGCAACGCAGCCACTGCAGCGGCCAGCTCCGCGCTGCGGCCCAGCAGGAAGTCCCGGTCAGCCGCGGGCATCATCGTGGTGTGCCGTACCCGGTTGTCGAAATCGGTTAATGGATCCCACTGCGGTAAGGCCCGGCACGGCAGCGGCACCGCGTGCACCGCCCGCAGCAGGTTCGCCAGATCGATACCACCCGGACGGGGCCCGATCGGCCGAACTGCCTGCCACACCGTGGCCACGTGCTCGCCGACCCGCACGGGCTGGGGAATACCTGGCAACAACCGGATTGCCGGCACATCATGCTCGGCGAACACCGTCGCGGCAGCTACCACCAACTTTGCCCGCGGAATATACGAAGGCAACGTCACCAGCCGGACCACCACCGGATCCCGGCGCAGGCGGAACACCGCGTTGTTGACGTTACGAAGTAACCGGGCTCCTGCCGCATCCAAGCCGAGATGGGCGCACACCGCCTGCAGCCCAATAATGAGCCGCTCGTCACAGCCTAGAGACGGCGCCGCCACGGCCCTCCATTTCTCTCAGACGGTTCGCTGCTGCCGGATGAGGTAAGCCAGCTCACGGGACTCGGGATTGGTAGATCGCCGGCCGGCCTCAATCTCGAGTGGCTTCATCCGGTCGCTTACCCGCTGGGATTTCACTGCTGCCGCTGCCAGTAAAGCCTTGCGGCCCACGTGCACGCCGTGGTCGACGTCGCCCTGGCGCAGGTGGGCCGTGGCCAGCATGGTGAGGGTAAACGCTGCACTGCGGCCCATCAAGTCGTCGTAGCGGGCCAGCGCCTGCCCGAATGCGGGAATTGCGACAGCGGCGTGGCGTGGGTCGAAGGCGGCCAGCTCATTGTGCACAGTGCCGATCATGGCGTACATGTCGGTGTCGTTATAGAACCTCGCCCAGTCCGGCGCCTCGTTCAGATTTGCCCGGGCCAGCTCGTCACGGGAGCGGCCGAGCAGCTTCTTTGCCTGGACGTCGTCACCCATCATCGCGTAGGCCCAGGCCTCGTTACCGCACAGCACCGCAACGGCCAACTCCGACCCAGAGTCCTGGGCCGCGATCTGACCGAGCTGGAACCACTTGAGGGCGTCATTAGGCTCGCCATGGTGCAGGTACACCCGACCGATCCGGTACATGATGTTGGACATCAGGCCGGAGTCACCGGATTGTTTGGCGAACTCCAGAGCAGTAGCGAAATGGCTACGTGACGAATCGAGCAAGCCGACGTCGAAGCTCGTCCAGCCAGCCAGATTTTGCAGATCGCCCAGCGCCCGGAACAGCCGCAGACGGACATCATCGGAACTCGACGCGCCCAGCAGGCGCTGCGCCCAGGACAGCTGCGCGACAACCGCGTCCCGGCACGCTCCGCCGCCAAACTGGTAGTCCAGCGCACGCATCGCTCTTGTGGCGGCCTCTACCTGCTTGACGTCCGTCATACCGATTTTGTTCGGTGCAGGCGTCTGGGCTGGACTAGGCAGCCACTGCCCGCGGTCTGCCCCCAGCACTGCGGTGCCGAACATCACGGCAGCTCCATGCGCCAGGAGCTTCCGGCGCTTCACCGACTCATCCTCCTCAGCCGCCGCATGGTCGGGGAGTCCGACCATGCTCGTTGCTGTCGCCGGGTCGTAGGCCAAGCCCATGTACCCCCGGGGGATACCGAGGCCGTCGGCAATCCGCGCGAGTACGTCGTAAGCCATGACCTGGCGACCCTTGAGGATCTCCGAAACCTCTGACTGGGATTGTCCGGTCAAAGCTGCGATGTGCCGTTGCGAGATACCTACCCGCCTGAGTAGGCGGTAAACCGAGCTGATGTCGCGATCCGCCAGCGCGCGCTTCATCTCTGGTTCGTTCCACCGCTCCAGAGACAGCCGGCTGTCGTGCTGACCGGTCGTGTTCATCTCGCCCCCTTGCCGTCCGACGGGCGACGTGTGCAGAGTAGGCATGCTGGTCGTCGCTGGTGAAGCCCACTTCGGCCAAGCTGATCGGCGCTACCTATCAGTATGTGCCGCTCACCGTCATAGCATGGCCGATCAGCGCAGCACAGCCCATGGCCTGTTTAATCCACCCCCGCGCTCTGCCTACCTTGTTCGGGCGCCACTTCCCAAATTGTGTGTGGCGACTTATCGGGACTGAAGTTCTCGGGACGCGGCTGTAGCGAGCTGCCCCTCCGGGGCGCAGACCGCTGGGGCGGCAAACCGAGCACGGAAAGGTGGAGTTGTAGAGGTGGACCAGGTTCTGGGCCAGATCCTCCGGCAGGCGGTATGGGAGCGGCTCGACATGCTCAACGAGCTGGCGAACAGTGCTGACAATGGTTCCCTGATGTCGGTTGCGCGCAGTGAACTGCCCCGACTGACTCATGGGTGGCGGGCGTTGCTTGCCGCACATGCGCCGGATTCTCGGGGCCGCTGTTCGGAGTGCACTGGCCACTGGCGATCTCGCGCGGCGTCGTGCAGCGTGTGGCAAGCCGCACATGAACACCTCGTTTCCGCGGAGACCGTGCCTTCGCAGGCCGTCTC
Organism: Pseudonocardiales bacterium; assembly: GCA_019241525.1. Lineage (GTDB taxonomy): Bacteria > Actinomycetota > Actinomycetes > Mycobacteriales > Pseudonocardiaceae. The sequence goes on from JAFAWY010000126.1 coordinate 11,393, forward strand.
CGCGGAATCCACGACCGCCAAACCAGTCCTTTCCGGATTCCAGGCGTTCTCTCAAGCCAAGACCAGCCAACCCCGGTGGCAAGTGCGTCAGCCGGCATCCATGTTTGCTGCTGCACGCTGACTGCCGCCCGAACCTCAACTCCATAGAGCTGGCGGGCTCGCACCGTTCGTGGGACTCCCCCCCTCCCACGAAAGCTGAGCAGCCGCCATGTGGCCGGTGATCCGGCGAACGTCCGTGCCCCCGACCGAGATGTCGAAGGATTGCCGGCCACAACCACACTCTCCCGCTGGCGGCGTTGCACGGCGCACGCGTCGCCGGTGGGAGCGCCACAACTCAATAAGTTGCTCATCCCGCTCTTCATCGAGTGGAGTGCCGCGCCGGTGCACCGTCGTTGCCTGACCGACTGTCCACCGTCAACGTTGCTCCGATGATCGCCGGATCCCACCGCCCGGTGCCTGGTGACTTAACCAGCGCATCGCAGGCTCGGGAGATCCCCCGTCCGGCGCCGGACACGTGGAGCGCAGGCACCCTTAAGTGGGGCGGGGTCGTTCGAGAGGAACGACCCCGCCCCACAATTTTTTGCTCGTCATCCCCGCAGTCAGCTCTCGTCACGTCCGTTGCGTCGGAATTCTCGCGGGTAAGTTCATGACGACGTCTACGGTAACCATCCCCGACCTTCCATTCCGGTATTTTCCTTCGAGGTGTCGCCGCGGTTGGTATTCCGAGGTCGGCACCAGGTCTTTGTCGCGCCGTATCAGCCCGCGATAAGTCGACCTAGGCAACGAGGATCAGATTCGCCATGAGGTGTCCCTGCCATGGAGACCCGTGGCTAGGCCGTCGGTCACCAGCTCATCGACCCGATTAGTCCGAGGCGAGAGCTGAGTCTGCGAGTTGGCGCTAGAGCGCATGGACGGCGGCAGATCGCCATCACCGGCAAGCGGGCACGGCACACCACGGACACGGGGTGGCGCGGCAGGACAAGCGCTAGTGAACAGCGAGTAGACGGTCGTAGACCATCTCGTACACCCACCTGGTCGTGAAGTTTGTGGGTGTGGTCGCGACCGCGCGGGTGCGCCCGACGTGTACTACGTCGACAGCGTCCGGGTCGACATCGTGAGGTCCGGCAGCGGCCAGCACGGTGGGGCCGTAGTACTCGGCGTGGCTCAGGCATTCGACGTTACGAGCGATGTGCGCAGGCAGCAGGAGCGCGGTCGGGCACAGCCCAGCGAACGGTGCGGCTCCGGTGAGCCCGGTGCGCCAGTGCCGTGCGGGCGCGATGATGCCGTCCAGGTGCACCGCGGGCGGCGGCACGAGATGCCGCATCTCGGGCCAGTCCCAGGTGGATACCGATACCCGGTCGGTCACCGGCCGCCAGCCTGATTTCATCCGGCGCTCGTGCACCTCGCCCAGAAGGCTGGCGACGACCACCACCCGGCGGCCGAGCAATACCACCGGGGGCAGCACAACGCCGTCCCAGCCCAGCGCGCTGGCAGCAGCCCGGGCGAGATGATCCGGCGCAGACAGGACCTCGACGGTGTCAGGGGCCCAGATCCGCGGACCGAACGCGGTCCCCCGAGCCTCGACGAGTGATTCGGGTGCCACCGGGGCGATCTCCCCTCGTTTACCTGCGGGTTGCGGATCGTATGGATCTGAAATCCGCTGTGGTCAGCCGCGGGAGCAAGTAGCGGCGCTGGCAATAAGGACTACCAGGAGGTCCACGTTCAGTGGCGTAGGCGCGGCGGCTGCGGCGTCCGGCGGCTGTCCTCCTGCGCCGACTGGTCGGACGGATTCAGTCCTCGATGGCAGGGCTTCGCGACCAGCGGTAAGCGGGTACGCCGGACGGCAACGCTACCCTGTGGACCACCTTTACCTGGCGATTCCGTCACACGATCCGCCAGTTTCGGCCGTCGAATTGTCTCGTCCCCACCCAGCCTGGGTGGTCTGACGCTGCCACGATGGCCCGGTGCGGTTGTTCGTAGCGCTGACACCACCTGACGAGGTCACCGAAGCGCTACGAGTTACCACCGCCGCACTGCGCGAGCTGGCGCCGAAGTTACGGTGGACTCGCCCTGAGCAGTGGCACGTGACGCTGGTCTTCCTCGGTGAGGTCGACGATGGGCTGGTTGGTGAGTTAAGCCGCCGGCTGGAGCGGGCAGCCACTCGGCACCCCCCGCTGTCGCTGTCCCTTGGCGGCGGTGGCCGGTTCGGCAACCGGGTGTTGTGGACCCAGGTACAGGGCGATCGCGACAACCTGCGCCGGCTGGCCGGCTCCGCGGCGGCCGCCGCCCGGCGAAGCCGTCTGCCGGTGGAAGACAGGCCTTACCGGCCGCACGTCACGCTGGCTCGGGCACCGGGACAGGCCGATCTCCGGCCGTTGGTTCAGCGGCTGGCCTGCTGGGAAGGGCCGCCGTGGGTGGCTGGTCAGCTGCATCTGGTGCGAAGCCACCTCGGCGCGGCCCCAGATGGTTCCGCGCTGCATGAGCCGATCGCCGGCTGGCCGCTTACCGGGAGGGCGCCAGGAACCAAAAGTAGCGTTCCGGACTGATCGCGCTATCCCACCTCCCCAATCGCGGAAGTGCATCCACCATTGTCCGGAGCGAGACGCCCGCAGCGCGCAAATCGAGAAAAAAATGGGCGCAGACAGCTCGCGACAAACTGTCGGGAAACCACGCCACGAATTGAGACGCCGGCGTAAGCCCCCGCGCCGGACTCCGACCCACGACCAGCCTCACTGGGTCCACGCAGACGCCCGCCGGCTTCTAGGTGGTCGTGGCGCATGTGTCCGCTCGAACCGGGGTCGAATGCGCCGAACTTCAGGTATCCAACGATCGCGAGCGTACGTACCTGGTGAGGCCTTGTCCGTAGTCCCGCGGTGTTCAATGCATACACACCACGGTCACTCGCTGCTCCCGCAGTACGCGCGCCGCCCTTGCGGCGACCACCCTAGGTACCCCGTGACGAGCACAGATGACCGTACTTCAGAGCACCGGCGGCAGTAGACAACGTCCGCACAGCGCTGCGCAATACGTGTCGACGACCTGAAGTCTCGGTAACAATATGGTTGCCGTCTCAGTAGTCCCGAGCCAGTTTTGGGCTCAGTGATGAAATGCAAAGTTAAGTGGCATATGCATGTTGTCAGTCGATCCAGTGCTGTTATTGTTTTGAATTAGCTGAATCGGAGAGTTTCAATCCGACGAAGCACATGTAGACGACTCCGAGGAGGACATGAATGTTTGATGCATTGAGCTTCGCCGAGATCGACGGGCAGCACGCCGAACTGCTTCCCGCCCGTACCGTCCTATCCCTGTTCAGCACGGGCGGCGGCGGTGGCGGCCAAAAGGGTGGCTGCAACCAAACCCAGGTCGGCGCTGTCAACGTGGGTCTTAACGGCACCCAGGTGGCGGCTCTTCAGGACATCCTCAACGTCATTCCGATCCTGGGCGCGAACAACTCTACCTCCAACTGCAGCGGCTAGTGTGATCGCGGGTTATATACGTTAAAGGAGGGATGGCCGCTCAGGCCATCCCTCCTTTAACGTCAGCGCTCGGTCGCCTAACGAATCGAGCGCGCACGCCGGGTCGTGGGCAGTCTGAGACCTGCTGACGAAGGTGAGTACCAATGCGCAGCCGGCCCGGCCGGCAAACTTAAAAAAACGAGCCACAAAAGATGGCTCTTGCGCAATCGGCCGCCGAATACTCACGGGAAGGGTGCCGCAGTACAGCACCCTTCCCATACGACCCGGCCGATCAGGCGTGTGCGCATGGAACCGGCAGGTTACTCCTTTGACCTCCTGAACTGGGTGGTCAGCGAGCAGTCCTGGCCTGTGACGGTCGCCATGCGACCGGAGGACGCAGCAGGCCACCGGCGGTCGAAGGTCCCGCGCAGCGCCAATGTTCTCCATACGGGCAGTACGATTGGCTACTGTTTAATCCCGTCCGTCGCCCTGTTGTCAATGACGAGGAAACGCGCGACCAAAATAGCCGCGCGTAAAAGTCTATCAGGGCCAGATCAAGAGGGGTCACAAGGCAAGCGATTGCAAACGGAAAGGGTGGCCGCTATGCGGCCACCCTTTCCGCGCCGACAATCACGCCTGCGCTCAGCGCACGACGGTACTGCACGACTAAAATTATAGTCGGCTGCCCCAGCACCGCACTTAGCGTCATGCCGGCCATGCCGGTGCCGCTCCCTAGCCAACGACACCGAATAACATACCCAATCAACTAAGCTGCCATTGATCAGGCAGATGCCGCCATTAGTGGCAAGGACCACCGTTAGCATTGCCGCCGTTGCCGCCCCAGGCGTTAGCAGCGAAGTTCTCCTGGTCGTGCTGCAGAATGATGTTCAGGGCCTGGACTCCGATACCGCCGTAAGCAGCGCCACCGTTACCACCGACGCCGCCGTTGCCACCACACTGACCGCCGCTCTTGGCAATGCCCATCAGGGACAGGACAGTGCGTGCGGGAAGCAGATCCACGCGCTGAGCGTCAATCTCAGCAAAGCTCAATGCATCAGACATCTAAAATCCTCCTCGGAGTGGCCTATAATTGCTTCATCGGATGTCGTTTCCGATTTCAGCTAATCCCAATCATGGCGAGCAAAAGGCGACCTGACAACATGCATTTACCCCTAAATATGCAACGCACCACGTAGCCGAAAGACGTCGTTTTTGATTACTTACCTCGGGATGAACGATTACTGAGAACTGAGAACGCTGTACCTAGCTCTCGTTGCTCGCAGAGACTTGCAATCGAGTGGCCCCACCCATGTTATTGCTGGTCAGCAGGCACGCCGGCGACGAACCAGATGGTCGGACGCGGTACACGGTGCGACGTGCGCACTGCCCGGGCCGACCGCATGGTGACGGTGATAAGGGCGAGAAGACGTAGGAGCGCAGCGGTGATTACGTAGCCTCGCCTGGCGACGGCACCTAGCATCCGGCGACCTCCTGCCGCTCGAGCGCTCCAGTACACGATGATCTTTACTGCGCGCAATTGTTGAGATGCCTGTTTATTTCAATGTGTCCGGCTACCTGGTCGTCCGTATAACCAGCTGGATCGGTTTCCGTATCGAGGCCGGTAGCAGCTCACCCGCCGGGCAGGGCTATCGGTCACTGCTGGAAGGTGCCACCGACCTAGCTGGGTAGCCACGGTGAACGCGTCACCCCTGAGGTAAAGGGCAAATCGCCATGGTGATTGGCGCGGCGCGTGCAGCAGCACTGCCGAGCAGGGACAGCACCAAGAGGTAGCCGGCGCAGCAGAGTCGGCGTTTCCACCGACGCGCATCCTCGCCACCCGTGTCAGCCCGGAGGCGCAGGTGGACTGCTGCGGTGCCGGCTTGATGGGCTCAGCCAGGGTGTTAACAGGAGCAGGAGCGCAGCTTGTTCGCTGGCTGCCGGCATTCCGAGGCGGTGCCTTGCCGAGCATGCGGCAGAACTCGGATGCTGAAGAAGTGATCGCGCTGTAGGCGGTTAGCGGGCATTTCGCGGTCAAGGCGGCGCCCAGAATCTTGGCCAACACGAACGCCGCGCTGCCTGCAGCGCGGCGGGAACCACTTGCTGGGCAATTAACCCACCGACGGGATCGGCCGCATGCGCTGGGTCTGCTCGGCCAGCAGCTTCAGCAGCTGGCGCCGGCTCGGTCCCGCTGCGCTGTTCTGCAGTACGACCGCAGCCAGCGTAGGGAGGCAGGGTGAGGGCGTGTCACCTGCTGAAGGTAACGCGAGCGGCCGCAATACTGCGATGCTCGAACATCCGGTCACCTGAGGAAAGGTGGCACTGTGCCATGGTAATGGAACCGCGTACCGCGCACACGGTGCGTTCCGAAGCAGGTCGTGCCACGCCTGGGCTCTGCGTTGGGCGGGTGAAATACCCAGCATCGATGCGGTGAGCCAGATAGCCGGTTTGCGATTCGCATCGCCGGCTGTCGCAGGAGAGCAGAAGAAAACCAACACTACGGTCGACGCCTTGCCCGTGCCATCGAATACCGCACGAGGGCCGTATGGTGCGCACAGAGGCGATACAAGCACAGACGATCGGTTAACTGCTTGGCTCCCGTGCGAGCCACGCAAACCCGGTGCGTGCAGCAGCAGTGATCGCTCTCGACATGCGAGGGCTCAGCGTTGCAACGGCACTTGATGGCGGTCGCGCTCCACTGAAACTGGCCCCACGGCAAGATCACGTTTTGGGTGCCTTCGACAACGAATTGTCGCGGTAGACACGCAAAACGTGATCAACACGCCGGGGGACTCGACGTCCAGGGAAGTGCCGTTTGCAGCCCAGACGCTCGCGGCGAGCAACGGAGTGACACATCACGACCGTCACCGAGCTGCGATCAGCGACGACCAAGTCAGCGGGCAGACCACAGTTACGGTGTAGCAGCCTCCGCCCCTGGTGCTGCTGCCCCTCCACCGGTGCCGGCTGCCCCTCCGCCAGCGGCCGGCGTTCCACTGGACAGGATTGCCGCCGGCTGGCATATCACGCTCTGCTGCTCTGGGCTCCCACCGATGAGACCAAGTACAGCAGGCACAGCTGCAGTGTGAGTCGTGGTGCAGGCATCGGCGACGACAGAACCGTTGTTGTCGATGCTAAAAAGAGACAGGACGGTACGTGCGGGCAGCAACTCCACCCGCAGCCTGTCGATTTCGGCGAAGTTCAACGTGTAAGACATTTGAGTTCCCCCCAGTTGCGGCGTCCGTGTAGGCACAGAACAGAACACCTAATCGAGACATTAGCCGTCCGGCTTAATCCATACCATAACAGCGAGAAAACCACCTAACAACATAATCCGACACCTAAGAGTTCCACGCATGTTCGGATAATGACATCGGGCGAAGGCTGGTGTGACGGACAAGAAGCCTGCTGCTTACCTACTCTTGGCTCACATGCTACTTAAATTCCTCGGTATCACTATACCCATGATGGATGGTAGCCGTTAATGAACACATCTGATTTTGCGTTATCCGCGTCTGCCGGGCGCCCCTCACGCCGAGAAGACAGACCAAGGGGTGGCCGCGACGCGGCCACCCCTTGCATCTACACGGTCACAGCGTCGCCCTCAGCGACTTCATCGATGGATGGAACGACCGCTGCCAACTCTTTCCCCGAAGCAAGGCCGCCACAGTCTCGTCAACTAAAACGATCACCGAGGCTACGGACCCTGCGCGTGTGTAGTTGCGTCTACCGGCACACTTCAGTACTTGGTCACCGTCGGCAGGCAGGTGAAGCTAGCGAACGTGCCGCCCGTCGACAACAAGAAACCTGGCGACTGGCTAGCGACGCTCTGGCAGGTCACGTCAGGGCTGTCGGTAAGGCTGAACATGGACAGGACGGTGCGTGCGGGAAGCAGCTCTACGTGCTGCCCGTCGATCTCGGCGAAACTCAGTGCGTCATACATCTACGTTCTCCTCACAGTGCGGCGTCTAGATGAAGTACAGAAGGGGACCTAATCGACCGCATCGCCGATTCGGCTAACTCCTACCCTCGCAAGAATAAGAACTCCTGACAACACTCATTCGCCACTTAACTTTACATTCCACCACTGAACCGTGTGCCAGTATCTGAGCACTTAGACAGTTAAGTGCTACTACAGACATTTCTGCAACTTCGGTACCTACGACCCGCCGCCGTACAGCATTTTCCCACTGCTGTTCATCCACGAGGGCACGGTGATATGCGGTCAAAAGCTACGCAGCGAGAGGCCGCCGCGTGCGGCCAATACCGCGGAGAGCAGTGAACACGCGTAGCCGACGTAGGCGCATATTCCCATCCTACGGAGAAGAAACTCGCCCGTTACAGAGGATGGCCGCAACAACCCCTAGCATTCCAGCGCCCTGGTACCGATTTTCGCAGACGGATGCGTCTCGGCTACCGAGTTCCCACGCTATTCGTACCCACCCGCAGCACTTGATCCGCCACATCGGTAAAGATTCCAACGACATCAGGCAGCAAGAGGCGCGACAATGATCAGGCCGGCAACGGTAGGCGAATAAATAGACCCAATTTTTGTGAGCTACACGCGCAACGCGCCCAGTTGCGACCCAGCGCGGTCCAGGTCTTCGACCGGCCAGCGTGCGAGGCGGTAGACGTAGAGGTGCTCGATACCGGTCTAGCGCGTAAGCCAAGACACCCGCGCGAGATTAGCCACCGGAGAAAACTACTACCCGTAGGGACGCCATTTCACCAGCCAATATACAAGCGCATGGCATCCGGGCGAGGCTTGCGCAGGGCCACAGTAGGTAGTGGCTCGCTGGAAGCGTGCGTGACAGAGTGTACTTAGCGAGAATGGGCCGCATAAGCTAGGTGGGCGAATGTGCAACCTTTAGGTAACCGGCACGGTTGTCGGCTCGCCTGCTGTTCGTCAGGGTGTGTGTAGCCACGTCGGGCGATGCTGCCCGACGGGGTTTCCCGGCCCGCAGGGGCCACTGTTCGGCGCCCACTGGAGCCCACTGCCCGGCTCACTGGGCCATTGTGAGGGGGACTACATGCCTGAGGCACTGAGCTTTATCGAAATCGAGCGGCAGCACCTGGAGCTGCTTCCCGCGCGTACGGTCATGTCCATGTTTATGGCCGACGGCACGGCTGGCAACAAAGGTACCACTGGCGGTAGCGGTAACACCGAAAGCGCTCCGAGCACCACCACCACCGACCCGATGAGCCAGCAACTCGCTGGTGTCATGCAGATTTTTGCAAAGCTGCCGATCGTCGGTAAACTTGCCGGTCAGTAAGTGGCGGAGTGGAGATACCAGTATTCAGGTGCAGGGGTGACCGTAGTACGGCCACCCCTGCGCTGCTGGCGACAACGGCACGCGCTCAAGTAGATCGCGTGGCAGTACTGCACGACTCGAGGGCGGAGTCGGCTGCCCCAGTACTATCCCAGCGTTGTGCCCGCATGGCCGATGCCGTTTCCTAGCCAACGACACCGACTATCATCAATGGCTCGACTGGGCTATCTGCCATATGGTCTACAGGGCCGCTATTCAGTGGCAGGGGCCGCCATTAGCATCGCCACCCGCCCCGCCCCAGGCGTTAGCAGCGTAGTTGTCCTGGTGCGGGTAAAGGATGATGTTGAGGGCGTTGACCCCGATACCTCCGGCCGCCTTACCACCGTTGCCGCCGACGCCACCGTTTCCGCCACATTGGCCGCCCGCCTTGGCAATGCCAATCGTGGACAGCACGGTACGCGCGGGGAGCAGTTCGGCGTGCTGGCCGTCAATTTCGATCGCGTGCAATGAATCAGACATGCAGATCCTCCTCGGAGTAGTCTCGAAATGCCCCGTCGGAGAAGGCATTTCCAATTCGACCGATGTCCATCATGGCGACAATTAGAGGCTTTGACAACATCAATTCACCCCTAATCCACAGGGTCGTCACGTAGCCGTGGATCAACCTTTTTTGACTACTTACCTGGTCGTGGGAAGTTATTTAGATAGGCAAGGCCGCGTGCCTACCACGAAACATTCACAAAGGTGTTGTTCCGGCCGGCTCAACCGGCATTTTCCCTGATCAGGGTCGCGCTGCAACACATCTAAGTAGTGGCGCGCGGCCCTGCGACACAACAAGGAGCCGCGTTTGGGCCAATCCCGCCCCTGCCATCGTAGGGACAAGGATACGTAGGTGCGATGCGGTGCTCACCTAGGATCACCTGTCCTTCCGCAACGCCCCACATATCACGGCGTGCACGCCTTCGGTGTTAACTTTTTGCAGGTCAGCGACTTGCCCCTGGAAGTCCGCGGTCGTTAGAAGGCCACCCGCACGACGGCAAACCTGGCGCAAGCACGAGCGACCAAGCGGTAGTACCGAGTAGAGAGCGCCGACGCCACCAGCTCCAGCATCCCCGCCCAGCCGGGCACATGGACACAAACCACCGGGCCCTCGCTCACCGCGAAGGCCACCACGCCCAGAAGAAATGAAGTGGGCGAGGGGGGAGTTGAACCCCCACGTCCTTACGGACACACGGACCTGAACCGTGCGCGTCTGCCATTCCGCCACTCGCCCAAGTGGCACCCCAAGTAACCGGGGCAGCCTAGCACGTGCACTATGCCGCCACGCCAAGCAGCTACCCCGAACCGTTGGCCTTGCCGGATACCATCGGGACAGCCCTATCCGTAGACCCTGCCAGCAGCGCCGAGAGGAGGTCGCCGTGGGTAAGGTGCAACGGTTCGAGCGCCGGTTGCAGGGTATCGTCGGCGACGCCTTTGCCAGGGTCTTCGGCGGCAGCGTGGTGCCGCAGGAGGTGGCGCAGGCGCTCCAGCGCGAAGCTGACGACAATGCGCGTCCACTCGCGGGGGGGCGAGTGCTCGCACCGAATCGCTACACCGTGACGCTCGGGGCGGCCGACCACGACCGGCTGGCCGGAGACGAGCAGCGGGTGATCCGGATGCTCAAGGGAGGCATCCGGGCATACCTCGGGGAGCAGGGCTGGGATGTCTATGGAGACGTGGTGGTGACTCTCAAAGTGTCCGGGATGCTGCACACGGGACAATTCCGCACCAGCTCGTCTGTCGATCCCGATACACCGCAACCTCGCACCGCAGGAGACGGCGCCATGAGCGACGCTATGAGCCAGCCGCCGGTCGAGCCGGCCGAGGAGGCCCAGCGCGGCCAATACCGCCACGATGGTGCGGCCGCAGCGGCGGCCGCACCGTACTACGGTCCGCCGTCCGGCTATGGTTATCCAGGCTCCCGATATACCGGTGATGCGGGCTCAGCCGACAATGCGGGTAACCCTAGCCATTACGGATATGACCAGCCCGCTAGTTACCAGCCAGGCTATCCGCAGGGCGACTATCACTATGGGAACTACGCCGACCAGCAGCCGCCGTACGGTTACGGCCAGGACGGTGACCATAAGCTGTCGGCTGCGCTGATCCTCGATGACGGGTCGAATCGCTATTACGAACTCACCGAGGGCAGCATTGTGGTGGGCCGCGGCCACGATGCCCAGTTCCGGCTGCCCGATACCGGAGTGTCCCGACGGCACCTGGAGATCACTTGGGACGGGCAGACAGCCCGCCTCGCCGACCTAGGATCGACCAACGGCACGACGGTCAACGGCACCCCGGTGCAAACCTGGCAACTCGTCGATGGCGATGTGGTGCGGGTGGGGCAGTCCCGGCTTGTCTTCCGGACCCGAAGTTGACCGTCTATGGGTAACGGCAGGCAGAGAAATAACCATGATTAACATTGACGACCACGCGACCTAACCCTAATGGACCTGGGCGAAGGGCATCGAGCCCGAAGCCATCGAGCCCAAAGTCATCAAGCAGAGACGACCCAAGCGTGCCGGAGCTGGTGCTGCAACTGACCAGAGCGGGCTTTTTGCTCCTGCTCTGGTTGTTCGTCGTCGCTGCACTACGCATCGTGCGCTCTGACCTCTTTATAGCGTCTGGGCTGCGGGCCAGCCTGCCCATGTCGCGCCGCGTGGCTCGCGCAGAGCGTAACCGGACGCCGCGCCAACTGGTCGTTACCGCGGGTGGGCTGGCGGGTACGCGCATCTCCCTGGACGGCAGGCCCATCCTGATCGGCCGAGCAGACGACTCCACCTTGGTGCTCGACGACGATTACGCGTCCACCCGGCACGCCCGCCTCGGCTTTCAGGGCGGAGACTGGTTCGTGGAAGATCTGGGCTCTACCAACGGCACCTACCTGGACCGGGCTAAGGTCACCGGACCTACCCGGGTGCCGCCGGGAGTTCCGATCCGCATCGGTAAGACGGTGATCGAGCTACGTTCATGACTTCGCAAGACCTGCGCGAGACCTGCTGGCAGGGTCGAGCCATCGCACGCGAGACCTGCTGGCAGGCTCAAGCCTTTGCTGCCGGCAGGGCTGAGTCATGACTTTAGTGCTTCGCTACGCAGCCAAGAGCGACCGCGGCCTGGTCCGGCAGAACAACGAGGATTCGGTCTATGCGGGCCCTCGCCTGCTGGCGCTGGCTGACGGGATGGGCGGGCATGCGGCTGGAGAAGTGGCATCCAAGGCAGTCATCGCGGCGTTCGCCCCGCTGGATGACGATGATCCCGGAAACGACTTACTTGACCAGCTACATGACGCGATGATGGCGGGTAACGCAGCGATTAGCGAGCTGGTCCGAGAAGACCCGGAACGCGAGGGTATGGGCACCACGCTGACCGCGGTGCTGTTCGGTGGTAACAAGATCGGCTTGGCCCATGTGGGGGATTCGCGTGCCTACCTGCTGCGCGACGGCGTCTTCAGCCAGATCACCCGTGACGACACCTTCGTGCAATCGCTGATCGACGAGGGCCGGATCTCTGCGCACGAGGCCAGCCACCATCCCCAGCGGTCGCTGCTGCTCAAGGCGCTTACCGGGCACGAGGTGGAACCGTCGCTCACCGTGCGGGAGGCCCGCGCCGGGGACCGTTACCTGCTGTGTTCGGACGGGTTGTCCGACGTCGTCAGCTCCGAAAACCTCGCCGACGGCCTGACCTTGCCTGATCCGGAAGCCTGTGCCGACCGCCTGATCGAGCTGGCGCTGCGGGGCGGCGGTCCGGACAACATCACCTGCATCGTGGCCGACGTGGTGGACGTCGAGTACGGCGAGGATGCGCCCATCATCGCCGGCGCGGCAGGCGACGGCGTCGAGCAACCGCAGCCCGACTCTGCAGCGTCTCGCGCGGCGACGACCACGCTGCCACGTCCCGCTCCGGTGCAGCCCGAACGGATCGAGCCTGCACCGCCAGATCCGCAGATGCTGCGTCGCAAGCGAAAGCGCGCCCTCATCGGCCTGGCAGTGCTCGCCACCCTGGTGGCGGCCGTCACCGCAATCGGTGCGATTTTGGTCATGGGGCAGTACTACGTGGGGGCTGCCGCCAACGGCGAAGTGGCCGTCTATCAGGGGGTCCGTGGCGAGTTCCTCGGACTGCCATTGCATTCCTGGGCCGAAGGCAGTTGCCGAGAGGGCGCCCGCGGTTGCGAGGCGGTGTACCTGCGTGACCTGCAACCGTACGCTCGGACCAACGTACGCCGCGGCATGATCAGCAACTCTGGCCTGGACGGAGCCCGGGAAATTATCGGCCGGCTGCGCACCAATGATCTGCTGCCGCTGTGCTCGCAAAACAGCACCGCCACCCAACCCGTCGTCACCACAGATCCGAACTCGCCGGCCATGACTGGCACGCCGACGACCACCGGCACACCGTTGCCGGATAAGCCTTCGGAGCCTGGAGTGGACTGCCGGATGGCCCGCTGATGGCCGACGCCGTTCCCGTCCAGGACACCGGCGCAGCGCCGGGGGCGCTGCCGCCGACCAAGCGCGGACTTGAGCTGATCATGCTCGCCTTCGCAACCGTCGTGGTGACTACGGCGCTGGTGCTCGTGGAGCTCAACCAGCCGCAGGGACTTACCCGGTCGGTGCTCTACGACGGAGCTGCCTACCTGGCTCTGTTCAGCGCTGCCCACATCGCGGTGCGGTACCTGGCGCCCTACGCCGACCCGTTGATCTTGCCGTGCGTCGCGTTGCTCAACGGGTTGGGTCTCGTGGTCATTCACCGGCTGGATTTAGCTGACGAGACGACAGCCGCTTCCGCAGGAAACCCACCGCCGGTGGGCAACCTGCCGCACCAGATCGCCTGGACGGCACTGGGCCTTGGGCTTTTCGTCGCGGTACTGGCGGGAGTCCGTGATCACCGCCAGCTAGCTCGTTACGGCTACACGTGCGGGCTGGTGGGGCTGGGGACACTTGCCCTTCCGGGGCTGCTGCCCGCAGCTCTGTCCGAGGTCAATGGTGCCAAGATCTGGCTGCGCTTCGGGCCATTCACCATCCAACCGGGTGAGTTCGCCAAGATCCTGATCATGATCTTCGTCGCTGCGTTCCTGGTGACCAAGCGGGACTTGTTCACCACGGCGGGCCGCAGCCTGTTGGGCATGGAGTTACCGCGGGCGCGCGACCTCGCCCCGCTGCTGATGGCCTGGGGGCTGTCCCTGGCTGTGCTCGTACTGGAAAAAGATCTTGGGACCTCGCTGCTGTTTTTCGGCATCGTGCTGGTGCTGATCTACGTCGCCACCGAACGGGCTTCCTGGCTTGTCATCGGCCTGATGTTCTTCCTAGGCGGCGCGGTCATGTCCGACCTGCTGTTCCGACATGTGCATCGGCGGGTGACGGCCTGGATCAACCCCTTTGCTGATTACGACGGCGCTGGTTACCAGATGGCTCAGTCGCTGTTCGGCCTGGGCACCGGTGGCGTCTTTGGCACCGGCCTGGGTGCCGGACGTCCCGACCTGGTGCCCGAAGCCCACACCGATTTCATTACCGCCGCCATCGGCGAGGAGTTGGGTTTCGTGGGTTTGGCTGCGGTGCTGTTTATCTATCTGCTCGTGGTGATGCGCGGCATGCGCGCGGGCCTTACTGTTCGGGACACCTTCGGCAAGCTGCTCGCCGCGGGGCTGTCTTTCGCAATCGGGCTGGAGGTGTTCATTGTGGTGGGCGGGGTGACCAAGTTGATCCCGCTAACCGGGCTCACCGCCCCGTTCCTGGCCTACGGCGGCTCCTCGTTACTGGCCAACTACATCCTGGTGGCACTTCTGTTGCGAATCTCCCACGCAGCCCGCGCACCGGCCGGCGCATCCGGGCCTCGCAAGCCGGTGGCCCCGCTCGCTGAAGCCCGCACCGAGATGGTGCAGCGCCCGTGAACACCCCGCTTCGCCGTGTTGCGATGGCCGTCATCGGCATGATCGTGCTATTGCTGGCCAACGCGACCTACATCCAGGTGGTCAGCGCTGACACCTACCGCACCGACCCGCGCAACCGGCGGGTGTTGCTCGATGAGTACAGCCGCCAGCGCGGGCAGATCATCGCCGGCGGCCTGCCGCTGGCCAACTCGGTCGAGACTGGCGGCCAGCTGCGGTTCCTGCGTACCTACCTCAACGGCCCACTGTATGCCCCGGTTACGGGGTATTACTCGTTGCGCTACGGATCAGGCGGCGTGGAGAACGCGATGGATGCGGTGCTCAACGGTTCCGATGGCCGACTGTTCGTGCGACGGATCTCCGACCTGATCACCGGCCGGGAACCAAGTGGTGGAAGCGTGGAGCTGACCATCAACCCGGCTGTCCAGAAAGCTGCCTACGAGGGTCTGACCCGTAAGGGATATACCGGCGCCGTGGTGGCGATCAAGCCGAGCACCGGCGAGATCTTGGCAATGGCCTCCACCCCGTCTTACGACCCGAACCGGCTGTCGTCGCACGACGGCGCGGTGCAGGAGGCGGCATGGAATGCAGACACCTCGCCACAGAATCATTCCCCGCTGACCGACCGTGCAGTAGCCGCGACCTATCCCCCAGGATCAACGTTCAAGCTGGTGGTCACCGCGGCCGCGCTGGAATCAGGCAGGGCCACCCCGAACACCCCCCTCCCCGCGGCGTCTGCGTTGCAGCTGCAGGGCACCACGACGTTGCTGCACAACTTCGCCGATCAACCCTGTGGTGGCGGCACTACCGCCACACTGACCCAGGCGCTGGTTCGCTCCTGCAACACCGCTTTCGCCCAACTGGCCACCATCGTCGGAGAGAACGAGCTGCGCAAGCAGGCCCAGGCGTTGGGTATCGGGCAGCAAGACCTCACCATCCCGATCCCGGTTGCACCTTCCACCGTCGGCGCAATTCCTGACATCGCTGCCTTGGAACAGTCCGGCATCGGGCAGCGTGATGTTGCGCTCAGCCCATTGCAGAACGCCATGGTCGCCGCCACGATCGCCAATGGTGGGGTGCGGATGAAACCGCAACTGGTGCGCAACATCCTGGGTCCGGACCTGTCCGTGCTGGAACGCTTCGCCCCGGAGCAGGCCGGAGTCGCGATGTCACGGTTCACCGCCTCTGAGATCCGGGACATGATGGTCGCTGCCGAAAACAGCTACCGGAACGACGGCAAGATCAACGGCATCACGATCGCCGCGAAAACTGGCACCGCCGAGCACGGCGCCGACCCCAAGAACACTCCTCCGCACGGTTGGTACGTGGCTTTCGCACCCGCGAATAACCCGCAGGTCGCGGTCGCCGTGGTGGTCGAGGACGGCGGGGATCGCAACCTCGAAGCTACCGGTGGTTCCCTGGCCGCGCCGATCGGCCGGGCCGTCATCGGTGCTGCCCTGCAAGGAGCCCGCTGATGTTCCGGAGGCTGGTAGCGGGCGCGGCAACAGCAGAGACACCGCGGACGATTCCCTCTGTGGTGGGCTTATGGGATTGAGCAGCGGGCAGTTGCTGGCACGGCGGTACCGGCTGGGCCGGCGCATCGCCATCGGCGGGATGGGCGAGGTGTGGCAGGCTGACGACACCCGGCTGGATCGCCAGGTTGCTGTCAAGGTGCTCAAGCCGGAGCTGTCCGGTGACGCGGAGTTCCGGCACCGCTTCCAGGCCGAGGCGCGGATGACGGCGTCGCTGAACCATCCCGGAATTGCTGCCGTGCACGACTACGGCGAGGTACCCGACTTCTGTGGGACACCCGCACCCGGGCCGAGCGGGACACCCCCACCCGGGCTGGCTTATCTGGTGATGGAGCTGGTGGACGGGGAGCCGCTGAACGCGATTCTGGCCCGACAGAACCGGTTAGGTGCGGAGCGCACGCTGGACATTCTGGAGCAGGCCGGTCGTGCGCTGCAGACGGCGCACGAGCGCGGCGTGGTTCACCGCGACATCAAGCCAGCAAACATCCTCATCACCCCCACAGGCACGGTGAAACTGACCGATTTTGGTATCGCCAAGGCGGTCCACGCAGCACCCCTGACGCGCAACGACATGGTCTGGGGCACCGCGCATTACATCGCTCCGGAGCAGGCCGCTGGCCACGGGACCGGTCCGGCCGGCGACGTCTACTCGCTGGCGGTCGTGGGCTACGAATGCTTAGCCGGCCGCCGCCCGTTCTCCGCCGACAACGCGGTCAGCGTCGCGCTGATGCATATGCACCAGCAACCGCCGCCGCTTCCTGCGGACGTTCCCCAAAACATTCGGAGATTGATCGAATCTGCCCTGACCAAGAACCCGCGCCAGCGTTACGGCACCGGCGGCGAGTTCGCCGACGCTGTTGCAGCCGTGCGCAACGGTTGGGAGCGGCCACCTAGAGAGCACAGCCCTGCGACTGCCGTGCTACCTCGTCCTTCGCATCCCGAACGTCGCACTGCTGGAAGGATCGCGCTGGCCGCGCTCGGCGCTTTTGTCCTGACGCTTGGTGGCTACCTGGTGCACGACGCGCTGCAATCGCCGGCCACGCCGTCGGCCGTGGCCGCCGGTGCACCGAGCGTCCCGGAAGTGGTCAGCCCTCCCACACTGCCCACTTCACCGCAGGAACTCACGAAGGGGCAACCTGACCCGGAGTCGAATAACCGGGACGACGCGCCCCCGGAGGTGCTGATCATTCCTACCGATTATTGGGGCCAGTCGGGCAGCGACGCCGCCGTCGCCGCAAAAGTCCGTGGCCTGATACCGCGCGTGGTCGATGGCAACGGCGATCGGGTCGATCCGAACCTGCGTTCCCAGTGCCGGATTACCGCGGTCAGCCCACTGACTGGCTTCGTAGCCCGCGGATCGACCCTCGAGCTGACCTGCCGGAGGGCACAGTGAGCAGTCGACACCTGTCAGGTGACAGTCGGCAGGGGGGCATGATGGGGTCCGGCTCGGGCCCCCACACGGCCACGGACGCGGCGGCGGCGCGGGTCACGAACGAGGAGCGGGACGGCGCACCCATGACCATTCCCCGGCTACTGTCGGATCGCTACGAGCTGGGCGAGACACTCGGCTATGGCGGCATGTCCGAGGTGCACCGCGGGCGCGATGTCCGGCTAGGCCGCGATGTCGCCGTCAAAGTGCTGCGCGCCGACCTCGCCCGTGATCCTCAATTCCAGCATCGCTTCCGGCGGGAGGCGCAAAACGCGGCCGCCCTGAACCACCCGGCGATCGTGGCGGTCTACGACACCGGTGAGACGGAGTCAGAGTACGGGCCGCTGCCCTACATCGTGATGGAGTTCGTCGATGGCCGGACATTGCGCGACATCATCAAGACTGAGGGTCCGCTAGACCAACAGCGAGCCATGGAAACGATGGCCGATGTCTGTGCCGCCCTGGATTTCAGCCACCGCAACGGCATCA
The DNA here is from genome assembly GCA_019241525.1 of Pseudonocardiales bacterium. GTDB lineage: Bacteria > Actinomycetota > Actinomycetes > Mycobacteriales > Pseudonocardiaceae. The sequence goes on from JAFAWY010000126.1 coordinate 29,482, forward strand.
TCCACCGCGACGTCAAGCCGGCCAACATCATGATCAACAATGCTGGCGCGGTGAAGGTGATGGACTTCGGCATCGCCCGGGCCCTGTCCGACGGGCAAGGCGTCACCCAGACCGCCGCGGTGGTCGGCACCGCCCAATACCTGTCCCCAGAGCAGGCCCGCGGCGAACTGGTGGACGCCCGATCTGACGTCTACGCCGCCGGCTGCGTGCTCTACGAGCTGATCACCGGCGACCCGCCTTTCACCGGGGATTCCCCAGTCGCGGTGGCTTACCAGCATGTCCGCGAAGACCCGTCGCCGCCGTCGTACCTGAACCCGGAGATTTCCCCCGCATTAGACGCCGTGGTGCTCAAGGCGATGAGCAAGAACCCGGCCAATCGTTACCAATCGGCTGCGGAAATGCGCTCGGATCTGGTCCGCGTGCTGAACGGTCAGCGGCAGCTGGCGCCGGTGGTCATGACCGACGCGGACCGCGACCGCATGCTTGACTCGGGTCCCACCGTGGCCCTACGACCCACGCGAGCCAGCCGGCGGCGCCCCGAGCCGAGTGGTGGGCCGATCGAGCCACGGCGGTCTGGGCGGGGGCTGGGCATTCTCACCACAGTGGTGATCACCGCCATCATCGGAATGATCCTGCTGCTGTTCACCGATGTCTTCGGCGGCGCCCCTAAGCCCACTCCACTGCCTAATGTGGTTGGCGAGCCGGTGGTTCAGGCCGAGCAGGCACTCACCGCCGCTGGTTTCCAGACCGAACGCCATCCGGTCGAGTCGAACCCGCAGGACATCGACCGGGTGGTGGCGATGAGCCCGACCGGCCAGGCGGTGAAGGGCACCACAGTACGGCTGGATATCGGTGCCGGCCCCGCTGAGGTTGAAGTACCCAACCTCCTGGGGCTAGACCGTATCCAGGCTCAGTCGTCGCTGCAGCAAGTAGGGCTGGTGCTCTCCCCAGACCAGCGCCAACAGGTGGTCCAGGACGACAAGGATGTCGGCCGGGTGCAGGTGCAGGATCCGCCCGCCGGTCGCAAGCTGGCCAAGGGTAAATCAGTCATCATCACCGTTGGTGTGCCACCGGAGACATTCGGTGTGCCCGACGTCGTCGGCACCAGCATCGACCAAGCTCAGCGCAACATCGCGGTGGCCCATCTCACCGCACAGATCCAGGAGGTCGACTCCTCGGTGCAACGGGGTCTGGTCCTCAAGCAGAACCCAGCCGGCGGTACCACTGTCAAAGCGGGTAGCACTGTGACGCTCACGGTCTCGCGGGGCAACCAGCTTCAGATGCCGAACCTGACCGGGCTGACCCCGAACCAGGCGCTGACCGCTCTACAGCGGATGGGGTGGACCGGGACTCTTCATCAGGTCTTCACCCAAGTGAACGATCCCAATCAGATCGGCCTCATCGTCGCGCAAGACGTGCCTACGGGCACCGGTTTCGCTCGTGACCAAACCATCACCGTCAATGTCGGTCGGAACAACACCACCAGTAGCACCACCACAACCACCAGCTCAATCTTCGAAACCCCGGGTGGTTTCGGCGACCGCTGATCGTGTTGGTGGCTCTTCAAGGACCGCCAACCATCAACGCGGGAGTCAGTGCACCGCTGCGGCGGACGCGAGCTTGCGCATCCCAGTCTCAAGTTCCAGTACGCGCGGCTCGTCCACTTCGTCGCCAGCGATCCGCAACCAGTTGGCCAGCAACCGGTGGCCGCCGTCGGTCAGCACCGACTCCGGATGGAACTGCACCCCGTGCACCGGTAGCTCACGGTGCCGCAACGCCATCACGATCCCGGTGGCGGTATGGCCGGTGACCTCGAGCTCATGAGGGATGGTCTCGGGCAGCACGGTCAGCGAGTGATACCGGGTGGCGATGAACGGCTGCGGCAGCCCAGCGAGTACCGCGGCGCCGTTGTGGTAGACCTCAGACGTCTTGCCATGTAGCAACTCTGGAGCCCGATCCACAGTGGCTCCCCAGACCGCTCCGATCGCTTGGTGGCCAAGACAGACTCCGAGCAATGGGCGGCTGTGCTCGGCACAGTCCCGGACGACGTCCATGCTTGCTCCGGCGCGTTCCGGTGTACCCGGGCCGGGACTGATCAATACTGCGTCCGCGGCAGTGACGTCACCGGGCAGCACCACGTCATTGCGCCGCACGACGCACTCAGCACCCAGCTGCGCCAGATACTGCACGAGGTTGTACACAAAACTGTCGTAATTATCGATCACGAGGATGCGCACGCCAGTTAGCGTAACTGGCCGCTACGCGTCATCTCACAAGCCGTCACGACCCCGTGGTGACGGCATTAAACGGAAGTCGGGGCTCAACCCAGGGAAACACCACGAACAACAGCAGGGCTATCACTGCGGCGACAAGGACCACGGCCTGCATCACCTTGACCGCAGACGAGCCGGGGAGCTTCCGCCAGATCCAGCTGTACACATGGGCCTCCTCACGCGCCGGTCAGCTCAGCAGGCTGTTCACCGTTGACTTTGCGGTACGACGCATCCAGCACGCCGTGCACGATGAGTCGCTGGCTGGCGGAGAACTGCGGGTGGCACGTGGTGAGGGTGATCAGCCGTTCCGAACCGGCGCGACCCGGATGTCCCGGCACTGGAGCAATGACGTCAACCTGCGACGGCAACACCACTGTCTTGCCCACCACGTCGGCGTATCGACCAGGTAGTGGTTCCACGCCCCGGCACTGTGGCTGCCTTCCCTTGCCTGCTGCCCAGCCGGTCACCTCGCCCTGCAGGGGCAAGACCCGGTAGACATACCAGTGATCGGCGGTCTCCACGACGATGGCGTCACAGGACGACAGCTGATCCAGCGAGTTAAACGGAGAGCCCTTGCCGACGCGGTGCCCCGCCACCGAGAAGTTGCCCACCTGCCCCGGCAATGCGGTGCCCAGGTAATGACCTGGACCAGCGGCGAGGGTGTCGGTGTCGGTGCCTTCCAGGACCGTAAAGACGAAATCGGGTCCGAATGCCGGCACGTAAAGCTTGGCGATACCGGCGCCCTTGCCCGGCCGGTCCACCAGGCCACGCCCGTTGTGCCAGCTGTCATCGAGCTTGGCGGTGGCCTGGCGCTGTTTTTCGGCCGAGGACCAGTTGGTGAAGTAGGCCTCGTAGAACACGAAGAGCAGGACCACCAGGCCGAGGGTCAGGAGCACCTCACCGAACCCTCGAATCGCCGTCCGTACCGGGTCCGGCCGCCGGTGTGAAGAGAGGGAGTGCCTTGGTTTGGTCAGCACATGGCTCACGAAACCTCCTCATGGGCACTGTGGGCGGGGCACGCCAGACCGTAGTAGGTGTAGGTAACTCGTTACTGCCCGGGCCGTCTCGCGGGTGCCGCACCGCTGCCGGCTCGTGGCCGCGCTAGGTTACCGTGTTGAGCAGCGCCATCCGCCAGACGAGGAATGACCATGCCGAAGTCGAAGGTCCGCAAAAAGTCGGTCTACACCCCGCCGCCCGAGGCGATGGGTCCGGCGAAAGTTCACGTTGCTGGCCCGTCGCATCCGGTTTATGTCGGCGTCATGCTCGGGCTGATGGTGCTCGGCTTGTTGTGGCTGGTAGTCAATTACCTGGCTATCGACAAGATCCCCATGCTGAGCAACCTGGGAAATTGGAACTTCCTGATCGGTTTTGCGTTGATGGTCAGCGGCCTGTTGATGACCATGCGCTGGCGCTGACCGTCCCTCGCGACGGATGGCGACGAACAACACCGCTGCAATTTCATCCCCACTGTGGATGACCGTTGTGGACAAACGCCTGGCGCGACGGCCGACCGAGTGCGCACAGCTGCGCGACACACCCGACGGACAGGTGAACGCGACACGCCCGGCGCGAAAACGCGACACGCCGCAATAGTGGGCTTAGCGCGAGCGGGGCAGGTAGAGCATCGCCGCGGTGACGGCAGCACCGAAGGCCAGGCCGCCGAGGTGGCCCAGGATGGAGATGTTCGGCACCACCAGGCTGATGACCACATTGAGCAAGATGATGGTCAGTGCCGGGCGCGGGCTGAGCCGCAGTTTCATCAACACCACGGCCAGGCCTCCCATCAGGCCGAAGACCGCGCCTGACGCGCCAGCCGTGTGGCTTGCGGGGTTTTCGAATGCCAAGACCACCAGCGATCCGCCGAGCAGCGAGACCAGGTACACCACCAGGAAGCGAAGGGTGCCCAGCACCTGTTCGAGATCCCGGCCGATCACCCACAAAGCGATCATGTTGAACGCCAGGTGAATGGGGCCGATGTGCAGGAAGCCTGACGTGAGCAGCTGCCACCAGGCACCGTGAGTCACCGCGCTTGGCTGTAGCGCCCACTCTTGAAACAGCGGCGCATCAGCGTTATTGGCCAGGCTGGCGGCCTCTACGACGGTGATCAGGAAGATCGCGACGTTGAGCACGATCAGTGTCGGAACCGCCAGCAGCCGTTCGGTTGGCCTGGTGCGCAGCCGTACCGGACTGGCACCGGCTCCAGCGACGCAGTCCACACATTGATAGCCCACTGACGCTTCGCGCAGGCAGTCTGAACAGGCAGGGCGGTTACAGCGGCTACAGCGTACTGCGGTTGCACGGCCCGGGTGCCGGACACACACAGGGCCGGCCATCGCAGTCATACTCCAGCCGGCTCGATGGTCACGTGCTCAATCACGATGCTCTGCACGGGACGATCCCCTCGAGTCGGGGTACCGGCGATGGCATCGACCACGGATCGGGACTGCTGGTCGGCCACCTCGCCGAAGATGGTGTGCTTGCGGTTGAGATGCATCGTGGGGCGCACGGTGATGAAAAACTGGGAACCGTTGGTGTTCGGGCCTGCGTTGGCCATCGCCAGCAGGTACGGCCGGTTGAACTGGAGATCGGGATGGGTCTCATCGGCGAACCGGTAACCGGGCCCGCCTCTACCAGTACCGGTCGGGTCACCACCTTGGATCATGAAACCTGCGATCACGCGATGGAACATTGAGCCGTCATAAAACGGTCCGGAAAGTTCGCCTTTGGCGTTGCGCTGAGAATAGTCCTTGCTACCTTCGGCAAGACCGATGAAGTTGGCCACCGTCTTCGGAGCATGGTTGGCAAACAGGGTGAGGCGGATGTCTCCCTCACTGGTGTGCAGGATCGCCTGCGTCTCGTTGGTCGGCCGTTGCGTCACCAGACCCATCCTGCCATCAGCCACGGTGGGTTGCGGATCGACCTGGATAGGCACGATCCTCTCCATCAACGTCATCGAGCAGGCCGGCGGCCGCGAACCAAACACAAGGATGTGACCGACGTGAACGCTACGGGCCCCCAACCCGCTCGACGCCACTGGCCGTGGGTAGTCACTGTGCTTCTCGGGATCGTAGGCGTCGTCAGCGCCGTATTGCGTAACCGCTGGCAGTCGTCGAAATCATATCGGTTTGCTCTCCGACCGGACGATCAGTTGGTGTTGCGGTACCGAGAAGAGGTTGCCGCCGGCCGCTCGCCGATCGGCAACGGGGTGGTCCGAGCTCACCATCGTCCGGCTGCCGACGACTGACCCGGCGAGCTGCGCCATCATCGTCATCGGACACACCTTTCGAAGTTCCGGCAATCGCCTAGCTCGCGCCGGTATCTTCAACGCTGTGTCGGTCGTGTTGTCGGGCCAAGGCCCGCCCGCTCGGGCTCCCGCGATGACTTCATAGACCTACGCGCGCGACCAAGCTATAGACCTAAGGTCGCGATCACCTGCTCAGCGATGCGGCGGGCACCGATCGTTTGCCGCTGATTGGTCGTGATCACTACCGCGGTGCCCTGCTTAGCCACCGCGAACACCGCTCCCTCAGCGGTCGGCTGCGACCCGCCAGACCATCCACCGGGTAGCTCCACGAGGTCGGACGTCGCCACGGGAGCTGCGGCATCGACGGTAGCTCCGGCCGCTCGCGGCGTGCTCACCACAATCCAGGTCCGCAGTTGCACGGCATCGTGATAGGTGAGGAAAAAGCAAGCCGGGTAGGGCTGACCTGGACCTGTCGCCGAGATCCGCACCCTGGTGACCCGTTCGCCATTGGCCGACTCCACTGACGTAGCCGGCAGGTAACGGCACGGTCCATCAGCGACCGGCTGCGGGGCGGGCAGCGCCACAGCAGGCGGCTGAGTGCCCGATGAGCCGGCTGATCCCGCCGAGCCCTTCCCTCCGGGAGTCTTCGCTAGCCCACTGCAGGCCACGAGCGCGACGGCGAGCAAGCCAGCCGCGCCCATGAGCATGATCGGCTGGTGACCGCGCCCTGACGCCATAACGGCAGGTAGTCAACCATGAGCGGGACCGATCTCGCGCCACAGGGTGCCGATCACGGCGCGCATCCGATTGCTCCAAGTGTGCCGGATGACCAGTTGTGACAACACATCGTCACGGTAGGTAACAGAACGTTACCTAGTTTGGGTGATCGGACGCCTGTTCCTCAGTATCTTGTCGGCAATTCGCCACGTCCTGGGGGTTTCGATCAGGGCACCAGTCACCGTTCGGGGAATACTCGGGCCACCGGACGTATCTGCGCCGACTCTCACCTCGTTGACCCGGTACCTGGATGCGCGGAGATCACCCACCCCCCGGGTGAGCTTCGCAGTGGCTATAGCCAGGTACGAGGGATCCACGGCACCCGAGGGGGCCGCCGTACCGCCCTCTCGCGGAGAGATCTCGAACGAGGAGGAACACCGGAACATGACGTCACGCACGCCCAGGAGGCATCGCCGCCTGGCTCTCATGGCCGCCGGTACGGCAGCCGCGATGGTTTTGCTGCCGGGTGCTGCCTCGGCGCAGGTGGTCCACTCAGCGCAGCAGTTCATGAGCAGCCCCAGTGGGCCGGGAGTCCCTGGTGGGCCGGGAAGGCCTGGAGATCCGGTGGTGCCTCATGACCCTCACGGACCAGGACTGCCACCCACCCCATCCGCAGGTGATGTGCCAGGCGTGCCTGGCCTTCCCGATCTTAATGGTCTCGTCCCCGGTGGCCAGCCGGGATTGACCGGATCGCATGACCACGACGGTCACCACGGCGATGGGCCCCACGGTGACGACGTCAAGCGAGACGACACCCCGAACAGTGACCAGATCGACGACCCGCGCCCGCCTGACCACGCCTCAGGTGAAGTCGGCAAGGTCGATCTGCTGAAGTCGCGCCTGCTGGACATCACCAGGTATGACGCCAGCATCGAGGACAATGGTCAGTCGCACGCCGACTCCACCGTGCTCGGTTTGGGTGGTAGCCGGATCGTCGGTTCCAGCGCGGACTCCCGCGACCACCACCGGTCCGGCGACAACGGTGATGCTCTCAAGCTGTGCAGCTCCACCGGTGGGCTGCTCTGCCTGAGCCTGCTCTACCACAACACGGTGGCTACCGAGGACCACGACAACTCTCTCGCCGCGGCTCGCGGTGGCGTCGCGGCCCTGTGCCTCCTCAACAAGGGCAGGGACCACAAGGATGTCACCGCCTCGTACGAGTGCAACGGGCTCCTGTCCTTGGGTGTTGCCGAAGGCCTCGGTATCGCCGAGCGGGACAAGGAACACGGTCACACCAAGGCCGATTCCGCCAACGAGCTGCTGAACCTCTGCATCGGTAAGCGCGACAAGCTGACCACCCCGTGTGAGGGGCTCGGCGTCGAGGCGGTCCACTCCGACTCCAGGTCGCGCTCGGACAAGCCGGACACCGATCGTCACTCGTTCCTGCTAGGCATCGACAGCAACGGTAAGTCGACCTACCTGCTGGACGCTCCGTTCGGGTTGGCTCTGCCCGACCACTGCGGTGACTCTGCGATCCTGTGCTTGCTGCTCAACCAGGGCAAGTCGGTCATCTTCCACAACCCCAAGGGCGCCGGTAGCGCGCAGGAGGCACTGCGCCTCGACGTGCTCAACCGGGTGCTCCTGGTGGTCTTGGGCCAGTCTGAGACTCTCGCTCACGAGACCAATGACAACGGTCCCGATCACCACAACAACGGTGACCACTGCGACGACCACGGCAACAAGGGCGACGAGCACGGAGACCACAAGGACGGGGACCACGCAGAGCACGGAGACCACGGGGACCACGCAGAGCACAAGGGCGACGAGCACGGAGAGCACTGCGAGGACCACGGCAACAAGGGTGAAGAGCACGGCAACGGCGAGAACAACGGTGGCGGCCCTCAGCTGGCTGAGACCGGTGCTGATGTTGCCGGGCTGCTGGCCGGTGGATTCCTGCTCACCGGACTGGGCGCGCTGACCGTGGCGGGTGCCCGCCGTCGGGCTGGCAAGCACACCGTCTAGATGCCCAGCAGTACCTGAAAACACCTTCAGTGGGGGTCGGCGCAATACGCCGACCCCCACTGGCATGTCTACCCTCCTGTCCCCACTACGATCGGCGCCCTCATGGATACCTTGATCTCCAAGCTGCCCTGGATTGCGCGTATACCCGGGATGGACCGGATGCGCAGCCGACCGATCCCCGCCCTTATCGGTGTGGTTGCCCTGTTGCTCGCTGTTGTCTGTGGCGTGATCGCCTTGGTGCTTCACGGTGGCAGCAGCAGCGGCAGCGCTGTCGACACCCACGAGGTGGTCAACTCAGCCGGCCAGTACCGCTTTGAGGCTCCGGACGGGTGGACAACCACCCAAGACGGCCGTACCACCACTGTCACCAGTCCTGACAAGGACACCGTGGTCACCCTCGGCGCCGGTCGGGTCGGGCCGATCCCCATGGCCGGCACTCTGTTCTTCCAGGAAGTCGCCAGCCACTACAAGAACGTGCAGGTGATCCCGCCCGAAGCCAAGACTGTCGGCTCACGGACTGCTCTGGTTTACGGCGGCGTTGGCGATAACGAGAAGAACACCAGCATCCGTTTCCTGGCGATCACCGTCGAGAACAACCCGACTAACTATGCGATCGCGGTGTTCACCGCGGCTGATTCCGATCCCAAGGTAGTGCTCCCACCGGTCAACCGGATTGTGGACAGCTTCCGGCCCCAAACCGGCCGCTGACCTAGTGCGCGTCGAAGGGGACGGTCACGGTGGTCTCGTCGATATCCGAAGTGCGCACGGTGATCCGCAAAGTCCAGGCGCCGGGGTACGGCAACTGGACCCCCATGGCCTCATACATACCGGGCTCGGTACGGCTCAGTGGTACCGGGAAGGGGCCGAGCAAACGGGCGGTCAGGGTGAGCTCTGATCGCAGCTCTGCAACGTCGCGTCGGGCGCCGGAGGGATCCTCAACGGTGACGTGGATGGTGTTGGGGCCGCTAGCGGCCGGATCGACGTCAACGGCGAGTTCCCCTCGGCCGCCTGGGCCGCCGGTGTCGTAATCGATGACGTGGTGCGCAGGGCCTGGCGGCGGGGCAGTCGCCGTGCGGCCAGGTTCTGCGTTGACCAGCAACGCGGTCAGACCCAGCACTACCGCGCCGAGCACCGCCTCGGCGAGCACGCTTCGTCGTAGTCTGTCTTCTCCCAGCACACCGTGGCGACGGCGCGCTGCCACACCCGCCGCGCCGTCAACCGCCCGGGTCGCTGCGCCGACCCCCATCAGCACTCGCTGATGCTGGATCACCCATCGATGGGAGATCGCCGCGGCGCCAAGCATGAGCCCCACGGTTCCCAGCTTGATCAGCAGGAGCCGGCCGTAGTCGGTGGAGCCGAACGCCCCCCAACTGCCGAGTTGGCGCCACGACTGGTAACTGCCCGTGCCGATAACAAGCATGATGGCGCCAGTCGCGACTGACGAGAACTGAACCACCGCGCGCTGCGGCAACGCCGGCGCTTCGGGGCTTGTGACAGCCGATGGCCGCAACAAGACCACGAGGGTAACCAGTCCACCGAGCCACCCGCCCATGGCCAGCAAATGCACCACATCAATGGGCAGCGCCAGTACTGGTTGGAGCCCCACTGACGCATGGTCCGCAGCCGCCCAGGTGGCCGCCAGGCTCGCTGCCAACACCACACCGGCGGCGCCGAACCAAGCCCGGCCCCGCCGCCTCAGCTGACTCAGCCAAGCGCACAGCAACACCACGTAGCCACCCGCCAGCGCCAGCAGCACCAGCCGAACGGTCAACGCGGTGCCGAGCCTGCTGGCCAGGGTCTCGGAGACGATGTCCGGGTCGGCCACCTGATCGAGACTCAGCCCGTTGGCATAGGGCCCTTGCAGCAACAGCGTCGCCATCGCAGTCGCCAGCAGGCCGCTCCAGCCGGCCAGCATGACGCGGCGAGCGCCTCTGCTGGCAATAGCTTCAGGCCAGCAGAGTAAGACAAAGCAGACTGACCCGATGAGCAACGCAAATGACCCGAAGGCCGCGGCGCGGACGATGGCGTAGATGACCCCGGTGATCTTGCTGCCGAACGACTGCGAAGCAGTCATCGCCCGGTCCGGCGGTGCTCGACTCGGCGAGGGGTGACCCACCGAGAAAGTGAAGGCGCCCGCCACTGGGTGCGAGTCGGCGGAAATCACCTGCCATGCCACGGTGTACGTGCCCTGTGGCGATTGCTGAGAGACCAGCTGGACGCCCACAGTCGAAGCATTGCCGAGGTGGGTGGCATGACCATCATCGACTCTGGCGCCTTCAGGACCGAAAACCTGAACACCGGCCGGCACAAGCACCACCGGTTCACTGAACGTCAGCGACACGGTAGCTGGCATGGTTGCGACTACCGCACCTTGCCCAGGCTCAGTCGCGAGGAGCGCCGCGTGGGCCGAAGCCGAGCCGGCGCCGACGAGCAGCACGAGCACCGCGCAGATCATGGTCAGCGCACAGGCCCGCAGCGCTCGCTGACCCGACACAGACTGCTCTCAACCAGCGGTGGCGCGACGCCGGTTCACCAGGCCGATGATAATCCCGACGAGGCCCAGGGCGATCCCCACGACGCCAAGCACCACTCCCCATGTGCCCATGGAAGAGGGCACCTCACCGGTCGTGCTCACGACCGCCTGAGTCGCATTGGCCGGGGTCAGCTTCACCACCGGCGCCGGGTGTTCCGGTTCGGCAGCACCTTCCGCTGGTGGCGGGTCGATCCACCGCACCACTTCACCGTTGTCATAGGTTTGCAACGCTTTGAAGACCAGCTGGTTGGTATCGGTTGGCAACGGCCCTAGGGAGACGTCGAACTCTTCGAAGGATCCAGGCGGGATCTTTCCACCGCTCCACGTGATCCTCGAGACCGCCTCGCTGATCTCCCCGTCATCAGTTTTGATCGGCTTGTCCAGCTTGACCTTCTGTACGGTGGCCGCCCATCCGGGAACAGCCCGGGTCTCCACCGACACAATGGGGTGATCGGTCGGGAAATTGACTTCCAGCTGGGTCGTCGACGCGGCGTCGCGCTCGTTGGGAACGCGGAAGGAGATCTTGGTATAGCCGCCCTGCTGGGCAGTGCTGGGGTTGGCGGTGACGTGCGCCGACGCAGCGCCAGCGAGTGTCACCAGCGCTAACGCGCACAGAGCGCCGATCACACCGACCCGGCGGCCCAGCCAACAAACGATCTTCACCATGATGCTCCCAGAGGTAACCACAGCCGTCACAGCATCATCAGCAGCATGCAGCTCATTCCGATACCCATGACGACCTCAGTCGAACCGAGCAGATGAGGCGACACCACGACACCGCGCGCTCCCTGACCGGGTAACGCAGCGCCAGCAGCCATCCCAGCCAAGGTGTTCACTGGCACAGCGAGCCGGGCGGCCAACCGCACCACGAAGATGAGGAAGTATCCGACAAACAGCCAGGTCAGTACCGTGAATGCGAACCCGCTGGCGCCCGTCTGCGCCATGTCGACGCCATGGCTCATATCACCCATGTCCTGGGCGAATCCCGCTCCCGGGTCTAGCGGTACACCCGCTCCCGTGCCTTGCCATCCCGACATGGCCGCGAACATGTACACCATGGCCACGCCGCCGATCAGCAGGTGCAGCTCATGATGACCGCTGGGTTTGGCCAACCACAGCTGACCTGTGCGTAGCCAGCGCCGGATCAGCCGGGCGGTGACGTATCCAGCCACCATGACGAACAGTAGCTGCCAGCACACGCGAGGTAACAGATCAATCTGCGGCACCATCATCGCGACCATGCCCAGGCTCATCACCCCACGCGCGACATCTACCCCCCGCGCCGATGTGCCAGGTTCAGAGATGAATATCCGGATCAGGTAAAAGATGGTCAGCGCGGCGAACACCCCGGCAAAAACCCAGTGCACCCATTCTGCACCGCCCACCACTCACTCCATCCGCATGAGACCAGCACTCCGGCACCCCACCTCTGGAAGGCATAGTCGGGTGCTACCCGCGGATAGTTCCCGAGTGATCAGCTATACAGGTCGTCCTCATCGAGGGACGGAACCTCGTGATGCTGCTCGGCGAAGTCAGCTGGGTCGGTTTCGAGAGGCGGCTGCGTCACCCTGTCCAGTTCCTCGTCGTCGGTGTCGAGATCGGTCACTGGACGCTGCTGTTCGGCTGTGTCGGCGTCGGGGTCCTCGATACCCATTTCTCCTGCTCCTTACCTTCTGGACGTCTTACACGGCGATCTATTAGATGTGTCTGCCAGGATCGTTTTCCGCCTGCTCATTACCCGTTCCTCGGCGGTCTCGTGCGGCACGACACAAAGCCAGTTTGGTGGCACCCTACGGGGGTGAACCAGATCGATGCCGTTCGGCTGGTGCTGCAACCGATCTGTCTGCCGGTGGCGCGCATGCTTCTCGTGGGGGAAACGCCTCAGGGGTTGCGCTTCGCTCCTGGTTACCCCTCCCGCTTCACGCATGACGTTATGGAATCAGTGCTCGAGGCGCGGGGTCCCGGCCGGTTCGGACCGTATTTCATGATCCGGAAGACCGACGGGATGATCGTCGGCGAGATCGGATGCAGTGTCGAAGACGTCTACACCATGGGCAAAGTCGGCTACTCCGTTGTCGAGCCCTGCTGGGGCCAGGGCTATGCGACCGAAGCCTTGCGGGCGTTGCTTGGCTATGTGCTCGCCGAACCCGACATGCGCCGCGTGGTCGCGGAAACGATGGTGGACCACGTCGCCAGCCGCCGCGTCATGGAGAAGGCCGGCATGACGTACTGCGGCGAGCGGCTGGACGACGAGTACGGCGAGCTGGTCAATCTGGTCGTCTACGAGGCCTTCGCCCACCGCACCGTTCCTACCAGGTGACCGGTAGCTGGCTGACTGCGCCGGCCACCGCGTCCCGGACAGGATGGATGTCCTCCAAGGGCACCGCAAGGCGCAGGGTGGGAAAGCGTTCGAACAGGCGGACGAATAGGTACTGGAGCTTCAGCCGGGCCAGGTGCGCACCAAGGCAGAAATGTGCGCCGTGGCTCAGCGATAGATGGGGGACACGCTCCCGGGTGATGTCGAAGCGTTTCGAATCGGGAAAGACTGCCTCGTCTTCGTTGGCCTCCTGCACAGCGAACAGCACGGTGTCGCCGGCGCGAATGGTGACGCCGTCAACGTCGATGTCGACGGCGGCATAGCGGGTCAGTCCACCACGCCGAGTGGCTCGCTGGCGCTCAACCGGGCTGGCGAAGCGGAAGATCTCTTCCACGGCTGAGCTGGCCAGAGCAGGCTCTCGTTGCAGCGCCTCGCGTTGATCGTCATGGGTCAGCAGCAGCAGCACTCCCCGATCGATGATCGCCACCACGGGTGCGTGCCCGGCGAACAGGAGTCCCGCGGCCAGGTGCGCGATCCCGTCATCGGTCAGCGCCGGGTCGAGCTCAGCGGCACGCAACAGATCGGCAATGACGTCGTCGCTCGGCACCCAGCGTTTGCGCTCGATGAGGGTGCCCAGGTAGCGCCAGAGCGATTGCAAGCCGCCGCGGGCGACCGCGGGCTTACTGACTTGCTTCGCCTCGAGCTGCCACCGGAGGAAATCTGCGCGATCCTGCTCGGGCACCCCCAGCAAGTCGCACACCACCAACGCGGGCAATGGGTAGGCGACGAGAGAATGGAAGTCAGCTGGCGGGCCGGTGCGTTCCAGGTCGTCGAGCAGCCCGTCGACGATCGCCCGGATGCGGGGCCGGAGATCTTCCATCCGCCGGGCTGACAGCGCGGGTGTCAGCAGTTTTCGCATCCGCTGCAGGTCCGCCAGCTCGCCGTCAGGATCGGGGATCGGTCCGCCGAACCAGCCTGGCTGGGTGAGACGGACCGGATGCCCTGGGTTGGGATGCGACCGGCTCAGCCGTGGATCGGCAAGGAGGTCGCGCACCCTCTGGTGGCCTGAGATGAGCCACGCCAACCGGCCCTGCGTATCGCTCACCTGCTGGATCCCGTGCGTGGGTGTCATTCATCGCCCTTCGGGGTCTTGAGGGAGGCTGCGCGCAGTGTAAAGGTCAGCCGCCAGCACCCTGAAGTGTTCGAAGCGGCCGCGCTGCGTGGATGGCCGCGAATACGGCAGCTCCGCCACCCGGGGCGATGGGTGGCGGAGCTGGGATTGGGATGCCGGGTTGCGGCAATTAGCCGTTGTGGGACAGCAGGTCGAGGTCGTTGTCGTGGATCGGGACATTGACCGCAGGGTTGACTCCGACGTTGAGCAGGCCCTCCTGGTGACTCGAGGAGATCGCCGAGTCGCTGTTGCCGGAGTCCACCGTGTTGAAGGAGTCGTCGATGTGCTGGTGGTTGGAGTTTCCGACGTTGTCGAAGCTGTTCCCAGAGTTGTTGAAGGTGTCGCCGGAGTGGTCGACGCTGTTGCCGGAGTCCCTGATCGTGGTGTTACCCGAGTGATCGTAGGTGTCGCCGGAGTGGTCGACGCTGTTGCCGGAGTCCCTGATCGTGGTGTGGATGTCGTCGTGGCTGTCGTTCACCGTGCCGCCAGTGGTGGCGAACTCGCTGTTGCGCGGCTCGGTGACATTGCCGTGGGCGTTGTCGCCGGCGACCCCGCCGCGGTCGGCAACATTGTTGCCGTTGAACGAGCCGCTAATGGAGTGGTCGTCTGAGTCGTTGAACGAGCCGCGAATGGAGTGGTCGTCCGAGTAGCGAGTATTGCCCACGTTGTTGTCGTCACCAACGATGTTGTGATCACCGGTAACCGCGGTGCCGTCGAAGTCGCGCCCAGCAGCCACGGAGTGATCGGTGGCGGTGACGGAGTGGTCGTCAAAGTTCTGGGACAGCACGCCGTCGTTCCAGATGCTCTGGTTGACCGACTTGTCGACCACTGTGTCGTGGCTGTCGGTGTAAGCGTAGTTGTTGGTGATGTACTCGAGCTGCTGGATCACGCCGGCGTGCGGGTCGGGCCGGTAGTCGTGGTCGTGCCAGCCGTCGTTGTGTTCGGAACGGTGACCTTCGGAGTGCTGGACCACCGCGGTGTTGCCCAAGTTGTATTCGCGTGGGCCCACCAGCGCGACTGGGTGGTATTCGGTCACGTAGGACATCGCGTCTGAGATGTCCTCGCTGCACACATTGCTCAGGCCGGCATCGGCCAATGCCCGGTCAGGATCGGCCAGAAACGCTGCTTTGGCGTCGCTGTCGCGCAGCAGGTTGAGGATGAAGTCCAGCAGGCTCTGGGTCATGGACATGACCGTCACGCTCCCCTTGTGTGTCGGGCCGGGCGGCATGTCCGCCGGCTGTGATGGCGCAAAAGCTATGCCCCCGGCAACGGCCCGCCATCGGGGATCGCACCGGGTTGGCTGTGCTCCGCATTAGGGGATTGACATCGCTCGAGATTGGGGGGTTGGGGGGTGCGCAGGATCGCTAACAGCACGTCTTGTAGTGGCGATACGCAGGCCAGGCATCGTTGAAGATCGCCTCAAGGACGGCATCTACAGGGGGAGGCGTACGCCGATGGGCTACTGGCTGGGGATCGACGTGGGTGGCACGGCCACGGCAGCGGCGGTGTCCCGAGGGGACGGGCCGGCTGAGGTGGTGGCCTGGGGCAACGGCTCGGCAACGATGCCATCAGTACTGTATTTGGGTGATCAGGGCCAAGTGGTGGTGGGCGAGGCCGCTCAGCGGCAAGCGCTGACCGATCCGGATCGGCTCGTGCGCGCGTTCACCGGGCGCATCGGCGATGAGGTGCCGATGGTCATCGGTGGCCAGGCCTACACCGCGGCACAGCTGGCCGCGATGCTCGTCAGCTGGGTGGTCGACCAGGTCGCCGTGCAGCAAGGAGGCCCGGCGGTGGCCATCGTGGTGACCCACCCGGCGAGCTGGGGGCACTACAAACGCGCGGTGCTGGCCGCAGCCCTGGCCGACACGGGGCTGGATGAGGTCGAGCTGCGCTGCGAACCCGAAGCCGCCGCTGCTGCCGCCGGCTTCGGGCAGACCCTGGCGGTCTATGACCTGGGAGGCGCCACGTTCAACGCCACCGTGATTC
This sequence comes from Pseudonocardiales bacterium, assembly GCA_019241525.1. GTDB lineage: Bacteria > Actinomycetota > Actinomycetes > Mycobacteriales > Pseudonocardiaceae. Next base: position 45,745 of record JAFAWY010000126.1, read on the forward strand.
GCACCGGCCCCGCCGGTGAGACCATCGTGATGGGCAGCCCGCAAAGATTGCCGCAGCTCGGCGGAGCCGATTTCGACGATGCGGTGTTTGGACACGTGCTCGCTACGGTTCCGGCACTGGCCCAACTTGACCCCGAGAACCCGGCCACCCTTGCCAGCACTGCCGAGCTGCGCCACGCATGCACCCGCGCCATCCAGATGCTGTCGGCGGATACCGAGGTCACCATCCCGGTGACTGCGCCTGGGATCAGCACACACGTCCGACTCCACCGCGCCGAGTTCGACGACATGATCCGCCCTTATCTCGGCGAAACCCTCCATGCCCTGCGCCGCGCGCTGGACACCGCCCAGTTGCAACCGCAGGACCTGGACGCCGTGATGCTCGCCGGCGGAGCGGCCCGCATCCCTCTCGTCGCGCAACTTGTGTCCACCGAACTTGAGCAGCCCGTCACCATCGACGCCGATCCCGCGACTACCATCGCCCGCGGCGCGGCCATCCTGGCCGCCCGTACCGTCGACTTCCCCGCAACCGTCGCTGCGCGCTGCGCTGAGTCCGACAACACCCTCCCAGCCGCACGACCCGCCGCATCACTGCACCAGCCCCCTCCGCCGTCCCTGACCGCCATCCCCCTCGACGTAGCACCGGCCGTAATCCAGCAGCGCCGCGTGACGTCACGGCGGGTGAAACGAGCTGCTCTCGCCGGATCGCTGGCACTCCTGGCTGCCGCGGCTTCGGTGCCCTACTTGATGTATCGCAGCAATCCAACCCCTCAAGCGGTCGCCGGACCGGCTAGCGCTCCTGCAGCAGCCGCAGTCAACACAAACCAGCCGGCTTCGAAAGAAAACTCCACCGCCGTTCCAGTCGCGGCGGCGATCCAGCCAGCCGCTGCTGCCGCGAATGAAGGCGCCACCCCAGCACGCCCCGCGGCACGCCAGGGCACTGCTTCCGGTACGACGATCCCGGTCAAGAGCTCTGGGAGTGGGGGGACGACGTCGGTGCCGGGAACGGGCAGTGGTGGGGGCACGACGTCGGTGCCGGGTACCGGCAGTGGTGGGGGCACGACGTCGGTGCCGGGTACCGGCAGTGGTGGGGGCACGACGTCGGTGCCGGGTACCGGCAGTGGTGGGGG
>JAFAWY010000079.1 GCA_019241525.1 Pseudonocardiales bacterium
GACAGGGCCTGGTAGCGGCGCGGCCATTCGGGGTTGTACGGGGTGATGGTGATCGTCTCGGGCGCAGGCGGGCCGTTGACCCAGGGATCCTCGGCCGGGTCGGGGTCGCGGTATCGGGTGATCTCCTCAAAGCCAGGCATCCGTCGCAAGGTAGCGGTGCCCGGCGGGTGACGTCGATCTTTTTGCGCGCGGACGATGACACGAAGGCCAGCCCACCCCGCGAGCATTTGGACCAGGACAGGGAGGCCAGGGACTGCCACCGAGATCCACACATGGACCCGCACATCGGCATTCCCGGACCTTCGAGTGTGTACAACCCGACGCCTGTGTGTCCGTCCGCCCCTTCCGCGGAGACAAGTCGACTGAGGGTGATGGCCGCACTGGGGGAAATTCTGGTGGCATTCACACACGATCGCCCCTGATCGCTGGAAATCACCGCGGCTGGTTGACCTACTAGAACACGACGGACGATCTGGCTTGACCTACCGGTCGCTGACCGCAAAAGCGAGTGCATCAACGCTGAGATCCGACCAGCCAATCCCACCGGCATCTGCCCGTGAGCCTTTTTGAAAGACATCGCCGACGCGTCGACGGATCAGCGACGCGAGCTTAGTCACCCTGGTCACTTGACCCAGTCCTCACCTGGCCGATCACCACGGAGATGACATCGCAGGCAAGTTCACAAGTATTGTCGACCTCATTCATGCCCGGTGGTCAGCGCGCACGTCTTAGCAGAGGATGTTACATGGCAATTGATCCTGAATGGTTAATGTGCTGGGTGCGCAGTTGTTGACAGTCCTGGCTGGCGTGTTGCGATTGCTAGATTGCCCCATGACGAGTCCTAGCGGCAGCCCACCGATGTCTTGGTGCCGATAACGTTGCACCAGTATGTGGATCCATTATCGGATGGAATCATCCGATAATGGAGGTGATGGGGATTTCCTCGATTTTGATCTGCCACTTTGGTCGTGTCAGAGATGTGACTCGGGTGATCGTGTCTGCTGGATAGGGAGGGTGAACAAGTCGCGGCGCAGGTGGGTGGTTTGGTCGATGACGGCCAGGTTGGTGACCAGGATCGCCCTTTGACGACGTGCTCGAGTCCCGGGCCGGCGTGGTGGAGCACCGTGGCGAGGTTGGTGAAGGCCTGGCCGGTTTGGTGTCACAGTTGGCCTCGGCCGGCGGTGTCGCTGTGCTCGGTGACCACTGTCTGACCGGAGACGAACTGGCGCTAGGTTTTGGCCGGGCGAACGAGGCGCCCTTCGGTCCAGCTGGGTTGTGGGCTTTCTCGAAGTCGGCCGTCGGTGCCGAAGGTCAGGAAACGATTGAAGGATTGAGCGGCGAACCAGCGGTCGTGGGTGACGGCTAGCACCGTTCCGTCGAAGCTGTTCAGGGCGTCTTGCAGCGCTTGCGCGGAGATCAGATCAAGGTTGTCGGTGGGCTCATCGAGCAGTAGCAGGTTAGCTCCGGACAGTTCCAGGAGCAGGATTTGAAAGCGGGCCTGCTGCCCACCGGAGAGGGTGTCGAAGTTTTGTTGCGCGCAGTGCGCCAGTTCGTAGCGTCCCAGGATCCGGCGGGCGTCCTGGTCGGGTATGCCCGATCGGTGGGCGTCACCGCGGTACAGGATCTCCAGCAGGGTGCGTCGGGCCAGTTCCGGATGCTGGTGGGTCTGGGCGAACCAGCCGGGCCGTACTCGGGCGCCGAGCCGAGCTTTCCCGGTGTGAGTCACCGGCGGGACGGTTAGATCACTCACCGGATGGTGCTCGGGCGCTGGGTCGGTGCCGCCAGCGGCCAGCAGGTGCAGGAAATGTGTCTTGCCCGAACCGTTCGGGCCGAGTACGGCGACCCGGTCGCCGTACCACAGCTCGAGGTCAAAAGGCTGCATCAGCCCCGTCAGCTCAAGGTTGTCACAACTGACGGCGCGTTTACCGGTGCGGCTACCCGGTAGGCGAATCTGGATGTTTTGTTTTTGGGGAAGCTTTTGCGGCGGGCCGGCCTGTTCGAAGTTGCGCAGCCGGGTTTGAGCGGCGTGATACCGGGAGGCCAGGCCGTCGTTGTAGGCGGCTTTTTGCTTGTACATCAGCACTAGAGCCTTGAGTTTGGCGTGTTGTTCGTCCCAGCGGCGGCGCAACTCATCCAGACGGGCGAAACGGTCGGTGCGCGCCTGCTGGTAGGTGGCGAACGACCCGCCGTGAACCCACACGGTGTTGCCCGCCGCCCCCAGCTCCACCGTGATGATCCGATCGACGGCACGGGCGAGCAGTTCGCGATCGTGGGAGATCAGCAAGACGGTCTTGGCTGACTCCCGCAGCGACCGTTCCAGCCACAACTTGCCCGCCACGTCCAGGTAGTTATCGGGCTCATCAAGCAGCAGCACCTCGTCGCTGCCGCGCAGTAAGGCCTCCAGCACCAGTCGCTTTTGTTCCCCGCCGGACAGGTGACGCACCTGGCGCCACTGGGCCGCCTCGAATCCGACGCCCAGAGCCTGGACACAACACTGATCCCAAACTGCCTCCATCAAATAGCCCCCGACGTCCACATACGCGACCAGCGCGGAGGCGTATCGCAGCTGAGTGGACTCGTCATCGCTATCCATCAGGGCCAGCTCAGCGGCCTTAAGCTCGTGGGCCACCCGGCGCACCTCCGGTGGGGCCACCGAAACGAGAAGGTCGTGCACTGTGGTGGCATCCCGGATACGGCCCACGAACTGGGGCATGACCCCCAGACCGCCCGCGCAAGACACCACCCCGGAGTCCGCGGCGAGCTCGCCCGAGATGATCCGCAACAACGTGGTCTTACCGGCACCGTTGGCGCCGATCAGCGCAACCTTGCGCCCCTCTCCCACCCGGAAGCTGACCTCATCCAGCAAGACCCGGCCATCAGCCAGGCTAAAACTCACCGAATTGACATCAACATATCCCACCACATCAAGTACTCACCCCTACCCACCTCCCGTCAACACCTTTTTATCCTCCTTCACTCATCGGCAAATGAGTACTTCCCGGAACGAGCAGTGAGTTTCATGGCGGCGAGGTGCCACTGTGATCTGTGGAACTGTCCCGACCGACCGCAGCCGTAGTGGCGTCCCATCGCAGGTGTCGCCACATCGGTAGAGCGTCTACGGCGCTCTTCTTCCTCGGGCGCTCCAGCGGTGATGACGACGAGAGTGTGTGACTCCCGAGGCGCGCCGGGTCAATCCGGTCGATGAAACTGCTTTGTTGTTCTCTCGGTGACGCCCTAGCGTGGTGGGCTGTGCATGTCTTGATCTCCGGGGCCAGTGTTGCTGGCCCTGCGTTGGCGCACTGGCTGAATCGGTTTGGTATCGAGGCCAGTGTCGTGGAACGGGCGCCGAAGTTGCGTCGGGGTGGGCAGGCAATCGACATCCGGGCAGTGGCCAAGGAGGTCGTGTACCGGATGGGGCTGGATTCTCAGGTGCGTTGTGCGTGCACTCAGGCCCTCGGCGCCTCCACGGTGACCAAGAATAATTGGCGCATTGCGAGTACTCGCTCGGATGAGTTTGACGGCGATGGCTATATCGCGGAGATCGAGATTCTCCGTGGCGACTTGTCGCAGGTGTTTTACGCCGCGACTAAGGACACTACCGAGTACCTGTTCGGTGATCGAATCGAGGCGCTTGATCAGCACGCCGACGGGGTCACGGTGCGGTTTGTCGGCGGTGACGAGCGCCGCTTCGATGTGGTCATCGGCGCTGACGGGCTGCACTCCGGGGTGCGCGCGTTGGCCTTCGGGTCGGAGGCGCAGTTCGTGCGCCATCTTGGTCACTATGCGTCGTTTTTCACCGTGCCGAACGTGCTGGGGCTGGACCGCTGGACGCTGAGCTACGCCGAGCCCGGCCGCGGGGGGGGGAGTGCGCGCCATCCACGACAACGCGGACCTGATGGCCTTTTTGAGTTTTCGGTCTGACCCGTTGGACTACGACCACCGCGATGTCAACGCGCAAAAAGCCATCCTGCGAGAGCGGTTCGCGGGTGGCGGTTGGTGGATTCCCTGGTTGGTCGACCAGCTCGATGTCGCACCGGATTTCTATTTCGATGCCATCGCGCAGGTCCAGCTGGACCGCTGGTCGGCGGGGCGCGTCGCGCTGCTGGGGGATGCCGCGTTTTGCCCGTCACCGCTGTCTGGTCAGGGCACCAGTCTGGCCATCGTCGGGGCCTACATCCTGGCCGGTGAATTAGCCCGCCGACCAACTGATCCGCCCGCGGCTTTTGGTGCCTACGAGCGCGCGATGCGCGGGTTTGTCGCGGCAAACCAGCGGATCGGCCGGCTGCGTGCCGAACAAGTCACCCCACCCACACGACTGGGCGTCTTGCGCCAACAGCTGCACGAGTTCGCCCGCGCCCGGTTGCCCCTCGGCCGCCCGGCATGGATGGACGAGTTCGGCCAAGCGATCAACGGCATCCAGCTTCCCGACTACACCAGATTCGTACAATCAGTTCCCTAGGAGGAGCCGGCCCCGAGATGGCGCAGCTAGGTGGCCTTACCGTTGCATGTCGCACCTGCTGGTGTCGCCGTATGCGTAATAGAGTGTTGTGGTCTGGGCGCTATGGTTTAGGGCGGCTGGAACAAACGGTATGGAAGGAAAGCGCAGGATTGTGGCATCGAACCCGAAGGAGACCGGCGCTGAGCTGATCAGTGATGAGGCTCTGCAAAAATTGACTATTGGGCAGCGGAAGCCGCATAACGCGCCAATCACCCTGGTTGACTACGACCCGGGTTGGGCGGCGTTGTTCGCTCGAGAGGCTGACCGGATCCGTGCGGTGTTGGGTGAGGCTGTCGTGTTGGTGGAGCATGTCGGCTCCACCGCGGTGCCGGGTCTGGTCGCCAAGCCGATCATTGACATTCTGCTGGTGGTGCCCAACTCGGCTGATGAGGCCTCCTATGTGCCGTTGTTGGAGTCAGCCGGGTATGTTCTTCGCGTGCGCGAACCGGAGTGGTTTGAACACCGTTTCTTTTTGGGGCCAGACACCGATATTAACCTGCACGTGTTTAGCGTCGGCGCCTCGGAGATTGACCGGATGCTGTGCTTTCGTGACCGGTTACGCACGAGTCAGGCTGAGCGGGATTACTACGAGCGCACCAAGCGTGCGCTGGCTCAACGCGTGTGGCGACACGTGGTGCACTACGCCGAGGCCAAAACCCCGGTTATCCAGGAAATCCTCGATCGGGCCCAAGCGCAGCAGTAGCCGCGGCGACCGTGGTGAAATTACGGTAGTTAGCCGAGCAAACGGCATCCGGCACCGGATGATAACAGCCCAAACAAACAGCTCGAAATCGTGCGTGCTGGCTGGAGTCGAACAATGAGGCCCGTCGGCTGCCGAGCGTAAGAGTCCGTGCCCGGTTGGGCGCGGTTGGCAGAAAAGCAGGAATTTTCGATCCCTTGACGGGTGATCGAGGGGTATTGCTAGCGCAGCACGGGAAACGGGCAGTGCCTGCTGCGGCCGGTGGCGGCCTCAATCAGCTCGACGGCGGGGGCGAGTTCTGCCAGCAGCTGGGCGGTGTCCCGCAGCGCCGCCACCGGCACGGCCGGGGAATGACCCAGGGCGCGCTGTAGGTCAAGAAGGTGCACCGTTGCTTCCAACAAGACGATGCGCAAGGCTTCCACCAGCGTGATCAGGACACCGGACGGCGGCCAGGGCCCGACCGTGGTCGCCGCGGTGGTGCGCAGTCTCTGGATTGCGCGGGGACCGTGCACGGTGAATCGCTGGACCAATTGGGCTCGGCTGTGCTGCGCGGCCTCGATGACCGCGTTGTCGGCGATGGTGGGGGCCATCGTGGTGGCCACTCCGGTGGGGGTGTTGTACTGGCCCAGCAGCTGCACCGCGGTCACCGGCAAGCCGACCGGTTGGTCTACCGGTGCCGGCGGCGGGGGGACGCTCATCTCCAGGGGAAACATCGAGACGTGCGCGTACACGCAGGCGACATCCCAGCCCGGGCAGCGGGTGGGGGTGGACCACTGTTGCTCGGTTAAGCCGCGACCCAACTCGGCCCAGGCCTGCCAGGTCTGCTCTAGGGCATCGAGCCTGCGGCGGTAAACGTCGCCAACCATGGACTAAGTCTGTCGGCCCGTATCGATGACGTCACCTTCGAGGAACAGCAGCGGCCACCACGATCACCGCATCACACAGCATTAACCCTGCGGTCGTGGATCCCCTGGAACATGGGCAACGGGCGTTGTTTAGGGCAGGGCAGCGACCGCCTCGACCTCAACGAGTTGATGGGGGTAACCCAACACCGCGACACCCAGCAGTGTGCCGGGTGGGTCGTGGTCACCAAAGTGGCGCCTGACCACACTCCAGGCCGCGTGCAGATCTTCGCGGCGGTGGCTGCTGACGTACACGGTGGTTTTGATCACATCGGTCAGGTCTGCCTGGGCGGCCTGCAGCGCGAGGCGCAGGTTGGTCATGACGCGCTCGGTTTGACCGGCGACATCCCCGACAGCGACGACGACTCCATCCTCGTCGAGGGGACACGCCCCAGCGGTGACGATCAGCCGGCTGACGTGGTGGGCCACGGCGGCGTAGGCGTAGGACACGGGACTGGCCAGCGTCGAGGAGCGGATGAGCTGAATCGAGGTCCGTGGTGAGCTCACCGGTGCACTGTGGCAGGCACCCGCCGTGGATACTGCCCACACCACCCGGAGTGGTGACTGCGCTGGAGGCCGTGTTGTCTCAACCGGTCCGGTTCGAATTGGGCTACCTCGCCGCCGATCAAAGCTTGCACCGTCGCGTGATGACTCACCGCAGCATCACCGGCAGCCTGGAGCGGCTGGTTGCCCACCTCATCGCGGTCTACGCCGGGGCCTTGCCGGTCTGGCTGGCCCCGGTGCAGCTGGGGGTGTTACCGGTCACCAGCGACCAGATCTAGTGGCCGTGGCGCTGGTGCAGCGCGGTATCCACGCGGATCTGCGTGCCGAGGTCTGTCAGCCCGACCGGGGCGACCTCGCTGCCCGCATCCGGACCCAACGGCTGGTGCCTTACAGGCCATCCTCGGTCCCCGCGAAGCCGCCAACAACGCCATTTCTGCGCTTGCGCACTGGTCACCACCTCAACTGGATCCCTATCGAACAGGCACTATGTCGCATCACCACCACCATCACCCAAGGCGGCCGCGACCTTTCGACCGCACCTCCCCAGCAACTGGACCCCAGCTTGGACCCCGGCCACGGCCGGTAACAACTGGTCGAGGCCCGTGTGCGCCTACGGAAGCGGTAGGTGGTGGCGCCTAAAAACAGGCGGGGGCATGGCCGTGCGCGGGACGCGGACGCGCTGATGCTGCTTGACTTCCCGCAGCGGCTCCGTGGTGCCACAAACGTTCATTGCTTACTGTGCCGTGAGTGTGAGTAGCCTCCCCTTCGTAAAGCAACTACCCACCTGGCGCCACCCCAGCATGCAGTGACCACGATTGATAGATCACGGCGAGGCGGAGGTGGGTGATCCGCGGCAGTGATCAGCAGCTACCGAGGATACGTCGCAAAACGCCGAGTAGTTCTGTGTCGCTGGCGGGGCGGGGTGCGGTCCAGGCGATGTGGCCGTCGGGGCGGATCAGGACGGCTCCGGTTGCGGGGATGCCGCAGCGGGTGTGCCAGCTGCGGGGTCCTGCTTCGTGCTGGGAGCCGGTGTTGATGGCGTGGACGGTGACCGGGATGCCGGCCGCTGCGGCGGTGGCGGCCTGACGCTGCCAGGCTGGGTGATCGCTGGTGGTGAGCAAAGTGAAGTGCGGGCCGAGCAGGTCCAGGGTGGACTCGATCCCGGGGGCGCCAACAAAGCGGACGTGGGGCGCGCGGTCTCCGGGACCACTGATCTGGTGGTGGCCCGATGGGTCCAGCGGCGCCCGGTCGGGGGCAGCGGGACGGGTGATCATCGCGGTGGAGCGGTAGTGGGCGGTAAGCAGCAATTCGTCGTCGATGCGGTATCCGCCGTGGGCGCGGGCGTTGGCGAGGGATAGGTCGATGATCTGGCGGGCGATCGGGCGGCGTTCGGCCTGGTAGCTATCCAGCAGGGCGTCGGTGGCACGCCTGGTGATCACGGCGGCGAGTTTCCAGGCCAGGTTGTCGGCATCGCCGATTCCGGTGTTCATGCCATGCCCGCCGGTTGGGGGGATCACGTGCGCTGCATCTCCTGTGAGCAGGACCCGTGAGCGGCGGTAGGCGTTGGCCAGTTGGGCGTCCATCCGCCAGATCATGGTGTCGTGGATGGTCACCTCCAGCTGGGGCAGACCCGCGGCGGTGCGAATGAGTTGAGTCAAAAAATTGTGGTCAGTGACAGCGTCGATGGATTGTCGCGACGGGTTAAAGGGGTACTGGTAAATCCAGTGGTTATCGTTGTCGATGGCCATAAAGCCGCTGCGGACGGGTTCGCTGACGAAATACACCGCGCTGGCCCGGTCGGCGACCACCTCGCCTAGGGGTGCCTGGAAGCGCACGCTCAGGAAATGGCCCAGGCCGGTCGGGCCTTGCAGCATTATCTTTGCGCCGGCACGGACTGTGCTGGTGGCTCCGTCACAGCCCACCAGCCACTGGGCGCACAAGGTGTGCCGCGTTGCGGAAATCCCGTCTTCGACCAGGACGCGCACGCTGTCGCCATGGTCGGTAAACGACACCAGGCGGCAGCCAAACTGGATCCGGTGCGGCGCCCGTTTCCGGGCGTGTCGCAGCAGCACCGGCTCAAGCGCATCCTGAGAACAAATCAGCCCTGGTGACGGGGTGCGCGCCTCACCGGGCAGGCGGCGGTCGGGGCCGGTGCGCGTAAAGTCTGGATCGGCCAGGGTGCGGCCGCGGTAGAACAAGACTTGCTCGGCCGGCAGTCCTGCGCGGCGAATGTCGTCTTCCACGCCAGCGCGGCGAAAGATCTCCATCGAGCGTGCCGCGATTCCCCGCGCTTTGGGATGACGCGAAGTACCGGGGTGGGCTTCGACGAGGACATGGTCCACCCCATACTGCGATAACAAGATCGAAAGGGTTAAGCCCGCTGGGCCACCCCCGACAATCACCACCGGGGTCATGGCCGGGAACATGTGCGCCATAGCGTCTTGAATTTCCGCTCGGGACCACGATGTCGCACTCGAGCATTCGCCGGGGGCGCAGCGACCGCGATCCTCATGATTATGTTGAGTGGTAGTGCGGCTGTGGAGGCCAGTTCAGGACCAGTCGGCAGTAGTGCTTGTCGATGATGGCTACGGACTGCTCGTCGGTGGGATGGCCTGGCGGGTAGGCGCGGATGCGGAGCCCGGCGGTGGCCGGGCGGCCGTTGGCGTGCCACTGGTGCACCGCGGCCCGTAGTTGGTGGGCCAGGTGATCGCCGCCGGCGCCGAAGGCCCGCACGCCCAGTTCGAAGGTGGTTGACCAGTCGTGGTTGTCGCCGTGTTGATTCAGTCGGACCAACGCCGCCAGGGCCTGTTCGTCCAGCAAGACGCCCGTGCCGATGTTGCTCGGACAAGACAGCAACGGTGGCACCATGCTGCGTTGTGTCGCCGGGCCGATCGCAGCAAGTTGGGCGAGGTCGGGCTGGTGCAGCGCTAGCCACAGCGCCAAGCCGTCGAACACCTCGGTGGCGCTGACCCGGATCCCGGTGGCCAGCAGCTCAGCAGGCGCATGTAGGGCGGTGTACAGCGCTGCAGTATCCAGGGTGCGCTGACCCTCAAAGTAAAGGAACAGCCCCGACTGGTCGCCCAAGGGGAGGATCGACTGGGGGTTGGTCATCTGTCCGCGCAGGGGCATGAACCCGCAGGGAGCGATCGCCACGCTGGTCAGGTACTCGCCCGTGCGTTGAAAGGCTACGCAGCACTGCGCGCCGCGCAGCGATAGTGGCAACACCAGCCGCCCGTCAACGGTGAGCTGGTTGACCCATGCCGGGGCGATATCCCAGGCTCCTACCGTTAGCATGATCCGGTCATACGGTGCGCCGGCTGGCCAGCCGGTCGCGCCATCAGCGCAGACCACGTTGACCCGTGTGATGTGGGCCGTGGCGAGGTGGTGACGAGCCTGTTCCACGAGGTCGTCGTCGATGTCCACCGTGATCACCTGACCGGTCTGGCCCACCAAGTCAGCCAGCAGGGCGGCGTTGTATCCGGTGCCGGTCCCGATTTCCAACACCCGCTGACCGTCGTGCACCTGGAGTTGTTCGAGCATCACCGCCATCACGCGGGGCTGGGATGCCGAGCTGATCGGCCGCCCGTCGGCTGCCCACTTGGTGATCAGTGCCTTATCACGGTAGGCCTGCTCCGGATCTATATCCGGCGCGAACAGATGCCGCGGCACTGAGCGCAACGCCTGCTCGACTCGCCCAGAACACACCACCCCCGCGGCACGCAGCTGGTCGACCAGCTCATTCCGTAGTCTGTCGAGGTCTTGCCGACCCGACATCAGCGACTCCACCCTTGCACACGCCAAATCATCGTTTGCCCTGCGCGAGCGTCGCAGCTGAATTAACGGCGATTAAAGAATTGGTCCACGGCACAACCTGTGCTAGCGGCACCAGGGGGGTGTCATGCGGGAATGGCGACATGGCTTGTGGGGCGCCGACGAATCGCGTGGAGCCAGCTGTCCCCGCACACGGTGGTGTGAGGTGATTGGCGCGGTGGCGCAGAGCTGAGCGGCACTATTGGTTGGTGCGAGGAGCATGCTGGCGGCGTGGAGGCACGGCCCCTCGTTCGCACTGCAGTGGTCACCGATGATGTTGCTGGCTGGGTATGCCGCTACTGGCAAGACACGATCATGGTGGTGCACCGTCGGCGCTACGACGTCGCGGCGTTGCCGGCGCTGGTGGCCGTGGCCGATGAACTAATCGTCGGAGTGCTCAGCTACCTGGTGGAGGCCGATGCGCTGGAGATCGTGCTGTGCCATGCGCAACCACCCAGACAGGGGGTGGGTCGAGCGTTGGTCAACGCCGCCGTGGGGTTGGCGCGGCAGCAGTCACTGCGACGAGTGTGGTGCACCACCACCAACGACAACCTTGCCGCGCTGGGCTTTTGGCAAGCGGTGGGCTTTGCACTGGTCGCGTTACGCCCCGGGGCAGTGACGCTGGCGCGTGAGCTCAAGCCGACGATCCCGCTCTGCAGCTACCACGGTCTGCCGATTCGAGACGAGCTCGATCTCGAACTCCAGCTACCCCCTGCGTCGACAACACGGTGATCCGCCCCTTGCGCCGTGGAGCAGGTCAGAGTCCGCCCGCCCCCGGGGTTGTCCACGGCGACAGGGGTTAGCACAGCAGCCGGGTGACAAACGGCTCGATCACCTGGGCGACGGCTTGGGGGGCTTGCAGCTGAAGCCCGTGACCCACGCCGTGCAGGCGCGCCACCTCAATCTGGTCAGACACCGCCAGCACGTCGGCAATGTCGGAGTCGGTGAGCAGACCCCCGGCGTTGGGATCAGCCTGCACCAGCAACACCGGGCCGCGGTAGCAAGCAAACAGCCGCGCTGGGACCAGATCACGGTAGGTGTCGTCAAACCGGTCAAGCACAGCGTCCAAAAAATCCGGGTCATGCCCGATCAGGGACCGGGCCATTTCCTCATACCACGGGTGCTGATCTCCGAAGACCTCGGTGGCCACGACCCGCTGCCCCGTCACCAGATGCCGAACTCGGAGTCGCCGTAGCTGGGCGACGAGGTCATCGACATCGGCATCGCTGGCGGCCAACGCCCGCCAGTTGCGCAGCATCTCCTGATTGGCTTGAAGATGAGCCTCCTGCGCAGCCCGCGTCAGCGGCGCATCCCCGATGATGATCCCGCGAACCAGCTGCGGATATGCCCCTGCGAGCACCAGGGCCACCTGTCCGCCATGCGAATGCCCGAAAATCACCGCCGGCTGCCCGACCACCTCCTCAAGCAACTCGGCCAGGTTGTCAGCCATCTCGTGCAGGCTGTAGTGCCCGCTAGTCGCCGACGACTCCCCGTGGCCGGGCAGGTCCACCAACCACCACTGCCCACCCACCGAGCGAAAGCTCAGCAGCGGCGCACACCACTGCCGCCGCCCCGACCCACCATGCACCAACACCACAGGCACCCCCTGACCCACCCGGTCAAACGCAACCCGCCACCTGCTCAGCTCCACGAACTCAGTCACCGCCCCACCGTGACACACCAGCAATCGCGCTTGAACAGTTGCAGCTGACCCCGTGTCTGGGGGTCGACCGCTGAGCCCATCACTGTCGAGTGCTTGCCCAGCGACGAAAACCCGGTTGCGCTGTAGCGGTGATGGTGGCTAGCGTCGATTTCGCTATGGAGTACTGACATCACATCAGGCCCCGCGCTCGAGGCGGTTCGCGATCCGAGCAAAGCCCAGCGGGCGTGTAGTCACGTCGTCGGCGGTGATGTCAGATGTCTTTTTCGCTTCTTTGTGCCCGGGACCTGGTCAAGGTTTACGGTGACCGGCGGGTGCTGGACGGGGTGTCGCTGACGGCGTCCCCCGGCCAGCGCCTGGGTCTGGTCGGCGAAAACGGTGTGGGCAAGTCCACCTTGCTGCGGCTTTTGGCCGGGGTGGAGCTGCCTGACCAGGGTGAGGTGATGCGGCCCGCGGACGCCGGCTTGCTGGACCAGGAAATGCCCTTTGCCGCATCCAGCACGGTGGACGCGGTGATCGACGCTGCCCTGGCGGAGGTGCGATCGGCGGTGGCCAGGCTAGATGAGCTGGCCCAGGCGCTGATCGCCTCACCACAGGATCCTGGGTTGCTCGCTACCTACGGCGACACCCTGGATTGGGTGCAGGTTCACGAGGCGTGGGAGACGGATCGCCGGGCTCAACTTGTGCTCGGTGGGCTCGGCTTGGCCGGGATGGTCGATGATCGTCGGCTTCGGACGTTGTCGGGTGGTCAGCGTTCGCGGCTGGCCTTGGCCGCGCTGCTGATTCGCCAGCCCGGCGCGCTGTTGCTCGATGAGCCGACCAACCATCTCGATGATGAGGCGATCGACTTTCTGGAACAGCACCTGCGACAGCTGCCGGGCCTGGTCGTGTTGGCCAGCCACGACCGGGTGTTCCTGGACGAAGTGTGCACCGACATCGTCGATCTGGACCCCGCGTTGGCCGGTGTCACCCGCTACGGCGGAAACTATTCCGACTACCTAGACGCCAAGCGGTCGGAGCGACAGCGCTGGGAACAGCGCTACGCGCGGGAACAAGACACGCTGGGTCAGCTGCGGTATGCGGTGAAGGTGACGGCACGCGAGAGCAACCACCACCGTCCGCCGCGGGATAACAACAAGCTTGGCTATCACCGGCTGGGCGGCAGGGTGCAACGGCAGGTCTCCCGGCGGGTGCGCGATGCCCAACAGCGGCTGGATCAATTGACCCGCGACCAGGTCCGCAAGCCTCCGCGACCGTTGACGTTTTCCGGCCGGTTCGAATCGACCACAAACACATCTCACGAAGGGCTGATGATCTCGGTCCGCGACATTCGGGTATCGGGCAGGCTGGCGTTGCCGCGGTTGGATGTCCATGCTGGCGACCGGCTGTTGGTCACCGGCGCCAACGGATCAGGTAAGTCCACCCTGCTTGCGGTCTTGGCCGGTCGCCTGGTACCCGAACAAGGCAGCGTGGCCCGGCGGCGAGGTGTCCGAGTCGGTCTGTTAGAGCAGGAAGCCTTTTTCGCCGATCCTCAGGCCACGCCGACCGCGATTTATGGTGCGCGGCAACCCGCGTTGAGCGAACTCGGGCTGCTACCTGGTCGGGCGTTGACCCTTGCGGTCGAGCGGCTTTCAGTCGGTCAGCGTCGCCGGCTGGCGCTGGCCATGCTCATCGGGCAGCACTGTGACGTGCTGTTACTGGATGAGCCGACCAACCACCTGTCGCTGACCCTCGCCGAAGAGTTGGAGGAAGCATTACAGACCGCGCCAATCGCGGTGGTCGTCGCAACACATGACCGTTGGCTGCGTCGCCGCTGGGACGGTGCGCAACTACGATTGCCCGCCTGACCGCGATCCGCGCCCGAGGTCCACGCCAGGCTCCGAGCGCTGGAGCGGCCCGCCGCACGCACGGGTATTGGCCGTCCATGGCAAAAGCCTTGCCGCCCAGTGGGGCCTGGGTGCGACCCTGCACAGACTGTCACCCTGGCGGGCAAACCATAACTGCGGCAACGTTGCATGATCGCCCGATGGCGTCACACATGCCCTTTGCTTGCAGCTTCATCCGCGCAGCTGTTGGTGGTGCACCGCGCGGAACCGCCTGTGGCTGGCGGAGCTGGTTAACCTGGAGGCCGTGCAGGACAGGATGTTAGTACCCGGCTTGGTTGGCCTGTGAGGTGTCTGACGTGGCTCCTGCCACCACGCTGTGGCTGCGCGCCGTGCCGATCGGCACCGGTGCTACCGGAACGCGGGTGGAAACCGACTCGCTGGGCTCAATCGAGGTGCCGGCGGAGCATTACTGGGGAGCGCAGACGCAGCGCTCGCTGAGGCACTTTCCCATCGGTGAGGATCGGATGCCCAAGGCGGTCTACCACGCCTATGGCTATGTCAAAAAAGCCGCGGCGCTGGTCAATGCCGACACCGGGCACCTGGATGGCACCCTGGCACTCGCCATCACCACCGCGGCCGATGAGGTGATCGGATGCACGGAGACCTGCTCGACGTGCGCGTAGGCATCGACCACATCGAGCAGGAGATAGGCCAGGGGACGGTCCGCATCGTCAGTGATGACCCAGGCCCGACTGTCTTGCTGGAAAGTAGTCAGCTCGGCAATCGATGGCGGTTCATCGTCGGCCACAGCAGCCATGCCGAGAACTCGAAAGGCTGCCCCGGCGGCTCGCTCAAGCTCGCACGCTTCGAGCAAGTCCTTGGGGTGAGCGGCTCGCACTTTGACCTTTCTGGTCATTGAGTTCTGGCATCGTGCTATCGGCGTCGTCGGCGTGGCCGGTTGATGGCCGGGTCGGTGGGCGTGCTAGGGCTAGGCCAGTGTGGGGGGCGAGCCAGCGCTGCGGGGATCGTGGTCAGGGCGTCTCCGCGGGCCGCATCCAGCTGTGGTTGAGTCAGGAACAATGCCCTGTCGAGTTCGGTTGCGCGCACATCGGTGGCTCGCAAGTCAGCGCCGAGCAGGTCAGCCTTAGACAGGTCCGCGCCGCGCAGATCGGCTCCTAGCAGGCAGGCGCCACGCAGAACAGCCCCGCGCAGATTCGCGCCCCGCAGGTCAGCCCCGACCAGGTCAGCATTGGTGTGGTTCGGCCCAGGCAGACCGATCTCCGCGCGCATCGCCTGGCTGACCCGCGCCAGCAAGGCGCCCACGTGCTGGCGGTGCGGGATGACGTCGACAACGGCCAGTTCGTCGGGACCAGCGTCGGTCAACCATGCGATGGTGTCCCCCGCGAGAACAAGCTCATCGCGCAGGGGACCAGTCGGCAGCAGCGTCAGGGCTTCGGCCACGTACCACAGCAACTCCTTCAACTGGCGCAGCACCATAAACACGGTGAACATCGAGGTCGCGATTGCCGGGCTGGCTCGCCAGTCGGCGCCACCGAAGGTCAGTTGAGTGACGTGTTGGCCGGCACCAAAGCAGTCGAAGACCGCGCAACCGGGAAAACCCCGTTCACGAAGGCTGTTGTGGATGCCACAGCGAAACTTCGCATTCAGATGCGGGCACGGTTGCCCGGCAGGCTTGTCGATAGCGAAGTCGGCCGACGCTGCGAAGACCGGCGCCACGCAACACAGTCCCACGCAGCGGTCACAGTCGGCTCGCAAATCTTGACGTCCGCCGGGGCGGGGAACTGGGTCACCAGTTGGGTCGGGCATGGGCCTCATATCAAGCGTCATGCTGCGGGAACTGCAGCGCCCAGCCATCGGCGCAGTACCGCGTGGGGGGATGAGTCATGCCGGTCCAGCAGACGTGGCCATCAGGTCGGATTAGCACCCAGTCTGCACCGGGTGAGGCGCCTAGTGCGCTGCCCACGGGGAGTCGATGACTCGCGCGGCGACCCGATAACGCGATGCTGCGATGCGCTGAGCATGTGGACGACCACCGAGATCACCGGGTGGCCGTGGTCGACCCGCTCGGGATTGGGGTGAACTGTGAGGGAGCGTTGCCCAGTTCGAGGAGCAGCCCGTGCCCGGATTGCAGCAACATACTCACGGTGGTAGCTCCGTTAGGGGATGTACAGGGAGAGATCGATCATGCAGACACCCACGAGGGTATCCGAATCACCCAGGTCGTAGCGCAGGTCCAATCCGCACATCAGTCCAGCCAGGTAGCGGTTCGCATCCGGAAGCCGCGCCAGATCGGTGACGATCTCGCGTAAGCCCAGCGGTCATCGGCGTCTGGCGGTGGGTGCATCACACCTCTCGAGCACGGGTGGTGGCCAGTGCACGGGCGGCCACCAGGTGACGTTTGCTGTGGTAGCTATCCAGCGGACCATCCGGCGCTCGTCCCTGCACCTCAGCAGCGAGTTTCCCCCGAGGTTCATCGCGTCTTGCACGCCCAGCGTTCCAATGCGGGGCAGCGTCTGGCGATCGTGCTCTGTGGCGCCAACATCGACCCCAGCGACCTCGCCTAACCCACGCCTGCGAACGGTACCCGGCAAGATCACGTCTCAGACAATGTACGGCGCAGACGCAGCTCAGGAAGAACGACATCTTGGGGGCCCTTGTCAACCTGCCGCGCACCATCGGCCAACCAGCCGTGACGACGATAAAAGCGAATGGCTCGCTCGTTGCGCTCCAGCACCCACAGCACGGCGTGGGTAAAACCCAGGGTTCGCAGGCGGTCGAGCGCGGCATGATGCAGTGCGTTCCGATTCCCCGCCCCCGCTGATCAGAGCGCACGTAGATCGCGTAGAGCTGTCCTGCTTGTGATCCAGCCGTGGTGTCTTGGTCGGATCCGACCGCGACAAAGCCGACGACGACCGCGTTGGATATGGCCAACAAGATCGCCGTCCGGGGTGGTGGATCACTAAGGATTTTGGACCAATTCTGCTTTCGGTCCAAGACAGACAGGCTCGCCAAGACGCGCTCAGGCAAGAGTCCGTGGTAAGCGGTTCGCCACGATTCGACCTGAACCGCGGCGATGGCATGCGCGTCGCCCGGTTGGCCGTCTCGGATCTCGATCATGATGTTGATGCTGTCACGCCGTGATGTGGTCGGGCAGCTGTGATCATGGTCGTACAGTGGTGGACAATTGCAGGCGCCCAAGAAGCCTTCACCCTAAACCTCCAGCGGTGTGCGCCGGATGAGGCGAATGTGAGTGGAACGATCGAGCAGCACGCCTGTCCGAGTCCGGCTTCAAGGCCGGTGAGAAGTTGGCCGATGCAGCAGTCGATGCCGCAGCCGAAGCCCACATGCCGGTTAGCAGTGAATGTGGAATCTGTCCGTGTGGGGGAGACGGCGTTCGTCGCAGTTCGCGGACAACAGGAACGACGAAGGTATTTGCTGAGATGAACGGCCAGCTAGGTGTCGGTCGTGGGCATTCGGCGAACCGAAGGGCTAGCGGTAGTGCGGGACTTCTCCGCACCTGGACGATATCCGGCGGCGGCCTGCGAGTTTCTACCCAAGCAGTGTTGCTGGTGGTGGGGTCTATTGATGGCCGATGCGAGGCGTTACGAGGAGGCGAATTGCACGATGGTGCGGTCGCGGACCGGTTGATATCCCAGTCGTTGATACAGCGTGTTGGAAACAGGGTTGGTCAGGTCGGTCAGCAGTGCTACGTGTTGGGCGCCACGGCGCAGCGCATCTTGGGTGCAGGCGGCGGTGATTGCAGCGCCATAGCCACATCGACGGTGCCGGAGCGGTGTGTAGACCGGGGCGAGGTGGGCAACTCCGGCTACCGTGGGACTGCGCCCGGCCAGGGAGACCACCACCCCGGTGGGGTCGTGCCACAGCCAGACCAGCTCCTGGTCGATCCGCGTACCCACGGTGCGCTCCAGGCCCAGACCACGCCCGCCGATTTCGTGGTGAAATGCGACGAACCACCCCAGCACCAACGCGAAGTCGTCGCTGCTGGCCAGGCGGGCGCCGCCAGCGGGCAGGGGTGTCGGTGGCTGCAGCGTGCCCAGCGCATACAGTTGCCGGTGCATCCGGGCCCCCGCGTGCCCTGACGTGGCAGCGATCCACCGTTTGACGAAACTGTCCACCAGGTCGGTGTCACCGTTGACACCGGGCACCGGTATTTGCCGGGCGCGCAGCGTGGTCACCAGCTCGCCCACCGCACCGTCTGGTACCACCGCCAACACCAGCTCAAAAGGTGGGGTGCACAACACGGCTCCCGACACGACGCTGCCCTGCTGATACCAGCCCAACACCAGCGGCTCAGCCGACCACCGTTGACCCCCTCGCAGTCTGTCGATCACCGTCAAAGCCACAATGTGCTCAACCGGATCGGCCGCCAGCAGCGGCCAGACCCGGTGGATGTAGACCGCAACCTCCTCGGTGAAGGCCCAGCCCATCCCCCTACTGTGGCCAGCATGACCAGGCCCCGTCGACCAGTTATTCCCCTCGCCCCGCCGCGCTCGGCTAAACAGAGCGTCACCTGCCCAGCAGCGCCCGCCCACGTTCGGACCGCTCCACCGGCATGGTCGTGACCAGCCAGGCGGGCGACGGCGCCAGATCCCGGCACTGCTCAACGCGGCGCCACCAGCGCACAAACCCATCACCGCAGTAAGGTGATGCACTCGCGCCGTCGCTGGGGTAATGGGGCTTACGGCTAGGTGTCGGGCACGGTTGGTGGGTCAGGTCAGGTCGACGTAGATGTCCACACCTTGCACGTCGAGGAAGCCGAGCCGGTGGTACATCGACGCGGCCGCCTCGTGGGTGGGATGCAGATGCCACAACACAGCGCCAGCGTCGCGGCCGCGGTCGATTAGCCACGACGAGACTGCGGCACCGATACCTTGCCGCCGGGCCGCGGGCAGCACCGCGATGCCGCCCAGATACGCCGCCGGTCCCGCCCGACCTGAGGACACCGTGACGCTTCCGGTGGCGATGGGCTGGCCGTGGTATTCGGCGATGGCCACGGTGACCGCCGGATGCGCCAACAGCAACTCCAGCCATGGTCGCTGCATCTGGGCGCTTTGCTCAAACGCGATGGCATCAACGGTCACCACGTCGGGCAGATCAGCCCGGGTGGCGACGTGGATGACCACACCATCGACTGGTGCCACCGGACGAAACATCGCCGGGATCATGCCCATCAGCGGTTGGGTGAACAGCTTGCGTCCGTGCGGCCATTCCGCTCCGGCGGGCAGCCGAAGTCCCCACGGCACATCCCGCTGGGCGTACCAATCACCGACCACCCGAAGGTCAACCAGTCTGGGCTCGTGGACGTCACCGTTGTTCCACTGCGGGTGCGCCAACCCCGTGGCCATCACCCGCACCCCAGGAAACTCGGCAACCCCCGCCACACCCAGCACTTGCCACACATCACCGTGCGCGGCCCGCACCCATCCCGCTGACAGCGACCCCACCAGCCCTAGTGTCACAGACACCAGCCATCGACACCGTCGCCAGCGCAGAGGCTTCTGCTGACTCACCGCACGGCCTCCTGCTCGCGATGTTATGCCCTTCCAGGTGGTAGCAGCCGCCATGACTCGTTTGCCGAATGGTCAGTGCTACTGACAGGTTCATTGACGGGTGGGTTGGCCGCGCCGCAACTGAGGTAGGTTCACGGTGGCTGGCGGCCGTCACAATTGATCTTTATTTTGCTAAAGGAACGTTAGGTCACCGTAGTGCCGCGGACGGGTTGTTCACCGTGCTGTCGAGGTGAGGAGCTGTTCGACAAGGGCCGTACGCTCGGCCACGGTGGCGGGGGGCACGTCAACCAGTTCGTAGCCGTGTTCGCGGTAGATGGCCTCGTGCACCCGGTGGAAGACCAGCGAGTCGGAGTAGCTGATGCGGCGTACCGCGGTGGGCGTGATGAATCCCAGGGGATGCACAAGGAACACGATGCGCTGGTAGAGCTGCTCGTGGATCACCCGGGTCACCTCCTCGGTCAGCAGCGGTGGCACCGGACGGTGGAGGTATCGGGCCAGCGCCAGCGTGCACAGCGGGGAGCGGTCATAGATTTGCACGGCGACCGTGGTCGGCACGGGTGTGGTCTGCCGGTGGCGCTGCACGCGGGTGATGGCTTCGAGGAAATCGGGCCGCTGCCACGGCTGCTCCACGCCGTGGGCCTGGTGGAGAGTGATGACGTCAGTGGCCGCTTCCTCGACGACGCAGTAGCCGCGCTGGCGCAGCGCGTGGGCCAGCGCGGTCTTGCCGCCGCCGGGTGCTCCGGTCAGGATGTAGCGTTTCGGCATCTGCCTTCTCCTCTCGTTTCGTTGCCCGTCATGCGGTAGGTGCGTCAGGGGATCGTGAGCGCATTAATCGATTCGCTAATCGGACGCACGCTGTCGTCGTGGGCGCAGCAGCCAGTGATTCGCCTCCGCAGTGGTCACCGATGCTCGTTGGGCTGGGTGCGCCGCCGCGAGAGGGACGCGGTCATGTGCGGTGCATGCTTTGACTTGCGACGGTGCCGCGTTGCCCACTTTGGTGACGTCTTAGCCGGGTTGATATTCCAAGCTGCTGAGCTACCTATTTGAAGGGCGACGCGCAAGAAATTGCGTTCTGCCACGCCGACCCATCCCGTGTGGGGTTTGTGGCTGAAGTGGACACAGTGCTGAGCACTTGCGGTCTGATTAGTCGGGCAGGGGTGGTAGCCCGAGGCAGGATCGTAGGGCGTTTTCGATCTGGGTTGCGCGTTGGTGGTCACCCATTGATGCGGTGACGAACCCGAACGCGTAGCCGCCGCCGGTAGGGCAGGCGCCGCCGATGCTGCCGCCTAGCCCGCCCATCCCGAACCAGTCGGCGTCGATGCCAAATCCCAAGCCCCAGGCGGTGTGCTCGCCGAGCACGGCGTCGGGTCCGGCGCAGTGCACGCGGGTCACCTCCCGTAGCAGCGTCAACGACACGATCCGGCCTTGTAGCAAGCCGGCATACAGGCCGGCCACCCCGCGGGCGCTGCCGTGTCCGTTAATCGCGGGCACCTCAGCCGCGCGCCAGGGCGCGCTGTTGACGATGGCCGGATCCTGCGCACCGGGCGGGTTGGCTACGGCCCGCCGATACAGTTCGGGCCTGCCTGCACTGCTGCGCAGACGAAACTGCTCGTCCAACCCGATCAGGTCCACCACCCGAACCTGTTGGCACGGGCCTAGCCCCACGGCGAAGTCCAACCCCAAGGGGCCACAGATCTCGTCGCGAAGAAACCGTCCCAGGGTGCGACCGTCGACGCGACGCACCAGCTCCCCCACGAGATGACCGTAAAATAACAGCGACTCGCCATGGCGGGTACCGGGTTTCCACACCGGTGCCTGACCGGCCAACAGGGCGCACAGTCGGTGCCAGTCGTAGAACAGCTCCGTCGGTGCGGGCGCATCGAGCACCACCACACCGGCTTGGTGGGAGAGCACCTGGGCCACCGTCGCGGGCGCCTGGAACTGCGGCCAGTAGCGCTGCATCGCAGCGTCCAAGTGCAGCAGACCGCGTTCGACCAACAGCAGCGCACCCGCCACCGCAAAGGGTTTGGTCACCGAATACACCTGCACCAGGCTGTCTGGCTGCCACCCTCGGCTGCCCGCTCCGGCCTGGCGACCGCCCCACAGGTCCACCACCCAGCGCCCGTCAAACCACACCGCGACCGCGGCACCGGCACCCTGCTGTGCCGCCAGCACCGCAGCAAACGCCTCGCGAACCGGCTCAAACTTGGTCTGCACCACACCGGACACGTCCACAGCGGTGATTGTGTCGGTGCGCAGCGGGACGCTTCCACGACCAGACCCGGTGTCAGGCACCCGCTACGGCGGGACCAGCGCCGTGACAGTTTCCCTGCTTGGCCTACCGAAGCCTCAGCAGAACCGATGATTTAACAGAATTGCGCGTTTTGGCGGAGTGTCTCGGGGTGCTAAACCGCCTTAATGGCGATCACCAATGCGGCTGAGGAGCAAACCGGTGAAGGCTTGCACCATGGCGTTGGGGCGCGCTAGCGGGAGAAACCCGACCGCTGACAGCACCGACTCACCGACACCGACGCCATCAACACACTGTCAATACCACGTGATGGCCCAAGCGTCGTCAATCAACACGTTTCCTGGGGCGCTGTGGCAGTGAGATACTATTCGAGTATCCTCGGATTTTCCCGTCTTCGTGACATGCCATCCGTGGTGGAGCGCAGCTGCATTACGGGGACGCACATCACGTAGGTTGAACCCGCCGCAAGTCGCGCCTTTGGTATAAGTTCGTCGCGTCCAAATTCGGGCCGATGCGAGACGGATGGTTACCGTATTGCTTTATTAGATACTTGCTGGTTTGTATGTATTTGGGTGACACGAACTCTAAACATTCCGCTTTGGTGTACTCCATGTCACACCTGCTCCGCGGAACAGCCGGACAGAATGGGGTGTTGCCCGCAGGCCGAAAGCGGCATACCGGAGAGGGGAGCAGGGTGCAGGCGTTGCTACAGTACGGATTCACCGCGTTCGGTGAGCGGGTTTCCGTCGCCGAGTTCGTCGGTCAGTTGTGTGCCCTGCTGGTGGTGTTGTTGGCGCGGCGCCGGACCATGTGGACATGGCCGGTTCAGGTACTGGCGACCGTGTTGCTTTTCGCCGTGTACTCCTCGGCACACCTCGGTGGGCTGGCTGCCCGCCAGGTCGTGATCTTCGCGATTTCGGTCTCCGGCTGGTGGGCGTGGACTCGCCGCAACGATGCGCTGTACGGCGTGACGGTGCGCACGGGGACCCGGATGCAGCGGCTGATCCTGGTCGTCGCCCTGGTCGTGGGCACGGTAGCAGTCGCACTGCTGCTGTCGGCATGGGGTGCGTCGTGGGCGCCGTGGCCGGACGCCTGGATCTTCGTCGGCTCGGTGGTGGCATTTGCCGGACAGGGGCTCAGGTTGGTCGAGTTCTGGATTGTCTGGTTGGCGGTGGACGCGGTCGGCGTGCCGCTGCAGATCGCATCCGGCTTGTATTTCAGCGCTGTGGTGTATGGGGTATTCACTGCCCTGGTCATCCATGGGTGGCTGGAGTGGCAACACGCAGCCCGCGAGCGCGGCGTCACGGCCACGGAGGAAGCTTCTTCTCGATGACGAGCGGCTTGAGCATCAGGGACGCATCCGAGCGGGAGCTGGGATATGCGCGGCGATCCATGCGCCCTACGTGGTTCCGCGGTGGCAGCAGTCCCGCGCCGGAGCAAGAACATGAGGGCTCCCCGATTTCTCCCCGGCTGGCCGTCACCGCATAGTGCCGATGCGCGCTCCACGCGGCATGACAGGACCTTGCGCTCGGCGAGCGCCATCGCCACTATGCGGTGACCTCGACCTCCGCTGGATAAAGGCATGGCATCCCGCCGCGTCCCAACGGCGACCACCGCGTTGCGGGATCGTTACAGATCTACTACCACACTACTACCGCGGATGCCCGATGATCATTTGACTACTACGAAGATCAATCAAACTCGATCGCTCAAGATCAAGCATCTCCGCACCAACATTCGGCAATATCCGGCCGTAGTAGTCAACGAGCTGCGATGATGCCCATACTGTGGGAGAGCGGTGTCGTTTGCACGGTCACTGTGGTCTGACTGGCATGCTACGGCTCAGGCCAGCACGCACGTCTCTGACCGTACCGGAGAAAATAATCAAACCGATCTTTTCGGGTGCGCGCCCGAGGACAGTTTCTGTCCCCTCCTGGCCGGGTAAAAATATCCAGTTCGTGTCACACCCCATCCTCGTGACGGCCAGCTCAGCATCCCAAAAATTGGATTCCTGTTGTCGAGAAGAAGACCGTGTTCCCGAGTTCACGGGGTGCATCAGCGTCGCGTGCCGCTAACTCCGGCGGGAGGCATCTATCACCCATTTCTACCGCGCGGCAACTCCTGCCGTCACCGTGAATTATGTGACCGTCGATCGGTGGGTGCAGCTTGCCATGCCACTGAGCAGGAAGCGAGGAATCTCGTCAACTCCGATCGCAGGCTTGTGAAGCTTTTGACTACGGCCAATCTGCTATCGGTGCTTTCGCGGAGCCGGTCCGCGTCTTCGCTTGTTGTGCGGTGGTGCCAGTCGATCATCGAGTGCATTCTTGGGCATAACATAGATCACATGGCGTTGTTCCGGCCTACAGCGGTGGCAATTGTGGTGGCATTCGCGCCTGATCGCCAGCATTCACCGACGACCGGCCGGCGCTATTGACCTGCTCAAACGACGGGCGTGATTCGCCCCGAATTGTAGATCGACGACCTTGAAAGCGTGCTCCTCACCAAGAACTAGGGGGACATGCAACACACGGCACCTCGACCGATGGGTGACGAACTGAGTGGCAACCCGCGGCGAACGCAGCCATTCTGCCGGACTCTCCTGAATCCTCAGCGGGTCTACGCAGCAGCGGCATGCTGGCCGTGGTCATCGCCGACCACCCGCCACGAACTGGCGGGCACCGACCGGCCGGAAGGTGATCTCAGGTGCCGCTGCTAGCACCGAGTGGTTCGTATTGTGGTAAGTATCGCCCACCGACTGATGGATGCCCGCTGGTCTGGGTATCCGCGTGGTTCGGGGGTGTGCGAGTAGATGTCGTCAGGTGCTAGGTCGCCGTGCGGGTCTGTTACCGGTGCTTCAGTAGTGGTATCTGGCTTGCACGATGATCAGTTCTTCGTTGCGGAGTTGGTAGACGAGGCGGTGTTCGTCGGTGATGCGGCGTGACCAGTAGCCTGACAGGTTGGGGGACAGGCGCTCGGGCTTGCCGATGCCGGTTGCGGGGTCGCGGGCCGCTTCTTCGATCATGCGGTTGATGCGCTTGAGGATCGTCCGTTCGTTGGTCCAGGAGGTGTAGTCCTCCCATCCGTCGTGGGTGAAACTGATCCTCACGCGACGTCGT
>JAFAWY010000108.1 GCA_019241525.1 Pseudonocardiales bacterium
GCCGCACGCCGGTGACGTCGCCGATGGCCCACAGGCGCTCACCGGCGCGCAGATGCGCATCGACTGGGATGCCGTGGCCGTCGGCTTTAACGCCGACCGTTTCAAGGCCGAGCCCGTGGGTGCGTGGGCGCCGGCCGGTTGCCACGAGCAGGTGGTCACCGCGCAGCTCGCGCCCGTTGTCCAGGACCAGGACGTAATCCGCGCCGTCGCGCCGCGCGGCGGTCGCGTGCACGCCGAGGATAAGCTCGGCGCCGTCGCGGCGCAGCACCTCGCCGAGCGCCTCGCCCAGCGGCGCGGGTTCGCGGGCGAGCACATGTTCGCTGCCCTCGATGAGTGCCACCTCGCCGCCCAACCGGCGCACGGCCTGCGCCATCTCCGTGCCGACCGGTCCTCCACCGAGTATCAGGAGGCGACGGGGGATGGCCTTCATGCTCGTCACCCCGCGGTTGGTCCAGATGCCCTGCAGCTCGCGAAGGCCCGGGATAGGCGGCACCACCGGATCAGCCCCAGTAGCCACGACGACATGCCTGGCGGTATAGCGCACGCCGTCAACCTCGACCACACCTGTCCCGGCGAGCTTCCCGCTGCCGCGCAGCAGGTCGATGCCCTTGCCGGCAAGCCAGCGCTCCTGGCCGACGTCGGAATGGTCCGAGACCATGAAGTCGCGCCAGGCCAGTGCCGCATCGACATCGACCTGCGCGCTGGCTGCCGCCTCTCGAGCGCCCTGCACCGCCTCACCGGGCCGTAGCAGTGTCTTGGAGGGGATGCACGCCCAGTACGAGCACTCGCCCCCAACCAGCTCACGTTCGACGAGAGCGACGCGCAGGCCGCCGTCGGCGAGCTCGCCGACGCAGTGCTCGCCCGGTGAGCCGCCACCCACGACGATGACGTCGTAGTCGGTGTCCATGTGTCCGCTCCTTACCTGGTCTGGCGTGGGTGCCCGGTCTGTTCTTGCACCATGTACTGGGCGTACCAGTCCGGCCAGTCTGGGTCGTGGTGCCCGATCTCCTCGTGCTTGCCGGGCGCCGCCGCCGCGCGCAGGGCCTCGATCAGATCGGCGGCGGAGGCAAAGGTCACGGGCATCGGGGCTATTCCTCCTGTCAACAAGGTGGTGGGGCGTGGTCACCGACCCGGAAGGCGGGTGGTGATCTCTTGGCAGGAAACAACACGACAAGCCCCAAGCGCACCCATGATCTCACTACTAAGCGGTAGATGACCAAGTTCCACTTATCGAGGAATAATGCGAGTTCTTGACCACGTTCACCCTGACCGTCCCGGCGGGCACGCCTGGCCAGACCGTCGATGCCACCATCGCACGCGAGGCAGATCGCGCGCGGGAGCTGGCCGGGCAGGGACACCTGCTTCGGCTGTGGAGGCTGCCCGGACAGGGCCACGCGCTGGGCCTGTGGCAGGTCCACGACACCGCCGAGATGCAGGCCATCCTGGCGTCGCTGCCGCTGTCTGCCTGGATGAGCGTGCAAACCACGCCGCTTACCCCGCACCCAGTGACCCGGCTCTCACCAGTGGCTGACGATGAGAGAGGTCATGAGCGAGCCTGACCGCAAGGTGGCCGTCATCACCGGCGGTTCTGAGAACATTGGTGCCCGTCGGCCACGTCGATGACCTCCAGGGATGTGCCCTGGGCCTGTGCAGCGGTGATGAACGCCGCGACGGTTTCGGCGATATCGGGGTGCTCGCGTTCCACCCGGGTCAGCAGCAGCGGCACATCACCTAGTCCGGGCAGTGCCTGGATCGGTTCGACACCGCCGGACAACCCGATCCCGGCAGCAGGGCCAAAACCGGGTGGATCAGGGCGACGCACCGCAGCCAACCGCTCAGCGTCGGACAGCAGCCGGCTGCACACCATTTCAACGAGCTCGGGCTTTAGATAGGCACACAAATCGGCGAATACCCCAGGCCTTACTCCGGTTCATCCGGCCGGTGTCTTGCGCAGCCAATACCGCGGGCATGCGCAGCAGGAGAGTTTCGGCGAATTTGAGTTCTCGATCTGCTGCGCGGCGCGTCCCGGTCAATGCTGCACGGATTTCGTCGGCTGCATATGGTGGTGCCGCTGCTAACCGGGCCACCTCGTTTGGGGCACCGTTGGGGGTGACACAACCCGACTTCCACCATTGTGGTCAGCGGCCGGGCTTGCTCATGGGATAACTGCCGGGCGCGGGCCCGTAATACTTCAACCACATCAGCGCCTGTCCGCGCAGAAATGTCGATTCCGGCCAGCAAGGCACCCAATTCAGGACCTGGTGGCATCGTGGCCAGGTCCGGTGGAATCAGCTGCTGCATCATCACAACGGCAACGGTACAAACCAGGTCTGACAGACTCGGTCACCCAAGCCGGCAGCTGGCCCTTGACCCGACCGCATTACGCCAGGAGCGAAATCAAGCGGCAGCGATGAATAGGTATCTTGTCTTTTGGTGGAGGCCGATGTCGTGCACGAAGTCAAACCTTGGATCGAGGATCGCTGGCCGATGAACCCGGCCAGCGTCCGGTCGATCGTGCTGGTCTTGCACGGAGGGCAGGCCCGCAGCCCCACCACGGTCCGGCGGCGGCCGCAGTTGAGCTACCTGCGGATGGTGCCGTTCGCTCAGTTCCTGCACCGGCGTGATGGCTGTGACGGTATGTCCGTTTATATCCTGCGGTATCGCTTCCGGGGATGGGACGAACCCGAGCGATACCCGGTTCAGGACGCGCGGTGGGCGTTGAACCAACTCCAAGACCAGCATCGGGAGGCGCCCATAGCGCTATTGGGCCACTCCATGGGCGCGCGGGCGGCGCTGCGGGTAGCTGATCACCCGTCGGTCACCGCAGTGTGCGCATTGGCCCCCTGGATCACCGATGATGAGCCGGTGCACCAGCTCGCTGGGCGGTCGGTGCTCATCGCGCATGGCGACCGGGAACGCACCACCGATCCGAGGCTGTCATTCCAGTTTGCGGCGCGTGCCAAGCAGATCACTTCCCGGGTGTGCCGGTTCGACGTGCTCGGCGATGGCCACGCGATGCTGCGCCGGGCGCACGACTGGACGCAGCTTGCCGCCCAGTTCGTGGAAGGCGAACTCGGAGTGCAGCAACCCGATCCGCTCATCGAAGAGGCCATGCGCCAGCCGGCCCCCGACGGGCTGCGGGTGCCGCTGCCGTTGATGATCCGGGGTAGGCGATCATGGTGAGCGTCCCGTTCCAGCCATCACTGTTCGGCCTCGGTGATCCCTCAGCTGACGCCTCGTTTAGCACGATGGACCGGGTTGCGCTCGATGCCCAATCATGGGTTGACCTCGCGCCGGGTTGGTTGCGCGGTCCGGACACCCTGTTCACCACGTTGGTCGAATCGGTGCCCTGGGAGCAGCGCGTGCGCTGGATGTACGACCACCGGGTCGCCGAGCCCCGGTTGACCTGCGGGTGGACGTCGGCTCAGGCACCGCCGCCGCTGGACGGTCTGGCCTGCCTGCTGTCCCAGCACTACGGCGTCGCCTTCGACTCGGTGTGGGCTAATTACTACCGCCACGGCGGGGATTCGGTGGCCTGGCACGGTGACCGGGTGCGCTTTACGCTCCAGCGGCCGCGGGTGGCGATCATCTCGCTGGGCAGCCCTCGGCGCTTTGGGCTACGGCCTCGCGGTGGCGGTTCCGCGCAGTGGTTCACCGTGCACGGCGGCGACCTGCTGGTGATGGGCGGGCGCAGCCAGCACGATTGGTTGCATACCGTGCCCAAGGCAATGCACGGCGGACCGCGGATCAGTGTGACCTACCGGCACACCGAGCCAGATCCGAGTGACTAGCCGCTGACGACCCCACATAGAGACCTACGGGGCAAAAGGGCCCTAAATACCGCTCTGTGTGCCTGCCGGGTTAGGACAAACGGCTGAAGGGTTAGTCACGGGTATTCGCCGGCAGACGTGATCTCTCTCACAGGTGTCCAACCTAGGAGGGATCCATGGCGCACAGGGACGACGAAGTGCCCAATGAGGCGACCGGGCAATTCATCATGGAGATCCCCGGCAAATTGATGTCCCGACCGGCGACCACACCGGGCACCACCCGCACCAGTCCGGTATCCACCGACGCCGTGCCTACCGGCGCGGCACCAGGCACGGCGTCGCTAACCTCTCCGGCGCGAGACACGGACGCTTTCCGCGCCGCCGGACACAGAGACGTCGGAGGAGATCGGGTGAGCAGCACGTCTATCGGAAAGGCGCTGCTGCGACCGGGGTCACCGCCACGGCAGACGGCTGGCCCGCTGGGACTCAAGGGTCCTCTTGATCCGATGCGGCCGGGACAGACCATCGAACCGTTCCGGGCCCTGTTGCAGCCCTCAGCGGCGATGGTGCTGCCAGCCGATGACGTGGTCGACATCGACCTCAGCGCGACGGAGATGAACCTGCATCCGGATCTGCCCGCAGTGCCCGCTTGGGGATTTGGGGTCAATGGTGAGGTCACGTCGCCAGGGCCGCTGCTCGAAGGTACCGCTGATCAGCAGGCGGCAATCCGCTGGCGCAACCGGCTTCCCGGGTCGGTGTTTCCGCAAAATCCAGACCGGTCGGTGCCACAACTTCCATTCGCGACCTCGGTGGTCGACGATCCCAACGGCGATACCGACTCAGTACAAAACGAGCTCGGTGCCCAAGGTGGGAAACCCGAGGACACGGCAAGCGCGCCGATCGGCTGGACCTCAGTGCACTTGCACGGCGCCCACTCCCGCGCGGATTCCGACGGTTGGCCGGACAACATGACGGCGGCAGGCAGCGAGCAGCTCGACGCCTTCGATAACACCTCTGACAACACCGACCTCGGGCTCGGCAAGGTCGGGGCGCACCTGTGGTACCACGACCATGCCATGAACGGCACGCGCTACCACGTCTTCGCCGGCCTGGCCGGGGGTTACCTGCTCCGCGACCCGCGGGAGGCGCAGCTGGGCCTGCCGACCTGCGCCGCGGACGGCGAGATCCACCTGTTGCTGCAGGACCGCAATCTTGATGCAGCCGACGGCACCCTTCGGCTACTCCACAAGACGACCCCCGACACCGCGGAATTCTTCGGCCCGCTGACCCTCGTTGACGGCCTGCTCTGGCCCCGGCTGGGGTTGCGGCCTGACGTTTTCCGGCTGCGGCTGCTCAACGGATCCAATGCTCGGGCCTACCGGCTCCACCTGGTGAGCGTCACGGACGGTCAAGCCGGACAAGGGCGTGTCACCGTGGAACACGACCGCCTTCTGGTGATCGGAACCGACGGTGGGCTGCTGTGGCGGGCTTGGCAGCCGGGCGCCGCTGATGCGCTGACCCTGGCCCCGGCCGAGCGCCTTGATGTGCTGCTGGACCTCACCGACCTGGCCGAGGGCAGTTCGCTTTACCTGATCAACTCGGCGCAGGCACCGTTCGGTGGCGAGCCCGCCCCGCCGTTGGATGGGCTGCTGGCTTGCGGCGATCGATCAGGGCGCAATCCCTACCCGTGGGTTGCCCGGATCGACATCGATACGTTCTCGCCTTGGGCGGGTGGCCCGCGGTCTTTGCGTGATGATCTCGCAGCCGCCGAGCTGAATCCCGCCTTTCGCAGGTTGGTGCACGACGTGACCGAGCCTCCGGAGGCCGGCCAGCCACCGCAACTGTCAATCGAGACCCACGCACACCGGACCATCCTGCTGGCGGAAACCGATCCGCCGGGGCATCTGTACCTGCAGGAGGTCATCGAGGATGCGGCCGGGAAGATCGCATTGCAATTACCCGGTGATCCGGCCCCGAAGACCTACCGAGTGGAGGGTTGGCTGGCCGGCGACCAGGCGCGCTCAGATAGCCGGGTTTCGTTTTACGACCGGATCGCGCTGCGCCCGCAGTTGGGACAGTGGCAGCTGTGGCGGTTTGTCAACACGACCGGCGATACCCATCCCATTCACATCCACCAGTCCCAGTTCCAACCGCTTGACGTGGCGGGAACCTCGCTTTCCGTGGCCGACACCTCGGGTGCGAACCTTTACGATCCGATGTCCCGCATGACCTCGTCCCCGATCGTGCCGGATCCGACGTCGCCAGGGCGTGCGTTTGAGCCACCCGAGACGCTTGGCTGGAAGGACGTCATCCGGGTCGACCCGGGCAACGTGGTCAAAGTGGCGGTACGGTTTGACATCCCCGGCCGCTACGTCTACCACTGCCACGTTCTCGAGCACGAGGACACCGAAATGATGCGTCCTTTCGTCGTCACCGTGATGCACATGGACGACGGCGAAATGGGCCACATGTAGCCGATTCGCTGGTCAGGCCAACCGGGTGGGGGCCAGCGCAGCAGGGTCGATCGGGATATCCCACGGTGGCGCGTCACCGAGGATGATCGCTGCGCCGAGTTCCGCCAACGCCGGGGCGGCCTCGATACCCGAACCGCCCTGACCGGCAAAGAAATGGAAACCGGGATGTTGCGGCCAGGCGCCGACGACCGGAGCGCGATCGGCGACGAACGAGCGCAGCCCTGACCAGCTCGACTGCACCGAACGCAAGCCGAGCCCGGTAACGGCCTCGACGCGTTGCAGCGCGCCGGCCACATCGATCGGATCGGGCCGGGCGTCACCGGGTTCGACCGGCGTCTCGTCACCGGGTGACAGCAGCAGGTGGGCTCCTTCTGGTTTGAAGTACCAACGCTCCCGCGCCTCCACCACCATCGGCATCGGGTCGGTGTTCGGTGCGGTCAGCCGCGCCGGGTCGGGCACCCGCGCGACAACGATCGTCCGCCGTAGCGGGCGCAGGCCCAACCGCCGCACCCCGGCCAGTCCGGCGACGACATCGGCCCACGCTCCG
The DNA here is from genome assembly GCA_019241525.1 of Pseudonocardiales bacterium. Taxonomy (GTDB): domain Bacteria; phylum Actinomycetota; class Actinomycetes; order Mycobacteriales; family Pseudonocardiaceae. The sequence continues at coordinate 6,792 of JAFAWY010000108.1, forward strand.
GCCGCGTTCACCACGTCGGCGGCGGGCAGGGTTTCTCCCGTACCGCAGTGCACCTGCCAGCCGCCGGACGCCGCATCCAATCCGGTGACCTGTGTCGAAACCTGCACGCAGCCGCCCCGCCGGCGCAGCCCACGGACATATGCCTGGTGCAGGGCCATCGCGTCGAGCTCGCAGGCGGTTTCGGTGACGGCTGCGGCGCGCAGCCCGTCCCGGCGCAGCACGGGGCACCGGGCCACCGCTTGTTGCGGCGACAACTCGACCGGAAGGTCCGGCTCACCGGACCGGGCCGCCAGTTCAGCCCGCAACGCCTGCTCGCCCTCACCGTCAAAGGCAGTCCACAGCACCGGGCGGCGCCGAAGCAATGGTGGTGCGCCGAGCTGCTTAGCCAGGGCAGCGAACCGTGGGCCGCTCGACTTGATCAAAGGCCGCACCAGCGGTCCACCGTGACCGGCACGTACATCGCGGCCGACCGACCGGTGGAGTGGGTAGCCAGGCTGGGCTCGGTCTCCAGCACCGTGACTCGGCGGTACGCGGCCAGCTCGTAGCCGATCGAGACGCCGGCGATCCCGCCGCCGATCACCACCACATCCGTTCGCACCCCCTCGACGCTAGCCCTGGCCGCGCCACGTTTTGCCGTTCACGGGGCGTTACCACCCCGTGCTGGTGCGCGTTGTCCTTTTTGGGGGCTCTTGTGCAGGTGCGCAGCGCTGGCTTATACCCGCGCACCCCCATGCTGCTCATTGTGTGAGGGGGGACGATGGTAGGGCATCGAGCTGGTGCCGGGGTTGCGCTGACGATCTTGATCGCGTCTGTCATGGCAGGTCTGGCCCCAGTGGGCGCGGCGGAAACGGCGCCGCAAGGCCAGGCAAGCCGGGTTGCCGTGATCACTGGCGCGGAGTCGACCAATGCCACTGAGGCGCGCTACCAGGTAAAGGGCACCGACCTGGGCATCATGTGGACCGATGATCGGGGGCAGATCCTGGCGGCCTTCGGTGACACCTTCGGACCTGGTTGGGGCGGTCCCGGCACCGACTTTAAAGATCCCGCCGCGGTGGATTGGCGTTCGAACACGCTGGCCCGGAGCAGCGATCGCAATCCGGCCGGTGGCATGGCCTTCACCGACTTCATCTCCGACCGTGCGGATCACGCGAAGGAATTGCTGCCCTCGCTCAAGCGGGACGGCATTGAGATGACCAAGATCCCCACTGGTGGGATCAACGTTGGTGGGCGCAATTACTTGGCCTACATGTCGGTGCGCCATTTCGGTCAACCTGGACAGTGGACCACCAACTACAGCGGCATCGCCTACTCCGATGACGGCGGGCAAAACTGGGTCGCCGCTCCCGCTACCTTACGGCCCAACACTCCGGCGGGCGACGATAAATTCCAAATGATCGCCTTTGCGCGGCGGGATGGCTTCGTCTATGCCTTCGGTACACCCAATGGACGTTTCGGTGACGCATATGTCGCCCGGGTACCCGAGCAGCAGCTGCTGAATCCGCTGGCATACCAGTACTGGACCGGCACAGCGTGGCTGCCGGGGGCCGGTGCCATTGCGGCCCCGATCGTGACCGGGCCGGTCGGAGAACTGTCGGTCCGCTATGACGAGATCCTGCGCAGTTGGGAAATGATGTACCTCGATGAGTCGCGTGGGGCGATTGTCCTGCGGCTGGCCCCGCAGCCAACCGGACCGTGGGGCACACCGATTCCGGTTGCCACCTCCAGCCAGTATCCCCACCTCTACGGGGGTTTCATGAATCCCGATTCGCGGGGTGCCGACATTTACTTCACAATGACGCAGTACGACCGCTACAATGTCTCGCTCATGCATACCAGGCTCCCCGCTAATGTGTTAAGCGCCGGGTCTGCCGCACGGCCCTGACATGCCCGGCTGTTAACAGTACGAAAAGCTTGGCGGCCTTGGTAGGGAATGTCCGGCCCACCATGTGACCATCAATGGTGTGAGTGTGTCGGCTGTACCGAGCGCTGAACACGGCAGACGCTTGGACTCGATGGCAGCGCAGACGGGGGTCATCTCCGAGTCGCAGTACCAGGCGCTGCGAGCGGACATCCGGTTGCTGTCGACGCTGCTGGGCGACACCTTGATCCGCCATGGCGGTGAAGAGCTGCTCAAGCTGGTCGAACAGGTGCGGCGGCTGGCCAAAGGGACGCCGCGAGAAGGCAGCGCGGAGATCAGGTCGTTGCTGGCCACGCTGGACGTCGGTACGGCCGTCCAGCTCGCCCGGGCCTTTTCCACCTACTTCCAGCTGGCCAATGTGGCCGAGCAACTGCACCGCACGCGGGAGCAACGCGCCTATCTAGGCGGGCGAGGCGGGCCGCTGCGCGCAGTGCTGGATCGGCTGGTCCAGGACGTCGACCGGGCCGACGTCCAGGCGGTCCTGGCGCGGATGCAGCTGCGGCCGGTGCTCACCGCCCACCCGACCGAGGCATCCCGCGCTGCGGTGCAGGGCATCCTGCGCCAGGTGGCCGACGTCCTGGACCAGAACCTGTCTGAAGATCAGGTGCAGCGGCGGCTGGCCCCGCTGGTCGATCTGCTGTGGCAGACCGACGAGATCCGGCCCGGCAAGCCGACGGTTCTCGACGAGGCCCGCAGCGTGACCTACTACCTCGAACAACTCGGTACCCGCGCGGTGCCGCAGCTGCTGGAGGACTTCGAAGACGAGCTCACCCGCGCGGGTTTCGTCCTGCCCCCAGAGTCGCGACCGCTGGTACTCGGCTGCTGGGTCGGTGGCGACCGCGACGGTAACCCCAACGTCTCACCTCAGGTCACCCTCGGTGTCCTGCGGCTGTATGCAGACCGGGCGCTGGCCATCCAGCTTGCGCTGATCGACCAGCTGGTGCAGGAGCTGAGCGTGTCTACTCGCATTGTCGGCGTTTCCGAGGCATTGCGGTGCAGCCTGGCGCTGGATCGGCGGCTGCTGCCCGAGGTCTATGACCACTACATCCGCCTCAACGGCGAACAGCCATACCGGCTGAAGTGCTCCTACATCCGTGCCCGCCTGGCCCGAACTCAGCAGCGAATCCGCGACGGCCTTGCGCACGAGGACGGGCGAGATTACCTGGGAACCCAGTCCTACCTCGCCGACTTGGAGGTCATGGACACCTCCCTGCGCGAGCATCTCGGTGACCGCATCGCCGAGGGCACTCTGGCCCAGGCGCTGCGCAGCGCTAAAGCGGTGGGTCTGCACCTCGCGGCGCTGGACGTTCGCGAGGATGCCGGCAAGCACCATGCCGCGCTAGCCGCCCTGTACGACCCGCTCGGTGAGCTCCCTGCGCCCTACGCGGAACTCGACCGCGGGCAGCGGGTGGCGCTGCTGTCCCGTGAGCTGGCCGGGCGGCGCCCGCTGACCGCGCGCTTTGCCGACTTGCCCACTGCGGCGGCGGACGTGCTCGCCGTCTTCGACGCCATTCGATGTGGCCAGCAGACCTTCGGTGAGCCAGCGGTCAGCACCTACATCGTGTCGATGTCCAAGGGTGTGGACGACGTCCTGGCTGCCGCGGTGCTGGCCCGCGAAGCTGGGCTGATCACCTACGGAGCATCTGGAGTCAGCGCCACGGTGGACCTTGTGCCGCTGTTCGAGACGGCCACCGAGCTGCGCTGCGCTGGAGACCTCCTCGACGCGATGCTGCGCGACCCTACCTACCGGCAGCTGGTGCGCACCCGCGGTGACCTGCAAGAGGTGATGCTCGGCTACTCCGACTCCAACAAAGAAGCCGGGATCACCACGTCCCAGTGGGTCATCCACCGGGCGCAGCGCCAGCTGCGCGACACCGCCGCCGCGCACGGGATCCGGTTGCGGCTTTTCCACGGACGCGGGGGGTCGGTGGGTCGGGGCGGCGGACCCGCGGGGGAGGCGGTGGCGGCGTCGCCCTACGGCACGGTCGACGCGACACTGAAGGTGACGGAGCAGGGCGAGGTCATCTCCGACCGATACTCGCTGAGCGCGTTGGCCCAGAACCATCTGGAGATCCTGCTGGCCGCCGTGCTGGAGGCGACCCTGCTACACCAGACCTCCCGAGTACCGCTGGAGGTGCTGACGCGTTGGGACGAGGCGATGGACGTGGTCAGTTCTGCTGCGTATACGGCCTACCGCGACTTCATCGGCCTGCCCGGATTGAGCGACTTCTTCTCCGCAGCCACCCCCGTGGAGGAGCTGAGCTGGCTCAATGTCGGGTCCCGGCCGACGCGGCGACCTGGCAGTGGGAAGACCACGCTGGATGGGTTGCGGGCGATCCCGTGGGTGTTCGGATGGACCCAGACTCGGATGGTCGTGCCCGGCTGGTACGGGCTGGGCACCGGCTTGCGCGCTGCCCAGGACGCGGGTCTCGGCCCGGTCCTTGATGAGATGCGGGGCTGGGCATTTTTCACCAACCTGCTGGGAAACGTCGAGATGACGCTGGCCAAGACCGATCTGCGGATCGCGGAGTACTACGTCTCGGCGCTCGTGGACCCTGCCTTGCAGCCGCTGTTCGACGTCATCGTGCGCGAGCACGACTTGACCAAGCGGGAGGTGCTGCGACTTACCGGCGGGTCGACCCTGCTGGCGCGGCATCACCTGCTGCGCGACACCCTGCGGGTGCGCGCCTCCTACCTGGAACCGCTGCACCACCTCCAGGTCGCGTTGCTGGCCCGGCGGCGTGAGGTGGACGAACCCGATCCCGATCTGCGCCGGGCTCTGCTGCGGACCGTCAACGGGATCGCCGCCGGCATGCGCAATACCGGGTGAGCATCGGGAATAGCGCCGCGCCAGGCCTGGTTGAGTCGACTGTACGCAATCTTCTCGCTTGGAAGCGTGGCAATCTTGACCGAAACTCTGAAACTGCCGGTCCTGCCGCTCGACGACGTCGTGGTGTTGCCGGGAATGGTAGTTCCGATGCGGCTGGACGACGCCGAAGTCCGTGCGGCCATCGACGCGGCTCGGGCCGCTGCTGGCAACCCAGGTGCGCAACCCGGCATCCTGCTGGTGCCCCGGCTTGACGGCAAGTACGCGTCCGTGGGCACCTGGGGCGTGGTCGAGCAGATCGGGCGGCTGCCCGGCGGCGAGCAGGCCGCAGTGGTGCGCGGCACCTCCCGGGTCCGAATTGGCGCCGGCACCACGGGTCCGGGTGCGGCCCTGTGGGTGGAGGCCACCGTTCTGGACGAGACCGGAGCACCGGACCGCGCGCAGGAGCTGGCTCGGGAATACCGGGGCTTGGTGATCACGATCCTGCAGCGCCGCGGCGCCTGGCAGACGATCGACTCATTCCGGCAGGTGGACGAGCCCAGCATGCTGGCCGATCTCGCCGGATACGCCCCATACCTGACTCAGGAGCAGAAGCTCTGGCTGCTGGAGACCTCAGACGTGGTGGCGCGGCTGGAGAAGCTCATCACCTGGACGCAGGAGCAGCTCGCTGAGCTCGATATCGCCGAGACGATCAACAAGGACGTCAAGGAAGGCATGGAGCGCCAGCAGCGGGAGTTCCTGTTGCGGCAACAGCTTGCCGCGATCCGCAAGGAGCTGGCTGAGCTGGACGGCAAGCCGGCGACCGAGGAGCAGGACTACCGGGCCCGGGTGGAGGCTGCGCAGCTGCCCGAGCACGTGCACAAGGCGGCCATGATCGAGGTCGACAAGCTGGAGCGGACCGCTGAGTCCTCACCAGAGGTCGGTTGGATCCGCACCTGGCTGGACACCGTGCTGGCCATGCCGTGGAATTCCCGCACCGAGGACAGCTACGACATCGCTGGGGCCCGGGAGGTGCTCGACGCCGACCACTACGGGCTCGACGAGGTCAAGGACCGCATCATCGAGTACCTGGCCGTGCGGCGCCAGCGCGTCGACCGCGGCTTGGGTGTTGTGGGCGGCCGGCGCAGTGGCGCGGTGCTAGCCCTGGTCGGTCCGCCCGGCGTGGGTAAGACCTCGCTGGGTGAATCGGTGGCCCGGGCCATGGGCCGCAAGTTCGTGCGGGTCGCTTTGGGCGGTGTGCGCGACGAGGCCGAAATCCGGGGGCATCGCCGGACCTATGTCGGCGCGCTGCCGGGCCGGATCGTGCGGGCTATCTCCGAAGCGGGCTCGATGAACCCGGTCGTGCTGCTCGACGAGGTGGACAAGCTGGGCGCGGACTTCCGCGGTGACCCCACTGCTGCCTTGCTCGAAGTACTCGACCCGGCGCAGAACCACACCTTCCGCGATCACTACCTGGAAGTCGAGCTGGACCTGTCCGATGTGATGTTCTTGGCGACAGCCAACGTGCTGGAAGCGATTCCCGCGCCGCTGCTGGACCGCATGGAGCTGGTCACCCTGGATGGGTACACCGAGGACGAGAAGGTCGCCATCGCGCGCGATCACTTGCTGCCTCGCCAGCTGGACCGGGCCGGACTGAACCCGGAAGACGTGCGGATCGAGGACGCCGTGCTGCACCGGCTGGCCGGTGAATACACCCGCGAAGCGGGGGTGCGGCAGCTGGAGCGGTCGATCGCCCGGATCCTGCGCAAGGTGACCACCGGCTTGGCACTGCACCAGCAGGCCACCCCGGTCCACATCGGACCAGACGACCTGCGTGAGTACCTGGGCCGGCCCAAGCACACCCCGGAGTCCGCGGAGCGCACAGCCGTGCCGGGGGTGGCGACCGGGCTTGCGGTGACCGGCGCCGGTGGCGACGTGCTGTTCGTGGAGGCCTCGCTGGCCGACAAGGAGACCGGATCGACCGAAGTCACGCTCACCGGGCAACTCGGTGAGGTGATGAAGGAATCCGCGCAGATCGCGCTGTCGTACCTGCGCTCGCACGGTGCGGAGCTCGAATTGCCGGTCGGTGACCTTGCTGAACGTGGCGTTCACGTGCACGTTCCGGCGGGTGCGGTGCCCAAGGATGGGCCTAGTGCCGGGATCACCATGACTACCGCGCTGGCATCGTTGCTGTCTGGTCGGCCGGTGCGCTCCGACGTGGCGATGACCGGTGAGGTATCGCTGACCGGGAGGGTGTTGCCGATCGGTGGCGTGAAGCAGAAGCTGCTTGCCGCGCACCGGGCCGGGATCACCACCGTGCTGTTGCCCCGGCGCAACGAGCCTGATCTGGACGACGTGCCGGAGGCGGTGCGCGATGAGCTCACCGTGCACCTGGTCGGCAACGTCCGCGAAGTGATCGACCTCGCCCTGGAATCGGCGACGGCTCCAGCCGCGGCAGTGGCCTGACGGGCGCCCTTGCTCAGGTATGAAGCAGCCCGTTGCGGGTATACGAAGCAGGTCCGGCTCAGCGACGAGCCGGACCTGCTTGGCGTCTGAGGAGGGGTGAACCAACCATGGCGCAAACTGCAGGTTACGAGGTGATGATCGAAGGGAAAGCTTATCCGTGGGATAAGGACACCATTTCGGTCAGCGATATTCGCAAGCTCAGCAACATGCCCACCGGTGCGCAGGTAGTGGAAGAGGATCTGCGCGACGGCACGGAAAGGGCATTGACCGAAGACGAGGTCATGCGCCCCGGCAGACTTGACGCAGGCAAAAGGCCAACCAAGCGGGTCAACTTCCGGCAACGGTGACACACCTGGAAACCGTAGGACTGACTGTTATGGATTTCGGGGTCGGATATTTCCCGACACATGATGGTATGGATCCCGGCGCCCTGGCGCGTCTGGTCGAAGACAGCGGGCAAGATGCGGTGTTTTTCGCCGAACACACCCACATCCCAGCCAGCCGGGAAAGCGCCTGGCCAGACGGTGGTGAGCTGCCGAGCAAGTACTGGCACTGTTACGACTTGTTCGTGGCGCTGACAGCTGCTGCTGCCGCGACCTCCACACTGCGAGTGGGCAGCGGGATCTGCCTCGTGGTCGAACGCGATCCCATTACCACCGCCAAGGAAGTGGCCAGCGTGGACCACCTGTCTGGCGGCCGGTTCGAGTTCGGTGTCGGCGCCGGGTGGAACCGTGAGGAGATGCGCAACCACGGCACCGATCCGCGCAGGCGGATGAAGCTGCTCGCCGAACGGGTCGACGCAATGAAAGCGATCTGGACCCAGCACGAGGCCAGCTATCGCGGGGAGTTCGTGCACTTCGAGCGCATTTGGTCGTACCCCAAACCCGCGCAACGGCCGCACCCGCCCATCCTCGTCGGCGGCACCGGGCCGACGGTGCTAGATCGGGTTCTTGCCTTCGGTGATGGCTGGTTCCCGAACTACCGCGACAATGAGGTGCTGTTCAAGCGCATCAACGAACTACAGTCGCGGGCACAACGGCCGATCGAGGTGCAGATACTCGGCATGCCGTGTGATCCAGCAGCGCTGGACCGCGTGGCGCGGGCCGGGGTGCGGCGGGCCAGCCACTGGTTACCGTCCGGATGCCGGAGCACGGTCGAGCGGGCTCTCGATCGGTGGGCGACGGCAATTACTCAGTTCACCGGCGGGTGACTCCAGAGCAGACCCGCCAACGCTTCGCGGATGCCCGGGTCGCCCGGCTGGCCACCGCGGACGCCGACGGGCGCCCGCACCTGGTTCCTATGGTGTTCGCACTGGCCGGCGACACGATCTATAGCGCGGTGGACGCGAAACCCAAGCGCTCGAGCTCGCTGCGCCGGCTGGCGAACATCGCGGCCAACCCGCGCGTCGCCGTCCTCGTCGATCACTATGACGACGACTGGGAGGCACTGTGGTGGGTGCGGGCCGACGGTAGTGGCCGGATTCTCGACGCTGACGAGCCGGAGTCCGGCGACGCCATCGCCCGCCTGGTGGCGCGCTATTCCCCGTACCGTGCACGGCCGCCTCAAGGTCCCGTGGTCGCGATCGACGTCGCGCGCTGGTCAAGCTGGTCGGCCGCCGGAGTATGAATTCGTCACCGTCAGGGGTGGTGCCGATGCTTGATCGATCGGGTAGAAGGGGAGTCATGGCCACCGTGCACCACGGGACAGAAATGCAGGGCCGGTCTCGTCCGGCACGGCCCCGGCGATGGGCGTGGTTGCCCGTATTCCTGGTGGGGATCGGGCTGTTCATCGCCGTCCAGCAAGCATTGGTGATCACCGGAAACCCCGGTCTGGTGCCATCCCTGCTGGTGCTGGGCACGCTGGTGATCCCAGTGAGCTTCGTGGTCTACATCGAAGGCCGCAACCCGGCCTTTGACGTGCCACTGAGCGTGCTGCTGAGCTGCGCGCTGCTGGGTGGAGTGCTCGGCGCCGCGCTGGCCAGCGTCGCGGAGTTCGACATCATGCAGCGGATGGGCACGCTTCCCACGCTGTATATCGGGTTGATCGAAGAAGGCGCCAAGCTGCTGGTGCCGATCGCGGTACTGATCTTCACCCGGTACCGGGCCAATCCGGCCGATGGACTGCTCGTCGGCGTCGCGGTGGGTATGGGCTTCGCTGTGTTGGAGACGCTGGGTTACGGGTTCGTGACCCTGCTTGCCACCGGCGGCAACCTGTCCGACGCGGAAAACGAGGTCCTGTTGCGGGGCGTGCTCAGCCCGGCCGGGCATGCTGCCTGGACTGGCCTCGCTGCCGGCGCGCTGTGGTGGGCCCACGCACAACGATGGAGACTACGGGGGCTGGTCACCGCGGTCGGCACATTCGTGCTCGTGGTATTCCTGCACGCCTTATGGGACACGATCCACGCCTGGCATTCGTATCTCATTATCGGTGCCGTTTCTTTCGCCCTGCTCCTTCACCAAACTCACCGCAATGTGCTCGGTGACCCCCATCCCGCCGGATCGGAGGTGAGCCGTGCCTGAGGGAGATGTCGTCTACCTGGCGGGCAAGAAGTTGGGCAGCGCGTTGACCGGGCAGCGGCTCATTCGCGGGGAGCTGCGGCATCCGCGGCTTATCGAGCACGATCTCGCCGGGCGCACCGTGGCGGGCGTGTGCAGCGTCGGCAAGCATTTGTTCACCCGCTTCGATGATGAGCAAAGCCTGCACGCCCATTTCCGGATGGACGGAGCCTGGCACCTTTACTCGCCCGGACAGCGGTGGCGGAGGCCCCAGCACCAAGCTCGCGCGGTGTTATCCACCCAAGACCGGGAAGCGGTCGGTTTCTGCCTGCACGATATGGCTGTGCTGGCCACCCGGGACGAGCACCGCCTCGTCGGGCACTTGGGTCCCGACTTGCTCAAGCCGGACTGGAGCGGCGATGACGCGGTGCACGCGGCGAGACGATTATCCGAGCGCGCCGATGTGGAAATCGGTATCGCGCTGCTGGATCAGCGGATCATGGCGGGTATTGGAAATCTATATATGACAGAAATGTGCTTCCTGCTGGGTGTCTCTCCGTGGGCTCCGGTACGAATCGTCGATCCAGATGCGGTGGTGGCTCTGGGGCGACAGCTGCTGTTGGCTAATGCGGACCGGCCTGAGCAGTCCACCACCGGAGACTTGGCTAGGGGGCGACAGCACTGGGTGTATAAGAGGGGTGGGCAGCCGTGCCGCCGCTGTGGGCAACGAGTGATCCGGGCTGCGCAAGGAGAGGGCGTATACGCCAGGCACACCTATTACTGCCCGTGCTGCCAGTCAGGTTTCCATCCTGTACAGTAGCTCAGGTATTCTGCGCAGACTCTGATGATGAGCGCCGCTCAAGACGGAAACTGGGTGGTGAGGTCGCTCAATAATCTAGCCCATGTGCTGCTCTTAGAAGGCAAGTAAGATGTACTAATACGATGCTGATTGTGGATCGGCGTGTTGACGCCGGGGACGGTTAGCATCGGTGTTAGCGTGACCCCCGGTGTGGAGGTGGGGTCTGCATAAGGGCGTGCTCCTGGCTGTAGAGCTCGTTCATAGTGGTCGGTCGGTTATCGAGGGTGGCTTTAGCCGGCGGCCATTTAACATCTTGCGGTATCGGGTGTGATCATCTCATCATTGACCCGTGGCACGTTTAAGGTCGCAACTTCTGCCGCGCATGAATTCCTGACTGGTCGGAAATCCCAATGCCGACGTTGGCGGCTGTCAATGTCGAGGTAGCTACGGCCACGAAAACGGCAGTAGCGGCGGTTGGGCCAACCAATAAAATGTACCCTTCGAGAGCGGTCCCCTGGGGCACAGGTGTAATTGAGGCGCTCAGCGCACGCATTAGCCGCTACTGCGGATAGCACCACAAGGCAACCCGTACTTAACTACGTGAAAGCACACATTTAGGCTAGCCAGCCACACGAGCAGAACCACGACTCGTTTAGGCCCTCAGGGGATCGGCTTCGATCGGGTTGTTTCGGTATTGCTCGGTGACATGGCAGGCGGCAGGCACCAGCTCGTCGAGCACGCGCGGGTAGACGGCCGCGTGATCAGTGGTGACCTCAATCGAGGACGGCCCGTGTTCCAGGGCGTGGGTGAAGAATCACCGGGTGGCCGCCAGGTCGCGCTTCTGGCAGACCAACACGTCGATGACCTGCCCGAACTGGTCGATGGCCCGATACAGATAAACCCACCGTCCAGCGACCTTGGCGGTAAGTCTCATCGACGAACCAACGATCACCTGACGCATGTCGACACGGTCGTGCTGCGTCGATCAACAACGGTGAGAAGTGCCTGCACGACAGTGCATAGCGCAGGTACCAACGGACCGCCACATGATCACATCCGGTGGGAAGCGAAAGCCAGCGAAGCCAGACCTCGATGCGGACACCCAGGCACGGCAACGATGCATCAGGCCAGCCTGCCCGCTCGCGGTGATGCGCCGACGCAACTGTGCCCGTGAAAGCGCAATATTGTGACCCGCTGAATGCCTCAAGGCACTTCTAGCCGAGGACTCGCGCCGCTGTAGCGACACCTACTCCTTCGTGGCACCCGACCTAGCCGGTGGCTTGTACGCTGCACACAATGATGGGCCTAGAAATATGTTGCCAGAAGTGGGTACTCCTACTCCTCCGTAACTTCTATTCTCGGCTTTCACGGTCCGCGTTCGTTGGAGGATTGATGAACTCGTCCTTTGCGCCACCCTCCGACGCCCAAGTATCAGCTGCTACGGTGGCTTATCGCAGGTACATGGATGAGTGCCTGGTTACCTTTCGTAGGTACGTGGATGAGTCCACGGCTGTCTATCACAAATTTATGGCGGAGTCAGCGGCGGCGTACCAGAAGTATGTGGCGCACCCTTCTGTGGTGAGGTCGGATGCGCAGCGGGCTGCGGGTGCGGCGGCGGAGTCAGCGGCGGCGTACCAAAAGTACGTTGTTGCGTCGGACTCGGGCTTTCCTGCCCGCGATCACGCACCTCCAGTAGTTCGCAAAGTGAGATCGTGGTCACCGGCTGTCGTGACGAAACCCCCGGTTGCCTTAGCGGCGACTACGTCCGCGGCCAAGTCAGCGGCGACGCTTGCTGACCCTGCATATGGTCCTCCCGACCCGCAGTACGGCGCTGCTGTTAGCGAAACTGTAGTTGCGGAGGCGTCGGGTCCACGGCATGCCAGCAGGTCGAAGACGACCGGCAGGGGCTTGCGTAATTTCCTTAATCGTCTACTTGGTGGTAATTAGTTAGTTTCAAGCCCGGCTGCAAAGAATGTCCCGGATTTCGTAGATTGTTCGGCGCGCGCAAGGATGCCGCAGCGCCTGGATGGGTTAAGTCCAACCCGCTGGCCAGAGATTCCAACTGCGCCTGGGCGGCCAGCGCGGTCTCAGCGTGGTAGGCCGCCGGCATCCACCCGGCTATCACTGAGCGCAGTCTTTTCGGTAGCCGATCTTGAACATTTTCGGGTTCTTGTGCAATGTTTATGCCGACCTCCCGATTATGCCGACGTCGGTCACGAAAGCACTGGTGGCGGCGGTGCTCGCGGCGATGCAGTCGGCATAGTGACAGACCCTTCGGGACGGTTGCAGGCGGTCGGGGGTACCGCACATGTTCTGGGGATGTTCCAGGTCAGGACGCAGGCCCAGTCGCCCTCACCCCACACCGGTGCGGTCACATCCTCTTGCATGAACGCGGTCAACACCTGTAACCCGGTGCGCACCGCCAACGCCAACGCCCCCTTTCCTCCATCTCACCGACCAGCGCGGTCAGCGCCAGGCCCACCGCTTCCGGCACGGTGCGCTGATTCCTGTCGACGTCCTCGTCTAGTCGATCTTCCGCACGGCGTTCCTTCTTCCTTGCGGTGTTCTTGGCCGATGAGCCGAGTGCCTATCGCATGGCAGGACTCAGGCAAGGGCCGCCGCCTGAAATCCACGAGAACGGGGACAACATCCGGCTGCGGGTCTACAAGGGCGACGATTTCCTCGGTCTCATGTCTCTCGTGGCGCCGTGTTCCTAACGTCTTTAGGGTGTTGGCTCGCGGGCCCCGACTTTGAGGTGATGTCTGACTCTAACGTGCGCAACGTCAAATCAAACCGCTGGTGAATGCTCGGAACGGTCACATGTAAGATTAGCCACCTTGCGACTCGATGATCTTTGCTGCAACGTGTGCGATGAGCCGGTTGTCTGGATCGCTGAGATCGAGTCCCGTGATGGTCTCGATGCGCGCGATGCGGTAGGCGACGGTGTTCGTATGGAGGTGAAGTATTCGGGCGGATTGTTTGTGGCTGCAGTGTTGGTGGAGGTAGACAGAAAGTGTGCGCACCAATTCAGTGCGGTGCTGGGTGTCGTAGTCGAGTAATGGCCCAAGCACATCACGGGCGAATCCCATCAGGTGCTGCATGTCGCCGATCGTGCACAGCAGCCGGTAGATGCCCAGCTGGTCGTATCGGACCGGCTGACCGGCCCGACCTAGGCGCAGCCCCAGATCGATCGCTTGTTCAGCTTGGCGCATACCGCGGGGCAGCAGTTCTGGCGAGTCCACTGGTTCGCTGATTCCGCAGGTGGTGCCTGGACCGAGTCGGCATAGCGCTGCGAGTGTGTCGCTGCTCGGCTCGCCGGGGACGATCATGATCAGAGCGCCGTCTCGTACCACAGTGCCCGCGCCCGGCAGAATCGCCGCGATGCGTTGAGCCGAGGCAAAGTCCGGTGGCAGAGGGCGCAGCATGGCGACGCGCAAGGCTGTGTCATCACGCAGGCCCAGTGACCGGGCCTTGCGTCGAGCGTCGTGGGCGTCGAAGAAATGGCCGGAGACCAGGGCGTCCACCACGGTGGCGCGGTAGCGCAGGTCCAGTTCGGCGCTGGTCTGTTCATGGGCCAAGGTCAGTGCGAATAGGGTGGCAGCATAGGTGATCGTGAGGAACTCGGCGTCGTCAGGCGCTGCCGGGTAGTCGCTGGCGGGGGCTGGTTCGTCGAGCATGAGCAGGTAGCCCAGGCTAACCTCGCGGACCACGACGGGAGCCATCAGGCAAGCCTGGTCCAGCAGGGAGCCCGGGATGGCCGGGATGCGCAGTGGTCGCCGCACTGTTTCCAGCGCACGGAGCAGTCGGTCGACGCTGGGATCGCTGCGGTTCCAGCGCAACCCGGGCCCGGACTCTGATCCGCCGGCCTGGGCGCGCAGCCGGAATGCGGCGTCTAGCAACACGACGCGCTTGCCGACCAGCCGTGCGAAGACTTCGGTGAGCCGGACCGGGTCAGCCCCACCCAGCGCCGCGTCAGCCAGCTCGTCGCAGACCGTCATGGTCCGCCGGTAGATCGAGTTCTGCCGGGACAGGCCAGTTAGCGCGGTCTCATCGTGACGTACCGCGGCCCGCTTGGACATTCCCGGGCGGCTCATCAGCTCGCCCGCAACCGTGCCAGGGCGCTGACCAGCTGGCCGGCTTGCTCGTTGACTCCGGCGGGCACGTGCACCACAACACCGGAGATCAGGTGCCGCAACTTCTCGGCCGTGCTGACGGCGAACTCGACGGTCTGCTGGGGATTGTCCAGATGGCGCCGCACGGTGGCTAGTGCCGACAGCGGGATCGACCCCTCAGGAACCTCGTATGACTGCTGTTGCAAAGTTCGGATATCGGCAAACGGGGCCAGTGTGGCCAGTACTGGCAAGGTCACTCCGCGGGCGCGAGTCGCGCCGAGTGCCTGTGCTGCTTTCTCGACGTCGTAGATCACGTTGGTGACCAGGAAATGTGCCCCGGCCCGGATCTTGGTCTCGGCTCTGTCTAGCTCGTGGATGAGGTCAGCGGCGGCGGTATGCAAGCCGGCTCCGATGAGGAACCGGGTGTGCTCCGCGGTGGCCACGCCGCGCCAATCGATGCCCTCGTTAAGCGCGCTGAGCATGGCGATGAGCCCGACTGAGTCGACGTCCCAAGGGGTTCCGCCAGGAGCAATGGGATAGTCACCGGCCACCCGCGGGCTGCCCGTGCGGCACACCACGATCCGTAGGCCGAGCGCATGCGCACCGAGTAGGTCCGCTTGCAACGCGGCAAGGTTGCGATCGGCGGCCTCTACCGGTAGCAGCACTTCGCTGCCGACCCGTTCGCGCACGACTACCGCTGCGCCGACCGGACTGATCCGGGCCGCTGGCGGCGTTGGATCGGTAATGGCCAGCACTTTCGCGCCAGCTGCGCGCAGGGCGGTGGCCTGTTTGAGGAACTCCGGCACCTGCGGGCCATTTGGAGCTTGTAATCCGACAGCAACGACAAGTTCGTCCTCCCATGGCCACGCCGGGGCCGATGGAATCTTTCGGGTTGCGGCCACGGAAGCGGGCTGGGTAGCAGCCGGCGCGGTTCTGGACCGCTGGACGGGCGGTAGCGTGGGGAGCGTTTCTGAGATTGCCCGCACATGGGCCGGTGTTGTGCCGCAGCAACCGCCAAGCAGCGTGGCCCCAGCAGTGACGAACTGGTGCGCTGCTTCGGCGAAATACGCCGCGTTGCGCGCGTAGCGCATCTTGCCACGGAGCCGTTGGGGCACTCCCGCGTTGGGTTGCACGGCCACGGGCAGGTGCGTGTAGCGAGCCAGTTCAGCGACCACGCCGACCAGCACCGCGGGACCAACCGTGCAGTTGGCACCGAGCGCGACCACCGGGAGATGGGACAGTACACCGGCTGCCTCCGCAGGATCCTCGCCGCGCAGGGTCCGGCCGTCGTCACCGAAAGTCAGTTGGGCCACCACCGGCAAGTCGCTCTCCGATTTCGCCGCCTCCACCGCCTGGACGAGGGACTCTAGGTCGCCGAAGGTCTCCAGGATCAACAGGTCGACCCAGTCGCACAGCGCTGTGATCTGCTCTCGGAGGCTGTCCGCCCGAGTGCTGGCCGGTACCCGCCGCACTGCCGGAGCGCTCACCGCGGGCCCGACCGAACCCGCCACCAGCACCGGGTGCCCAGCACGCTGGACCGCTTCGTGGGCCAGCCGGGCACCCGCAATGTTGATTTCAGAGACGTTGTTCTCCAGCCCGGACCCAGCCAGCCGCAACCGGTTCGCCCCAAACGTGTTGGTCTGCAGGATCCGAGCGCCGGCACTGATATACGCCGCATGCAGGTCCCGGACCAGGGACGGGCGTGACACATTCAATTCGGGCAGGGAATGGTCTAGCGAAACCCCGGCAGCATGCAGCATGGTGCCCATCGCCCCGTCGCACACGACCACACGACCGGCACGCAGCTGCTCTAACATTGTGCCGACATCCCGTAAGTTCACACCACTCGCCTCACGATCGAATTCGCCTATCGCTGTATCGCCATTCGAACGGTCCCTTTCAGGAGTGCTATAGAGTCCTCTGGAAAGCCGAGCTCAGAAGAGAGCGTCCTAGAATCCTTCAAAGGACTCGCCCGTTGAGCATGGGAAATCCGGGCAGAGCGAGTCTGCGCCACCGCCGTTGCATCAGTCCCCTGTACGGCCATGCAATCGCAATCACTGCCGTTCGCCGGACTCCACCGCTGGCGGCTGGACAGCAGGTTCTGGAGCTTCGGGCTTGCGATCTTGAAAGCTTCACATTTGTCCCGTAGCAGACCTACGCTGCACGGAGCGCCTCTACCAGGTTAGGCTAACCTTTAAGCTGCGCGCAGCTGCGTTTGGTGCACCGACTACGGGTGTAGCCGTCATTACTGCTATCTGTGTCCCAAAACGAGCTGCGCGCAACGGGCCGGCCGGCGGGGTTGTTATCCGTGTTCCGGCGCAACGAACTTAGCTGACGCCGAGTTTCTCGGCGGCCATCCTTGTTCCTTCGACCCGGCTTTTGATCTTCTGGAAGGCGATGTCCCGAGCGTAATCGGGGGAACCGTGGTTGGGTTTCTCATCGATGCTAAAAGGGGAGAAACCGCAGTCGTCGGTGGATCCGATCCGCTGTTTGTCGATGAAGTTGGCGGCCCTGATCAACTGGTCGCGAATCTCCTGGGCGCTTTCCGGCCGTGGGCTTTGGGTCACGCACACGCCAATGTAAGCCATCTGGGCGACGCCGTCAGCGTCATCTTGCAGGTTCTCGGCGATGGATCGGTAGACGCTGTCCTTGTCACGCTCGCTGGCCAGCTGGATGAGGAAGTAGCCGGCGTTGATCTTGAACATGCTGGGAAGCAGGTTGTTGTAGGGCACGTCGGCGCTGTGCACCGAGTCGCGGTCCCCGCCCGGGCAGGTATGGATACCGATCTTTTGGCGTTCCTCGGGAGAGAAGTGGGCCATCACCCGGTTATTCAGCTCAATGAAATGAGGCAGCAGGCCGGCGCCCGTCCACGGGTTGCGGGGGTCTTCCCTGGTGGCTAGCCGGCCTTCAGTAAAGTCGACGGAGACTCGGGCGGCGCCGGCGGCGAATGCTTGACGGATGTCTTTGACGCATTCGTTGACGATGTCTTCTTCGAATTGTTCCCGGGAGTAGCCTGGCACCTCGTCTTTGAGTGGATACAGCAGAGCCAGCATGGAAGGTGCGATCACAGCTTGCTTCATGGGCACATGTGCGTAGCGAACGGACTTTTTCAGCGAATCAGCAGCATACTGGTTATACCGCAAGGGACCGCCGGTAAGGCGGGGTAGCTGTCGCCCATGACCATCGGCGAAGATCGCAAAGAACTGGCCACCCGGGGCAAGATTAGGGGCAAGGCCAGTTCCGGCGAGGGTGTCGGTGATAGGGTAGGTAGCGAAACTCGACCACCACTGTTCACCATCTGAGATGATCGGTGATCCGGTGGCCTCAGAGCGTTCGATTGAATCGCGGACGGCGGCGTCCTGTTCAACCGCGAGCTCTTCCTTGCTGATCTTTCCTTGATCGTAGTCGGCGTAGGCGGCCTGCAACTTCGCTGGACGAGGCAGCGACCCGACGGGTTCTGTGGGGATTCCTGTGGCAGTTCGAGGATCGTAGCCGGTCATGATTTTTCCTCTCATCTATGAGCGGGGGAAACGTGACTTGCGTTGCTGGAGACTCCTTTCGAGCGCAAAGCTCCGCCCTGGCGTCGAACGAAGGGTTATCGGCGGCCACCTGGGCCGAAGCGAACAGACAAGTCTGTCTCTTGTGAGCTGGATCATAGTCAGTTGACAAACAGTTGGTCAACGGTCACTCGTTCGGAGGACGCCAGGTCTCTCGACGCATTCGCCGCGCCAGGGACTGGCAGAGCGTTATGCCGACCTCACACGCCCGATCCCCAGAGCCGGTTCGGGGCGGACAAATCGCGGGTACGGACGCGTCCGGCGTGCGCGTAGACGTTCATCGACATGCC
>JAFAWY010000086.1 GCA_019241525.1 Pseudonocardiales bacterium
CGCGATGCGTGGGCTCAAACAACTCCGCTGCGCACGAGTCACTAGTGCCGGGCACGCGTTCATCCAGAACATCCGCCGCGGTCATTACGAACTCGGGGCCGAGGAAACAGTAACCCTACGGCTCCGGGCGGCCTTCGACGAGCTGGCGCTGGCGATCTGACCAATCACGATTGATGGTATGGCCTGTCCCTAGTTCGCGTAACGCAACAACGCCCCTTGTGTACCGTGCCAAAACTTGGCGCAGATTTTTGACCAGGTGTTGTTGTGGGCTGGCGTGACTACCTCACCCGCCGCATCGCCGGAGGCAAACCACCGCGAAGCCATCCGCTGCCTCTAGCGTTACATCGCACGCGAGATCTATCAGATCATTACTTCTCCCACCGCAAACACAGCCGTCAGAGGCTTGAGATCCATAGGCATAGGGCGTCAGATCCGATTTTCTTGCATTCAATCCTGCTGCAGCTTAGCTGACAGCTAAAGCCAACAGTCCTGTAGAAAGTCCGATGATGAGGTGGCGATCGGGGAGAAGCGCAAGTTTAAGTGCTTTGTAGTGCACGGGGATTTCGTAGAGCGAGTGGCTGGTGGCTGGATCCCAGATCCGTATTGTCTGGTCGTCGCTGGCTGAGGCGAGGAGCGCGCGACCGCCTATTTGGATCATGCATACGCTGTTTACTCGGTCGGTGTGGCCTTGCAGGATGCTTTCCGGTGCGTTGGTCAAGAGGTCCCAGATGCGCACGGTCTGGTCGTTGCTGGCAGAGGCGAGTAGTTCCCGGCCGTCTACGGGGATTGAGCAGACGGCGTTTGCCCAGCCTGTGTGGCCAGTCAGGGTGCGCTCGAGGGCGCCGGTGGCCGCGTTCCAGATGCGTACTGTGCGGTCGTTGCTGGCGGAAGCGAGCAGCTCCCGGCCGTCTACGGGGATCGGGCAGACTGCGTTGACCCAGCCTGTGTGGCCAGTCAGGGTGCGTTCAAGGGTGCCGGTGGCCGGGTCCCAGATTTCGACTGTGTGATGACTACCGGCGCAGGCCAGTAGTTCGCGGTCGCCTAGCTGCACCGTACAGATGGCAAGGATGGCGCCGGTGGGTTTACTCAGGATGCGGTTGGCGGCGCCGGTGGCCGGGTCCCAGATGCGTATTGTGCGGTCGAGGCTGGCAGAGGCGAGCAGCTGCCCGCCGTCTGCCCGCACGGAGCATACGTCGGTGACTTTGCCGGTGTGTCCGTCTAGGGTTCGCTGAGGTGCGCCGGTGGCGGGATCCCAGATTTGTACAGTGGAATCGGCGTTGGCAGAGGCCAGTAGTTCCTGGTGGTTGACCTGCACGGCGCATATGCCGCGGATACGACCGATGGAGGTGCTCAGGGTGCGCTCGCGGGCACCGGTGCTCAGGTCCCAGATCCGTACGGTGCGGTCAGCGCTGGCCGAGGCGAGCAATTCCCGCCCATCCGGCCACACCGTGCACAGCGCATTTACCCAGTTAGTGTGCCCATCTAGAGTGCGCAGAGGTGCACCAGTGCTGGGGTCCCAAATGCGTACCGTATGGTCGCTGCTGGCCGAGGCCAGTAGGTCTTGGTCACCCGCCGGCACTGCGCACAGGCCATACACCCAGTTGGTGTGCCCGTTGAGGGTGCGCTGAGGAATGCCCAGGACGGTAGCCGGGTCCCAGATGCGCACGGTGCGGTCGGTGCTGGCAGAGGCGAGAAGCTGCTGGTCGCCGACGTGGATCACGCAGATCGCGTGGATCGGGCCGGTGTGCCCGTGCAGGGTGCGCTGGAGTGCGCCGGTCACGGGGTCCCAGATGCGGATGGTGTGATCGTCACCAGCGGTGGCGAGCAGGTCACGGTCGTCGACGTGGACTGCACATACCGTGGTCACTGGACCGGTATGCGTTGCCAGAATGCGTGATTCGGCCTGGCGGGCAGGGTCCCAGATACGCACGGTGCGATCAGCACTGGCAGAGACGAGGAGCTCTCGACCGACGATCTGGACCACGCATATGTCGTTGACCCGCTCAGTGTGGTCGGACAGAGTGCCTTCGGTGGCACCACTGGCTGGATCCCAGATCCGCACGGTGCGGTCCGCGCCCGCCGAAGCGAGCAACTCCCGGCCGTCTACCCGCACCGGACACAGACCGCGGATGCCGCCAATGTGCCCATCGAGCACGCGCTCGGTGGCGCCGCTGGTCGGATCCCAAATGCGCACGGTGCGGTCATTGCTGGCGGAGGCGAGCAGCTCTCGGCCATCGACTCGCACTGGACACACCGCGGTCACCCAGCCGGTGTGCCCAGTGAGAACGGTCCACTCGGCTCGACCGGGTGTATTGGCCCACAGGCCTCGGTAGGCAGCGTCTTCCTTGTAGTGGCGAAACGCCGTGCCCAGCTCGTCGAGAGTCTCTGTGACGCTGAATAGGCCCAGCCGCTCCGGCGGGTCAGCGGCAATCGCCCGGGGAGTTAGCCGCAGCACTCGGGAGCGTTCCAGTCCTGCGCGTGTGCAGGCGGCTGCTGCGGCAGGGATCAGTCGGCGCAGGTCCGAGCGCAACACGTAGGTGGTGTCGGCGAGAAGCTGGTCAATCATTCCGGCACGCATGGCGTGTCCGGGCAAAGATCGGAACAAGTAGGTGGGCGCATGATCCCATCCGATCCGCTGCCCATAAGCGATAAACGCTGTGGTCAGTGCTCTTTCATCGGCCACGGGTGGTACTGACCTGGCTCGCTGGGTGGCCAGTGCATCGCTGAGCGCCTGGTGGAACAGTCGAAATACCACCGGGGTGGCTTCAGTAGCGGACTCGACGAGGAAGTTCGCCGCCGAGCCGCGGGCGAATCTGGTCAACTGTTCAATGCTGATCCGGGCACCCCCGAGCGCATGCACAGCCAGCTGCCACAGCTCGGGTGGCAGCCCGGGTGCCTCAGCAAAGGCCAATGCCACCAGCAGTTGCCGAGCCGGCACGCCCGAAACGGGAGCCAGCCGGTCCACGAAGGCGGCCAGCGTCGAGTCAACAGTGGGACTAAACGACACTGCCGCGGGGCTGGCGGGGTTGTCGTCATACAGGCCGTGTATCTGGGCGACTAGCCCGGCGATGAGGAAGTTGCCCTGTGCCAGCTGCGCAATCCGTGCCGCGACGGGTGCCGCTACCTCGTCGGGCTGGTAGGGGTTGTGAGGGCGTTCGGCACCCCGCAGCTGGAGGGTCGCCTGCGCGTAGGCGGCGAGGTCCTCGACAGCGAAGTATCGACTGTCATCCAAATCGATGGTGACCGTTGCTGCGCCAAAAACCCGCAGCAGATCCCCCGCATCATCACGGCGGCGCGTGCCCACGACCACCTGCGCACCGAGATCAGCGCAGGTCTTGACGATGGGAAGCACGATCCTGGTAATGATCGCCCGGGTTTGTTCTGGGTCGCTTGCTTCATCGAGGGCGTCGATGACGATGTTGAACCGGTGCCCGCCTCGTTCGGTCAGGACCTCCTGGAGACCGGCCATCAGGTCGTCTGTGTGTTCGGGCAACGGCGCTGAGGCGGCGCGGGCGATTTCCATCGCGACATCGACAGCGGTTTTACCTTTGGCGTGCACGGCGCAGGCCACCGATCCGACGCTGGCTCGAACAGCGTCATCATCAGAGGGCAGGGCCGCGCGCATCTCCGCATCGGCCGTGGTGACGATGCGCCCCAGAACTGCGGATTTACCAACTCCGGGTGAGCCGGTGACCACCAAGACCTTGCGGTCGGGCGCCGGCCGGTCTAGCCAGGTCACAATCCTGGCCAAGGCGATGCGCCGCCCCCGGAAGCGGTAGCCCCGTTCCGAGGCCACCGAGACCCCGCGTGCCCGTGGGCGCCAGTGCCGGTCGGCTTCCTTATCCGTGGCCAGGGTCCAGCCCCAGGCAGCCTGGGCCACCTCGTCGGCGGACGCGAGCGTCCACTGGGTCAACAGCTGGATTTTTTCCGCGGGGAAATACCCGTCGGCTTGATGCAGAAGAATGGCCCGGCCATCACCGCGGTCATCAGGCTGTCCGACCACTCCAACCACTGCACCGTAGTCCGGGCACCACAGCCCACTACCACTAAAGCCGACCTCGACGTGGTAACGGGCCTCGGTGTCCAGACGCACGCAGCCATAGCCCAGCGACGCCCCGATCATCCCGTCGGCCTGATAGCCCCTCGGGTCATTGCCGGCGAACCCGAACGCCCACCACGCGCGATGCACGACGTCGGCCGGTTTGGGGCACCGCAACGGCGCCACAGCCACCCCTGGTGGAATCGGCTCCTCCAACTCCACGACAGCAAGATCGGCCATGGGGTGTGCAGCGAGCCTCACTTGCCTGACCTGGCGACGAGGCCCGAATGGGTCATCAGATAGAGGAAAGGCCACCCACAGCTGTGGCCGCACTGAGCTGGCCACCGTAACAAGGTGGGCACAGGTCAACACCCGCCGGTCATCGATTACTACCGCGGTGCCCAGAGGGACGAAATCATCTGCTGAAGCATGGATTGCCGCAATCCAAGCCACGCTCGGTGGCGTGGTTACCCCGTCGGTGTGGACAAGATGTTCGCTTGACCGGGTGTGGCCCCCAATGCGCACGTTGTCCGGGTCAATGGGTGTCATTTCATCGAGCGGTGGGTGGACTGACCGCTCGGAGGGAAATCTCGGTGAGGGTATGCGCAGCTGTTTGCGCGCCGTGGTTAACGCGTCCCTGGAGTGAGCGGCCATCGGGTCGTCACCCCGGGAAGGAGCGCGCGAACGAGAAGGGCCCTGTCGCGGCGCCGCCAAATTCAACAAATCACCATAGCGCAGGTCGCTGACATCCAGGAATGCTTGCTGCTCACTGCTCGGCATCGCCTCAAGATCATTGACGTCGACAAGCCGATCCCAGGTCGTTTCGTAGATGGTTGCCAAAATCTTTAGGGTTCGAATGGGTGGTCGGACACCACCCATTGGCCACTTCTCATACTCGCAGATACGACTGCCACGCATCCGGATGTTCGGATCAGCTCTGAGTTGGTTGAACCGGGCTGCGACTTCTTCTTGAGTGAGTTCGTGAGCCAATCTCCAGGCTTCCCGTGGCCGGCATCCGGACCGCATTAAATCAGCCACGAGATGTTCGATGAGTTGATGGCCGCCTAATCCCAGCTTGATCAGGCGTTCCCGTTGTTGATCACGGTACGCCTTGCTACCAGCTTTGCGTGGCATGGCCCTCTCACCTCTCCAAGGCTCTCCTTTTATAACATCTGCGATGCACACCGCGCCTGGATAATCGCCGGATTGTCCACCCCAGCCGGAAGTCCCCGTCCGGTGCCGTGAGAGGTTCTGCGCCAAAAATCCTCGTCTTACCAGCTCGCGGGGCTGCCAGGGATGAGGAAACCTCCCTGCCGGATGTGATCGAACGGAGCCCTCGCAGCTGCGAGTCTCATCAACGTACCCATGCTGTAGCGCAGAGCAGGCGCAAAGGACCGGCGTCACCCTTTTCGCCGTGTCCATCGAACTCTGCCGAGCTTGGCGCCCACACAAGGTCGTCATCACGAAGGAGGCTAACGATCAACAAGATAGCTCTGCTGCGGTTACCTATTAAAACAACTACTGTTTCGTAATTGAGGGGACGTCATGGCTGTCATGGACTATCACACGCAGGACGGGCTCGCCAACTACGGTTTTTCCATAGAGTACGACACCAAATCGGGCTGGCGAGTATACATTGTTTTTCAACCTTTTTGCCGGGTTGGCCATGATGACCTTCGCCTGCCCCACCAAGCTATCGATTTCAATGGGCGCCGCTACGTAGATTGGCCCTCCAATCTCGACAGTCTGGGAGACGCAAAAACGGTCGCCGCGCTCTGGGCGGAACATATCCAGTCTTACTGGCATGCCACGGCGAAGCAAACTGCAAGTCAATTAAAAAATGCCCAGACTGTAAACGGCCGAAGAGACGTAAGCGGCACTTCTTCCATAGCCTATTCCGCAGGGTGCAGCAGGTCGCGGAGCACCAGGCAGGAAGCTGTGTCAGTTGGCTAACCGTGTCTTGCGCACAACGGGCAGCTCGGTGACGGAGCAAATTCGGCGTCCGCGCTGCCCGGCTGCCAGATGACGTAGCCCCCCGACCAGCCAAACCCAACATTGCGCAGGCCGGCCGTTGGCGGCCACGCTCTTCCCACCCCACGCGGGGCCACAGAGTCGGTGGATCCGGCCGCCACAGTGCGAGCATGCCATCACGACTTAGTGTGCAGGAGGCGGCGAAGACGCCAATCCGCTCGCTGCTGGCCGACATCATGACCTTCCCGAAATCGAGGCCAGTCCCGGTGGCTAATCTCGTGGATTGGCGGGGGAAGTTGTTGCCCCGCCAACCGGTCCGTTAGCCCGCCGTGGTGGCTCGATCCGGTCACGGCGGCGGGCGGTGGGGGGCGTACTGCCCTGCGATCCACCGGCAGATCGCCTCCACGACGTAGCCGCGATCGGCGTCGTCGAGCGCGTGCCCGGTGGGGATGCCGTGCCAACGCGCCAGGCAGGTCCGGCAACACGTCGCGGTAGCGTGCTGCGCGACAAACACCGGATGCCCACGGTAGGGCGTCTGATGGCCGTCGTTGCGCGGTTGGGCCGGGGCCAGCCTGTGCTCGACCAGCTCTTCGGCATGTCTACGGACGGTCGTGATGCCGCGCAGGTCGACCACCGCGCGGTCCCGGCCGCGGAGCCGGAACTTCGCGCGGAAGGGGTGCTGCCCGATCCGGTGCAGCCTGGCGTCCAACTCGTCCATCGCCGTGTCCAACGCCCGCGCCCGGGCACGCCTTCCTGCAATCACCCGGGAAAATCCCACCTGCGCGAGCCGCTGCAGTTCGTCGATAGGTGCCGATAAGCGTGACCACCGGCCGCTTCGACCAATTCGAAGCGCGCGCTCGGCCACCAGCATTTGGCGGAGCCGATCACCACGGTGATCACAGACGCCTTGGCCTGCTCCACAGAGGGATTACCACGGGAGCGCCGTCGTCTCACGCCGGCTCTGATACAGCGCCCTGACCTGCTTGTTCCTGGAATCCGCCGGGTGGATCAGCGTTGCCGGCCGAGCCCTTCCAGGTGTGGCATGACGTTGCATCAGAGGTAGGACAACGTGGGGGTTGTCGTGGGCGAAGATGATCGGGTCACCCTCGCCGATCTCGCGGTAGGCCATCCGATGGCCATGCACGATCACGGTCTTCTTGTCCGGTTGCAGCATGGTGCTCCCTTGAGGATGGTCAGGAGTCGATGCGGAGGTGGCGGAGTTTCGCTGGGGTGGCCACCAGGTCCAGGGCAGCGATCCGGCCGCCGACGATGGTGAAGCCGAGCACGGAGATGGGATCCTCGCGGGTGCCGAACAGTGCGCCGACTGTGCCGTTGACCAGCACCGGGGTGGCGAAGGAGATGAAGCGGGGCGCGGTCTTGAGCACGTGCCGGGCAACCGCGGTGGCTCCGGACAGTGCCGGCCGGCCGTCCGGGCCGAGGTCGAAGCGCAGCACCACGTCGGGGGCCAGCACCCGCAACAGCGCGGCGAAGTCACCGGCGCGAGCGGCGGCCAGGAAGGCGTCGACCACCCGCCGTTTGCAACGCCAGGTCGGTGTCGGGTTGCGGCGCGGCCTGCACCCGGCGCCGGGCCCGGCTGGCGAGCTGACGGGCAGCCGCCGGGCTGCGATCCATAATCTTTGCGATCTCGTCGAACGACACCGCAAAGACATCGTGCAGCACGAACGCGAGCCGTTCCGGCGGGCTGAGGCTCTCCAGCAGGATCAGCAACGCCAGGCCGAGGGTGTCCGCCCGCTCAGCCTGCTGGTCGGGACGCTGATCTGGGGACTCCTCGACCAGTGGCTCGGGCAGCCAACTACCGACATAGTCAATACGGCGCGTCTGGCGGGCGCGCAGCATATCGATACAGATCCGGCCGACCACCGAGGTGAGCCAGCCCCGGAATTCGTTAATTGAGTCGGCGTTGCTGCGCTGCAGCCGCAACCAGCATTCCTGCACGGCATCGTCGGCCTCACTCACCGAACCCAGCATGTCGTACGCCACGGAACGCAGGTGCGCACGATGCTGCTCGAAGTTTGCGGCCAACCAATTCGACTCGGACATCTGGCTCCCCGATCTGAAAATCTCGTCACTGGGAGGACGAATCGCTCGACTTGAATGTGACATCCCCCGCTACGGAGACGTCTGCCTGCCGGCCCGGGCGACCAACTGCTCGCTGAGCATCCACAGCCGCCGGCCTTCCTGGAGGAGCCGGGCTGCCGGCACCTCGACCGGTGTGAACCCGCGGATGTGCGCGAAGTGTGCGCCGCTGACTCCTTTTTAGGCGGAGTCGCGGAGCAGCGTCAGGATCGACGCCGCGATCCGCTGCGGTGGCAGCGTTCGCAGCGGGCTAGCCATGGTCACCGCTGGAAACGCTCGATGTGACATTTCCTGCGGCACCCGGAATGTCACACCCGGCGGCTGGGGATCGTCCAAGAAGTAGCGGATCGGTGGTGATTCCCGCCACCTGACCCCTCCGAGAAAAGACAGGTGCGCTATGCCAGCACCCATAGCATCCGAACAATCCGTTGACCCGCTCACCGAGCTGTTAGAGCAGGTCAGACAGGCCAGCGGCGGCCGGCTGCTGGCCCTGCACACCGACCTGGCGCGCTCCCCGGCTGGGCTCTCGGCGTACCTGGGTTTGCGCCGCGCGGGTAGCGACTACGGGACGTTGACCCCGATGGTGCGAGCGGCGATCATGCTCACGGTGGGGGTGGCCGATGACGGCGCCTACTCCCAGGCCATCGCCACCAGTTCGCGATCGACGCTGGGATGACCCCAGAGCAGACCGTGGCGGTGCGTACCGGGCAGATCGCCGACGCCCGTCTTGCGGCGCTGCTGGCAGTGATGAGGGAGGCCGCAGTCAACACCGGCCGGGTCACCGAGGCCACCTGGGCCGCGGCCACCGCCGCCGGGTGGAGCGTTGCACAACTCACCGAAGCATTCGTCTTCCTCGCCCTGACGGTGTTCGTCGATTACTTCACCCATTACGTCCACACCGAGCTCAACGTCCCACCGGCCCCGCCGGTACCCCGCGAAGGGAGCAACCGGTGAGCGCGCCCACACTACTGCCGCGGCCGGCCTGGTTGCCGCGGGAACGGTGGCCCTTCCCCACCGAAGCACTCGCGACGGCGGTCGGGCAGATCGCGGTCACCGATGTCGGTGAAGGGCCAACGCTGCTGTTCGTGCACATTGGGTCGTGGAGCTTTGTCTGGCGTGACCTGTTGGTGGCGCTGAGCCCCCACCCTCGCTGCGTCGCACTCGACGCCCCGGGCAGCGGCCTCAGCTCTCACCCGGACTCGGTGGTGGGCCTAGAGGCCGCTGCCCTCGCGGTGAGCGCGGTGATCGATGAGCTCGACCTGCATGAGATCACGCTGGTCATGCACGACGTAGGTGGGCCGGTCGGGCTGGCGGCAGCCGCCCGGCAACCGAACCGTACCGTCGGCCTGGTTGTGCTCAATGCCCTGGGCTGGTGGCCCACGGGCACGGCGCTGCGGGGGATGCTCGCGGTCATGGGCAGCGCGCGATCCGGGAGTCGGCCGCGCTGCTGGGCTGGGCGGCCAGACTCAGCGCATCGGCGTTCGGCGCTGGCCGGGAATGGACTGACGAGGACCGTGCCGTGTTCCCGACTGGGATGGACAGGCCGTCCCGGCGCAACACCCACCGCTACCTCGGCGCGCTGCGCACCGAGAACCACCTGCTCCAGCGGGCCGAAGCAGCCTGCGCGGCCCGCTGTCCCGGCTGCCCCTGCTCACCGTGTTCGGCTCACGCAACGACCCGTTCAAGCTCGGCCAGAAATGGAAGCAGCTATTCCCCGACGCCGAGCAACACACCATCCCCGGCGGCAACCATTACCCGATGGGCGACGACCCGGCCGGCGTCTCCACTCTCATCCGTCGCTGGCACAGCGCCCACCTCCGCGGAGCCCACCAACCCCAGCGCTCAGGCTCTCTGCCCGCCCAGGAAAGCCGGTGACAGACATGTCGTATGCCTCGTATGCCGTTTGCTACGCCGTCAGCAGACCACACCCGCCAGCGCCGCACCCACCGTGCCTGCCTGGTCGCCGCCGCTGCAGCCATCACCGGCCTGGCCTGGCTAGCCGGTCACCTCGCCGGGGTGACCTACCTCGTGGTGACACCGGTCGACGCCCGCCCGATCACCCTGGGCCTGGTTGCCGCCGGCACCGCGGCCTCAGGGTCAGCGGGCTGGGCCGTGCTCGCCGTCCTTGAGCGGTACACCAGCCGCGCACGGACGGCGTGGACGGCACTCGCGCTGGCCGTGCTCACGTCGTCCATTGTGCTGATCTTCGTGTTCCCGGCCGACGCGCCCACCGGGCCACCCTGATCCTGCTGCACTGCCTCGCCGCCGCGATCCTCATCCCGGGACTGCGGCACACTCGGTGACGATTTGCACCTGAGGGGACCAGACCATGCCCGACCTACACGACGTCGCCGAACTGGCAGCGGCTAACGGACACCTTGCCGTCATATCCACCATCCGTGCCGATGGCACGGTCCAGGCATCGCTGGTCAACGCCGGGGTAAGCACCCATCCCAAGACGGGGCGCAAAGTGCTGGCGCTCGTCACCGGGGGCCGGGTCAAACTAGTCAACTACGCGGCCGCCCCACGACCACAGTGACCTTCCACCACCGCTGGAACTGGATCACCATTGAAGGCACCGCCGAGCTCGCCGGCCCCGACGACAGCAAGCTCGGGCTGCGTCCCGACGAGCTCACCGCCCTGCTACGCACCATCTTCACCGACGCGGGCGGCACCCACGACGACTGGCCAACCTATGACCGCACCATCGCCCAGGAACGCCGCGCCGCCGTGCTGATCCAGCCCACCCGGAT
>JAFAWY010000040.1 GCA_019241525.1 Pseudonocardiales bacterium
ACGCAGTTGCCCTCGGCGTCGTAGGTGATGAACTGCATGTTCGCCATGGCATATGCTTCCGCCATACCGCCCATGATCTGACCTTCGACGATCATCGGGTTGATCCGAACACCGCAGTCATCGACCGCGACCATTCGCAACACGTCCCACACCCCGGTCTCAGGGTCGACCTCGACCGTCACGATGTACGCCGCAAATGGCCACGTCATGTTCGGCGGGTCATAGTAGGCGTTGTTCTCCAGGCCTGGCTCCATGCCGTCGGGCATATTCCCGTACGCAGCCATCGCGCACTCCTGGATGGTCACACCCCGGTTTTGCGCGCCGCGGACATAGAAGCGTCCAAGCTCCCACTCGATGTCCTCTTCGGATACCTCGAGCAGATGCGCTGCGAGTTTTCTGGCCTTGGCCCGGATCTTCCGGGACACCAGGGCCGTCGCTGCACCCGCCGTAGGTGTGCTGCGAGAGGCGTACGTTCCCATACCGAATGGGGTGTTGTCGGTATCCCCGTGCTGCACAAGGATGTCGGCGGCAGGGATGCCGAGCTCGTGGGTAACGATCTGCGCAAACGTCGTCTCGTGACCCTGACCCTGGGTCTTCGATCCGATCTTCAAGATCGCCTTCCCACTCGGGTGCACCCGCAGCTCCGCGGAGTCGAACATCTTGATGCCGAGAATGTCGTACTCACGGCTGTTCCCGGCCCCCAGCGGCTCGGTCATGGTCGACATGCCGATCCCGAGTCGCCGACCCTGCGAGCGTGCCTCTTCCTTCTCGCGCAAGAACTCCTTGTAACCAATGGCGTCCAGCGCAACGTCGAGACATTTCTCATACTGCCCAGAGTCGAGGAGGAAGCCGTAAGGCGTACGGAACGGGAATTGGTCATCTTTCACCAGGTTGATCCGCCGGAACTCCGCCTGATCCATGCCTAGATCATCAGCGGCCGCATGAATCTGCCGTTCCTGGAAGAACATCGCTTCGGTCACCCGGAACGAGCACCGATACGCGACCCCGCCGGGCGCTTTGTTCGTATAGTGACCCTGTGCGGTCATATATCCGAAGGGAATACCATAAGCGGCGAAGGCGGAGTGGATCAGACCAATCTTAAACTTCGTGGGCTGCGCATCAGAGAACGACATTCCATTGTCCGTGTCACAATGGAACCGCACCGCGAGGATCCTGCCATCCTTGCGAAGCGCAAGCTCACCCTTGTAGTAAATGTCACGTGCGTAGTGCGTCGAAATGAGGTTACCGGTCTTGTCTTCAATCCACTTCACCGGCCGGGCAAGCAGGATGGAGCAGAGAATCGAGCAGACATAACCGGGATAGACTGGCACCTTGTTGCCGAAACCACCGCCGATGTCAGGTGAGATAACCCGGATCATGTGCTCCGGAAGCTCGGCGACGATTGCCACCGCTGCCCGGATGATGTGCGGCGCCTGCGTCGTCATGTACACGGTCAACTTGGTCGTCGCCGCGTTGTAGTCCGCGATCGACCCGCAGCACTCAATGGGTGAGGGGTGCGACCTCGGGTAGTGCAACTCAATCTTCGACACCAGATCGGCCTGAGCGAAGGCCCGTTCGGTGCCTTCCCGGTCACCGACCTCCCACCGGTAGCAGATGTTGTCCGTCTGCCCCTCTTTGTCGTCCCTGATGATCGGGGCGCCTTCCGCCACGGACTGGTACGGGTTGACAATTACGGGCAGCGGCTCGTACTCGACAACGATCGCCTCACAGCCATCCTTGGCGATGTACGGGTCGTCAGCCACCACGCAGGCGATTTCCTGACCCTGGAAACGGACCTTGTCGGTAGCCAGTACCGGCTGAGTGTCGTAGGAAATCGTCGGCATCCACGCCAGGTTGTGCTGGGCCGCCATGTCACCGGTGAGCACCATGTGCACACCGGGGATTTGCCAGGCCTTACTCGTGTCGATCGACTTGATCCGCGCGTGGGCCAATGGGCTGCGGAGGATCTCCATATGCAACATGCCGGGCAGCTTGAAGTCATCAATGTAGTTGCCCCTACCGACCAGGAACCGGTCGTCCTCCACCCGCTTGCGGCTTGCACCCAAGCCACCAATCTTAATTTCGTCTAGCGCCTGCGCCACGTCACATCTCCCTTATCGTCGGCTTCTGCCGCCCAGCACGTACGCTCCGCCCTCAGACCGCATTTTCTCGGCGGCCCAAAGCACGGCTTTTACAATGTTTTGGTAACCGGTGCAACGGCAGAGGTTGCCGGCCAATCCCCAGCGAACTTCTTCCTCTGTCGGGTTGGGATTCTCGTCAAGAATTGCTTTCGATGCCAGCATCATCCCCGGCGTGCAGAAACCGCACTGCAGTCCGTGCTCCTCACGGAAGCCTTGCTGGATCGGGTGAAGCTCACTGGGCATGCCAAGACCTTCGACGGTCGTTACTTCATGCCCGTCCGTCATGACGGCGAACATGGTGCACGACTTCATGGGCAAACCGTCCACCAATACGGTGCACACACCGCAGTTCGTCGTGTCACAGCCGATGTGCGTGCCGGTCAGACCCAGGACCTCGCGGAGGAAGTGGGCCAGTAGTATGCGTGGCTCGACATCGACAGACTTCGGTTCCCCGTTCACCACGACGTTAATTCGTCGCTCTTCCACGCCGCCTCCTAGACGTCGCCATGCTTGCAGGACGTATTCGTGTCCGAATTCGAGCCATCAGGCTGCGCGGGCCTCTCGGCTGCTCAGCCCACGCTGGACGAAGGTGTACACAATGTGACGCTTGTACTCAGCGCTGCCGCGGACGTCGGACTTCGGTTCCGACGCCTCCGCCGCCAGCCGCGCCGCCTGATCGATCGTGCTCGAATTGAGCGACTTCCCGGCCAGCGCTTGCTCGGCCGAGGTGCATTTAATGTTGTTCGACCCGACACCGGTCAGTGCGATACCGGCCCGGTTGACCGTGCCGCCGGACATCTCAAGGTTGATGGCCACCCCGACGGTCGCGAAGTCTCCCACTCGCCGCTCCAGCTTGAGATAGGTTCCCTTACGCGTGCCCTGAGCGGCTGGCACGCGGGCTGCCACCGCGATCTCACCGGTCTGCAGGGAGTTCTGGAACGGACCGACGACGAACTCTGAGACCGGGATAGTCCGCTCACGACCCTCCGCGTTGCGGGCGATGATCTCGCCACCAAGCGACAACATCACCGATGCCCAGTCACCTTGCGGGTCTGCGTGGCAAATCGAGCCGACCAGAGTTCCACGGTTGCGCACCATCGGGTCCGCGATGAGAGGCGCCGTCGCGTACATGACCGGGTAGTTGTTCCGGAGCAATGACGACCGTTCCAGGGTCCTGTGGCGGCACAGGGCGCCGATCCGCAGGGACCCGCCCTCCTCTTCGTGGTAGTCGAGACCCGGAATATTGTTGATGTCAACGATGCACGCCGGCGCAGCAAAGCGCAGTTTGATAAGAGGGATGAGACTCATTCCTCCGGCGAGGATTTTCGCCTCGTCACCGTATGCCTGTATAGCTTCGAAAGCCTCGTCAAGCGTACGTGGAGCCTCGTAATGGAAACGAGACGGGTACATCCAGACCCTCCTAAGTGTCCTGACCAGACCACGGAAAAGTTTGCACGACACGTTAACCTGCCCGTAGATCCTATTCGGACACTACGAAGAGGCAATTAAAAACCCCGCCGACCAATAAGGTCAGGCAAATGAGCCGAGTCGCTGTAGCAGACTCAGGTGTCCATCAGGCCGAGGCCGTGCCGCGGCGGAGTGTCATCCGCCGATCCATAGCCGCGCGCAGGAGGTTCGTCTGCCGACCCGTGGCTCGGAGTCGACTGGCTCGCGCGTGGCGAAGGTGTCGGAGGTGGCGATGAGGGGCGGCTCTCGGCAGCAGGCTCGTTGGACGGCCGGTATTCCCGGCGAGGCTCGCGTGACGGTTCGGCAACAGCCACCGGCAAGCTCTCTTCCTCAGGATTCGGGCGAGGCTGCTGGTGCGGCGGCCACGGACCGGGTACCGGCTGACCGGCAATGCGAAGCCAGTCCACTACCTCGGGCCACGCCCAGATGGTCGGGCTCTTCCCGGTCTTGGGTGCGTTCTCGATCAGCTCGTAGATGCGGGGATTGCCTCGACTGTGTCCGGTTGACTCGATCGCCATCGTCTGGCCCCTCTCTCTGGCTCCAGTGCCGACTTCCGGTGGGCTCGCTGGCTCGCGCGTCCAGTTTTACGGTCCGCGGACCATTAGTCCACACGGCTGAGGATCGGCGTGTCAAGACCAGCTGAGCGCCGCCGAGCCCGACGTTTTGCGCGGTAGACGTCCAGGCAGGGGTATGTGTTGATAGTTGTTTTACAGTCTGAGTTGCGAGACCATGGGGCATGGCTGCCACGGCTGGGTTGACCCTGCGCGAAGGTGATCGTGCACGCCTTGAGGCGCTGGCGCGTTCCGCCTCAGCCCGGCCGGCCCTGGCTCAGCGAGCCCGCATCATCCTGATGTCCGCCGACGGGCTGACCAATGCCGAGATCGCCCGGCGAACCGGAGCCACCCGGCCGACCGTTATCAACTGGCGCAACCGCTATGCCACTGGAGGCATCCATGCCCTGGGCGATTTGCCCAGGCCAGGCCGGCCGCCCGTGGTCGATGAACTGGAAGTGGTGGCCACCACACTTGCCGACGGTGGCCGGCCGCCGGCACACCTTGGCGCGACCCAATGGTCGTCCCGATTGCTCGCACAACATCTGGGTATTTCGTTCGCCACCGTGTCTCGGATATGGCGCAAGTGGGGGATCCAGCCGGAACACGTTGAGACGTTTACGCTGGCCCACGACCTGCAGCGGCAGGCCCAGGTGCGAGACATCAGCGGGCTGTACCTCAACTTGTCCCAGCGTGCTGCGGCGTTGCATCCGCCTGGCTATCACAGTGACCAAGAGGGGGGCTCCGCAGGTCACCCAGACCCATGGCTTAAACTTGTCGAGGTATCTCTAGGTATCATCACCCAGCAGGCCATCCGCCGCGGGAACTTCGCCTCGGTACGTAATCTCATTGACGCTGTGAGAGAG
The DNA here is from genome assembly GCA_019241525.1 of Pseudonocardiales bacterium. GTDB lineage: Bacteria > Actinomycetota > Actinomycetes > Mycobacteriales > Pseudonocardiaceae. The sequence continues at coordinate 5,026 of JAFAWY010000040.1, forward strand.
CTCACCGACGGATGGCAAGACCGTCGCGAGGAGCCATCCCGGCAAGACGCCGCCGGTGACGCCAGTGCCACGCCCCGCGGGGAAATGACTAATCGTCAAAGTACTTCTGACACGATGCTGAACGGGAACAAGAGATCTTCACGATCGGATGAACTTGGACTACAGGCGGCCCTCCAGCGGCCTGCCAGTCCGGCGCGGGATACCAAGCCAGTGCGCGCTGAGTTCCACGGCGCACGAGGCCGGCGATCCAGACCAACCCCACGAGTCAGCAGTTAGCCCGCCGAAACGTGGACTCCTCAGCCGTGAACCACCGCTTGCGGGCAGTGATCTTCGATGTGGACGGGACGCTCGCCGACACCGAACGAGATGGTCATCGGGTGGCCTTCAACGAGGCATTTGCGGCGGCCGGCCTGAGCTACCGGTGGGACGTTGCCGAATACGGTGACCTACTCACCACTACCGGCGGCCGGCGACGTATTGAACGCTACCTCCGATCCAGACAGCACTCCGCTGACGAAGCCGCCGCGCTGGCAACCAAACTGCATAAAGACAAAACTCGCCGCTTCGCGACACGTATCCGAACGGGCGCATTGGATGCCCGCCCGGGTACCGACCAGCTGATCTCCGATCTGCGCGCCGAGAAAGTGGCTACCGCCGTAGCAACCACGGGAACCAAAGATTGGGTGCTGCCGTTACTCGACACTCTTTTTGGGCTTGATGTATTTGATGTCGTCGTCACCGGATCAGACGTTACGGAGCTCAAACCCGATCCCGCCGTCTACTACGAGACGCTGGCTCGCCTGGGGCTCAGTGCCGGCGAGGCGATAGCAATTGAAGACTCAGCCAACGGGGTGCAGGCCGCGCAGGCTGCTGGGCTGCGGTGCGTGGCGGTGGTGAATGGTTACACCCGGGACCAGGACCTGTCTGGCGCGGTAGCGGTGCTCGACGACATGGCCCGTCCTGGTGGCGTAGGGGTACTTCGCGGCGATCCGCAACTGCGGAATGGACTGACCGTTGCGGCGCTGCGCCGGCTGCTCGTGGCGTAACGTCGAGCAAGGTTCTCAACGTTGCAGGAGGTGCGGCAGCCTTGTCCGGGTCGGTTCGGGTAGCGGTCATCGGCTCCGGCCCTTCTGGGCTGTACGCGGCTGACGAGCTGAGCAAGCACGACGCGGTGTCGGTAGATGTGCTCGACCGGTTGCCCTGCCCGTACGGGCTGTTGCGCTACGGCGTCGCTCCGGACCACCTGAAGATGAAGTCGCTGGAGATCACACTGCGCAAGATCCTGGAGCGACCCGGCGTACGTTTTCTCGGCGGAGTAGAGCTGGGCTCTGGCGTCACCGGCATCACCGTCGATGAACTGCGGGAGTGCTACGACGCGGTGGTCTACGCCACCGGCTCGTCGGTGGATCGCCGGCTGTCTATTCCTGGCGAGGACCTGCCGGGCAGCTTCTCGGCTACCGAGTTCGTCTCCTGGTACTGCGGACATCCCGATGCTCGGGTGGACGCTTTCACGCTGGATGCGCGCAGCGCGGTGGTGGTCGGGGTGGGTAACGTCGCAGTGGACGTCGCGCGCATCCTCGCCAAGACAGCGCAGGACCTGCACGTCACCGACATGCCCGACCACGTACTGAATGTGCTCGAAGCAAGCGCGATCAGCGACATCTACATCGTGGGCAGGCGCGGACCGGCGCAAGCTAAGTTCACCAGCAAGGAGCTGCGTGAACTGGGTGAACTGGCTAGCGCTGATGTGGTGGTCGACCCGGCTGAGCTGGTGCTCGATGAGGCCAGCAAGGAAGTGGTGGAGACCAACAAAACGGTGCGGCGCAACCTGGAAACCCTGCAGGAGTGGTCCAGCCGCCCACTATTCGGTCGAGATCGGCGGATCCACCTGCGGTTCCTGCTCGCCCCCGTCGCAGTGCTCGGCACCGATCGGGTGGAAGCGGTGCAATGCGAGCGCAACGTACTGGATGGATCCGGCGGCGTGACCGGTACAGGAGAGAAGGTGACGCTGGCCGCCCAGCTGTTACTGCGCTCGGTGGGCTATCGGGGGGTGCCGCTGCCGGGCGTGCCGTTCGACGAGCGATCAGGAGTAATCCCGCACGTGAGCGGCCGGGTCCAGCGGGAAGGACGCACCGCAACCGGTGAATACGTGGTCGGCTGGATCAAGCGCGGTCCGACTGGCGTGATCGGCACTAATAAGGGCGACGCCAAGGAGACCGTCGAGCAGCTGCTGGCCGATCTCGAGACCTTGCCGCGCGCACCCCGACGCGAGCCCGATGCGATCATTGACAAACTTGCCCAGCGCGGCGTGGGAGTGGTCACGTGGGCGGGCTGGGAGGCGATCGACGCCGCTGAACGGGCGCTCGGAGCGGCGGTGGGACGTACCCGCATCAAGATTGCAGATCGGGCTGCGCTGCTCATCGCGGCGGCGAAAACGCTGGCGGGCTGACCGCCGCGGCAGCTGCCGATTCGACGCCATCAGGTGGCGGGCACGGTGTGACGTCATACCGCGCACAAAGGCACGACATGGGGTGCACGGGGGCGCGACACGCCAGAGTGGGGAGGGGGACACGCCGACGTCGCGGGCGGTTTTTGCGCCGACTTAGTGATCGATGAGCGCACATGTGACCCGGATGGGTGGCTTCCCCGTCGGTAGGGCGCGGGAAGGCTACGGTGCAAAAGCGAACAGCTCAGAGAGGAGCCGCCGTGTTCAGCCGCGTTGCCCGTCCCCTCCTTGGCGCCGTAGCCGTCGCTGACGGCGTCAACACCCTGCTTCACCCCAAGCCGAAGATCGATTCAACTGCACCGTTGGTAGCCAATGCCCCGGTCAATCCCGCGTTGGTGGTGCAAGCAGGTGCCGCTGTGAAGATCGCCGCCGGGCTGCTGATGGCTCTGGGGCGGGCGCCCCGACTTGCGGCGACGTTGCTGGCCGCGGAGTTGATCCCAGCCACTGTGGCTGATCAGCCGTTCAGCAGTGCAGCGTCTCCTGGCGAACGCAAGGCTCGCCAGGAGAACTTCCTGGCCAACTGCGGGCAGCTTGGCGGAATGCTGCTGGCGATTTCCGCTCCCGCCCCTAAGCGCAGGCGCAAGCGCCGCAGGAGCTGACCGCTAAACCGCCCGGTCTTACTAATGCGGCGTCCGGCATGCGGGCAGGCCGGACGTGGTGGCAGGCTGACCTCAGGCGACTCAGAATCGACGTGATTGAGCAACGCGGGAGGTCACGGTGGGTCATGAGGTCCGGGGAATAGTAGCGCACGCCAAAGGAGCGCCTGTCACGGTGGAAACCGTGCTGGTGCCAGACCCCGGTCCTGGTGAGGCGCTGGTCGTGGTGCAGGCCTGCGGTGTGTGCCACACGGATTTCCACTACCGGCAGGGCGCGATCAACGACGACTTTCCGTTCCTGCTCGGACATGAGGCCGCCGGGGTGGTAGAAGCCGTAGGCGAGGGAGTCGACACCGTGGCTCCCGGTGACTTCGTCGTCCTCAACTGGCGTGCGGTGTGCGGCCGCTGCCGCGCCTGCCGCCGGGGCAGGCCGTGGTACTGCTTCAACACCCACAATGCCGCACAGTCCATGACCTTGCCGGACGGCACGGCCCTGTCACCGGCCCTGGGGATCGGTGCCTTCGTGGAGAAGACCCTGGTCCACAGCGGGCAATGCACCAAGGTCGATCCTGCGGTAGCGCCGGAAGTTGCCGGACTGCTCGGCTGCGGCGTGATGGCCGGTATCGGTGCGGCCATCAATACCGGTGGCGTCACCAGGGGTGACTCGGTGGCGGTGATCGGCTGCGGCGGGGTAGGTGATGCTGCCATCGCCGGAGCCCGGCTGGCGGGCGCGACCACGATCATCGGCATCGACGTCGACCCCCGCAAGCTTGAGTGGGCTACCGACTTCGGTGCGACGCATACCGTCAACGCCCGGGAGTCCGACGTCGTCGAGGCGGTACGCGCGGCCACCGGCGGCTTTGGGGCCGATGTGGTGATCGAAGCGGTGGGCCGCCCGGAAACCTGGGAACAGGCCTTTTTCGCCCGCGACTTGGCCGGCACCGTCGTCCTGGTCGGAGTGCCCTCGCCAGACATGATGGTGCCGAACATCCCGCTACTGGAGGTCTTCGGCCGGGGCGGTGCGTTGAAGTCGTCGTGGTATGGCGACTGCCTGCCCGAACGGGATTTCCCGATGCTGGTCGAGCTGCACCTGCAGGGCCGGCTACCGCTGGACAAGTTCGTCTCCGAGACGATCAGCCTGGACGACGTGGAGCAGGCCTTCGACAAGATGGAGCGTGGGGAGGTACTGCGCAGCGTGGTGGTGCTGGCTAAGTCAGAAGCATGATCACCCGTGTGGAGACGTCCGGGACGTTCAGCCTGGATGGCGGCACCTGGGCGGTGGACAACAATGTCTGGCTGATCGGCGACGAGCGCGAGGTGATCGTCGTTGATGCTGCGCACGACGCCGAGGCGATCGCCGCCGCGGTAGGCGAGCGGCGCGTTCGCGCCATCGTGTGCACCCATGCTCATGATGATCACGTCAATGCCGCGCCAGAGCTGTCCCGCATGCTGGCCGCACCGGTGCTGCTGCATCCCGCAGAACACCATCTGTGGCAGCTCGCGCACCCTGACCTACCTCCGCCCGATGCCGAACTCGCAAGCGGCGAAACCCTCCGCGTCGCGGACACCGCGCTGCGTGTCCTGCACACTCCGGGACACTCCCCTGGCTCGTGCTGTTTGTACGCCCCTGAGCTGAACACTGTGTTCAGTGGGGACACCCTGTTTTCCGGCGGACCCGGCGCAACTGGCCGGTCGTTCTCCGACTTCGGCACGATCATCGATTCGATCCGGGACGAGCTGCTGACGCTGCCCGCGGAGACCACCGTCCACCCCGGACACGGAAACTCGACTCGCATCGGTGAGGAAGCTCCGCACCTCGAAGAATGGCGGGCGCGCGGCTGGTAGACCGCTGCGGTGTGAGATCCTCCCGGCGAACTTCAGCCCGAGGAGGCGTTGTGACGACCACTTCACGCCATCGCAGACGGCCACCGGCGGGGTGGCTGCCCGTTATCGGCGCTGCCTTGGTGGGAGCCGCAGTCGGGGCTGGTGCGTTGGCCATCGCCAGCCCACGCTCGTCAACACAGCAGGTCAACGGACCATCCGAAACAGCGGCTGCTGCGGCAGCCAGCACGGTCTCCTCCAGCGGGACGGTGCCATCACCGGCGGAGGCACGGGCAAGCGACCCGATCGCGTTCTCCCTCCCCATCACCGATGCCGCCGGCATGTCGCTGACGGTGCTGCGGCCGGAAAGAATCAAAGGCGCCGTGCGGCTGACCATCGCGGTGGTCAACACCAATGACATGCCGATCGCAGTCGATACCGGCGCTGTGGGCCCGCGCGACGCGCGTTTCAATAATGTGGCGGTGCCGGTGACCATGATCCCAGCGCGCAAGCGACTCGTACCGGGTGAGGGCTACACCTACCAGGCTGTGGTCAAGCTGCCCACAACCAACACCGGCCAACTGTCGTTTGTGGTCGGCATGGCGCGCGTCACAGGCCCAGCCGCCGCAGACTGACCTCCACTTGATGAGCCCGACATGTCAGACATATCCATGTCGGGGTTTGGAGGGTCGGAGCGTCGGAGAATTGCTAGATCGCTCGGACGTCGAGCGATCCGGACCTCCGCATCGCGGGCACTGTGACCGCATGCGCCACGTTTACCTGCCCATCCGGGCGGGCGTGCGGTTCGATCACCCGAGCTTCGGTCACGATGGCGGTGACCAGATCGGCCGGAGTCACGTCGAAGGCTGGATTGAGCGCGCCGGATTCGGCCGGCGCCATTCGCCAGCCGCCCACCAGCAGTACCTCGTCCGGATCCCGGTACTCGATGGGTACCGCTGCGCCAGTAGGGGTGTCCAGATCGATCGTGGCGCTGGGGGCAGCGACCACGAACGGGATGCCGGCTCTGGCTGCAGCCAGGGCCAGCGGGTAGGTGCCCACCTTGTTCACCACGTCGTAGTTGGCGGCGATCCGGTCCGCTCCGACGATCACCGCGTCGATCTCCCCGCTGGCGATGAGCGACGGGCCCGCGCTGTCCACGACCACCTGATGGGGTACCCCCAACCCGGCGAGTTCCACCGCGGTGATCCGCGATCCTTGCAGCAATGGCCGGGTCTCCCCCACCATCACCATCTTGATCAGCGCATCGGCATGCAGGGCCCGCACCACACCGAGCGCGGTACCCCATTCCACGCATGCCATCGCGCCCGCGTTGCAGTGCGTGTGCAACACCATCGGCCGGTCGCCGACGTAGCTGCGTAGCAGGGCGGCACCGAGCCGGGACAGCGTCGCACACGCCCGCACGTCGGCATCCACCACAGCCTGCGCAGCGGCCAGCACGGCTTCGGGACCCCGCGGCAGCACCGGCAGCACCTGCTGTACTGCCCAGCGCAGGTGTGCTGCGGTGGGCCGGGCTTCGGCTATCCGGCGGGCGTCGGTGCGAACGGCATCGGGGTCGTAACCCAGCTCCGCTGACCGCGCTGCGGCGAGCGCAACACCCAACGCGCCCATCGCACCCAGTGCCGGGGCGCCACGCACCACCATCCGGCGGATCGCCTCGACCACATCACTGGCGGCGTGCAGGGCCACTCGCCGCTGCTGTGGCAAGGCAGTCTGGTCAACAACATCGATATGCCCGTCGATCCACTCGATGGTGCGCATGGGTACCTTGCTCCGTTGGTGAGCTCAGTGTGTGTGGACTCCGTGAGGGGCTTGATCTGGGGCGCCGCTGTGGGCCCCGTTTTAGCCTCCGGGCAACCTACGCGGCGGGAGTCACGTCGCGCACCGCTTAACGGATGATCCCGCTGCGGCCGGTGCTCAACGCTGTGTGATCGCCGTGTACTCCCGTTCGGCGTAGCCCGTGTAGACCTGGCGCGGCCTGGCGATCTTGGTTTCCGGGTCGCTGTTCATCTCGCGCCAGTGCGCGATCCAGCCGGGTAACCGGCCAAGCGCGAAGAGCACCGTGAACATCTTGGTCGGAAAACCCATCGCGCGGTAGATCAGACCGGTGTAGAAGTCGACGTTGGGATAGAGCTTGCGCTCGACGAAGTAGTCGTCAGCCAGCGCTTTCGCTTCCAGCCGCAGCGCGATATCGAGCAACGGGTCATTGACTCCCAATTTGTGCAAGACCTCGTCCGCCGTCTTCTTCACGATCTTCGCGCGCGGGTCGTAGTTCTTGTAGACGCGATGCCCGAATCCCATTAACCGCACGCCGTCGGTGTGGTCTTTCACCTTCCGGACGAAGCTGTCGACGTCATCCCCTTCGCGATGGATCCGTTCCAGCATCTCCAGCACCAGCTGGTTCGCCCCGCCATGCAGGGGGCCGAACAGCGCGTTGATTCCCGCGGATATGGAGGCGAAGAGGTTGGCTTGGGTGGATCCGACCATCCGCACAGTGGACGTCGAGCAGTTCTGCTCGTGGTCGGCGTGCAACAGGAACAATAGATCCAGCGCATCGGCCACCACGGGGTCGACGTCGTAGGGCTGCACGGGCAACCCGAAGGTCATCCGCAGGAAGTTGTGCACCAGGCTCAGGGAGTTGTCCGGGTAGAGGAACGGCTGCCCGATCGATTTCTTGTACGCGTACGCAGCGATGGTGGGCAGCTTGGCCATCAGCCGGACCGTGGAGATCTCCACGTGCTCGTGATCGTGCGGGTCGAGACTGTCCTGGTAGAAGGTGGACAGTGCGGACACCGCGCTGGACAGCACCGGCATCGGATGAGCGTCCCGGGGGAAGCCGTCGAAGAACCGCTTGAGATCTTCGTGCAGCAGGGTGTGGATGCGGATGGAGTCGGTAAAGTTCTCCAACTGGCCGCTGGTCGGCAGGTCCCCATAGATCAGCAGGTAACTGGTCTCCAGGAACGTAGAGCGTTCCGCCAGCACCTCGATCGGGTAGCCGCGGTAGCGCAGCACGCCGGCGTCACCATCGATATAGGCGATCTCCGAGGTGCACAGGGCGGTGTTCACCAGACCCGAATCAAGACTGACCAGTCCGGTCTTCGCCCGCAGGGCACTCAGGTCGATCGCGGACGCGCCCAGGGTGCCGCGGACGATCGGCATGTGATGCTCGCCGCCCGGGTAGGCCAAGGTCACTGTTTGTTCAGAGGACACATGCCAACGGTAGCTCGGGACATGGCGGTCAGGGTGCGAGACGCTCAACACGCCACTGACCGTCATCGGTGCGCCGGTAACGAAGCCGGTCATGCATGCGGTCCGGCCGGCCCTGCCAGAACTCGGCGCTCACCGGCTGGATCCGCACCCCGCCCCAGTGCGGCGGTAACGGCACCTGCTCGGCACCGGCGAAGCGGGCCGCGGCATCGCGCAGCGCAGTATCCAGGGCGTGGCGGTCGGGCACCACAGTGGACTGCGCCGAGGCCCAAGCACCCAGCTGGGCCCCGCGCGGCCGGGTTTGCCAGTAAGACATGGTGTCCTGGCGGCTGACCACCTCGATCGGTCCGCGCAGGTGGACCTGGCGGTGCATCGCAATCCACGGGAAGGTGAGCGCGGCGAACCCGGTGGCGTCGAGGTCGCGCATCTTGGCGGAGGTGAGATTCGTGTAGAACACGACGCCCCGGGAATCGAGGCCCTTGGCGAGTACCGTCCGGGTACTGGGCAACCCGTTGTCATCGGTGGTCGCCAGCACCATCGCGTTGGGTTCGGGTACACCGGCCGCCACAGCGTTGTCGAGCCAACGCGCAAGCTGCTCGTACCAGGTGCCGGCCAGATCAGCCTCGTCCAGCGCGCCACTGGTGTAAATAACGCGCATCCGCGCCAGGTCAATGGTCTGCTGTCGTTGTTGCAAGGGCTCATCCGGCACCGGCGCACGCTCCGAAAATTGGGATGGTCATTGATGGCGGGCCGCCTCTTTTCCGGACGGTGGACCCATCGTGTCCCAAACCGGCGCGTCTTATCGCCCGGGCATTGCCTCCCGGCAGCATCGGGTGCACTGTTAGCCCACTCGCGCGGCGCCGCACTATGGTGTGCGCCCATGCCCGCTGCCCGGTCAGCGACCCGCGCGTCCGTGCCTGGTTCAGGCTGCTCATCGTGTGAGGAGGACGGCATGACCATGTTGCAGGAGCGAACGGAGGGCAGCTTCCATCCCGGTTTGGAAGGCGTGGTCGCCTTCCAGACCGAGATTGCCGAGCCCGATCGGGACGGCGGCGCGTTGCGCTACCGGGGGGTGAACATCGAGGACCTCGCGGGTTATGTGACCTTCGGTGACGTCTGGGCACTGCTGACCGATGGACGCTTCGGACATGGCTTACCGCCCGCAGAACCATTCCCGCTGCCGGTGCACAGCGGCGACGTTCGGGTTGACGTGCAAGCCGCCCTCGCCATGCTTGCGCCGATCTGGGGCTACCGCCCGCTGCTGGACAGCTCCGACGCGCAGACCCGCGCCGAGCTTGCCCGGGCCTCGGTGATGGCGCTGTCCTATGTCGCCCAGTCTGCCCGGGGAATTCACCAGCCGGCCGTGCCGCAGAACCGGATCGATCAGTGTTCCACCATCACCGAGCGCTTCATGACGCGCTGGCGCGGTGACCCGGATCCGGCGCACGTCAAGGCCGTGGACGCCTACTGGGTGTCGGTCGCCGAGCATGGGCTTAATGCGTCGACTCTGACTGCCCGGGTGATCGCCTCGACCGGGGCCGACGTCGCCGCCTGCCTGTCCGGAGCAATCGGCGCGATGTCCGGTCCGTTACACGGTGGCGCGCCAGCGCGGGTGCTCCCGATGGTCGAAGAAGTGGAGCGCACCGGCGATCCTGCTGTGGTGGTCCGCTGCGTGCTGGATCGGGGTGAGCGCCTGATGGGCTTCGGTCACCGGGTGTACCGGGCGGAGGATCCGCGAGCCCGGGTACTGCGCCGGTTCTGCCGGGAGCTCGGTGCACCGCGCTATGAAGCGGCGGTAGCACTGGAGCAGGCGGCGCTGGCCGCTCTTGCCGACCGGCGACCCGACCGGGCCATCCAGACCAATGTCGAATTCTGGGCCGCGGTGATCCTCGACTTCGCTGAGGTCCCCCCACACATGATGGCGGCAATGTTCACCTGCGCGCGGACCGCCGGCTGGTGCGCGCACATCATGGAACAGAAACGCACTGGTCGCCTGGTGCGGCCCACGGCCGAATACGTCGGGTCCCTACCACGCCCCCGGCAATCGGTCCCAGGATGGTCGGAGATCGGACGTCCTTGACGCCGTCACGCCTGCTTCACGCCGTCGCTCAGGAACGCAATGCGTAGCGGGCGAACAGCTGACCCTGGGATTCGAGCAACCACCTCAGCTCGAGGGCAATCGGGTGTGGCAGTGGTGCGCGGTTGACGATCGACAGCGACCCGATGCTGCCGGCCAGGGCCGGAGCGATGGACAGGAACAGCTCATCGATCAGGCCGGCCGGCAGCAGCGAGGCATTGAGGTTTGGGCCGCCCTCACAGAGCACCGAGCGCACCCCGTACTCAATCCGCAACCGGGTGAGCATCGCAGCCAGATCTACTTCTTCATCTGGCCGCGCGCGCAAGTAGCTGACCTGAGCTGCGCACTCCGGCAACTCAGCATCGCTGGCGGTGATCACTATCACGCGGGACTGCTGATCAGCCAGTAGCGGCAGGTCCGGGGTGAGCTGCAGCCGGTGGCTGGCGACGATGGCCAGTGGATCTGCTGCCAGGCCCCGGGCAACGCGCCGCGCGCGGCGCTGCGGATCGCGGACCAGACGCCCGTACCGCTCAGTGCGCACCGTCCCAGCGCCTACGAGCACCGCATCGACGTGTGTCCGCAACTCGTGAAACAGCTGCCGGTCAGCAGCGTTGCTGATCGGCGCGGTGCGGTCGCCCACCGCAGCCGCCCCGTCCGCGGTGGCCACCATGTTGACCACCACGTACGGGCGGTACGGGGGAGCCAGATCGGCCAGTGCCAGGCCGTCCAAGACTTGTTCGGCGGTAACGGTGCCGGGCTCGGGCAGCAGCTGCCGCAGCGTGACCGCGGTCATGCCGGATGTCCCGGTTCCAGGTCCTTGGCCTGCCGGAACGGGTAATACGGGGGGCCGCCAGCTCGCTGGGCCGCGACCGGCTCGAGGAGGAAACCGACGTGATCGCCGAGATCCAACCGGTCAAGTACCCGCCCGACGAACCAGTTCGGGCACTCCTGCAGGATCGGCACCCCGGCTGGCCCGGGCTGCCATGCACAACGGGAGAACTTGTCGACGACGTCACCGGTGCAGCCGCCGAACAGCTCAACCAGCGCCTCGGCCTGCCGCGGCACGAAGTGCACCGCCAACTCCGGCGCGCTCATCGCGACCCGGTAGGTCTGGTTCTCGCGGGACAGGCACACCAGGAAGCGCAACGGGTGCATGCTGGTCTGGCAGCTGAACCCGACCAGGCAGCCAGCCAGCTGCTCGCCAGCTGCAACGGTGACGATGAACATCGAGTACTCAAGCTCGCCGACAAGCGCCTCAAACGTGCCGCTGACGTCCACAGCGATCAACCTACCGGGGCCGGTCATGCGACGCGCGGCATGTGAGGATGGGTAGGGTGAAAAAGTGGAGCACATATTAGCCGGTAAGGTGCGGGATCTGTATTCGATTGATGGCGACGTGCTGCTTGTCGCATCCGACCGGGTATCGGTATACGATGTGGTCCTTCCTACACCTATTCCTGACAAGGGGGCATTGCTCACTCAACTATCCGTCTGGTGGTTTCACAAGCTGCGCCATGTGATGCCGAATCACCTCATCTCCGCCACGGACGTACCACCCGAGTTCCGGGGCACCGGGATTCGCTGCACCTGGCTGCAAATGATTCCTGTTGAATGCATCGCCCGCGGTTACCTCGCCGGCCAGGGGCTGCGTGAGTACGAGAGGACCGGCGCCGTATCCGGTGTGACACTGCCTGCTGGTTTGGTTCTCGGAAGCCGGCTGCCGGAGCCGATCTTCACACCGACGACCAAGTTTTCCGACACCGGGCACGATGAATTCATCACGTTCGCCGACGTCACCCGAGAAATCGGCGCCGACACCGCGCAACGGCTACGCGACCTGACCCTGGAACTTTATACGGCAGCGGCCGAGCACGCGCTGGACAGCGGTGTCATCATCGCAGACACAAAATTCGAATTCGGTTGGGATCCACGCGGGCAATTGACACTGGGGGATGAGGCGGTCACCTCAGATTCGTCACGTTTCTGGCTCGCCGAAAAGTGGCAACCTGGCCGGCCGCAATATGCCCTGGACAAGCAATTTGTGCGGGACTGGGCGGTCAGCACGGGGTGGAGCCGGGAGCCACCAGGTCCGGCGATTCCTCCCCCGATCGTGGCCGAAGCACGGTGCCGGTACGTCGATGCGTACGAGCGCATCACGGGTGTCAGTTTCCCACCTTAAGGCCGGTCGTAAGGTCGACGGTATGACGCAGACCGCGCAGCTGACCATCCCCGCCGACCTCAAGCCCGCCGACGGCCGGTTCGGATGCGGGCCATCGAAGGTCCGCCCCGAGCAGCTGGCCGCATTGGCCAGTACCGGTAGCTCGGTGATGGGTACCTCGCACCGGCAGGCGCCGGTTAAGTCCCTGGTCGGGCGGATCCGGACCGGCTTGAGCGAGCTGTTCTCGTTGCCGGAGGGCTACGAGGTCGTGCTCGGCAATGGCGGCACCACGGCATTCTGGGATGCCGCCGCGCTGGGTCTGGTTCGGCAACGCTCGCTGCACCTCAGTTATGGCGAGTTCTCCGCAAAATTCGCCACAGTCACCACGCGCGCGCCATTCCTGGCCGATCCCGTCGTGGTGTCCGCTCCAGCCGGCGATGCCCCCCAGCCGGTTGCCGATCCGTCCTGTGACCTGATCGGCTGGGCGCACAACGAAACCTCCACGGGGGTGATGGTCCCAGTGCGCCGGCCGGCGTCTGCACCCGGCACGCTGGTGGCGATCGACGCGACCAGCGGCGCAGGTGGCCTGCCCGTCGATGCCGTCGACGCTGACGTCTACTACTTCGCGCCGCAGAAGTCCTTCGCCTCCGACGGCGGGCTGTGGATCGCGCTGCTCAGTCCGGCCGCGTTGGAACGCGTTGCCGAGATCAACTCGTCAGACCGCTGGATACCGGAGTTCCTGTCACTGACCACCGCGCTGGACAACAGCCGCAAAAACCAGACGTACAACACCCCGGCGGTCGCGACGCTGCTGCTGCTCGCCGACCAGATCGAGTGGATGCTGGCCCACGGCGGGCTGGAGTGGTGTGTCAAGCGCACCACCGATTCGTCGTCACGGCTGTACGCGTGGGCGGATGCTTCGCCGTACGCGACACCGTTCGTCACCGATCCAGCCAAGCGCTCACTGGTGGTCGGGACGGTGGATTTCGCCGACAGCGTGGATGCCAGCGCTGTCGCGGGGGTGCTGAGAGCCAACGGCATCGTCGACACCGAGCCCTACCGCAAGCTGGGTCGCAACCAGCTGCGGATCGGGATGTTCCCCGCCGTCGACCCCGACGACGTATCCGCACTGATCCGGTGCATCGACTGGGTGGTGGAGCGGCTGGGCTAAGACCGGACGCACGGCGGCGCGCCTCCCCCGGCATGGCTACGTACCGGCCTACGGTGGCAGGCACCAGATGTGGAGGTCTCGGATGCGCGCGCTGCGGGTGGTCGGTCTGGGCACCGACGACCGCACGATCATCGTCGAGACCGTGGCGCAGCAGCCGAGCGCGCGCCGAGATCGGTTCACCCTCGCCGTGGATGACAACCTGCACGCCGCACTGAAAGGTGATCTCCCGCGGCTGGACCAGACCGAGGCCGAGCCAGAAAACCAACTGCGACCTCGTGAGATCCAGGCCCGGATCAGAGCCGGAGCGTCCGTCGAGCAGCTGGCCACGGACACGGGGATGCCGTGCGAACGCATCGAACGGTTCGCCTACCCGGTATTGCTGGAGCGTTCGCGAATAGCGCAGCTGGCGCAACGTGCGCATCCGGTACGGGCCGACGGGCCAGACCTGCGCACTCTCGAGGTAACCGTCACCGAAACGTTTCGCCGCCGGGGCCAGGATCTCGGTGCGGTCAGTTGGGATGCCTGGCGCGGAGAAGACGGCAAGTGGGTGATCCAGCTGCGCTGGCGAGCGGGTCGGTCGGAAAACCGCGCGCATTGGACTTTGCACCCAGGCGCCCACGGCGGCACCGTCACCGCGATGGATGACCACGCCACCGATCTGATCGATCCGCAACCCGTCGTGCCGCTGCGCACCGTGCCGCCGGCAGCGCCGCAGCGTCCTGCGGACGTGGCGGTGCCCGATGACGGCCCGGCGTATCGCGCATCCGAGCAGCACGATCAAGCGGGGCAACGGCCACCCAAGCGCGGCCGCAAGGACCGTGCGATCGTCCCCTCCTGGGAAGACGTGCTCCTCGGCGTCCGCTCGCCCCACGCCTGATTTCCCACCCGCTTTCCCCCAGTCTGGATGCAGGCTGCTGTTTTTGGCGCCGCACAACAGCAGTCTGCATCCAGACTGCGGAAAGAAGGGGTTAGTGACCCAGGAGGGAGAGGAGGAGGGTGAACCAGGTCAAGACGATGCCCGCGGCGACTCCGTAGGCTATCCAGCGCCACACAGGGGTTGCTCGGGCCAGCCAGATCGAGGGAGTCAGTCCCGCGGCGACGAGCAGGTTCGCCAGCGCGACGATTCCATGCCCATTGGGCTCCAGGCCCTGTGATAAGCGCAGCAGCGCGATCCCGACAATGACTGCCACGGCCCCGCTGACGGCAAGGCCGGTTGACCACGGCGTCGGCTCACCCGTCGGCATAGGCACGGTGACGCACCTTAGACGCGCCGTGCACCAGCGAAGGCGATCGCTGCGGCGGTGGCCACATTGAGCGAATCCACTCCGGGCGCCATGGGGATACGCACGGCCAGATCCGCTGCGTCCAACGCGGCGCTGGACAGCCCCGCCCCCTCAGCACCCAGCAGCCACGCCACCCGGCCGGTGACCACGCCCGCCTGCAACAACGGCACCGCATCCGAGGCGGGAGTCAACGCTACGACCCGGAAATCGGCTGCCCGTAGTGCCTCCAGATCTTCTGGCCAACGGCGCAATGGGGCGAACGGCACCCGCAGCACGTGACCCATGGACACCCGCACGCTGCGCCGGTACAGCGGGTCGGCGCAGCCCGGGCCAAGCAGTACTGTCTCCACCCCAAGAGCGGCTGCATTGCGGAACAGGCCGCCGAGGTTTTCGTGGTCGTTGATGCCTTCCAGCACTGCGACATGCTGCGAGCGGGCAATCAACTGGTGCACTGGTGGCACCGGCGCCCGGTCTGCGGTTGCGAGTACCCCGCGGTTGAGGTGGAAACCGATGACCTGAGCCATCAGCTCAGCCGACCCGATGTAGCACGGCGCCCCGGCAACATCCGCGGCGAGCTGGGCAACCTTCGCCGGCACACCGAACACGGCCCGTGGCGGGTACGGCGAATCCAGCAGCCGGCGGACCACGGTGACCCCTTCGGCGATCACCAGTCCCCGACCGCCGGGGCGATCCGGGCGCCGATCGGCGAGTGTGAGATCGCGGAAGTCGTCCAGCCGGGGATCGTTCGCGTCGCGCACCTCCACGATCTCGCCCACACTGTCAGTTTGGCAGGGCCCGACCCACCAGTTCGGCGGCTGGTCACGGCTTGCGGCGCTGTGTCACGGTGAGTCCGCGCCGGGGGGAAGCGGAGGTTCCATGGGCGAGGGCGCGATCAACGCGGTCTATACCAAGCAGGACCTACAGCGCTACCGGAACAAGACCCAGCGGTGTCTGGACGCGCTGTCGCGCCTGCTCGCCGGAAATAGCTTCGCCAAGGGCCCCGAACGCATGGGGCTGGAACTCGAGCTGAACCTGGTCGATGACAACCTCGATCCGGCGATGGCCAACCAAGAGGTGCTCAAGTACATCGATGACCCGGCTTTCCAGACCGAGCTCGGCCAGCACAATATCGAGATCAACGTCCCTCCGCGGCCGTTGGCCGCCGACGAGGCTCGGGGACTTGAGCAGGAGTTGCGGGTCGGCTTGAACACGGCCAACGATGCAGCCCACGCGGCCGGGGTAGGTCTGGTGATGATCGGCATCCTACCCACGCTACGGCCGGACCACTTCGACCAGCGATGGATGTCCCCCAAGTCCCGTTACGCGATCCTCAACCGGCAGATCCTGGTCACCCGATCCGAGGATCTGGAGCTTGACATGGAGGGTGTGCCACTAGGTACAGGTGCACCGGAATACTTACGGTGCGCCGCTGACTCGATCCTGCCAGAATCCGGGTGTACTTCGGCGCAGCTGCATCTGCAGGTAGGCCCTGATCAGTTCGCCGCGCATTGGAACGCCGCACAAGCATTGGCCGGGGTCCAACTGGCAGTAGCCGCAAACTCACCATTCCTGCTCGGGCATGCGCTGTGGCATGAGACCCGGATCCCCTTGTTCGAGCAGGCCACCGATACTCGCTCACCCGAGCTGCGTAACCAGGGTGTGCGCCCGAGGGTGTGGTTCGGCGAGCGGTGGATCACCTCGATCTTTGACCTGTTCGAGGAAAACGTGCGCTATTTCGCGCCGTTGCTTCCGGAGATCCAGGACGAAGATCCGCTGGCGGTGCTCGCGGCGGGCGGCACACCGTCGCTGTCGGAACTACGGCTACACAACAGCACGATCTGGCGCTGGAACCGGCCGGTTTATGACGTGATGGACGGGGTGCCGCATCTACGCATCGAGAACCGGGTCCTGCCCGCCGGCCCGACCGTGATCGACGTCTTGGCGAATGCGGCGTTTTTCTTCGGCGCCATGCGCGGGCTGGTCGAGGCGCAGCCACCGGTATGGAGCGAGA
This sequence comes from Pseudonocardiales bacterium, assembly GCA_019241525.1. Taxonomy (GTDB): domain Bacteria; phylum Actinomycetota; class Actinomycetes; order Mycobacteriales; family Pseudonocardiaceae. The sequence continues at coordinate 21,874 of JAFAWY010000040.1, forward strand.
TGTCTTTCCAGACCGCGCAGGAGAACTTATACGCGGCAGCGCGGCTAGGCATGGATGCGCGACTTCACTGGCCCGGCATGGGATCGGTGCGGCCCGATGAGCTGGTGTTACGCAAGCTGCTGTCGGTAGCCCATGACGGGCTGCGCAGCTGCGGGATGTCCGATGCTGCCCGCGAACGTTACCTGTCGGTGATCGAGCAACGCTGTGTGGCGCGGCGTAACGGGGCGAGCTGGCAACGTGCCACCGTGCAGGCATTGACCGAGCAGGGCGTGGACCGGCCCGCCGCGCTAACGAGTATGCTTCGCCGTTACATAGAGTACATGCACTGCAACCTGCCGGTACACGCGTGGCCCTTAGCTGACGGGCCCGGCGAAAGGCAACGTCGGGCCTGACCGAGAGCCCGGAGTCAGGCCCGACGTATTTACCATGTTGCCAGGACTCCCACCACGAAGCCGGCTCTACTTAAGCTAGCCTAACCTTAATTTCGGGTCAAGCAGGTTCGCTCTTCCTCCCCCGTCCGTGGAGCCCTGGCGCAGGCTGGATGCAGACCGCTCTTCGCGGTCGCTGCCGATCGCGTCCGGCTTCGGCGCGGCGTCGTCGTCAGTGACCCGCGATCCGGTCGATGATCTGCACCGCACGGCTCAGCACGTTTCGCTCGTCGGCGGTGAGTTGGGCCAGCTGGGCGTCCAGCCAACGTTCCCTGGCGCTGACCTCTGCGTCCACATAGCCCCGGCCAGCCTCGGTCAACGTCACCACGGTCTGCCGCCCATCGCTGGGATGCGGGCTGCGCTCGACGAAGCCCTGCTCGGCCAGCGCGGCAACAACTCGGGTCATCGACGGTGGTTGCACATGCTCGCAGGCGGCTAGTTCGCCCGGGGTCATCGGACCGTGCCGGTGCAGTGAGGCCATCGCGGACAGCTGGGTCAGGGTAACGGCGGCTTCCGCGCCGTGCTGGCCCCGTAGCCGCCGATTGAGCCGAACCACGGCGAGCCGCAGCCGGCTGGCCAGGGCGTCCATGCGGTGAGCTTAGCTGGCAAGGTGGCTGGTGAGTGAGCACCCAGCGTCACACCACCCGCCCCCCGCCCCGCGCGGTAGCGTACCCTGGTGCTTCCCTGCGGCCTCGCTGATCCGCGGCCAGCGGTAGGCATCGGCACCGTCGCCTGGTTCGTGGCAGCAGGGATATTGCTGTTTTCCGGTGGTCCAGCGGAATGGATGTGGGCCTGCCTGGCGGGCGGCTTCCTCGGCATCATCGGGTTAGGGATGATCTACTGGCAGCGCCGGGCAGCCCAGCGGGGCTCCCGGAGTGCCCAGCAGGGGCTGCTGTGGTGAGCACCGCGCGCACCGGGTCGACGGCATGCACGGTGCCGTCCGCGCTGACCCAGAACGGCACCGAATGATCGGCGCCGTCGAGCCGGACCCGCAGCTGCTCATGCAGGCACAACGTGCCTTCCGGGACAGCGAGCCCGGCAGCGGCACACACAGCGACCACCTCCACCAGCTCGACCCACCGCACCGGTCGACCGGCGTCCGCGTCGAGCAGCTCAGGCGCCACCTGCTCGGACGCCAGCGGCAGATCCAGCAGTTCAGCCAGGGCTTCCGGGTCGCCGCCAGCCACCAGCTGACCAGCCGGGAGCACCGCCGACAGCCACGGGGCGTCGAGCACGACCGCCCGGTCGGCGTCGACCACCTCGCCGGTAACCGCCCGTACCCGAACCGGGGGCTCCACGCCGGACGGGTCGAGGTTCGCGCTGGCCAGCGCGGCATGCGCGGCGTACACCACCGCTGGGGTCACCAGGCGGATCGGGTCAGCCAGCCTGGCCAGCAGGTCAGTGGCGTCATCAGGATCAGCGACACTGAGTCGACCACGCACCCCCGCGGCGGCCAGTAACGCGGCGTCAGTGTCAACGACCGGCACGACGTCGTAGAGACCCTCGAGCTCGGCAGCGTCGGCCAGCCGCCAATACGCCGGCTGGTGGCCGCCGAACCGGGCGTACCGGGCCAGCCACCAGCCGGTGTAGCCACCTGGAGCGCGCAGCGCAGCCAGGCCCGCCGGAGTACCAGCGATCTGCCCCAGCGCCGCCGGCCAGCGTGTTTCGTCCACGAGATCAAGGTCCCGGACGGCGAGCAGCCGCGCCGGCGGGTTGCCTTCGGTCTCGAGCACCCAGCCCCACCACTGCTCTTCGGCATCCAAATCGTGATCCGGGCCATCCGGGTCCGGCTCGTCGAGGACCGCGAACGAGTCCAGCACGCCGACCGCGCGCAGCGCCGCAGCAGGTTGCCCGGCTGCGACATCAGCGTCAAGTACACCCAGCGGCGCATCCGCCGCGAGCACGTCCCGCAAGACCGCGCCGGGCAACACCAGCTCGTCGGCGCGCCGGGGCGTTCCATCGTCGGCTGGGAGCGCCAGCGCTCCCAGCCAAGGTCTGGTCGCGACGGGTGTCGCCACCTCCACAGCTGACCGGCCGGCCAGCGACAGCACGGCGCGCGCAAGGCCGGTGACGTCTAAGCCGTCCTCCGCGTCATCAACACTGCGCTCGATGGCCGGACGAAGCGCATCGAGCAGCTCGCCCGGGCCCACCCGGCGGGCGCCCAGCCGTTCCAGCAGTGGGTGAGCGGCGTCTGGGTGTACCAATCGCAGCTCATCTGCGAGGTCGTTGGGCGCGACACCATCAACGTCGCCCAACAGGGCACCGCGGGGGCCGGTGACGGTTCGGCCGTCGGCGAGCGGGACCGGTAGCGCGCCGAGTTCCTCCCGGGCCGCCGGGTCGGCGTCGAGCAGCGGGGTCAGCGCCGCATAGCAGCGCCGCCACCATGACGGGGGCCTGTCCAGCCCGGCCAGCAGCGCGGTGATGGCTGCCGGACCCAGGCGGGTCACCCCCAGTGCGGTCAGCGCAGGGGCATGCGCGGGGACGGCCAGTTCGGCGTCGAGCAGGCCGGACGTAACCCCGGTTAGCAAGTCGGCAAGATCTGTTATCGGCGTGTCGAGCACTACGGCATCAGCTGGAGCCACCGCGCCGCCGCCGGCGGCCGGCAGCCACCGGGCCTGGCGCAGCGCCGCCATGACGCCGTCGCGCAAGCCCGCATCGACCTCGCTGGCCGGGAAGACCGGCAACGGCACCAGCATGGTGCGCCGATCCGCGGCCAGCGCCGCGGCCAGCTCGGGATAGGCCCGCGCGGCGGCATCGAGCACCAGATCAGCGGCTGGCCCGGGATGCACATGGCGCCGGGAGGCATCGACGGGCAGCGTCGCGATCAGCCGCGCCGGTAGGGTGAGCCGCTCCGCGGTGCGGGTGGGCGCCTGCAGCACGTCGCCAACCAGGGGTAATGGGCCGCCGCTAGCGTCGACGGGCAGCGCCCAGCACAGGGTCCACTGCCGCCGCGCCTCGGGACCGAGCCCGGTCAGCGCGGCAGCCGGCAGCGACCCGGCCCGGCGCACCACCCGCCAGCGGTGCAGCTGCGGGCCGTCGTACACCAGCACCGGGTCGTCACCTTCACGACGCAGCACCCGATCACCGATGTCGATGCGGTGCAGCCACGGCAACGCCAGCAGCAGGTCGGCCGCCTCGTCCGCCCAGTTGCCGGCTCCGCCGACGGCAGCGCAGCCGGCGAGCAAGGCATCAGGATCGACACCGGCCCGCAGCGGCAGCCGCACCTCGGTGTCGAACCCGGCCGGCGGGTCACCGCCGGCCGGCCAGATCAGCCGCAGCACCGGGGGCCGGCCACCGCGCTGGGCCAGCTCCGCGCCCAGCGCCGGATCGTCGGCGATCACCGCGGCGGTACGGTCGGCGGAAAACTGCACACCGCCGGATCGGGAGATGACTCGCGGCGCGTCGGTGACGGCGAGCACCGCCGCGAAACCAACCCCGAACTGGCCGACGCTGTCGCCGGTGCGTTTGGCTGACGCGCGTAGCGCGGCCAGCGCAGCCACCCCTGCGGCGTCCAGCGGCGCGCCGGTGTTCGCCGCGCGCAGCTCGCCACCTTCGATGCTGACTCGGAGGTATCCGGGCACGCCCGCGCGCTGGGCGGCATCCGCAGCGTTTTGCGCCAATTCCACGAGCAGCCGGTCCGCGTAACCGTGCAGGGCCAGGTCAGATTCGGCGTTGGCGTCTTCCCGGAATCGGGTCGGCGAGCTGCGCCAGGCGGCCAGCACGCCAGCCCGCAATGCAGCAGTGCCGAACGGGTCGGCGATGGTCGCTACTCCACCGGCGGCCAGGGCAGCAGCTCCAGCTCGGCATCGTCGTAAACCAGTTCGGCTACCGGCACGTTGGGGCTGGTGTCCACCCGGATCTCCGAATGCGCCCCGCAGCCGAATTCGGCGTGCACCACATGCCCGTCAGCGGGAGCCAGTTCGTTACCACAGACCCCGAGGGCAGCGGACAGCAGGCCACCGAGGGGTAGGTAAAACCCGCAGTGCAGGCACTGGTCGGGAGAATTACGGGCCATCTCCGAGTCGGGACCGTAGTCACCGTCGCGCCAGCGTTGCAGCAGATCCAGCCGGGCCTGGCGACTGAGCACGCGCAGCCTGCCCAACCCGAGCTCCGGGCTCAGCGCGTCCAGGGCCGGATCGGCCTCACCGAGGTAACCGGGCACCAGGCGCGGATCGTCGGGGTCAGCGGGAAGCAGGTCACCCACACCAAGGTCACCCGCTCGCAGCCGCTCGGTCCACGGCAGCCAGGGCGGCGCGACCAGCGCGTCTGGCCCCGGCAACAGCACCACTTCGCTGACCGTGACCGGGGTGCCCGGGCCCGCCGAAGCCACCGTGACCGCCCAGCGCCACCCCCGGTAACCCGGCAGGCCAGCCTCGAACAAGTGGGTAACGGCACCACCGGCCTCGGCCTGCGTGCCCACGTACTCGCCGACTGGACTGCCGCCGGCCTCCTCCTGCGCGGCCTCCCGGGCCAGCTCGACGGCCTCAACGAGGTCGGTACCAGGCGCGGTAGGGTCGGCAATCACGACTCCCATTGTGCCGCACCGCCGTCGCGGTTGGACAATCCGGCCAGTGCTGGTGGCGATGTTGGTCATCCTGGTCCTCACAGTCACCACGGTGACCCGCTGTGGCAATCGCCAATCCAGCGCGCAGCAGTTGCGGGTGCAGGTGCTGGCCATCCTGCCGCATGACCCGACCATGTACACCGAGGGTTTGGAAATCCACCAAGGGATCCTGTACGAGAGCAGCGGGCTGGTCGGCCGGTCCCGGGTCCGCGCCACCGCGCTGGCCGGCGCCAGCGTCTTGCAGCAGGCCGCCTTGCCTGCTCCGCTGTTTGGCGAAGGCCTCACCGTGACCGACACTGCGTTATGGCAGCTGACCTGGACCAACGGCATGGCGATCGAACGCGACCCGGCGACTTTGGCCCAGCGCCGCGTCGTGAGCTACGCCGGCGAGGGGTGGGGCTTATGCCACGACGCGCACCGGCTGGTGATGAGCAACGGCTCAGATCAGCTCACCTTCCGCGACCCGGCGACGTTCGCCGTCTTGGGTCACGTCCAGGTCCGCCTGAACGGCAAGCCCGTGCGGGCACTCAATGAGCTTGAATGCACCGGGGGCATCGTCTGGGCCAATGTCTTTACCACCGACCGCATTCTGCGTATCGATCTCAACACCGGTGTGGTGACCGGCGTGGTCAACGCCTCGGGCCTGTTCAGCCCCCAGGTACCGGGAGACGACGTACTCAACGGCATCGCCGCGATTCCGGGCACCGACCAGTTCCTGATCACTGGCAAGCGCTGGTCGTCGCTGTTTCGTGTGCGCTTTGTTCCTGAGCGAGCCTGAATAGCCTCGAGTAGCGCGGGCCAATGCCGCCCCAGGCCCGGCAGGTGGTGGGAGGATGGACCGCGTGAAGCGGCCCCCGTCCCCCTCTGGAGCCGAGCACCCCGGCTCCCGGCCGCGCCGCCGGGCAGGCCGTCGCCGACGCTGGGTGCCGGAGGACCACCGCATCACCTGGCAAGACCCGCAGCCCTCGTCACCTCCTGCTCATGGGGAATCTGGCCATGGGCAGAACCGAGCGGTCCCGGATCCACCACCGCGGTATCCCTGGCAGGGGCGGGATGCTCCCGCCTACCAGCCCGATCCCGCAGCCAAGGAAGCCAAGGAAGATCCCCGCTCGCAACCGTCCTCGAGCGGCCCCCCACCACCCCGCAAGATCACCGTTACCCGGGTGGCGGCCTGGCGGAGCAGGCAGCTGGTCGGCGGCGGCGTACGGCGCTTCCACCAGGCCGCCACGGCCGACGGTGCGGGGCGCTCGGGGCTGTCCTCGTTGACCTACGCGGCGATGATGGACTACGCGGCCAACGCGGCCATTGCCGTCGCGCTGGCCAACACGTTGTTCTTCGCCGCAGCCACCGCCGAAAGCCGGACTAATGTGGCGCTGTACCTGCTGATCACGGTCGCGCCGTTTGCAGTGGTCGCCCCGGTGATCGGCCCGCTGCTGGATCGGCTGCAGCATGGTCGGCGGATAGCGATGGCGCTGTCTTTCGCCGGGCGTGCCTTGCTCCTGGTCGTGATGGCGGCGCACGTGCAGGACTGGCTGCTGTACCCAGCGGCGTTGGGTTTCATGGTGTTGGCCAAGTCCTATGGCGTGCTGCAGGCAGCGGTGATCCCGCGGGTGCTGCCACCAGAAATCACGCTGGTGAAGACGAACTCGCGGCTCACCGCCTTCGGGCTGGGCGCCGGGGCGGTATCCGGGGCAATCGCCGCTGGCGTCGCCGCGCTGACCGGGTCGCCTGGAGCATTGCTGTTCACCGCGGTGATCTGCCTGGCAGGGGCAGCCCTGTGCTTGCGGATCCCGTCGTGGGTGGAGGTCACGGAAGGCGAGGTGCCAGCCTCACTCAGCACCGAGACCACCGCCGCGCGCGGCTCGACACGGCGGCGCCAACCGATGGGTCGCCAAGTGGTCGTCGCGCTGTGGGGAGCCGGGAGCGCACGGGTGCTCACTGGCTTTCTCACTTTGTTCATGGCGTTCGTGGTGAAAGCCCAGACCGAAGGATCGCCAGGTTGGCAGGTGGTGCTGCTGGGCATCGTGGGCGCGGCGGCGGGTGCGGGCAGCTTCCTGGGCAACGCGGTCGGCGCCCGGATCCACTTCGGCAGGCCCGACCAGGCCATCCTCGGTTGCGTAACCGCTGGGCTCACCATGGCGGTGCTGACCGCCTTGGTGGGGGGAATCGCCGTTGCTGCGGTCACTGCCCTGGTCGCCGCGACGGCCAGCGCGATGGCCAAGGTCTGCTTGGACGCGGTGATCCAGCGCGCCGTGCCCGAGGAGTCGCGGGCCTCAGCGTTCGGCCGGTCCGAGACCGTGCTGCAGACGGCGTGGGTGCTGGGCGGCGCATTGGGAGTGCTGCTGCCGCCCACCTATTGGATCGGCTTCGCATCCGTCTCGGTGCTGCTCGCGCTGGGCCTGGCGCAAGTTCTGCTGACCCGCCGCGGCTCGTCCCTCATCCCCGGCTTCGCCACGCGGTAACGGTCACGCCAAGCACCGGTAGCTCAGCCTTGCCACATGTGGCGATCAGGGATCGAGCTCTTGCGCGACCGCGCGTACGACCTCGCCAATCCGCTTGGTGGTGCGGCGATCGGGGTAACGGCCCCGCCGCAAATCGGGTTGGACGCGCGACTCCAGCAACCTGATCATATCGTCGATCATGCCGTGCAGTTCCTCGGCGGGCCGGCGCCGTGCCTCCGCCACTGACGGTGGCGAGTCCAGCAGCCGCACCGATAGTGCCTGCGGCCCCCGCCGCCCGTCAGCTACCCCGAACTCGACCCGCTGACCGGATTTCAGATCGGTGACTCCGGACGGGAGCGCGGTGGAGCGCACGTAGACGTCAGCGCCCCCGTCTTGGGTGACGAATCCGAAGCCCTTGCTCGAGTCGTACCACTTGACCTTGCCGGTCGGCACTGACCTCACCGTTCCCTCGTGGAGTACCGCCTGCCGGAGGTGAACGACCAGCAAGACGAACGCGCCCCGAACGCACCCGGGACGCGTACCCTCCAGCTTACGACTTCCGGCCGCTTTTGGGGCCGTTCCCACCACATAGATCCGCCTTAGGCGTAGTTCCGGGCAGCGAGGTGCGCGAGCCCGAGCAGGTGCACCGAGCGTTCCCGCATCTCCACCTTCCGTACCTTGCCGGTGACGGTCATCGGAAACTCCTCCACCAGATGCACGTACCGGGGGATCTTGTAGAGTGCGAGTTTGCCTGCGGCGTAGTCCCGCAGTCGCTCGGCAGTGAGCTCCGGCGCACCCGGGCGTAATCGCACCCAGGCGCACAACTCTTCGCCGTAGCGTTCGTCGGGCACACCGATCACCTGCGCATCCAGGATATCCGGGTGGGTGTAGAGAAACTCCTCGATCTCCCGTGGGTAGATGTTTTCCCCACCGCGGATGACCATGTCCTTGAGCCGCCCGGTGATGTTGACGTAGCCCTCGTCGTCCATCACCGCGATGTCGCCGGTATGCATCCAGCGGGCTTGGTCGATCACCTCTGCGGTGTACTCGGGTTGCTCCCAGTAGCCGAGCATGACCGAGTATCCGCGGGTGCACAGCTCGCCGGGAGTGCCGCGAGGCACCGTCAGCCTGGTGTCCGGATCGATGATTTTCACTTCCAGATGCGGGTGCACCCGGCCGACCGTGGACACCCGCCGCTCTAGCGTGTCGTCTGGCCGGGTCTGGGTAGATACCGGGGAGGTCTCGGTCATCCCGTAGCAAATGGTCACCTCGGTCATGCCCATCCGCTCGACGACCTGCTTCATCACCTCGACCGGGCACGGTGAGCCGGCCATAATCCCGGTTCGCAGCGAGGACAGGTCATAGGTCTCGAAATCAGCGTCGGCCAGCATTGCGATGAACATGGTGGGCACTCCGTACAGTGAGGTGCACCGCTCCTGGGCAACGGCACGCAGCGTCGCCGCCGGTTTGAACGATGGGGCTGGATACACCAGGCACGCACCATGGGAAGTGGCAGCCAGGTTGCCCATCACCATGCCGAAGCAGTGATACAGCGGCACCGGCACGCAAATCCGGTCCGCCTCGGTGTAGCCGCACAGTTCCCCGACGAAGTAGCCGTTGTTGAGGATGTTGTGATGTGACAGCGTGGCGCCCTTGGGAAAGCCCGTGGTACCCGAGGTGTACTGGATGTTGATCGGGTCATCCGGAGACAGTGCTGCTAACGCCGCCGTTAGTGCCGCCGGATCGGCGTCGTGCACCTGCAGCGCCTCCCACTCCGGTGAACCAATCAGCATGACGTGCTGCAGCGCTGGGCAGCGGGGCCTCACCTGCACGATCATCGCGGCGTAATCGGTGGTCTGGAACGACGGCGCCGCGATCAGCAGCCGGATTCCTGCTTGGTTGAGCACGTATTCCAGCTCAGTGACCCGGTATGCCGGATTGATGTTGACCAGAATCGCGCCGATCTTCGCGGTGGCGTACTGGGTGAACAGCCACTCCGGGCAGTTGGGGGCCCAGATACCGACCCGGTCACCCTTTTCGATCCCGGCTGCCGCCAGCCCGTGCGCCAGCGCGTCGATTTCCGCTCGCAGTTGCGAGTAAGTCCAACGGCCGCCATTGACGCAATCGACCAGCGCTTCGCGATTCCCGTATCGGGCGACCATTCGGTCCAAGTTGTCGCCGATGGTGTCGCCGAACAGCGGAACGTCAGCAAGGCCCGAAGCATACGACGGGAGCGCAGCCACCGCGGTCATGGCAATCTCCTCCCCGCATCAGCTCGGCTCCGGCGCTGGTGATGACAGGAAGTATGGCGCAGCTCAGGCCAATCAGCGCCGCTAGATCACCGCTGTTGCCGGCTGGCCACCAGATAGCCGCAACGCGGGCATTCGGCGTGCTCCCGGCGGGCCGCGTGGACGGCTAACCACTCATCGTTCAGCCGGCGACGTTCCTCGGCCTGTCGGCGAAGCTTTGGCTGGCATGCTTGGACTGCCCAGGCTGCACCGAGCAATATCCCGAGGCATATCAGGAGCACCCCGCTGAGCAGCTGCACGGTCACGGTGCTCTGCGGAATGTGCCGCCACGACAGCGCATCTCCTGGCCGCGACCCGCGGGCCGGGCACCGGGAAAGCAGCATGTCGCGCTCCGATGCAGATCTGACATGATCGCTTCCCCTTTCTTGGTGATACGGCTCCACGTCGAAGGCCGCACTACTATTGAAAGTAGACCGACATCGGATGTCTGTCTACCTACCAGTGTAGTCCGACTGCATACGGGTGTACAGTCTGGTCGGACCACTGTCAGTGCAATGCCGCATCGACCGCCGTCCGGTCGGCCGTCCGAACGCGGCCAGACCGACACTGAACCGATCAGCTGGACAGGAGTTGCGACGACATGACTAGTGGGCGTGGCGGCAACGGACGGACCTCACGCGTCACTCAGTGGGAACTGCGCGGCGATCAGCGGCGACCACTACCCGAGCTAATCGAAGAGAAGCTCCGAGAACTCATCGACAACGGTGTCCTGCCTGCTGGCGAGCGGCTGCCCAACGAGCCCGAACTCGCCAGGCGGATGGGCGTAGCGCGTAGCTCGGTGCGGACGGCACTGCAGCGCCTGGAGGTGCTCGGCGTAGTCGAAGTGCGACGGGGTCGCGGCTGGTTCGTCCGGCGGAAACCGGCGGATTATCTCACGGGCGACTTCATAGAGTGGATTTCCGAGCGGCGCTTCGGGCTCAGCGAAGCAATTGAAGTGAGAATGGCGCTCGAGGGGATGGCCGCCAGCCTTGCCGCCGCGCGCGCAACCCCAGGTGAGATCGACGACATCGCCAAACTCAGCAAGGACCATCTCGCAGCATTCGCTGACGTCGATGAGTTACTGAGAACTGACGAAACGTTCCATGACGCCATCTTGCGCGCGAGTCATAACGACTTGCTGGTGGCGGCCTATCACATGCTTATTCCAGATCTCACGGAGATTCGCAGGCAACGGTTCACCAGTCGTGGCGTGCCCGCACGTTCCGGTACCGAACACGACAATGTGGTCAACTTCCTCAAGCGAGGTGACTCAGCCGGCGCACGCGCCGCGATGGTGACTCACCTGTTAGGTCCTTACCACGAAATCCAGGCGGCTGACGACCATGATGGGACCGAGCAACCGGTACATCTGACCACCTTTGTGGGCATTGAGGACGAACCGGAGTGGCAGCAACGCTGACCGTGGCTGCCTAGCACTAGCGCACCCGAAGCTGTGACGTCAGGATGTGGTGGCAGGCAGCGCAGACGGGGGCTTAGTGACAGTGGGCGTGGCACTCTTGGCGCTCCTCGCCGCTGTCGTCTCGGTTGTCACCACGATCGCGCTTCTGACGGTGGCATACCGGCTCTTTCTTCGCCGCCGTCTGACTGACGAGCTTGTGCAGCTTTCTGGTCCATCGATTGTCAAAGCGTTGTTGCCGCAACAGGTGATGGCCACCTTCCTATCGGAGATCTATGGCGACAGCGAGGCCAACCGCGACGTCATCGCCGGCGTGCTAGGCGGTGAGGGCACCGAACCACACGGCACCGATCTGACCATCAGCACCCACACCACAGTGGATTATGAACTGCGTGCCGTCGACCATCAGATCTACGAGCTCATCTCAACGGTCACGCACAGTTTCAAGGAGAATGTGACAGACCATAGATTTGTCATCTTCGCCATGTGCAATCCGCTGCTTCGGGACTCCATGACCCTCGCCTGCCGATTTCCTCTTTTTGAGTCGTGGTTCGTGCCAGACCAGTCTGTATTCGAACAGTCAGTCGATGCAATGCTGCCATCCGTCAAGATCGGCATCCGCTACACCGACCTCGACGGCGGCCACCACGAGATCGTGCTGGGCAAGGTCGAGCTAACCGAAGTGGGCTACCGTGACTGGCCCGAGTACTTGAGTTTCTTTCGCGAGCCAGTGGGGATGATGCCCCGCCAGAACCCCGCGCAATACATAGGCACTTTGCGTATCTTCGAATGCGACTTGGGTGAGCTTACCGACGTAGATCACGTTGTGGGTTCCGTAGAAAATCTTTCTCTCCAGTGGACGAACCTTGGCCGGATAGACGACAGCTTTTGCTTTTGGCAAGCTCCCTACCCATGCTACGTCGATCGCATTAGCTTTGATCCCACAGCGCTCATGATCGATGGCGCTTCGTGGCTTTTTCAGGTGGTGCCCTTCACCCTCCGCTCTACTATCGCGACCGGCGGCTGGACCCGGGCAGGGCAGCTCAAGGATCTAGCCGTACGCTCCTGGCTGCTCCCCGGTCACGGCGTCGCACTACTGTGGAAGCCTGATACGAATGACTACACCACCTGTTGGTCCGTCCGCGATACGTGACATACCAGCAGTCCACGCTGCAATCGCTCCCTCAGCCGTATTACGGCAACAGCGCAGAGTCCTTTACCAACTTGCCTCGGAGCTGCTGCTCGGCGACGGCGGTCCGCAGGCGCTGGACCCCGACCTCATGGATAGCCCGCTGGCTCGCCACTCTATTGGTAACGCACTAGCAGGGCGCACCACGCTGGTGCGCTCGGCCTTGGTGGGCGTTAGTGCGGTTGCCCCGGTACGTGGCGGCGCCCAGGACCTACGAGTGGCGTCTCTACCCGGGGCGCCCACGGCATTAGCCCCTGCATTGGAGACCATCAAGTCTGAGCTTGGTGGGCAACAGGCAGCGAGCGGGTCACCGGGATTGCTCACGGAGACCGACGGCGAGCGCTTCACCGCAGCGCTGGCCATCCTCGATGACGGAGTTGCACTGGGCCGATCAGTGAGCCCTGACCTGATGGACGATCTCCTTACGCATGTCGCACTGGTCGGAGTCATCGATCCGCAGTACGCCGGGCAACTAGTCTCCGCGTCGCCGCGCGCCTTTCCCGGGCTGGTGCTGCTCAAGACCCCGCGATCGAGCATCGAGGTGGCCGAAGCGCTTATCCACGAGGGCGCCCACCAGAAGCTGTTCGATCTCGCGATCACCTACGACCTATTGAACACCAACTCTGACCGCTGCCCCCCCTTTCATCCACTGTGGGGGCCGCAGGGCCGCCGCTGGCCGCTCGAGCAGACGCTGGCAGCCTGCCACGCTTATGTCTGTCTTGCTCGATTCAATCACGACTTGAGCAAAGTGCCGCCAACCGAGAAGCTCGGTGCGGAGTCGTTACTGCCAGTTGCAAGCGAGCGCAGCAAGATTCTGGGCGAATGGCTGCTGGACAAGGGCGAATATCTTGGTTCCGATGCGCATGCGCTGCTGAATGGTCTTATCGGACAGCGGCCGGGCACCGCACGGGTTACCAAAAGTTGCACCGACCCAGTGCTCGCTGATTATTTCATCGATACTCCAATGGAATTCCGGCACTGTGGCGCACCTGGCCGCGTGCTGGTAGGGCTCCCATCGCAGCCGCCTCAGTTCTACTGGGTTAGCGATGACGCCGCAACGATACTGAAACTCCTTGCATGCAAATATCTCGATGAGGTTGCCCCCAGCTCTGTCGAGCAGTGCCGTATGCGGCAACTCGATCAACGTCTACAGCAATTGAGTGCTGGAAATCAGCTCAGCACGTTGCTGTCCGATCTTTACGTATCAGGACTCGTGAAGCATATGCACAGCCGATCCTGACGCAATAAGGGGACTAGCGCCAGCAACCCGCAGCGCCCCCCACTTACGCCCGTGGGTAGGGTGACCGGCGCAGGAGCAGGCCGGGTTACTAGCTGCGACGAGCCGCACGATCGTGCGCGTCGCGCATCCTGATGTGTACGTAGTGTATTGAAAGATTAAGGGTTACACCCTGTGGTATCCGGTCACGCACCGTTGCTAACATGATCTTTGCTGTAACCGGGACGCTTGGGGAGGAAGGGACGGCATGGCTGGACAGGGCGTAGTGGAGGATATGGCAACGGTGAAGCACTCTCTCCGTGTCGACTGGTTCCAGCGCGATCCGGGTGGCAGCACGATCTTCGTCGCTCCTGCGCGGGAAGACGGCGCAGCTGATGTTGACCGCGACGGCGGAAACGGCGTCACCCGCTGCTGACATCGGGTTCCGCGCGAGTTGGCGCGTCGCGGTCCGGTATCGCGGCATCATTGCTGCCCGGCTTGTCGTGCTGAGGGGTAGAGGGCGACCTCCGTTGCCTTGACCACAAACCAGACTTGGGCGCCAGTGTGCAGCCCGAGTTCGACCGCGGCGGCGGGAGTGATGTCTGCTGCCAACCCGCTGGCGCCACGCACGCGCATGTCTTTCTCGATCTTCTCTGTGGCGGCGCCACACGGCACTTGCGGGGCGCACACCACCTCGGTGACGCCCGGCTTGGCCAGATCGGCGAAGAAGTGAATGTTTTTCGGGTTGCCGGGTGGCACCACGATAGTGAGCACGTTGGTGACGAACGGCTCAGCCGTGCCGGCCACTTTGCCCACCTTCTGGACGACGTTCATCTGGGCTTCGTTGGCCGAAGCGAACACGTCCGCGGGCGCGCCATTGACAATCTGCTGCGCCAGATCCGACGAGCCGCCGAAGTTTAACCGCAGGTCAGCATTGGAATTGGCGGCTTCGAACTGCGGTTCCAGCTGGGTGAACACCTTGTTGAGCGAGACCGCTGCAAACACGGTGACCGGTACCCGCTGCTGGCCCGACGTAGCCTTCTGGGCACCGCGCAAGCTGAGGCCGTAAGCCCAGCTGCGAACCCGACCACGAGCAGTCGGTTCATGCTCGTCCTCCTGGGGTCTCCACCATCACCTGGGTTGACTTGACGACAGCTACCGCAAGTACCCCCGGCACGAGCCCCAGTTCTCTTACTGCTTCGCTGCTCATCAGCGAGACCACCCGGTGTGGCCCGCATTGGATCTCCACTTGCGCCATTACCTGATCGGTGATCACTTCGGTGACCAGCCCGACGAAGCGGTTGCGGGCCGAGCGATCTACCATGGACGGATCGGGTGTAGCGTGCGCCTGCGCTTTGGCAAACGCGGCCAACTCCACCCCGTCCACTGCCTTGCGGCCACCGGCATCACGAATTGCGGTCAGCTGCCCGGAGTCCGCCCAGCGCCGAACGGTGTCATCGCTTACGCCAAATAGCTCAGCAACCTCGGCCATCCGATAGTGCGGCACATGGTCAAGACTACCGCCGCAGGTGAGGAAGATAAACATGCAGGGTGTCGGTCCCGTGCCTGCCTGTGACATCTGAGCCCACCGGTGGGCGGCTCTTCAAGGCCAGCCAATCCGCCGTTACGCCGTCGTGAACCGCAGCCATGCTGGTGCTTCTGGTCATGTCGTAGTTGCGGAGCAAATACCGCAGTTTATCCGGAACCGCGAATCTCTGAGGGGCAGAAACGAGAGGTAATCAGGTTTTGCACTCGCAATGTCAAGGCTGCGTCGCGGCAAATGGAATCAGCTCTGACGTGAATGAGTTGACATCGGTAGTGGAGCATCAGTCCCGGCTGCTGCGCGAGAACCCGGCCAACCACACCAGACCCCTATCTGGTGACCCAACGCGATGGGCTCGGGATCGATGATCCAGACTTGGTCTTGCTGACCCGCCCGGCGACGTGATCGGAGGCTTAACCGTGGTGACCGTGCGGTACTTCGCGGCGGCACGCGCTGCTGCTGGTTTGACCAGCGAAAACGTTGAGGTCGACGATGGCGCCACCGTCGGCGATGCGCTGGACGCGATCGCTGCTCGGCACGGTGAACAGCTGAGCAGGGTGCTCGCCAGCTGTAGTTTTCTTCTTGATTCTGTTGCGGTGCGCGACCGCGCTACCCGCTTGCCAGCAGCAGCGGAGCTGGATGTGCTGCCGCCGTTCGCGGGCGGCTAAATCACCTTTACGGCCGACGCTCCCCGGCCGTGAAAGCGAATAATCGAACATTGCGCCCGGCTCGTGGTTGGTGTGGACCGGCGCATCGGGCGATGCAGCGCTGGTCCGGCCACTGTTGAGCACGTTGGGGTCGTCATAAGGTGCACGAGGGCGCGACACGCCGGGACCGGCAAGGGACGGACCTATCAGGGCGAGTTCACCCACTGCTCGGTGCCGTCGGTGAACTCCTGCCGCTTCCAGATCGGTAGCTGCAGTTTGACCTCGTCGACCAGCGCTGCACACGCCGCGAACGCTGCTGCCCGGTGGGGTGCGGCCACCGCGCAGGCCAGCGCCGAGTCACCAATCGCCAATGGCCCAACCCGGTGGCTGACGGCCACTGCGAGCACGTCCGGGTGTGCTTTGGCGATCTGGTGGGCAACTCGGGTGATCACGTCGCCCGCGCTGGGATGGCTGGAGTACTCCAACGCCTGCACCCCGCGACCGCTGTCGTGGTCTCGTACCACTCCGGAGAACGTCACCACCGCACCGGCGGCCGATTGGCTCACCAGGTGGGCGTGCTCCTCGACGTCGAGCGCCTCCTCGGTGACGATCGCGCGAAGTACGACGTCGGTAGGCGCGGCAGTTGGCGAGAGGCTGGCGTCGTGCGGATGGGTGTGCTGATGGCTGGATGGACGTCTGTGCCCGTGAGTATGTGGTTGGCCTGGTAGCGAGGGTTGACCGGTTCCGCTGCCGGGGTGGTCTGCGCCATGCAACTGCTCGACAGCATGGTCGAGTACCCGGTCGAGAACTGCCAGCCCATCGCGGACTCCCCCGGTGGAGCCTGGGAGGTTGACCACGAGCGTCTGGCCGGCCACTCCGGCCAGCCCGCGCGACAGCACAGCGGTGGGGACCTGTGGCAGTCCAGCCGAGCGGATGGCGTCGGCCAAGCCGAGCAGCTGCCGGTCCAGCAGCGGCTCGGTGGCCTCCGGGGTGCGGTCGGTGGGGCTGATTCCGGTGCCGCCAGTGGTCAGCACGACGTCGACTGCGTCTGCCACCGCAGCGGCTACCGCGTCACGTACCGGGGATCCGTCGGGTACCACGATAGGGTCGGGGGCCTGGTAACCACGTTCGCAGAGCCACTTAACGATCATTGGACCGGTGCGGTCTGCGTAGACACCGGCTGCGGCCCGGTTGGACGCCACCACGACCGCGGCACGACGGGTCGACGTTGTCATCAATCCTCCTGGGCTCAAGCCGTCCTGCGATGCACAGGTCTACCTGCGGTTAACCCTATTGTCCGGGACAGTGACAGCACCGCATGCCTTAGACCCGAGATTCAGGAACCGGGCTGAGTAGGCGGTCGGGTCCACGGTCCGGTCTTCCCGCCTGCCTTGCGCTCAACCCGTACCGCGTCGAGTACCGCAGCGGGATCGACCGCTTTAACCATGTCGTGGAGCGCCAGACCAGCGATGGCGACTGCGGTCAGGGCTTCCATCTCCACGCCGGTGCGGTCGGTGGTCCGGACCGTGGCGGTGATGTGGACCTCGCAACCTTCGGGGTGCAGATCTACATTGATGCCGGTCAATGCAAGGGGATGGCATAGCGGGATCAGATCCGGCGTTCGCTTGGCTGCCATGACGCCGGCGATGCGGGCGGTGGCCAGTGCATCGCCTTTCGGTAGCTGCTCAGCGCAGAGCAACCGCACCACCTCTTCGGTGGTACGGAAGATTCCTGAGGCCACCGCCTCCCGCGCGGAAACCTGCTTATCCGATACATCGACCATCCGTGCGGCGCCGTGGTCGTCGACATGGGTCAGACGTCGCTCAGAGGTCACGAGGCGATCTTACGGCGCACCGGTCACTGATGGCGGTGTAGGGCCAGGGCGCGGTGGGGTCAAGAGGTTGGCAGCGGTGATGAGCGGCTCAGAGGGGAGTTGGCGGTACGTGAAGGGCGACCAACAGACAGAGGGGCTGGCACGTGATGCGTGCCAGCCCCTCGAACGTGCCGGTCAGATCAGTGGGTGACCGGCAGGTGCGCCTCAACCGGCTTCGGCGGCGGCGCTTCCTGATGCGGCGGACGGTTCTCGTGGTGCTCACGGCAACTGGCGGAGGAGATCACGATCTCTTCCAGCGCGCCGTGGCCAGCCGTGGGGGACACCAAGCTCGGGTTAAGAACCTTCAGCGAGCTCAGCAGGTCGGTGACCGTGGCAGGCGTACCTGCGGGCGCGCCGGACTTCGTGTGCGCGTCCTGGACCTGAGCCATCGTCGGAACCTTGTACTTGTTCGATGCAACGCTCTGGAAGAGGTTCAGGTCCTTGGCCG
This sequence comes from Pseudonocardiales bacterium, assembly GCA_019241525.1. GTDB lineage: Bacteria > Actinomycetota > Actinomycetes > Mycobacteriales > Pseudonocardiaceae. The sequence goes on from JAFAWY010000040.1 coordinate 39,928, forward strand.
AGAGCACTGCATTGCGCTTGTCGGCAGGCAGCAGGGAGATCACTGCCGCATCGACGGTCAGCTTGTCGTGGTCATGGTGCTGCCGGTTGAACTCGACCTTCAGGATCGGCGACAGGTTCAGCTCTTGACCAACTGGCGACGACGACTTACCACCGTCGTCAGTCTTGATGATCGAAGAGTCACCATGGCCGTCCTCGCAGGTGGCTTCGAGAACCTTGAGCTTGATCCCGAGGATGTCCACCTTGACAGCGGTCGCCTTGGAGCGGAACTTTTCCGCCTCCACCTTCAGCACCCCGACGTAAATACCGTGCGAATCCGGGCCGGGTACCTCGAGGAGAGCCTTACGCTCGTCCGGTGGCGCCTCCACCTTGGGAGTAGGCGCGATCGGCAGCAACCCTTCCGCGGCGAGCCCGAATGCCGAGGCGGTCGGTTCTTCGCCAGCGGAGCCGGACAGGGTCCCCAGCAGCAGGGCCGCGACGGCGGTGGCCGCACCCACGCTGGCAGCACTGGCGCCGGCGAGCTTCCTACTGTTCACATGCTGTCCTTTCATTGTGTTCAGTTCTCGTCGATGAGCACGAGCGTCCCCAGGGGAACTTGGGTCAACTGGTTGAGCGCATCCCTTGGCACCCTGATGCAGCCGTCACTAGAGCGGGTACCGAAGACATTGGCGGTCGGCCAGGTGTGAATTGCGACGGTTCCCGGGCCGCCACCGAAGCTGTCGAGAGTGGGACTGTGTGTGCCCAACGGCAAGATCACCGGCGAGTACCGCTGCGCGGTGTCACTGAACGATCCGAGCAGGAACGTCCGCCCTGGCGGGGTCGGCGCAGATTCCTTCCCGATGCCCACCGTCCAGCTACCTAGGCGCTGGCCCCCCTTGAACAGCTCCATGTTGAGTGAACGAAGGTGGACCCGAATAAGATACGGGGTAACCGCCCGATCGAGTGCAATGTCGGTTACCCAGCCTGCTGAACTGTTGGGGCGGGAGGGCAAAAGCACCTCCACCCAACCGGGCTGCTTGTCTATTACCGGTAACCAGGTCTCGCCGATCTGTTGGGGAGCAAGCCTAGCAATCGCGGGGCCGCCAGGAGTGGCGTACACCACGATCTCGCGTTGCGGATGGATCACAGTGCCGTCAGTGGGCTCCAGCGCGAGATCCAGTGGCGCACCGTTGATCACGGTGTAGGTGGTGCTCAGCGGCAATGCTGTGGGATCTGCCGGGAGCGCTGCTGGCGGGATTGTCACAGCCGGGGGCGCGGGGTGGGGCACCGCCGGCGCGGCTTTGCCAGTTTCGGTGGCTGGTGATGATCCGACGAAAGACACGACGACGATCGCCAGCACGACCAGCAGGACGCCACCGACGGCGCACGCGATCAGATACGGACGATCGCGCAGGCTGAAGGATCCGGGAGGACGTTGAGCCATGACCTCTTGTGGTGTCGGATGAGCAGAATTAGTTGGCGCTCGCCCTCCCCGACAGGGCGATCCCGCTCGACCCAACGACGCTGTGGTATCCGCTGGGGCACGCGCGGTGACGGCACCCTAACGGACCCGAAACACCCGCCCGCGCCGACCCCGCACTTAGGTATCGTCGCGATTGATCTCGGTATGCGGGTGGTCGTACGGGAGCTCGTCGGCCGGTAGCGGGAAGGTCAACTCACCGAAGGGCGACAACGCACCTTGCAGTGGGGCGGCCAGCTCGCTGACCGGATGGTCCTCCTCCGACCAGCTCGGCCAAGTCGGGTCGATGCGGTCGTTGTGCCGGGCCACTGCTTCTCCTCACTCACTGTCGTTGCTAGCGCCCTTCGCGGACGCCTGGCGGTCCACACGGCCATGAACAGTGCTCATTGTGACTTATCGCGCTTTGTTGTGTCCCACGTAGCGTGACCTCTCGTGGTGTGCCCGATCACAGCGCTATGGCGTCATGTCAGGTGTCTTCCGAATGCCCAGGAGCCTCTCGCTACGCTGGAACTGATGCCCAGCACCACACTTGCTGAGTGGCTCCGTTCCCGGGACGACGACACGCTGATCGCGTTACTGCGTGCCCGCCCGGATCTTGCCGTACCTGCGCCAGCCGATTCCACGGTGCTCGCTAGCCGGGCCGTGATCGCCGCGTCGGTTACCCGAGCCTGCGATGATCTCGACAGGTTCACCTTGACGGTGCTGTCTGCACTGGTCATAGCGGGTGCGGACACCGCGCCAGTGCGTCGCCAGGACGTGATGCAGCTGCTCGGTCGGAAGGTAACCGCCCAGCGCGTGGAAGCTGCCCTGACCATGCTGCGGGACCGGGCATTGGTCTGGGGTGACAATGGCGCGCTCACCGTGGCGCCGGGAACGCGCCACGTGGTGGGCCCGTACCCGGCTGGTTTGGGTCGTCCGTCCGCGGATCTGGCTGAGACTGACCTCGATGCGGTCCTTGCTGAGCTGGAAGATGACGAGCTCCGGGTATTGCGGGCACTAGCTGCCGGGCCGCCGGTAGGCACCAGCCGGGACGCCGTCGAGGTGGTGTCCCTGGCTCAGGCTCGTACGCCGGTGCAACGGTTACTGGCCCGCCGGTTGCTGCGTCGGATCGACGCAGGCGCTGTCGAGTTACCGGCGCAAGTAGGTCTGGCACTACGGGGAAATCAGCCGCTCGGGCCGCTTGACATTGAGGAACCGGTACTGCCCACGCTGCAGGTTGATCAGTCGGTGGTGGACTCGACGGCCGCGGGAGCAGCCCTCGAGCTGCTGCGCCGAACCGAGAAGCTGCTTGCCGAGTGGTCGGCAGACCCTCCCCCGGTGCTGCGCTCTGGTGGTCTGGGTGTCCGGGACGTGCGGCGTACGGCGCGGGTGCTGGGCTTCGACGAGACAACCGCAACGCTACTCGCGGAGGTTGCCGTCGCCGCGGGGTTGATCATCAGCACCGACGAGAACCCGGGCGCGCCGGTGTGGTTGCCGACCGTCGCCGCCGACGCCTGGCTGGCCGCGCCACCGCAACGGCGCTGGGCCACACTGGCACATGCCTGGCTCGAGTTGCCCCGGCTACCGGGGTTGGCCGCAACCCGCGACGACAAGGACCGGCCGCTCGCTGCGCTGTCGGACGACCTGCGCGCGCCGCGCGCGCCTGCAGGGCGACGCCGGATCCTCCAGCTGATCGCCGAACTGCCGGCTGGCCACGCTATCCAGCGCTGCGAAGACCTCGCCGCGGTGCTGTCTTGGCGGGCGCCCCGGCAAGACAGCAAGCGGCGAGACGAGATGGTCAGCTGGACCCTCCAGGAGGCCACTGCACTGGGTGTACTGGCGTTGGGGGCGTTGTCGTCGGCTGGTCGGGTGCTGTTGGGCGACGGGGTGACAGCCGCAGCCACTGCGCTCGTCACGGCGCTACCCGAGCCGGTGACCCAGGTAATGGTGCAGGCCGACCGCACCATCGTGGCACCGGGACCGCTGGTGCCCGAACTGGCCAAGGAGATCGGCCTGGTGGCCGATGTGGAATCGGCCGGCGGCGCTACCGTCTACCGGGTCACCGAGGACACCGTGCGCCGGGCGTTGGACGCCGGTCGCACCGCTGCCGACCTGCACGAGATGTTCCAGACACGGTCGGCAACCCCGATTCCACAGTCGTTGACCTACTTGATCGACGATGTGGCACGCCGGCATGGTCGGCTACGCGCCGGTGCCGCAACCGCGTTCCTGCGTTGCGACGATCCGGTACTGCTCACCGAGCTGCTGGCGCATCCGGTCGCGGCGCGCTGCGGCTTGCGGCGTCTTGCCCCGACCGTTCTGGTCAGCCCGTTGTCGCAGACCGCATTGCTCGAGGAAATTCGCGGCGCCGGGTTCCTCCCGGTCGCCGAAGGAGCCGATGGTGAGGTGGTGGACCTGCGAGCCGGCGCCCGCCGGGCCAAGGTTCGAACCCAGCCAGCCCGCCGCGCCACCACGCCGCCCACTCCTTCGGCCGAACAGCTGGCAGCATTGGTCGCGACGGTGCGAGCCGGCGACGCCGCGGCGCTGACCACCGCTGTCGCCCAAGGCGAGTTCCCAGCGCGGGCTAGCGGTGTGTCCACCACTGCCACGCTGCAGCTACTACAAGGTGCGGCGCACGCCGGCACTAGTGTCCGGATCGGTTATGTGGACTCCCACGGTGTGGCCAGCAGGCGGATCATCCGCCCGGTGCACGTCGGCGGCGGCGTGCTGGAGGGCATCGAGCGCTGCGCCGACGAGCTACGGCGCTTCCCGCTGCACCGGATCACCAGCGCAGAAGTCATCGCGGACTGACACCAACTCCCAAGGCGGACGGTCTACCAGCGCGCGGCATTGTGGAGTTGGGCACGCAACTCCGGGGTCAGCAATTTGCCGGCGCGGTCGACAAGCAAGGTCATCTCGTAGCCGATTAACCCGATGTCGCAGCTCGGCGATGCCAGCACGGCAAGACTGGAGCCGTCACTGATCGCCATGGTCAACACGATGCCGCGCTCCATCTCCACGACGGTCTGCACCACTCCGCCCGCCTCAAAACACCGGGCTGCGCCCTGGGTGAGGCTGACCAATCCCGAGGTGACCGCGGCCAGCTGATCGGCGCGTTCCCGCGGTAGTCCGGACGAGGCGACGAGCAGTAACCCGTCGGCGGAGACCACCACAGCATGTGCCACGCCGGGCACCTGCTGCACGAAGCTGTCCACCAGCCAGCCGAACTGGCTGGGTTGAACCGGGTGCTGGCGTGCTGCTGTCGTCACTGCTGTTACTCCTCGAAAGATCTGTACTCGAAAGCAAGGGGTCGCGGCAGGGTGTCGGTGCAGGACAGATGCTCAGCGGGCTCGTTGCGAGCGTGCCGACCGACCCGCAACCCGCGTTGGTACCTGGTCAGCCGGCCGCGCACCTCCTCAGGGGTGCGCGCTGGCGCAGCGGATTCTGGGATCCCTCCAACCTGCTCATCCATGCCGGCGACCAGGTGGGCCCGTGGTTGCCGTCTGGGCAATCCGGCTTCGGTCAGCTGGTGGTCAGCTGGGTTGCGCAGGGCTTGAGCAACTTGCCAACCCTCGTCGAACGGGGATTCCCAGTCCGGCAGGGCCGTGGTCGGGCTTTCCGATTGCCGCTCACGGAACCAGGCCGAGACCATCTCAAAGATCTCTTCCCGTACTTCGGGAGGACCCGCGGGAGCTGGGATTGCCTCCTGCGTTACCGGGCCGGCCACCGCCCCGGGAGCCGTGAGCGGCTCATGCTGAGGTTGGCTCTCGGGCGAGCCGAACAGCTCAAGCCACTCCTCATGCGCGGTACGGGGACGGCTGGGCGGTGATACCGCGGCCGCCCGGGACACAGGACTGACCGATGCCGGGCTGAACAGGTCTGCGACGGCGGTTTCGTCAACCACGGAGACCTGCAGCGGCGGGTACTCTGGCGGGGCAGTCTCTTCCACAGCAACCGGATCCTGAGTTGCGAAGTTGCTGCTGGGCTGCGTTGCGAGGCGGCCGTTGGGCTCGGGTGCAGCTGCGGACGGCCGGAGATCGACCATCACCAGAGATGGTGGCAGCAGCACCGTGGCGGTGATTCCGCTGCCACCACCGAGACGCTGACGCAACCGCAGCGTGATGCCGTGCTGGGTGGCCAGTTCGCGGGCGATGAACAGGCCCGTCTGGCCAGCGACCAGCGGATCGGCTGAAGGCGCTGAAGCCAGCCGCGCGTTGATCGTCTGCAATTCATCACGGGACAGGCCAGGACCGGAATCGGTGACCTCGAGCAGGAGGCCCTTATCCTCGGTGACGGCACCACCGAGGGTGACCCTGGCATCGGGTGGCGTCACGCTGATGGCATTGTCGAGCAATTCCGCGATCAGGTGCACAAGGTCGGTCGCCGCCGAGCCCACGATCGTGGCCGCCGGTGGCGGGCACACGGTCACCCGGGCCTGGTCATCGATTTCGGCCGCCGCGTGACCCAGCACATCCTGCACCGTTGCCGGGGCTGGGCCGGCGGCCCCGTCCGCGCCATTCGCGGCCAGACCGCGCCGTTGTGCTCCCCCGGCGAGCGCCAGCAGGTTGTCGCTGTAGCGGCGCATCCGGGTGGTCAAGCGATCGAGTTGGTGCATGCAGTTGGCCACCACCGGGTCGGTGGCATGCGGGCGCGCCTCATCGATCAGTTGTCGCTGGCGTTCCAGCAGGCGCTGGGCTCGGCTGGACAGGGTGAGGAACACGTCGTTGAGGCTGCTGCGCAGCTGCGCCTGCTCGGCCGCCAGCCGGACCGCCTGGACGTGCACCGTGTCAAACGCCCGGGCGACCTGACCGACCTCCTCTCTGGAGTGCACCGGCACCGGGTCGACGGTCGTCTGGGCAGGGGGCCCGTCACCGGTACGCACCTGTTCGATCGCCTCGGGCAGCCGCCGGTCGGCAACTTCGAACGCAGCGGTGCGTAACGTGCGCAGCGATTGCAGCAGCGACTGCACCACGACGATGAGCAGGCCGACGGTGAGCAGCAGCAGCACCACCACCACCCCGCCACACCAGTACGCCTGGCGCGTGGCCTGGTCGCCGCGCACGCTGGTGCCGGTGCGCAGTTCGCTGAGCAGGGCGGTCTGGCCTTGCCAGATGATCTCTACCGTGCCCGCGGCCGCGGAGTTCCAGTCACCGGGCACCGTGTCCAGGTGCGCTGCCCGCACCGCGCGATCCAGTGCAGCGTCGAGCAGTCGCTTGCGGTCGAGCACTGTCCTGGCGCCGAAGTACTGCTGCCGTTGCGCTTGAGACGCCATTTGGGCGAAGTCATCAGCTGCCGCATCGAGCCGCGCGTCGGCGGCACGCAGCGTCGCCTGCTGGTCCGGGGGCAAGCTGTCGGCATAGATGCCCACCTGCAAGATCGCGTGCTCCCGGGAAGCCTGTTCCTCCGCGGCCGCCAGTGCCTTGGCCGCATCGGCCTTGCGATCTAACTCATCCGATGCACCGTTGAGTGATTGACTCTCTAGGTCGAGCAGCATCCCGACCAAGGCCGAATAGGCCCCCACTGCCGTGCGTGCGCTGACTACCCCCGCAGCGGCATCGGGCGGCAGCACGGCTCGACGCAGCGCAGCAAGCCCGGACAGCCGGCTCATCACAGCCCGATGCACCGGCCTCCACTCCGGGCGGGCGGCAGCCGGGAAGTTTTCGGCTCCCATGTCGGCCGCGCGCAGAGCTTGGATGGACGAGTCAACCCGCTGCATCTGTGTCTGCAGGTCGGTGCGATCTGCCAGCCGGCCGCTGGCTTGCAGCGCGACCACCTGGTACCGCTCTCCTTGCAGATCGTGCACCACGATGCCCAATTTCTGGGCGAATCCCACTTGGCGGGCCAGCGCGGCAGAGTCGCCGGCCTTACGCAGCAGATCGGTGACCCGCAGTGCGCCGAGCACACCGGCAAGCAGCATCGGCAGCAACAGCACCGCGGTGAGTTTGGTGCGCAACCGCCAGTCCCGCAGCCGCCACCGGCTGCCACGGCGCGGCAACGCCCCAGCCAGCGTGGAACAATCGCGCAGCGCAGTCAGCCCTGCGCACAACGTGTCCGACCGCGAGCCGTCTGAACTTCCAGAGGGTGGTCGCGCCCTGACTTTGGGCCCTACCACGTTGCGCACCGTCCCCAATTCATGATCACGCGCGAGCCGCCGCCGACCTCCGCATGGCGTGCTCAACCAGCGCGATGAGAGTTTTCTTGGTCGATTCCCGCTCTCGGGCATCACAAGTGATCACGGGGACCGCAGAGTCGATGGCCAGCGCTTCCCGGACGTCGTCCAGGCTGTGGCTCAGCACGCCGTCGAAGCAATTCACCCCGACGATGTAAGGCAGGCCACGGTCCTCGAAGAAATCCACCGCGGCGAAGCAGTCGGCCAGCCGGCGGGTGTCGACCAGTACCACCGCGCCGATCGCGCCGCGTACGAGGTCGTCCCACATGAACCAGAAGCGGTGCTGTCCCGGGGTGCCGAACAGGTAAAGGATCAGTTCGGAGTCCAGCGAAAGCCGGCCGAAGTCCATCGCGACCGTGGTAGTCGACTTGTCCGGCGTGGCCGCGAGATCATCGACACTGGTGCTGGCGTCGGTAAGAACGGCCTCAGTCGTCAGCGGCGCGATCTCAGACACCGAGCCGACGAACGTCGTCTTGCCGACACCAAAACCACCACCGACCACGATCTTCGCAGAGATCGCACTGGGCACGGTTCCGACCGCGCGCGCCATCGGCGGGGCGGACCGAACAGGGTCTGGTCGCACGGCTGCGGCTGATGCGCCCCCGTGAGACAACCACCTGCCTTCGGCACGGTCAGAGTCGACGAAGTCCACTCAACACCCTTTCCATCAACGCCATGTCCGGTGTGTCGGCGCTGCTGTATGTATTCCGATGCACGACGATCAAGCCGATGGCCGCCATGTCTGCCAGCACCACTCGGGCCACACCTAGCGGCAGGGATAGTAGAGCGGCCACTTCAGCCACCGATCGGGGGTCACCACACAGCTCGGCCACGGCTCGGTGTTCGGCACAGGTGAGTACCGCCATGTCGTGGCCGTGTTCGCTGGTGGACACCAGAGTCTCCACGCCGAGATCGATGATGGGTGCGGTGCGACCCTGCGTCCAGGTATAAGGGCGCGCTACCGATGGGCCAGACGACGGCTCACTCCACTCCTCGGGTTCCGCAGGCTGCTCGTCATGCACAGATGCCGGCGTCTCCGGCTCCGGAGAGACCGGTGGCGGCGGTTGCCACTGGCTGTTTCTCTTCCGCCGGCGGGTACGCCAGGGACCACCGCTGAGAGTGTTGACCACGTCAGCAAACGACTGGTCGTCGCCGTAATCACCGTTGGATCCGTTCACCGCAACCTCACCGCTGACTCAACGACCTAGCGCGCCATACAACCCCGCACGAGGTTGCGGGGTGAGCTGCTGGCCTACCCGATCGACCAGCAACGTCATCTCGTAACCCACCAACCCGATATCGCAGGTCGGGGCCGCCAGTACGGCAAGGCTTGAGCCGTCGCTGATCGACATCAGCAGCATGATCCCACGCTCCAGCTCGACCACCGTTTGCACGACCTGACCGGCGTCGAAACAGCGAGCCGCACCTTGGGCCAAACTGACCAAACCGGACGCTACCGCGGCAAGCTGGTCGGCCCGATCTCGGGGCAGGTGCGCCGACGCGGTGAGCGGCATGCCCTCGACAGACACGACCAATGCATGCGCCACCCCGGCGACCCGGTTCACAAAGTCGTCAACCAACCAACCGAAGCGGTCAGGTCGTGCCTGCGCAGTCGTCACGGAGCGTTCTCCTCGCCATCCTGCGGCTGGCCCGGCGGTCCACCGGACGCCTGGTCACCACTACTTGCGCGAGCCTCGCGCCCCTGCCGGACGCCCTGCTGGTAGCTGGCGAGCCGGCCGCGAATCGACTCCGCACTGCGCGCGGGCACCGCCGCGGACTTGGCCGCACCCGCAGCGCCGGGCACCAGCAGCGCCCGGGGCTGCCGCCGAGGCAGTCCGGTGGAGGTCATCTCCGCAGCCACCGGCGTGGCCAGGACCTGCGCAGCACGCCAGCCTTCATCGCCTGCGCCCCAGCCAGCTTGTGGCGTACCCCCTGCACGGGCGGGCGCGGGCTCCGGTTGCCCGGAGGGTCCGGGCTTGCTGACGGTGCCCGATTCGGCGGGTGCCGCCAGCGTCTTGCCCGGCTGCCGGCGGACCAACGGCGGCGGGGCGGCCGCGGCGCGCGCCGCCACCGGTGATGGCGTGGGTGCCGGCGCCGGTGGCGGGGCAACATCCTCGGTGGGTGCGGCGGGCACTGGCGCATCCGGCGACGGGGCAGTCCAGCGCACCGGGACGGCCTCATGTTCCTTGAACCACGCAGTGGCGACATCGTCGAAGATCGGCGTGGAGTGACGCAGCGTCACGCGAGGCCCTGGGCCAGCCGGCCCGGCTGCACCGACCTGGGCCGGGCGGAACAGATCGGCGGCTGACCCACCGCCGGGGACTTGCTCTGGCTGGTCTAGCGCCGGGCTGACCGGTGGTCCGGGCGGAGCAGGTGGGGGGTCCGTCGCAGCCGGTCGGTTGGCGTTGCGCTGGTCCGGCCCGCCGTTGCCTGGCAGGGCGGGCGCGGGTGGCTGGTTAGCCGGCCGCTGCTCATCGGCTGGCTTACCGGCGACTTGCTGAGTAGGTGCCTGCTCCCCGCCGGTTTGGTCGGCAGTGGCCTGCTTACCGTCGATCTGCTTGCCATCGGCCTGCTTATCAGTCTGCTGAGCCGTAGCCTGCTCGCCGCCGGCCTGGTCGGCAGCAGCCTGCTTGATCGGGGTCGGCTCGGCAGCCGCCTGCTTGTCATCAGCCCGCTCGGCCGCGGCCGGCTTCGCGGGACTCTGCTCGGCCGCGGCCGGCTTCCCGGTGCCCTGCGCAGCAGCGCCGTCAGAGTCATCGCCACCGGGTTTGCGAGCATCGGCCGCTGGATCGGTGTGCGGTCGCGGAGCAGGCACACCGTTGGGACCGGCCTCCAGCGCTGCGGCGGCGGCACGCTGGGCAGGCCCGTCAATCGCAGCCATGTCAGGATCCACCGTCTCCGGGGAGTCGACCGGATCCACAGCCAGCCGTACCAGCCGTTGGGGCATCAGCACAGTCGCCCAGATACCGACTCCTGCCTCACCGTGGCGTAGCTGCACCTCGATGCCGTGCCGGCCCGCCAGCCGGCCGACCACGAACAGACCCATCCGGCGAGACACCGAAGCGTCCACCATCACGTGGCTGGCCAGTCGCTCGTTTGCCTCGGCAAGTTCTTCGTCGGTCATCCCGACACCGCGGTCGGCAACCTCGATCGTCACCCCACCGTCGGTGGTGAGATCGCTGGACACCATCACGTGGCTTTCGGGCGGCGAGAATTGGGTCGCGTTGTCGAGCAACTCCGCCAGCAGGTGGACCAGGTCGTTCGCGGTACGACCGAGCACCAGAACGGCCGGGGGCTGTTGCAGCACCAGCCGTTGGTACTGCTCCACCTCGGACACCGCGGCACGCAGCACGTCGATCAGCCGGACCGGCCGGCCAGACCGGCTGGTGACGTCAGTACCTGCGAGCACGAGCAGGTTCTCGCTGTTACGCCGCATGCGGGTGGCGAGGTGGTCAAGCTGGAACAGGTTGTCCAGCTGCTGGGGGTCCTGCTCACCACTTTCCAGCCGGTCGATGAGCTTGAGCTGGCGCTCGACCAGGCCCTGGGTACGACGCGAAAGGTTGACGAAGATGTCGTTGACATTGGCCCGCAGCTCGGCCTGCTCACTGGCCAGCCGCACTGCCTGGCTGTGCACCTCGTCGAATGCCCTGGCGACCTGACCGATCTCCTCCCGGGTGCCCACCGGCACCGGCGCGATCACCGCCTCGGCAGGCTCACCATCGCGGATCCGGGCCATCGCCTCCGGTAACCGGCGATCGGCAACGTCCAACGCGGTGCGCTTGAGCACGGCCAGTGGCCGCAGCAGCGCCCGGGTTACCACGATGCCAACGAGCACGCCGACACCGAGAGCGGAAAACAGGATCACCGAGTTCAAACCGGCCGTGGTCCGCACGCGATCGAGCAGTCCTTGGGCGGTCTGGTTGATCCGCTGCCGTAGCCCCTTCTCCACGGCCACGAAGTTGTTCACCACAATCGCGCTGCGTTGATCCCAGTCCTGCGGCGCGACGTCCAGTGGCTGTCCCGCAAGTCCCCGGTTAAGAACCAGCTGCAACAGCCGCTGCCGGGATAGCTCCGCATCAGGACCGATTCCCGCGACGACGCTCGCCCGCTCTGCGGGTGGCAACGCCCCCCGGGCAGCGTCTTGGTCAGTGGTCAACCGGACCGTCGCGGTACGCAGGTCTTCGATTTGGCCAGGACCGAGCCGGTTGGTGTACAGGGCCGCCGAAATAATCGCGTGCTGCCTTGCCACCTGCTCACGGCCGGATAGCAGATCGTGCACGGCTGCGGCCTCGTTGGTGACGGCGACGTCGTCGAGCTGGCGGCTCAGTGCAGCATCCAGCTCCATCAGGGGGTCGATCGCGTCGCTGTACTCGGTGACCACCACCTCAACCGGACCGAAACCGGTCGTCACGCTGGCTCGCAGCGGCGCCAACGCACCGAGCCCGCTGAGCGGGGAACGGGCAAAATCAAGCCCCGGCACCTGGTCGGCCGCTCCGCCGACCACCCGAAGACCGGCGTCGACGGTGCGGAACTGTGCATCCAGGTTTCGGCGGTCACCCATCCGACCGGTGGCGACGAACGCCGTCGCCAGGTCGCGTTCCCGCTCCAGCGAGCCGATCAGGTCGGAAAGCTGCTGCTGGAGCTGCACGATCTGGGAAATCCGCAGGTAGCCGGGCGCCGCACCCGCCTGGTCAACGATCCGCAAGATGCCGGCGGCCAGAGCCACGATCGTCGGAATGATCAGAACCGCGGCCAGCTTGACCACCACTGGCCAGTTGCGCCAGTCCCACCGGGACGGGACGGTCGCGAAGGCGCCAGTAGTGCCGACAGCGCCGTTCGGACCGTCTGGGGACCGGCTGAGTACGGCGGTCACCGCGCAGGCTCCGTAACGCTCGCGGCCGCAGTGGTCATGATCAGCCCAGCGGCCTGGAGTCGCGAATTACGCGCTGGCACGTTGGGGTCCCTCCCCAATGGTCGACGGTGGTCGGGCATCCGGCTCGCCACAAGTCACCCGCGGTCGTGGGCAACCGCGCCGCACGGACGGAGACCTCTGTCGCCGGGCCGAATGCGCCCGGTGTTAGGGCACGGACGATACGACGGGCGCGACTGGGCCGTCCCGCGGGTCTCGTTACCGTGCTCTCTCGCCGCCGCGAGCGCCAGTATTCAAGACCGACAGCACCCGGCCGGCGCAGACCGATGTACTCTCATGGCGGTCGAAGGACTACGAAAAGTAGTTAATTTCTACCCAGAAGTCGGACATACCACGCGCCGGGTTCGCCGCTGCCCCGCTGGGACGTCTGCACCCCCGACCCCGCACGGCAACGCCTGGAACACTGGTGCTGCCACCGAGCCGATTCCCGGCCCGATTTACGACCCGGTGCGAGCTAGCGCGGAGGAACGTCAGTTGAGTTCGACGCCCGAGGCTGGACCGCTCATCGTCCAGTCCGACAAGACCCTGCTGCTGGAGATCGACCACCCCGCCGCCAGCGCAGCCCGCGCCGCGATCGCCCCCTTCGCCGAGCTCGAGCGCGCGCCGGAACACGTGCACACCTACCGGGTCACACCGCTGGCATTGTGGAACGCGCGGGCCGCAGGACATGACGCCGAGCAGGTCGTCGACGCGCTGGTGCGCTATTCCCGGTATGCGGTCCCGCAGCCGCTCCTGGTCGACGTGGTAGACACCATGAGCCGCTACGGCCGGCTCCAGCTGGTCCACCATCCCACACACGGGCTGGCACTGGTGTCGCTGGATCGAGCGGTGCTGGAAGAGATCCTCCGCAACCGCAAGATCGTCCCGATGCTGGGCGCTCGGGTCGACGACGACACCGTTCTGGTGCATCCCTCGGAGCGCGGCCGTCTCAAGCAGGCCCTGCTGAAGGTCGGCTGGCCGGCCGAGGACCTGGCAGGCTACGTCGACGGCGAAGCGCACCCTATCAAGCTGGTCGAAGATGGCTGGTCGCTTCGCGATTACCAGCGCGATGCCGTGACCGGCTTCTGGGCTGGTGGCTCCGGAGTGGTGGTGCTGCCCTGCGGAGCGGGCAAGACGCTGGTCGGGATCGCCGCGATGGCCGAGGCACAGGCGACCACCCTGATTCTGGTCACCAACACTGTCGCTGGCCGGCAGTGGAAGCGGGAGCTGATCGAGCGCACGTCGCTGTCGGACGAGGAGGTCGGCGAGTATTCCGGGGAGCGCAAGGAGATCCGCCCGGTGACGATCGCCACCTACCAGGTCATGACCCGCAAGTCCAAGGGAGAGTACCGGCACCTTGATCTGTTCGACACCCGGGACTGGGGATTGATCATTTACGACGAGGTACACCTGCTGCCCGCGCCAGTGTTCCGGATGACCGCGGACCTACAATCCCGCCGCCGGCTCGGGTTGACTGCGACGCTGGTGCGTGAGGACGGCCGGGAAGGTGACGTGTTCTCCCTGATCGGGCCCAAGCGTTACGACGCCCCGTGGCGGGATATCGAGGCGCAGGGCTGGATTGCGCCCGCGGATTGCGTGGAGGTCCGCGTCACCCTCACCGAGTCGGAGCGGCTTCGCTACGCCACCGCAGAGGCCGAGGAACGCTACCGGGTGTGTTCCACCGCCCGTAGCAAGCTATCGGTGGTGTCCGCCATCCTGGATCGGCATCCCGACGAACCGACCTTGGTGATCGGCGCCTACCTGGACCAGCTGGAAGAACTCAGCGAGGCCCTGGACGCGCCGGTGGTGCAAGGCTCCACGAGCAACAAGCAGCGCGAGGAGCTTTACGATGCGTTCCGCCGCGGCGAGGTGCGCAGGCTGGTGGTGTCCAAGGTGGCCAACTTCTCCATCGACCTTCCCGAGGCCTCACTGGCCGTGCAGGTGTCCGGCACGTTCGGTTCCCGGCAGGAGGAAGCCCAACGCCTGGGGCGGTTGCTGCGACCCAAGGGCAACGGGCGCCAGGCGCACTTCTACTCGGTGGTCTCCCGGGACACCCTCGATACCGACTACGCGGCTCACCGCCAGCGCTTCCTCGCCGAGCAGGGCTACGCCTATCACATCATCGACGCCGAAGACCTGCGCTGAACTGCAATAACACTTGGGTGAAGCAACTTCTCAGGGTTGTCCAGTCAGTTCGTGGGTCACGGCGCGCAGTGCTTGCGTCACATTCGACGCACTGACCGCGGTGGGCGCCGGGACGGCGTTCGCGCTTTTGCGGCGACGACGTAACCAGCGGAAGACCAGTGCGAGCACGATCAGCCCGGCGGCTGCGGGTATGGCTCGCTTGGCAACCGCTCCCCCGGCTGCGTCAAGCAAGTCGATCTCGTCGGTTACGGGTGGTGGCACCAGTCGCGGTGGGGTTGGCTGCGCCGCAGCAGGCCGTGCCGCCGGTGGAGCGGCCGCCGGCTGTGCCGGCGTGGCTGGCGGCGGTGACGCGGCAGGCTCGGGCTCCACCGCCGACCCCAGGGTCGTGCTCAGGCAGTCCGCGAACTGACCAATGATCTTCTTACCGACATCTTCGATCAGGCCGCGGCCGAACTGTGCCGGCTTGCCCGTGATGGTCAAGTCGGTGATGACGCTGACCGTCGTGCCTTGCCCGTTCTCAGCGAGACTGGCGTGCACCTTGGCCGCTGCGGTGCCCTGACCGCCGGCTGCCGTGCCCGACGCCTCGATGGTGGTCCGGTGCGCAGCCTCGTCGGTCCCGGTGAAACGACCCGATCCGCGGTACTGCAAGGAGATCGGACCCAGCCGGACCTTCACGATTCCAGCGAACTCGTCACCGCCGGCGGAGGTGATCGCTGCCTCCGGGAAGCACGGGGCGACGCGTTCCGGATCCAGCAGGGCGTGCCAGACGGTGTCGATGGGTGCCGCGACGGTGAACTCGTGCTCCAACTTCATGCGGATCAGCCTTCCATCCAGACCCCAGCATTTAAGCCTTCTGGATGCAGACTGCGGTAAAAACGGGCCACAATACCGCAGTCTGCATCCAGACTGCGGTCAAGCGGCGAGTCCGGCGGCGGACGCGACGGCCCGTTGCGTGAGCACGCGGGCCAGGTGCTCGCGGTAGTCGGGGTCGGCATTGCCGTCCGACATCGGGCTGGTGCCCTCTGCGGCATGTTCAGCGGCCGCACGGATCGTCTCCGCGGTGGCCGGCTGGCCCACCAGCGCTTGCTCGACGCCGGTCGCGTGGACCGGGGTGGCCGCCATGTTGGTCAGCGCCACCCGCGCTTCGGCAATCGACCCGCCTTCGGTCCGTACCGCCGCGGCGACCGCGACGATCGACCAGGCCTGCGCGACCCGCTGGAACTTCTCGTAGTGTGCGCCCCAGCCGGTCTTCTTCGGGATCCGTATCTCGATGAGCACCTCGTCGGGCTGTACCGCAGTGGTGAACAGATCGACGAAGAACTCCGAGGCCGGCACGGTACGCCGCCCACCCGGCCCCACGATGACCATCTCGGCGTCCAGTGCCACCGCTGGCGCCAGCAGGTCACCGGCTGGATCAGCGTGCACCAATGCACCACCGAGCGTGCCCCGATGCCGGATCTGCGGATCGCCGATCGTCTGCGTGGCCAGCGCCAGCAACGCGGCATGCTCGCGAATCAGCGGATCGTTGATCACATCGTGATGGGTGGTCATGGCCCCGACGACGATGACGTTGCCATCGTCGCGGACCCCCCGCAATTCGCTGATCTTGTTCAAGTCCACCAGCATCGTCGGCGCAGCCAGGCGTAGCCGGAGTACCGGCACCAGGCTCTGCCCGCCGGCCAGGATTTTGGCGTCATCTCCGGCTTGTGACAACGCCTGGATCGCTTCGTCCACCGTGGTGGGGGCGACATAGTCGAACGCGGACGGAATCACTGCGTGCCTCCCTGCGCATCGATCGAGCCCAGACCGCCACCGGCCGCGGTCTCGGTGGTGTGCTCTGAGGTGGACTTGGCGGCTCCGCGAGCCGCCTGCACCGCTCGCCACACCCGCTGCGGCGCACAAGGCATGTCGATGTTGGTGACTCCCAGGTGGCGCACCGCATCCAGCACAGCGTTGACCACTGCCGGTGTGGAGGCGATGGTGCCAGCCTCCCCGACACCCTTGACACCCAGCGGGTTGGTGGTGGCCGGCGTCTCTGTGCGGTCGGTGGTGAAATGCGGTAGGTCCGCCGCGCTCGGCACGAGATAGTCGGCCAGAGTGCCGGTGACCAGGTTGCCACCTTCGTCGTAAATGGCCTCTTCGAACAGCGCCTGCGCGATGCCCTGCGCCAGGCCCCCTTGCACCTGCCCCTCGACGATCAGCGGATTGACCACGGTCCCGACATCGTCGACGCAAACGTATTGCTGGATGGTCACCCAGCCGGTCTCGGTATCCACCTCGGCTGCGCACAAATGCGTGCCGTGGGGGAAGGAGAAGTTTTCCGGATCGAAGGTGTAGTCGGAGTCCAGTGACGGCTCCATGCCTTCAGGAAAGTTGTGTGACGTAAATGCCGCGAGGGTTACCTCCTGGATTGTGACACCCCGGTTGGTTCCCTTGATGGTGAACTTTCCCTGGATGAAGTCGAGATCGGCCTCGGAACATTCAAGCATGTGCGCGGCGACCTTGCGGGCCTTCTCGATGACCTTGTCCGCAGCCTTGACTGCCGCGACGCCACCGACTGCCAAGGAGCGGGAGCCGTAAGTATCCAGACCCTTGGACGAGATTTGAGTGTCGCCGTGCAGCACTTCGACGTCCTCAAAAGGCACGCCAAGCCTGTCGGCAATGATCTGGCTCCACGCCGTCTCATGCCCCTGGCCATGCGGGGAGACACCCGTGACCACCTCGACCTTGCCGCTCGCCAGCATCCGGATGCTGGCGTGTTCCCAACCACCCGCGCCGTAGGACAGTGCCCCCAGCACCCGGGATGGCGCCAGGCCACACATCTCGGTGTAGGTCGAGATGCCGATGCCCAGCTGTACCGGGTCGTCCGCCTCCCGGCGGCGCCGCTGCTCGGCACGCAGGCCGTCATAGTCGAACAGCTCCCTAGCCTTGGCAGTGGCTGCCTCGTAGTTGCCAGAGTCATACGTCAGCCCGGCGACCGTGGTAAACGGGAACTCTTCGTGCTTGATCCAATTTTGCTCGCGCAGCTCCATCGGATCCCTGCCTAGCTCGGCAGCTAGCTCATCCATGATCCGCTCGATGGCGAACGTGGCCTCCGGCCGTCCGGCGCCGCGATAGGCATCCGTTGGCGTCTTGGTGGTGAAGACGTTGGTGGAGGCAAATCGATAGGCCGGGAACTTGTAGATGGAGTTGAACATAAAAGCTCCGAGAATGGGAATTCCCGGGGTCACCAGCCGCAGGTAAGCACCCATATCGGCGATTAATTCAACCTTCAAGCCGGTCACTGTGCCATCGCGGCGGGCGGCGATCGTAATGTCCTGAATCTGATCACGGCCGTGGTGTGCCGCCAGCAATGACTCAGATCGGGTCTCGGTCCACTTGACCGGCTTGCCCATCCGGCGGGCCACTAACAAGGCGAGGGCTTCTTCCGGTGTCACCTGAAGCTTGCCACCGAATCCGCCACCGACATCCGGTGCAATAACCCGCACTTTGTGCTCAGGCATTCCAAGAGTCAGGGACGCCATCGTTTTGAGAATATGCGGCACCTGGGTTGCTGACCACATCGTGAGCTGCTCACCAGTCGGGTCAACGACAACCGAACGCGGTTCCATGAATGCGGGGATCAGCCGCTGCTGGCGGAACCGCCGCTTGACCACGATCTCCGCATCACGGATCGCCTGCTCGACGTCGCCTCCACTGCCGGCCTCGGCTGAGTCGAAGACCCACAACGCATTGCGGTTGGTGCCAAGGTCCGGGTGCACCAGCGTGGCCCCGTCGGCCAGCGCGGCCTCCATGTCAAGCACCGGCTCCAGTGGGTCGTACTCAACCTGGACAGCCTCGACGGCGTCTTCGGCCGACGCCGCATCGCGGGTCACCACGACGGCGACACCCTCACCAGCGAAGTGCACCGTGTCCACGGCCAGTGGCGGAGCCTTCGGGGACTTCATGTCGGGGGTGATCTGCCAGGCACACGGCAGGCTGATGCCCTCGGCGCCGAGGTCGGCAGCGGTGAACACGCCCAGTACGCCTGGTAGGGCCTTCGCCGCGTCGGTGTTGATCCCGGTGATCTTGGCGTGAGCCAGCGGGCTGCGCACGACTGCCATGTACAGCATGCCGGGCAGCGAGATGTTGTCCGTCCAGCGGGTTCGGCCGGTGATCAGCCGGGCATCCTCCTTACGCCGGCGGGCCCGACCCAGCTCTCTCTCGGTGGGCTGCGTGGTGGCGGTCATCAGATACCCCCTCCAACGACGGTGCTGGGCTGCTGCTGGGCACGTACCGCAGGCTTCATCTTCTCCGCGGCGTCCAGCACGGCACGAACGATGTTCTGGTAGCCGGTGCAGCGGCACAGGTTGCCCTCAAGCCCTTCGCGGACGGTCTGCTCATCCGGGTCTGGGTTGTCACCTAGCAGGTCGATCGCCTGCATGATCATGCCGGGGGTGCAGTACCCGCACTGCAAGGCGTGGTTGTCGTGAAAAGCCTGCTGCATCGGGTGCAGCTGGCCGTCACGGGCCAAACCTTCGATGGTGGTGATCTCGCTTCCATCGACCTGAACGGCAAAAACCGAGCAGGACTTCACGCTCCGGCCATCCAGATGCACCGTGCAGGCGCCGCAGTTGCTGGTGTCGCAGCCGACAACGGTTCCGGTCTTTCCCAGCTTGTCCCGCAGGTAGTGCACCAGCAGTGTTCGTGGTTCGACATCGTCGACGTAGGAGACTCCGTCGACCATGACGGTAATGCGCGTCACGGGCTCTACTCCTCGTCCCGGCCGGCTGGTGTAGCCGCTGCCGGCCGCATGTGGTTAGGGACTCTCGACGACCAGGGATCACCGAGGGCCGTCACACCGGTGTGGCGGTCATCACCTATCCCACCGCTCATCCGATCTAGCCGCAACGCGAGTCTCACATTGAAACCGCTGGTCAGAACACCAGAAGGACGATCACACTTTAAACCCTCATCTGCGATTCGACAGTCGGGAAACTCCTGCGCATGCGTGCAATTGACCGTGATATCGATGAGAATGCCAACCTGCATCTGCCCGGCAATTCTCCTTAATCGGACCCGTCTGTCCTGCGGGTGGCCGTCATGCCCCGAACGGGTGAAACATCCGATCCGCGGGCTCTGCCCACCCGGCCGGCGCAACAGCGATCACGAGCTCTCCGGTGACCAGCGCCAGGCACATCCCTGTCATCCATGAGAATGCAGCTTGCCGGCGATCAGCCACGCAACCGCCGTACTCGGCCGCTGGTTCACACGGTGGGGTAGGGAGATCGCGTCTGGCTCAGCCGAGGGGGTGGCTGCTTGTCCAAGCCGAACGGCTCCAGGTGGCCGCCGAGGACGTCATCAAAGGCCGCGGCAATGTCGTCAACCGTCCAGTGCGCCCGGTGCAACACCGGGTCCTTGATGCCAGGCTGGCGCACGATATGAAGCTGATCGCCGGTGAAGCGGATGAGCTGCCCGGTGATTCCCTCGGCACGATCGGAGAGCAGGTAGGTGATCAGCGGCGCCACCCGGTCCGGGGTGCGCTGCCGGGTGACCCGCGCTTGCGCCGCTGGGTGGCGCTCCACCATTTGAGTCCAGGCCAGCGGGCATACTGCGTTCACCCGGACGCCCAGCTCGGCCAGGTCCAACGCCCACGAGTAGGTCAGCGACGCGACGGCCCCTTTGGACGCCGCATAAGTACCCAGAGCCCGCTGCCCGAACGACGAGCCCGACGAGATGTTGACGATCGATCCGGCGCGCTGCGTCCTCATCGCCCGCGCGGCCGCGACCCCGCAGTAGAGCACACCGAGCACGTTGACTTCGATCAGCTCCCTAACCGCGTCAGGGTCTTCTTCCCAGGGCCGCGCCAGGTGCTGGATGGCGGCGTTGTTCACCAGACCGTCGATCCGACCGAAGTCGGTCAGGCATTGCTGCACGATCCGGCCGGCCTGGCCAGGATCAGCAACCGATGCCACGCTGACGACCGCGCGGCCGCCCTGCTCGATGATCCGCGCGGCGACCGCCTCAGCATGATCACCATCGATGTCATTGACCACGACGCCGGCGCCTGCTCCGGCGGCGTGGATGGCATATTCCGCCCCCAGACCGCGACCAGCACCGGTGATCACCACCGCTTTGCCGTGGAGGATCCCGCGGACCCTCACTCGAGGGTGAGCACCAGCGGACCGTCCTCGGTGACGGCAACGGAGTGCTCCCAGTGCGCAGCGCGGGACCGGTCTACGGTCACCACGGTCCAGCCGTCGTCAAGTTCCTCTGTCTTCTCACTTCCCGCGGTCAGCATCGGCTCGACCGCCAACGCCATCCCGGGCACCAAGCGGGGACCACGGCCAGGACGACCCACGTTCGGCAGGAATGGATCCATGTGCATCGCAGTCCCGATGCCGTGACCACCGTAGTCCGCCACGATCCCGTATGAGGTGCCGTGCTCGGCAGCGGCAGCAAGCGCCGCCGACTCCACCGCGTGGGAAATGTCGGTCAGCCTGCCACCGGGGCGCACGGCGTCGATCCCTGCCTCCAGCGCGGCACGGCAGGCCGCCGACAACCGGTTGTCGGCCTCGGCGACCGCTCCGATGGGCACCGTCACGGCGGCATCACCGTGCCAGCCCTCGAGGATCGCTCCGCAGTCCAGCGAGAGCAGATCGCCCTCGGCGAGCACCTGCTCACGGCTGGGGATGCCGTGGACCACCTGCTCGTTTACCGAGCTGCAGATCGACGCCGGGAATCCGTGGTAGCCCTTGAAGGACGGCACCGCCCCGGCGTCACGGATCGACTGCTCAGCGAGCTCGTCGAGCTCCCCGGTACTCACCCCCACCCTGGCATGCTCCTTGAGCAACCGCAGGGTCCGGGCCACCACCGCGCCGGCAGCGCGCATCGCCTCAATCTCGCCGGGAGACTTGAGCTCGATGCCGCCACGCCCCCGCAACCGTCGCACCACGGCTCGCACCCCGCCCCTGGTCATCACGCGCTCGTCAGGCCCGGGTCCGCAAGGCGTCCAACGCTCGCGCCGTCACATCCGGTACCGAGCCAACTGCTGGCACGGTGACCAGCCGATCGGCATAGAACTGCAACAGTGGTGCGGTCTCCTCGCGGTAAAGCTGCTGGCGGTGCCGGATGACATCTTCGGTGTCGTCGCCGCGGCCCCGGGCCAGCAGGCGTGCGACGACCTCGTCCTCGGGAGCATCGAGCTCCAGCACTGTGTCGATACCGCAGTCGCGGTCTCGCAGCAGCTCCTCCAACGCCTGCGCCTGCGCGACGGTGCGAGGAAACCCGTCGAGGATAAATCCGTTCCGGCACACGTCATCGGTAAGCCGTTGTGCCACCATCGCGTTGGTCACTTCATCAGGAACCAATGCACCGGAATTCAGGTAGTTCTTGACCTCGCGGCCGAGTTCGGTATCCCCGTCGACATGAGCCCGGAACAGATCGCCGGTGGAAATGTGCACCACACCAAGCTGGTCGCTGAGCACTGCGGCCTGGGTACCCTTACCCGCTCCTGGCGGACCGACGATAACAATTCGCACTAGCGCAGGAACCCTTCGTAGTTGCGCTGCATCAGCTGGCTTTCAATCTGCTTCACGGTATCCAGCCCCACGCCCACCATGATCAGCACCGCAGTGCCACCGAAGGGGAAGTTCTGATTCTGACCGTTACCAGTCAGGTCTAGGAACAAATTGGGCAATACGGCAACAATGCCGAGATACAGCGACCCGGGCAAGGTGATACGGCTCAGAACAAAGTTCAGGTACTCTGCGGTCGGGCGACCGGGCCGGATGCCCGGGATAAATCCGCCGAACTTCTTCATCTCCTCAGCGCGCTCTTCAGGATTGAACGTGATCGCGACATAGAAGTAGGTGAAGAAAATAATCATCAAGAAGTACAGCGAGATGTGCACCCAGCTGGCCTGGTCCACCAGGTAGCGAGTGATGAAGTTTTGCCACCAGCTCGGTTGACCGGTGGACGAGCTGGTCAGCCGAGCGATGAGGTCGGGTAGGTACAGCAACGACGAAGCGAAGATGACCGGGATAACACCGGCCTGGTTGACCTTTAGCGGCAGGTAGGTGGAGGTCCCGCCATACATCCGGCGGCCGATCATGCGTTTGGCGTACTGGACCGGGATCCGTCGCTGACCCTGCTCGACGAAAACCACGCTGGCGATGATGGCCAGACCGAACAGGCAGACCAGGAAGAAGACCAGCGGGCCCTGGGAGTCGAGAATATTCTTGCCCTCAGCGGGAATGCGTGCGGCGATCGACGTGAAAAT
Source organism: Pseudonocardiales bacterium (assembly GCA_019241525.1). Classification (GTDB taxonomy): domain Bacteria; phylum Actinomycetota; class Actinomycetes; order Mycobacteriales; family Pseudonocardiaceae. The sequence continues at coordinate 62,848 of JAFAWY010000040.1, forward strand.
CAGCAGGGACATCCCGTTGCCGATACCGCGTTCAGTGATCAACTCTCCTAGCCACATGATGACCCCGGTGCCCGCGGTCATCACCACCACGATGACGATCAGGTTGAACACCGACTGGTCAGGAATAGGCGGCAACGAACAGCCGGAGAACAGTTGACCTCGCACCGCCAAAGCGATGATGCCGGTGGACTGCAAGATGGCCAGGGCGACGGTCAGGTACCGGGTGTACTGGGTCAACTTGTTCTGACCGGATTGGCCTTCCTTCTTCAGCACTTCGAAGCGGGGGATGACCACCGTCAGCAGCTGAATGATGATGCTCGCCGTAATGTAAGGCATAATGCCCAGCGCGAACACCGACAATTTCAGCAATGCCCCACCGCTGAAAAGGTTGATCAGCGAGTAGACATTCTGATTGTCGCCCTTAGAGACCTGATCCAGGCATTGGTTGATATTGACGTACGAGACGCCGGGCGAAGGCAACGCGGCGCCGAACCGGTAGATCACCACCATACCGAGCGTGAATAAGATCTTGCGGCGCAGATCCGGCGTCGCAAGAGCCGAGCGGAAAGCGCCGAGCAACTCTTACCTCCTGGGCGCGGCCGTGATAAGGCCGTCGATCGTAGACCGGCGGTCGCACGGCTGAAGACGGCGACCAGGCGGCGCAGGAGAACCACACGGCGGGCGCCAGCTGGCTCGCCTACGCACTCTCACCCGACTGTAACAGCGACCCGCCAACTGCATTCAACGGGCTCAGCGGGGTTACCGCGGCCCAACGGCCCCGGTTCCGCCGATTGGACAACAATCCGGACAACATGACCTACAGGTCGGTGGTGGTGCCACCAGCTGCGGCGATCTTGTCGCGGGCGGAAGCGGAGAAGGCGTGCGCGCTGACCTGGAGTGCGACTCCCCCAAGGTCACCATCGCCGAGTACCTTCACCGGCAAACCCTTGCGTACTGCGCCCGCAGCGGCCAGCTCATCGGGCCCTACGGTGCCCCCGCCAGGGAACAACCGGGCTAGGTCCTCCACGTTGACGACCTGGTATTCGACGCGGAAGCGGTTTCGGAAACCCTTGAGCTTGGGCAGCCGCATGTGAATGGGCATCTGCCCACCCTCGAACGCAGCCGAGACGTTCTTGCGGGCTTTGGTTCCCTTGGTACCCCGACCCGCAGTCTTGCCCTTGGAGCCCTCGCCCCGGCCGACCCGGGTCTTGGCGGTCTTGGCACCTGGCGCCGGACGCAGGTGGTGGATTCTGATGGTCACTTCGCCGTCACCTCGTTCGGGACCTCCTCTACCGTCACGAGGTGACGGACGGTGGCAATCATGCCACGCACCTGGGAGTTGTCCTGCTTAATCACGGAATGCCGGATCCGGCGCAGCCCCAGTGAGCGGAGTGTCTCACGCTGGTTGCGCAGGGTGCCGATAGTGCCGCGAATCTGCGTGATCCTCAGCTGGCTCATCTCAGGCCCCCTGACCAGCACGTGCCCGCAACATACCGGCGGGGGCGACATCCTCGAGTGGCAGGCCGCGGCGCGCAGCGACCTCCTCGGGCCGCTGCAAGCCTTTCAATGCCGCAACCGTGGCGTGCACGATGTTGATCGCATTGTCGCTGCCCAGCGACTTGGACAACACGTCATTGACGCCAGCGCACTCCAGCACGGCGCGGACCGGGCCGCCGGCGATGACCCCGGTACCGGGGGACGCCGGGCGCAGCAACACCACGCCGGCCGCCGCCTCGCCGGTGACCGGGTGCGGGATGGTGCTGGCGATCCGAGGCACCCGGAAGAAGCTCTTCTTGGCTTCCTCGACACCTTTCTGGATCGCTGCGGGCACCTCTTTGGCCTTGCCGTAACCAACCCCGACCATGCCGTCGCCATCGCCCACCACGACCAGCGCGGTGAAGCTGAATCGCCGACCACCCTTGACTACCTTGGCCACCCGGTTGATCGCGACCACGCGTTCGAGATGCGGGCTCTTCTCCTGCTGCGGCGCCCCACCACGACCGCCTTCGCGGCGGTCCCGACGATCGCTACGCTCGCCTCCGCCTTCTCGCCGCATGCGTCCAGGCATCAGGCGTTCCTTCCCTTACTCGCTGTGGTGTTCATGAGTCAGAATTCCAGCCCGGCTTCGCGGGCGGCGTCAGCTAGTGCGGCAATCCGACCGTGGTAGGCGTAGCCGCCGCGGTCGAACACGACCCGGGCCACCCCGGCCGCCTTGGCGCGCGCGGCGATCAGCTCACCGACCCGGATCGCCTTGGCCTTTTTATCACCGTCCACGGCGCGGACCTCAGGCTCGATACTCGACGCGGCCGCCACAGTATGCCCAGCCAGATCATCGACGAGCTGAACGGCGATGTGTCGAGACGAACGGTTCACCACCAGCCGGGGCCGCTCCGGTGAACCACTGACGCGCTTGCGTAGGCGGAAGTGCCGCCGCGCGCGGGCCAACCGGCGCCGAGTCGAGACGTCCTTGCCGATGATGTGGCGACGTTGCGCCGACGGCTGAGCCGTCGAACCAGACGCTGTGCTTGCTGCCTCAGCCATGATCACTTACCTGTCTTCCCGACCTTGCGCCGGACCTTCTCGCCCGCGTAACGCACGCCCTTGCCCTTGTATGGATCAGGGCGCCGCAACTTACGGATCGTCGCGGCAATCTCGCCGACGACCTGCTTGTCGATACCGGACACGGAGAACCTGGTGGGGCTTTCCACGGCGAAGGCGATGCCTTCAGGCGCCTTGACCGGCACCGGGTGGCTATAACCCAGTGAGAACTCCAGATCCGAGCCCCGGGCTACCACCCGGTAACCGACGCCGTGGATCTCCATCCGCTTCTCGTAGCCCTGGCTGACCCCGACAATCATGTTGTTCACCAGAGTCCGCGACAGGCCATGCAGCGCCTTGCTGCGCCGTTCATCGTCTGGCCGCTGGACCAGCAAGGCACCATCCTCAGCGCGCTGCACGGTGATCGGCTCGGGCACATTGTGCGACAGCGTGCCCTTGGGTCCCTTCACCGTCACGGTGCGCCCATCAATGACCACGTCAACGCCGGCCGGCACGGTGATCGGTTGCTTTCCGATGCGCGACATCTCGTGTGCTCCCCTTTCACCAGACGAAGGCGAGGACTTCCCCGCCCACGCCTTTCTTGGCGGCCTGACGGTCGGTGAGCAGCCCGGTGGAGGTGGAGATGATTGCCACGCCCAAGCCCCCGAGCACCTTGGGCAACGCGGTGGACTTGGCGTATACCCGCAGGCCGGGCTTGGACACCCGGCGCAGCCCGGCAATGCTGCGCTCCCGGTTCGGGCCGAATTTCAGTTCTACCACCAGCGACTTGCCCACCGGTGCGTCCTCGGCGTGGAAACCCGCGATGTACCCCTCCCGCTGAAGGATCTCAGCAATATTCGCCTTGATCTTCGAGTGCGGCATGACGACTCGGTCGTGATAGGCCGAGTTCGCATTGCGCAGACGGGTCAGCATGTCTGCGATCGGGTCGGTCATAGTCATGGCGACCTCGTGATCCCTTCCCGCCGCGGTTCCCTTCCGGGCCTACGGCGACTGTTGGCTGCACCCCATGAGTGGCCATTCCTGCGATGGCTCGCACCGCCACTCAAGGGGCGAGGCGCACAGCGCCTCACCATGACGATTTGCTCACGCCTGGGAGCTCGCCCCGGTGCGCCATCTGGCGCACGCAGATCCGGCACAGGCCGAATTTCCGGTAGACCGCCTTGGGTCGGCCGCAGCGCTGGCAGCGGGTGTAACCCCGCACCTTGAACTTCGGCTTGCGTGCGGACTTGATGATCAGCGCCTTCTTCGCCATCAGCTCTCCTTGAAGGGGAAGCCCAGACGACGCAACAGCGCCCGGCCCTCCTCGTCGGTGGTCGCCGAGGTGACCACGGTGATGTCCATGCCCCGCTGGCGGTCGATGCTGTCCGGATTGATCTCGTGGAACATCGACTGCTCGGTGAGACCGAAGGTGTAGTTACCGTGACCATCGAACTGGGCCGGCGACAGGCCACGGAAGTCCCGAATACGGGGCAGCGCAATCGTCAACAATCGGTCCAGGAATTCCCACATCCGATCGCCGCGCAGGGTCACCTTGGCCCCGATGGGCATGCCCTCCCGCAACTTGAACTGCGCGACGGACTTCCGGGCCCGCTGCACCAGCGGTTTCTGACCGGTAATTGCGGTCAGGTCCCGTACCGCACCGTCCATCAGCTTGGCGTCCCGGGCGGCCTCGCCTACGCCCATGTTCACCACGACCTTGACGACCCGCGGCACCTGCATCGGGTTGGCATAGGTGAACTGCTCGCGCAACGTGGCGACGATCTCTTCGCGGTACCGGGTCTTGAGCCTGGGCACCGGCACCGCGGGTGCATTCTCTAGGGATGTCCCAGGTGTTGACGTCACAGTCATCTCACATGTCCTTGCCAGTGCGCCGCGACACCCGCACGCGCCTGCCCTCGTCATCAGTGCGGTAGCCCGCCCTGGCCGGCTTGCCATCGGAATCGATGACCATCACGTTCGACACGTGGATGCTGGCTTCCTGCGTGACAATCCCGCCGCTTTGCGCACCCCGCTGCGTCCGGCTGATGCGGGTGTGCTTCTTGATCCGGTTGACGCCCTCGACGAGCACCCGCTCGGTTTCCGGGTAGGCCTGGATCACCTTGCCTTTGGCGCCCTTGTCCTTGCCGGCAATCACCAGCACGGTGTCGCCCTTACGCACTCTCATGCGCCCGACTCCCTTCGGTCGTCGGCCACCAAAGAAATCAGGCACTGCGGCACGAGTCTGTTCTGTCCAATGATTCGCTCGCTACGCTCGCTCATGGCTAGAGCACCTCCGGGGCCAGCGAAATGATCTTCATAAATCGCTTGTCCCGCAGCTCCCGGCCGACCGGACCGAAGATGCGGGTGCCGCGTGGTTCACCGTCAGGCTTGATCAACACTGCCGCGTTCTCATCGAAGCGGATGTAGGAACCGTCCGGACGGCGCTTCTCCTTGGCGGTGCGCACGATGACGGCCTTCACCACGTCACCGCGCTTGACATTGGCGCCGGGAATGGCTTCTTTGACCGTGGCCACGATGATGTCCCCGATGCCGGCGTAGCGGCGCGAGCTGCCACCGAGTACCCGGATGCACAGGATCTCCTTGGCACCCGTGTTGTCGGCGACCCGCAGTCGCGACTCCTGCTGGATCACGTCAACTCCTTGATCACTTAGCCTTCTCGAGGATCTGAACCAGGCGCCAGCGCTTGGTGGCTGACAGCGGGCGGGTTTCCATCAGCAGCACCCGATCGCCGATACCTGCGGAGTTGGCCTCGTCATGGGCCTTCACCTTGGTGGTCGACCGCAGCACCTTGCCGTACAGCGGGTGCTTCTTGCGGTCTTCCAGTGCCACCACGACCGTCTTGTCCATCTTGTCCGAGACGACGTAGCCTTCCCGGACTTTCCTTTGATTACGGCCTCCGCTGTCATTGCTCATGCCGCACCCTCACTTCCCGCAACAGCGTCCGGAGACACCGACAGACCCAACTCACGCTCGTGCATCACGGTGTAGATGCGGGCGATGTCCCGGCGGACCGTACGTAGCCGGCGATTGTTGTCCAGCTGACCGGTGGCCATCTGAAAGCGGAGGTTAAACAACTCTTCTTTGGATTCGCGCAGCCGCAGGACCAACTCGTCGTCGGTGAGTTCGCGCAGCTCGCTCGCAGTGGTGGCGGCCATCTACACGTCCCCTCCCTCACGGCTCACGATCCGGCATTTCATCGGCAGCTTGTGGATCGCACGGCGTAGCGCCTCGCGGGCCACCGCTTCGTTCGGGTAGGTCATCTCGAACATGATCCGGCCAGGTTTGACGTTGGCCACCCAGTACTCGGGCGAGCCTTTGCCGGACCCCATCCGGGTCTCCGCCGGCTTCTTGGTCAGCGGGCGGTCCGGGAAGATGGTGATCCACACCTTGCCACCACGGCGGATATGCCGGTTGATCGCGATACGGGCCGACTCGATCTGCCGGTTGGTCACGTAGGCCGGCTCCAGAGCCTGGATGCCGAAGTCGCCGAAGCTGACTTGAGTGCCGCCGGAGGCCATTCCCGAGCGGCCCGGCGAATGCTGCTTGCGGTGCTTGGTCTTGCGTGGAATGAGCACGTCTCAGCCCTCCCCGCGGTCAGCGGTTTCGGCGGAGCTCGAAACCGGCTCGCTCGTCGTGGCAGGTGCGCTGTCGGTGAGCTCCGCGGCCGCGGCGCGGCCTGCGTCAGTCGACGACCCGGTCGTGCCGGTCGCCCCGGACCGGCGCCGGGCTGGGCGCTCGCGCCGGGGTGCCCGGGCGGCCGCCGCAGCTGCGTTGGCCGCATTTTCGACCTCGCGGTCACGTCGCCCACCGACCACGTCGCCCTTATAGATCCATACCTTCACGCCGATCCGGCCGAAGGTGGTGCGGGCCTCGAACAGCCCGTAGTCGATGTCAGCGCGCAGCGTGTGCAGAGGCACCCGGCCCTCGCGGTAGAACTCGGAGCGGGACATCTCAGCACCACCCAGGCGTCCCGAGCACTGCACCCGGATGCCCTTGACCTGCGGGGAGCGCATCGCCGACTGGATAGCCTTGCGCATCGCCCGCCGGAACGCGACCCGGTTGGACAGCTGCTCGGCCACACCTTGGGCCACCAGCTGCGCCTCTGCCTCCGGATTCTTGACCTCAAGGATGTTGAGCTGCACCTGCTTACCGGACAGCTTCTCCAGCTCGGCGCGGATCCGGTCGGCCTCCGCACCCCGCCGGCCAATCACGATGCCCGGGCGGGCGGTATGGATGTCCACCCGCACGCGGTCGCGGGTGCGCTCGATCTCGACCTTGGCGATGCCCGCCCGCTCCATACCCTTGGACAGCAGCTTGCGGATCGCGACGTCTTCCTTGACGTACTCCGCGTATTGCTTGTCTGCGTACCAGCGGGACTTCCAGTCGGTCGAGATACCGAGCCGGAAGCCGTGCGGGTTGATCTTCTGACCCACTAGCGGGCACTCCTTGTCTGGGTGGCCTGGTTGCCCCGGGACCGGGCCGATGCACGGCGCTGCGCCTGTCGCTGGGGCACCGCCTGGACCTCCACCGTGATGTGGCTGGTGCGCTTGCGGATCCGGTAAGCCCGACCCTGCGCACGGGGACGGAACCGTTTGAGGGTGGGCCCCTCGTCGACGAAAGCGCTGGACACGACCAGGGAGTCGGGATCTAGCGCGAGATTGTTCTCCGCGTTGGCCATGGCGCTGGCCAACACCTTCGACACGGGGCCGGAGGCAGCCTGCGGTGCGAACTCGAGTACCGCAAGCGCCTCACGCGCGTTGCGGCCCCGGATGAGGTCGACTACCCGGCGTGCCTTCATCGGCGTCACGCGGACATACCGGGCCCGCGCCATCGCGCGGGACGGCTCCTGCGCTGCCGTCGCGCCGGCTTGGTTACGGGCGTCCATGCGCTGCTACCTCTTCTTCTTTGCTGTTCGTCTTGGCAATGTCTTCGTAGCGATGTGATCTGCTACTAGCGACGCCGGGCGCGCCGGTCGTCCTTGACGTGACCTCGGAACGTGCGAGTCGGCGCGAACTCGCCGAGCTTGTGCCCGACCATCGACTCGGTGACGAACACCGGGACGTGTTTGCGCCCGTCGTGCACCGCAATCGTGTGCCCGATCATGTCGGGAATGATCGTGGAGCGCCGCGACCAGGTTCTGATCACCTGCTTGGTGTTGGCCTCGTTGTGCGCATCCACCTTTTTGAGCAGGTGATCGTCGACGAACGGGCCCTTCTTCAGGCTGCGTGGCATGCTTATACCTCTCCTGCTCAGCGCTTCTTGCCGGTGCGGCGGCGGCGCACGATGAGCTTGTCGCTGGGCTGGCTGCGCCGGGTACGACCCTCGGGCTTGCCGGCCGGGTTCACCGGGTGACGCCCACCGGAGGTCTTACCCTCACCACCACCGTGCGGGTGGTCAACCGGGTTCATCACCACACCACGAACGGTGGGTCGCTTGCCCCTCCAGCGCATCCGGCCGGCCTTGCCCCAGTTGATGTTGGCGTGTTCGGAATTGCCGACCTCGCCCACTGTGGCGCGGCACCGGACGTCGACGTTGCGGATTTCGCCCGAGGGCATCCGCAGCTGGCCGTACGGACCGTCCTTGGCCACGAGCTGCACTCGCGCGCCGGCAGATCGTGCGATCTTGGCTCCGCCGCCGGGACGCAGCTCGATCGCGTGCACCACGGTGCCGACCGGGATGCTGCGTAAAGGCAAGTTATTGCCCGGCTTGATGTCGGCTCTCGGACCGTTTTCCACGGTGTCGCCTTGACGGAGCTTCTCCGGAGCGATGATGTAGCGCTTCTCGCCATCGGCGTAGTGCAGCAAGGCGATCCGAGCACTGCGGTTCGGGTCGTACTCGATGTGCGCCACCTTCGCCGGGACGCCGTCCTTGTCAGCCCGGCGGAAATCGATCACCCGGTAGGCACGCTTGTGCCCGCCACCCTGGTGCCGGGTGGTGATCCGGCCGTGAACATTGCGGCCGCCTTTGCTGTGCAACGGTCGGATCAGCGACTTCTCCGGGTAGTCCCGAGTGATCTCGGCGAAGTCGGACACGCTGGCGCCACGACGGCCTGCGGTCGTCGGCTTGTACTTGCGGATGCCCATGTCTAGGAGTCCTCACTCACCCTCATGCTCACGTCGCCGGCCCGCCGAACAGCTCGATCGGCTTACTTTCCGGGGACAGCGTCACGACCGCCCGCTTGGTGTCCTTGCGTTTGCCGTAACCGAACCTGGTGCGCTTGCGCTTGCCCGGGCGATTGAGGGTGTTGACGCTGATCACCTGCACGCCAAAGATCTTTTCGATCGCAATCTTGATTTCGGTCTTATTGGCGTCCGGTGCCACCACAAAGGTGTACTTCTGCTGCTCCAGCAGGCCATAGCTCTTCTCTGAGATAACCGGCTTGCGGATCACGTCACGCGGATCAGGAATCATCGGGCCGCCTCCTGCGCGGTGGCGGTACGCCCGGCCACGAACGCCTGCAAAGCGTCTGCGGTGAACACCACCTCGTCGTTGACCAGCACGTCGTAGGTATTGAGCTGATCTGGGCTCAGCACGTGCACCGAGGGAAGGTTGCGCACGCTCAGCCGGCTCACCTCATCTGCCCGGGTGAGGACGACCAACAGCCTGCTCTCCTGGCCCGCCAGATTGGTGAGCACTGTCCGAGCGCTCTTGGTGGATGGCGTATCACCGGACACCAATCCTGAGATGACGTGGACCCGACCGTCGCGGGCTCGGTCCGACAGCGCGCCACGCAGCGCAGCTGCCTTCATCTTCTTGGGGGTGCGCTGGCTGTAGTCCCGCGGCGTGGGTCCGTGCACCACACCCCCGCCGGTGAACTGCGGCGCCCGGATCGAGCCCTGGCGAGCGCGTCCGGTGCCTTTCTGCCGGTAGGGCTTGCTGCCACCACCACTGACCTCACCCCGAGTCTTGGTGCAGTGCGTACCCTGCCGGGCTGCGGCCAGCTGGGCGACCACCACTTGGTGCATCAGCGGGATGTTCGCCGGAACGTCGAAGATCTCGTCGGGGAGTTCGGCGGTTCCGGCCGTGGTCCCTTCAGGGGTCCGGATGTCGACTCTGGTCACTGTTGCGCACCGCCCTTCGCCGCCGTCTTGACCAGCACGAGACCACCCTTAGGGCCGGGCAACGCACCCTTGATCAACAACAGGCCGGCCTCGGCGTCGACGCGGTGCACGGTGAGGTTTTGGGTGGTCACCCGGACGTTGCCCATCCGGCCGGCCATCCGGGTCCCCTTGAACACCCGGCTGGGAGTGGCGCAGCCGCCGATCGAACCCGGCGAACGGTGCTTGCGCTGGGTGCCATGGCTGGCGCCCAAGCCGCCGAAGCCGTGCCGCTTCATCACACCGGCAGTCCCCTTGCCCTTGCTGGTGCCCACCACGTCGACCACCGCGCCGGCATCGAATACCTCAGCGGTGAGCTCCTGGCCGACCTGGTAGTTCGCCGCGTCGGCAGTGCGTAGCTCGACCAGGTGCCGCCGTGGTGTGATGCCGGCTGCGGCATAGTGGCCAGCCACCGGCTTGGTCACCTTGCGCGGATCGATGGCGCCGTAGGCCAGCTGCACCGCCGGGTAACCGTCCTTCTCGGGAGTGCGGATCCGGGTCACCAGGCACGGGCCGGCGGCCACCACGGTGACCGGGACGATCCGGTTGTTCTCGTCGAAGACCTGAGTCATCCCGAGCTTGGTGCCCAGTATTCCCCGGACGGTTCTGCCGCCGCGGTGCTCCGAATCAGTCGCTGTCATGTCGGGAGCCCTTACTGGATGTTGACGTCGACGCTGGCCGGTAGGTCGATGCGCATCAGCGCGTCCACCGTCTTGGGTGTCGGGTCGAGGATGTCGATCAGGCGCTTGTGCGTGCGCATCTCGAAGTGCTCCCGCGAATCCTTGTATTTGTGCGGCGAGCGGATGACGCAGTACACGTTCTTTTCGGTCGGCAGCGGCACCGGCCCGACGACCCGAGCACCGGTGCGCGTCACCGTCTCAACGATCTTACGCGCGGAAGCATCGATTGCCTCGTGGTCATAGGCTTTGAGCCGGATGCGGATCTTTTGTCCCGCCATGGTGGCTTGCCGTCCTGTCAGTCTCGTGCCGCTTGTTCTCGCGCCGCCGGTCTAGGTCGAACCCGGGTCGGGGATGTGCCCGGGTAGAAACCGATCCCGCCTCGCAACCGGTCCACGCGGTCGGGCGTGTCGGATGTTAGGCATCGTACCAACTGGGCCGACGGCCCAGTTGGCGACGCCCTCATGAGTGCGTAACGGTGTTACCGACCGCAACGCCGCCCACAAGAACCGCCGGCACGAGCGGCGCCGGCGGTCCCGTCTTACTTGATGATCTTAGTAACCCGGCCGGCACCAACGGTGCGACCACCCTCGCGGATCGCGAACTTCAGGTTTTCATCCATCGCGACCGGCTGGATGAGCTCTACCGACATCTCGGTGTTGTCACCCGGCATCACCATCTCAGTTCCCTCGGGCAGCGTCACGACGCCAGTCACGTCGGTGGTGCGGAAGTAGAACTGCGGACGGTAGTTGTTGAAGAACGGCGTGTGCCGACCGCCCTCGTCCTTGGACAGGATGTAGACCTGAGCCTCGAACTGCGTGTGCGGGGTGTTGGTGCCGGGCTTGATGACCACCTGCCCGCGCTCCACATCCTCGCGCTTGACACCACGTAGCAGCAGACCGACGTTGTCGCCGGCGCGGCCCTCGTCGAGCAGCTTACGGAACATCTCGACACCGGTGACGGTGGTCTTCTGTGACTTGTCCCTGATGCCGATGATCTCGACTTCCTCACTGACCTTGACGATCCCGCGCTCCACCCGGCCGGTGACCACCGTTCCGCGACCGGTGATGGTGAAGACGTCCTCGATCGGCATGAGGAACGGCTTGTCGATCTCGCGCACCGGCTCCGGGATGTTGTCATCGACAGCGTCCATGAGCTCGAGCAGCTTCTCGGCCCACTCGGCGTCGCCCTCGAGGGCCTTCAGCGCCGAAACCCTGACGATGGGTAGGTCGTCGCCGGGGTACTCCTGGCTCGACAGCAGTTCCCGGACCTCGAGCTCCACGAGCTCCATGATCTCCTCGTCGTCGACCATGTCGGCCTTGTTCAATGCAACGACGATGTAGGGCACGCCAACCTGACGAGCCAGCAACACGTGCTCACGGGTCTGCGGCATGGGGCCATCGGTGGCAGCCACCACCAGGATGGCACCGTCCATCTGTGCCGCACCGGTAATCATGTTCTTGATGTAGTCGGCGTGACCAGGGCAGTCGACGTGGGCGTAGTGCCGCTTCTCGGTCTGATACTCAACGTGAGCGATCGAGATCGTAATGCCCCGCTGCTTCTCCTCGGGGGCCTTATCGATCGAGTCGAACGCCGACACCTCATTCAGGTCCGGGAACTTGTCGTGCAATACCTTGGTGATTGCCGCCGTCAGGGTGGTCTTGCCGTGGTCGATGTGACCAATGGTTCCGATGTTGACGTGCGGCTTGGTCCGCTGGAACTTCGCCTTCGCCACTTGTCTCGTCCTCCTGGACTCGTTCTGGTAATCCGCTGGATCCGCTGGGCGGTCCTGATGTAGCGGCAATGCTGTCAGGTGCTCTCACAGGGACGTCCGTCAGGGACCCGGTGCCCGCCGCCGGAAAAAAATCACATGTTCACTCGTCCCGATAACGTCCCCGATACGCCACTGCCTTCGCTGTACTTTCGGCTCGGCTCCGGGCGAGCTCCGCTCCTCGCTAACGCTGCGATGCTCACTCGCCCGTCGCCTTCGCGATGATCTCCTTGGAGACGTTGGTCGGGACTTCGGCATACGAATCGAACTGCATCGTGTAGTTCGCTCGACCCTGAGTCCGCGACCGCAAGTCACCGACGTATCCGAACATTTCCGACAACGGCACCAGCGCCTTGATAACGCGGGAACCGCTGCGCTCCTCCACCTGCTGAATTTGACCTCGCCGGGAGTTGAGGTCGCCGATGACATCGCCCATGTAATCCTCAGGCGTGGTCACTTCGACTGCCATCATCGGCTCCAGGATCACCGGGTCGGCCTTGCGCGCCGCCTCTTTGAGCGCCATCGAACCAGCGATCTTGAAGGCCATCTCGGAGGAGTCCACCTCGTGGTAGGCACCGTCCAGCAAGGTGACCTTGAGACCCACCAGCGGGTAGCCCGCCAGCACGCCGTACTGCATGGCGTCCTGGGCCCCGGCATCCACGGCCGGGATGTACTCCTTGGGGATCCGCCCACCGGTGACCTTGTTGTCGAACTCGTAAAGGGCACCGTCAGTGGTCTCCAGCGGCTCCAGCCGGATCAGCACACGCGCGAACTGACCCGAGCCACCGGTTTGCTTGCGGTGGGTGTATTCGTACTTGTCCACCGTCTTGCGGACCGTCTCCCGGTAAGCCACCTGCGGCTTGCCGATGTTCGCCTCGACCTTGAAGTCGCTGCGCATCCGGTTCACCAGCACCTCAAGGTGCAGCTCACCCATCCCGGCGATGATCGTCTGACCGGTTTCGTCGTCTAGTTTGACCTGGAAGGTGGGATCTTCCTCGGCCAGCTTCTGGATCGCCGTGCCCAGCTTCTCCTGGTCGCTCTTGGTCTTGGGTTCGATCGCGACCTGGATAACCGGCTCGGGGAAGGTCATCGACTCCAGGATGATCGGCGCATTCGGGTCGCACAGGGTGTCACCGGTCGTAGTCTCCTTCAAACCGATCATCGCGTAGATGTGACCGGCTCGGGCCTCGTCAACCGGGTTTTCCTTGTTGGAGTGCATCTGGAAAAGCTTGCCGATGCGCTCCTTGCGCTCCTTGGTCGAGTTGATCACCTGCGAGCCCGCGGCGATCCGTCCGGAGTAGACCCGCACATAGGTCAGCTTGCCGAAGAACGGATGCACAGCGATCTTGAAGGCCAGCGCGGAGAACGGCTCGTCGATCGACGGCTCGCGAGTGGCCGGCGTCCCATCCGGCAACACGCCTGCGACCGGCGGCACGTCCAGCGGTGAAGGCAGGTAGTCGATCACTGCGTCCAGCATGGGCTGCACGCCCTTGTTCTTGAACGCTGAGCCGCACAACACCGGGTAGGCATGGCTGCTCACGGTGAGCTTGCGGATACCCGCCTTGATCTGCTCGGTGGTGAGTTCCTGTCCGCCGAGGTAGAGCTCCATGAGCTCGTCGTCGGACTCAGCGACGGCCTCAAGGAGCATTTCCCGGTACTCATTCGCCTTGTCGACCAGGTTGGCTGGGATCGCTTCGACGGTGTAGTCCTCGCCCTTCTGGACTTCACCGCGCCAGGTCAGTGCCCGCATGCCGACCAGGTCGACGACTCCTTGAAAGTCCGACTCACTACCGATCGGCAGCTGGATGATCAGCGGGTTCGCGCCGAGCCGCTCCCGGATGGTGCGCACGGTGAAGTAGAAGTCCGCGCCGATCTTGTCCATCTTGTTGACGAAGCAGATGCGCGGCACCCCGTACTTGTCGGCCTGGCGCCATACCGTCTCGGACTGGGGCTCGACGCCCTCCTTGCCATCGAAGACGGCAACAGCACCATCGAGTACCCGCAACGACCGCTCAACTTCGACAGTGAAGTCGACGTGGCCGGGGGTATCAATGATGTTGATCTGGTAGTTGTTCCAGAAGGTGGTCGTCGCGGCGGAGGTGATGGTGATTCCGCGCTTCTGCTCCTCCTCCATCCAGTCCATCGTGGCGGCACCGTCGTGCACCTCACCGATCTTGTAGTTGATCCCGGTGTAGAACAGCACCCGCTCGGTGGTGGTGGTTTTGCCCGCGTCGATGTGCGCCATGATCCCGATGTTGCGGACCCTGGCGAGGTCGGTCAGCACTTCACGTGCCACGAGAATTCATCCCTAGTTATCTCGAAAGTTTGTGTTCGTCACCAGCGGTAATGTGCGAATGCCTTGTTCGACTCGGCCATCTTGTGGGTGTCCTCACGGCGTTTCACACTCGCCCCGAGGCCGTTGCTGGCATCGAGCAGTTCGTTCATCAGACGGTCCACCATGGTCTTTTCCCGACGCTGCCGGGAAAACATGATCAACCAGCGAAGCGCTAGCGTGGTGGACCGTACTGGCCGCACCTCAACCGGGACCTGGTAGGTGGCGCCGCCGACGCGGCGGCTCTTGACCTCGATCGCGGGCTTCACGTTGTCCAGCGCCCGCTTCAGGGTCACCACGGGGTCGGTGCCGGTCTTTTCCCGGCAGCCCTCCAACGCCTGGTACACGATCTTTTCCGCCACCGAGCGCTTGCCGCGCACGAGCACCTTGTTGACGAGTTGGGTGACCACCGGGGACCCGTAGACCGGGTCAGAGTGCAGCGGCCGTTTGGGGGCGGGACCCTTGCGAGGCATCAGCCTTTCTCCTTCTTCGCGCCGTAGCGGCTGCGGGCTTGCTTACGTCCCTTCACCCCTTGAGTGTCCAGTGACCCGCGAATGATTTTGTAGCGGACCCCTGGCAGGTCTTTCACCCGACCGCCACGCACCAGCACGATGGAGTGCTCCTGAAGATTGTGACCCTCACCCGGAATGTAAGCCGTCACCTCGACCTGGCTGGTCAAGCGAACCCGAGCAACCTTGCGCAGCGCCGAGTTCGGCTTCTTGGGCGTCGTCGTGTAGACGCGCGTGCACACTCCGCGTCGCTGCGGGCTTCCCTTCAGCGCTGCGGTCTTGGTCTTCGCGAGCTTGTCCTCGCGGCCCTTGCGGACCAGCTGCTGGATGGTAGGCATGGACCAGCTTTCTTCATTCGGGGCGTGCTGTGGTCATGATGTGGTCGTTCGTCAGGTAGTACTTCCGGCACCGATGGCGCTTCGTGGCCGGTCACTCCGTATCCCGCGGTCGGGCGTGTCGCGGTGAGCCCAGCAGCTTGGTCGGGTAAAACCCGACAGGAGCTGGGCAGCGCCGACGCAATGCCGGAAGTGAGAGTCCTGCAGAACCCACACCGCCGGTGGCGCACCGCCAACAGGCACACAGAGCGGCCCGACCGGGGTCGGGACCAGACTTGAGAATACCTGGGCCATTCACCCAGGGTCAAAACGGGGTCAAACAGCCGCCATGCGGACCGTCCTTACCCGCATTCCTCGGTGCCCAGGGGTCTCATGGATGCTTATGCACCCTCCAACCAGGTTGTCACGGGTCTTACAGATCCTTGGGCACCCTTCACCGTGGGCATAGTGGACAACGCCTGCCGAAGCGGCGGTATTCCTGATCGGGCACGCAGCGCAGTAAGGAGACAGTCAGCAATGCCGGGTCCATTGGTCGGGTTGCGCGTGGTGGAGCTGGCGGGAATCGGACCGGGTCCGCACGCGGCAATGCTGCTGGCCGATCTGGGGGCCGACGTGGTCCGGGTGGAGCGGCCAGCAGGGGGCCTACAGCTCGCCCCGAACGAGCACGACCAGCTGCTTCGTAACCGGCGCTCGATCATGCTCGATCTCAAGGACCCCACTGATCGAGAAATATTACTGGCACTGGCGCAGCAAGCCGACGTGCTCATCGAAGGCCTGCGCCCAGGCGTCACCGAGCGGTTGGGCATAGGACCGGCCGACTGCCGGGCCCGTAACCCGAGACTCATCTACGCGCGGATGACTGGATGGGGGCAAGACGGTCCTCTCGCCGGCCGCGCCGGGCACGACATCACCTACATCGCGATATCCGGTGTGCTGAATGCAATCGGCTCCGCAGAGGGTAAACCGGTACCGCCGCTGAACCTGGTCGGTGACTTCGGCGGCGGCTCGATGTTTCTGGTACTGGGCGTGCTGGCCGCGCTGTGGGAGCGAGAGCGCTCCGGGACAGGTCAGGTGATCGACGCCGCCATGGTGGACGGTGTGAGCGCACTGGCCCAGATGTTCTGGTCGATGCGCGCCTACGGATTATGGACCGACCAGCGCGGCGCCAACCTGCTGGACTCGGGCGTTCCTTACTACGACACCTACCTCTGCTCCGACGGCCAGTATGTCGCGGTCGGAGCACTGGAGCCGCAGTTCTATGCGGCGCTGCTGGACGGTTTGGGGCTCACCGATGTGGGACTGCCTGACCGGTCGGACCCAGCTGGGTGGCCGGTGTTGCGCCAACGGTTCGCCCAGACCTTCGCCAGCCGCACCCGCGACGAGTGGATGGCGGTGTTCGAAGGCACCGACGCCTGCGTGGCACCCGTGCTGTCCTTCGCCGAGGTCCCCGCGCATCCGCACATCGCCGCTCGCGGCACCATTATCACCGTCGGCGGGGTGCCCCAGGCTGCCCCGGCACCGCGGTTCTCGCGCACCGTACCCGACACTCCCACCCCACCACCGCAACCCGGCGCCGACACTGCTGCGGTACTCGCCGACTGGGGAATCACACCCCCGGTTGGTGGCTCTTCAAGAACCACCAACCCCGGTTCTGACGGTCTTTAACGACAGCCAACCCCGCCGGCGAAGCGGCGGGGTTGGCTGTCGTTATGGGCACTCCCCGACTGGTTGGTGATTCTTGAAGAGCCACCAACCCGTCGGGTTAGCGGTAGTCGCGACCGAAGTCGTAGTCGTCCAACGGGACAGCTGCGCCGGTTCCGGTGCCGAACACGTCGGGGGTGTAGTAGCCGTCGTCGTAGGACGGGATCGCGTATGCCGCGGCCCGGGCCTCCTCGGTGGGCTGCACCTCGATGTTGCGGTACCGGCTGATCCCGGTACCGGCCGGGATCAGCTTGCCGATGATCACATTTTCTTTCAGGCCGAGCAGTTTGTCGCTCTTGCCCTGGATCGCCGCGTCCGTGAGGATCTTGGTCGTCTCCTGGAACGACGCCGCGGACAGCCACGACTCGGTGGCCAGCGACGCCTTGGTGATCCCCATCAGGACCGGGCGGCCGGACGCCGGCTCGCCACCTTCGGCAACCACCCGGCGGTTCTCCGACTCGAACTCGCCACGCTCGGCCAGCGCTCCGGGCAGGAACTCGGTGGCGCCCGAATCGATGATCGTCACCCGGCGCAGCATCTGCCGGACGATGACCTCGATGTGCTTGTCGTGGATGTCCACACCCTGCGACCGGTACACCTGCTGGACCTCACGGACCAGATGCAGCTGCACCTCTCGTGGGCCCATCACGCGCAGCACCTCGTGCGGGTCCACCACACCCTCGAGCAACTTCTGCCCGACGGTGACGTGGTCCTCATCGGCCACCGGCCGCTCGGTACCGTCGACACTGATCACCGCGAGCCGCTGCCGCTTGGACAGCTTGTCGTAGACGATCTCATCGCTACCGTCGTCCGGGATGATGGTGATCTTCCAGAACTTCTCGCCGTCCTCGATGCGCACCCGGCCATCAGCGTCCGCGATCGGCGCCATGCCCTTGGGTACCCGAGCTTCGAACAGCTCCTGGACACGGGGTAGACCGGTGGTGATGTCCTCACCGGCGATGCCGCCCTGGTGGAAGGTACGCATGGTCAGCTGCGTACCCGGCTCACCGATGGACTGCGCGGCCACGATACCGACCGCCTCACCCACGTCGACGAGCTTGCCGGTGGCCATGGACCGGCCGTAGCAGACCGCGCAGACGCCGGTGGTGGACTCGCAAGTGAGCACCGAACGGACCTTGACCCGCCGGATGCCGGCCGCCAGCAGCGCATCGATCGCCGGGTCACCCAGGTCGGCACCGCGAGGCATGATCATCGAACCGGATTCGTCCAGCACGTCTTCTGCGGTGCAGCGGGCGTACACGCTGGTCTGCACGTAGCGGTGCCGGACCAGCCGCCCCTCCGAACCCGGCACGTCCTCAGCCAGCGGCATCTGGATACCACGCTCGGTACCGCAGTCATGCTCCCGGACGATGACGTCCTGCGACACGTCGACCAGACGCCGAGTCAGGTAGCCCGAGTCGGCTGTCCGCAGTGCCGTGTCGGCCAATCCCTTGCGGGCACCGTGGGTGGCGATGAAGTACTCCAGCACCGACAGGCCCTCGCGGAAGTTGTGCTTGATCGGCCGCGGGATGTACTCACCCTTGGGGTTGGACACCAGCCCACGCATCCCAGCAAGGGACCGGACCTGCGTCATGTTCCCCGCCGCTCCCGAGGACACGATCGTGTAGACGGGATTGTCCGCCGGGAAGTTGGCCTCCATCGCCTTGGCGACCTCGTCGGTGGCCTGCGACCAGATCTTCACCAGCTCACCGTTGCGCTCATCGTGCGACAGCACACCGCGCTGGTAGCGCTTCTCGACCTGGTCCGCCCTGGCCTCGTACTGATCGAGAATCTCCTGCTTGCTGGCAGGCACGATCACGTCGGAACTGGACAGCGTCACACCGGAGCGGGTGGCCCAGTAGAAGCCGGCGTCCTTGAGCTTGTCCAGCGTCTGGGCGACGGCCACCATGGGGTACCGCTCGGCGAGGTCGTTGACGATCGCCGCCTGGCGCTTCTTGGGCAGCATGTCGTTGACGAACGGGTAGTCGTCCGGGAGCAGCTCGTTGAACAGCACCCGGCCCACCGTGGTTTCCACCATCCACGGCTTGCCCTGTTCCCAGTCCTGGGTCTCGCGCAGCTGCTCCTGCTCGGCCACCGGCGGGACCGCATCACGCAGCCGGACCCGGATCTTGGCCTGCAGCCCGATCGTCCCCCGGTCCAGGGCCATCAAGGCCTCTGCGGGCGAGGAGAACGAGCGACCCTCTCCGGTGTCACTCTCACGGATTTTGGTCAGGTGGTACAGGCCGGTCACCATGTCCAGCCGCGGCATGGCCAGCGGCCGACCTGACGCGGGCGAGAGGATGTTGTTACTGGACAGCATCAACACCCGGGCTTCGGCCTGCGCTTCGGCAGATAGCGGCAGGTGCACCGCCATCTGGTCACCGTCGAAGTCGGCGTTGAACGCCTCACACACCAGCGGGTGCAGCTGGATCGCCTTGCCCTCGACAAGCTGCGGCTCGAAAGCCTGGATACCCAATCGGTGCAGGGTCGGTGCCCGGTTGAGTAATACCGGGTGTTCGGTGATGACCTCTTCGAGCACGTCCCAGACCTGTGGACGCTGCCGCTCCACCATCCGCTTGGCCGACTTGATGTTCTGCGCATGGTTGAGATCGACCAGGCGCTTCATCACGAACGGCTTGAACAGCTCCAGCGCCATCTGCTTGGGCAGACCGCACTGGTGCAGTTTGAGCTGCGGACCCACCACGATCACGGAACGACCGGAGTAGTCGACCCGCTTGCCGAGCAGGTTCTGCCGGAACCGGCCCTGCTTGCCCTTGAGCAGGTCAGACAGTGACTTCAGCGGGCGGTTACCTGGTCCGGTCACCGGGCGGCCACGGCGGCCGTTGTCGAACAGTGCGTCAACGGCTTCCTGCAGCATCCGCTTTTCGTTGTTGACGATGATCTCGGGCGCACCCAGGTCGATGAGCCGCTTGAGCCGGTTGTTCCGGTTGATCACCCGGCGGTACAGGTCGTTGAGATCGGAGGTTGCGAAGCGACCACCGTCGAGCTGCACCATGGGTCGCAGGTCCGGCGGGATCACCGGCACGCAGTCCAGCACCATGCCCATCGGGTTGTTGCGGGTGGTCTGGAAGGCCGCGACCACCTTGAGCCGCTTGAGCGCCCGCAGCTTCTTCTGGCCTTTACCGGTGCGGATGATCTCGCGCAGATTGTCCGACTCGGCATCGATGTCGAAGTTCTCCATCAGTTTCTGGATCGCTTCGGCACCCATCGCGCCGGTGAAGTAGTCGCCGTAGCGGTCGTAGAGCTCGCGGTAGAGCAGCTCATCGACGATCAGCTGGCCGACTTCCAGCTTGGTGAACGTCTCCCAGATCTCCTCGAGCCGGTCGATCTCGCGCTGCGCCCGATCCCGGATCTGGCGCATCTCACGCTCGCCACTCTCCTTGACCTTGCGGCGCACGTCGCTCTTCGCACCCTCGGTCTCCAGCTCGGCGAGGTCGGCCTCCAGCTTCTGCGCCCGTGCCTCGATCTCGGCGTCCCGGCGGTCCTCAAGCCGCTTACGCTGGACGCCGATCTCGCTTTCCAGGGTGGATAGATCGTTGTGCCGCTCTTCGGTGTTCACGCTGGTGATCGCGTAGGCGGCAAAGTAAATGATCTTCTCTAGGTCCTTCGGGGCCAGGTCAAGCAGGTAGCCCAACCGGCTCGGGACGCCCTTGAAGTACCAGATGTGCGTGACCGGAGCGGCTAGCTCGATGTGACCCATGCGCTCACGGCGCACCTTGGCCCGCGTCACCTCGACACCGCAGCGCTCGCAGATGATTCCCTTGAAGCGCACGCGCTTGTACTTACCGCAGTAACATTCCCAGTCGCGGGTGGGACCGAAGATCTTCTCGCAGAAAAGCCCGTCCTTTTCCGGCTTAAGCGTGCGGTAGTTGATGGTCTCCGGCTTCTTGACCTCGCCGTAGGACCACTGGCGGATGTCTTCGGCGGTGGCGAGACCGATGCGGAGCTCATCGAAGAAGTTGACGTCGAGCACGTCGGGTTCCTTCTCCCTGTGTTGTCAAAGCCTGTAAGTGGTTAAATCCTGCGCCTAAACGCTGCGTTTGTTCTTTCGTATTTTTGGTGCGTCCGGCGCGAGGGTGGGCGGGAGGACCACCCTCGCGCCGGACGCGGGCCTACTGAGCCGTTACTGCACGACGTCATCGACCGATGGGGACTCGTTACGGGACAGGTTGATGCCGAGGTTGGCAGCCGCCCGCTCCAAATCTTCGTCATCGGAATCCCGCATCTCGATCGCCGCCCCATCACTGGAGAGCACCTCGACGTTGAGGCACAGCGACTGCAGCTCCTTGAGCAACACCTTGAACGATTCGGGGATTCCGGGCTCCGGTATGTTCTCGCCCTTGACGATGGCTTCGTACACTTTCACCCGCCCGAGCACATCGTCAGATTTGATGGTGAGCAGTTCCTGGAGGGTGT
Source organism: Pseudonocardiales bacterium (assembly GCA_019241525.1). Taxonomy (GTDB): domain Bacteria; phylum Actinomycetota; class Actinomycetes; order Mycobacteriales; family Pseudonocardiaceae. Next base: position 84,266 of record JAFAWY010000040.1, read on the forward strand.
ATGCCGCCCCATAGGCCTGCATCGCCCAACATTCCATCTCACCAAAGCGCTGGCCACCGAACTGCGCTTTCCCACCCAGCGGTTGCTGCGTGATCATCGAGTACGGTCCGGTTGACCGAGCGTGAATCTTGTCGTCGACCAGGTGCAGCAACTTGATGATGTACATGTAGCCGACCGCAATCGGGTAGGGATACGGTTCGCCGGTCCGCCCGTCGTACAGCTGCGCCTTACCATCCGGTCTGACCATCTGCTCGCCGTCCCGGTTGGGCAGCGTCGAGTTGAGCAGCCCGGTGATCTCCTCCTCGGCGGCACCGTCGAACACCGGGGTGGCGACCAAGGCACCGGGTTCGGCCTCGTAAAGCTCCTCAGGGAGCTTGGACGCCCAGTCTGGGTCGCCGTTGACCTGCCACCCACTGTGGGCGATCCAACCCAGGTGGGTCTCCAGGATCTGCCCGATGTTCATCCGGCGCGGCACACCGTGGGTGTTGAGGATGATGTCCACCGGTGTCCCGTCCGGCAGGAACGGCATGTCCTCAACCGGGAGGATCTTGCCGATGACGCCCTTGTTCCCGTGCCGACCGGCGAGCTTGTCTCCGTCCTGGATCTTGCGCTTCTGCGCCACGTAGACCCGGACCAGCTCGTTGACCCCTGGTGAGAGCTCGTCGTCGTCCTCCCGGGAGAACACCCGGATGCCGATGACCTTACCGGTCTCGCCGTGCGGAACCTTCAGGCTGGTATCGCGCACCTCGCGGGCCTTTTCGCCGAAGATGGCCCGCAGCAGCCGCTCCTCAGGGGTCAGCTCAGTCTCGCCCTTGGGCGTCACCTTGCCGACCAGGATGTCGCCGGCCTGTACCTCCGCACCGATCCGGATGATGCCTCGTTCATCAAGATCCGCCAGCACCTCCTCGGAGACGTTCGGGATGTCCCGGGTGATCTCCTCGGCACCGAGCTTGGTGTCTCGCGCATCGATTTCGTGCTCATCGATGTGGATGGAGGTGAGTACGTCGTCCTGCACCAGACGCTGAGACAGGATGATGGCGTCCTCGTAGTTGTGACCCTCCCACGGCATGATCGCCACGAGCAGGTTCTTGCCCAGCGCCATCTCGCCTCGGTCGGTGCACGGCCCATCCGCGATCACCTGGCCGACCTCCACCCGGTCACCCTCAGCCACGATGGGCCGCTGGTTGATACAGGTGCCCTGGTTGGATCGGTGGAACTTGTGCATCCGGTAGGTCTGCCGGGTGCCGTCGTCGGCCATCACGGTGACGTAGTCGGCGCACAGTTCCTCGACTACGCCGGCCTTGTCAGCCACCACGACGTCACCCGCATCCACCGCGGCCCGCAGCTCCATGCCGGTACCTACCAGCGGAGCCTGGCTGCGCAGCAGGGGAACGGCCTGGCGCTGCATGTTGGCGCCCATCAAGGCCCGGTTGGCGTCGTCGTGCTCCACGAACGGGATCATCGCGGTCGCTACCGAGACCATCTGCTGCGGCGAGACATCCATGTAGTCGACGCCGAGCGGGTCGATGGAGTCGACCTCACTGCCGCCCTTACGCCGGACCAGTACCCGATCCTCGGCGAAGGAACCGTCGTCGTTGAGAACCGCGTTGGCCTGTGCGATGACGTGCCGGTCTTCCTCGTCGGCGGTCAGGTAGTCGACCTGTTCGGTGACGAAACCGTCGACGACCTTGCGGTAAGGCGTCTCGATGAAGCCGAATGGATTGACTCGGGCGTATGAAGACAACGATCCGATCAACCCGATGTTCGGACCCTCAGGTGTCTCGATCGGACACATCCGGCCGTAGTGCGAGGAGTGCACGTCGCGGACTTCGAAGCCGGCCCGCTCGCGAGACAGACCACCAGGACCTAGCGCGGACAGGCGCCGCTTGTGGGTCAACCCGGCCAGCGGGTTGGTCTGGTCCATGAACTGGGACAGCTGCGACGTACCGAAGAACTCCTTGATCGCTGCAACCACCGGGCGGATGTTGATCAGTGTCTGCGGCGTGATCGCCTCGACGTCCTGGGTGGTCATCCGTTCCCGGACGACCCGCTCCATACGGGACAGCCCGACCCGGATCTGGTTTTGGATCAGCTCGCCGACGGTACGCAGGCGACGGTTGCCGAAGTGGTCGATGTCGTCGGTCTCCACCGGCACGAATTCATCGGGGAACCCGGGAGCGGCCGGCATCGTCGCCTCACCTGCGTGCAACCGGACCAGGTAGTCGATCGTGGTGACGATGTCGTCCTCGCTGAGCACCCCGTTGTTGTAGGGCAGCGTCAGGCCCAGCTTCTTGTTGGCCTTGTAGCGACCAACCTTGGCCAGGTCGTAGCGCTTGACCTTGAAGAACAGGTTCTCCAGTAGCGCCTGCGCGCTTTCCTTGGTGGGCGGCTCGCCCGGGCGCAGCTTGCGGTAGATGTCCAGCAGCGCCTCATCGGGGCCACCGGTGTGATCCTTCTCCAAGGTGGCAAGCAGGGTTTCCGAGTGCGTGAACCGCGCGGCGATCCGGTCGGCAGTCCAGCCCAGCGCCTTGAGCAGCACGGTCACCGGCTGGCGGCGCTTACGGTCGATGCGCACGCCTACCGTGTCGCGCTTGTCGACGTCGAACTCCAGCCATGCGCCACGACTGGGGATGATCTTGACGCTGTAGACGTCCTTGTCGGTGGTCTTGTCGACCGCGTGATCGAAGTACACGCCAGGCGAGCGAACCAGCTGCGATACCACCACCCGCTCGGTGCCATTGATGATGAACGTTCCCTTGTTGGTCATCATCGGGAAGTCACCCATGAACACCGTCTGGGACTTGATCTCCCCGGTGTTGTTGTTGGTGAATTCGGCGGTGACGAACAGCGGTGCGGCGTAGGTCATGTCCTTGTCCCGGCACTCCTCGACGGAGGCCTTGACCTCGTCGAAGCGAGGGTCGGAGAAGGACAGCGACATCGAGCCGGAGAAGTCCTCGATCGGAGAGATTTCTTCGAGCACCTCGGCGAGACCACCGATGGGATCTTCGTCACCGGCATCGATACGACGCTGGTACCACTCGTCGGCACCGACCAGCCACTCGAAGGATTGAAGCTGCAGGTCCAGAAGATCGGGCACCTGGAGCGGCTCGCGGATCTTCGCAAAGGAGGGCCGGGTGGGGGCTCCCGGGAGGCGGGGTACTGAGTTGTTCGCAGCAGAGGTCTTGGGCGGGCGGGAGACTGCCAAGATTGCGTCCTTCCGAACACTAGCGCTGCCGAGCGCAGGACGGTGGGTCTTCCCGGAGGCTTCCTGGCGGGTCACCTGGGGACCACACTCCCGGCGCGGTGTTGGTGCATTTGCTGATGGAGTTGTGAGAGGGTGTGCGTGTCTGGCCGGTGAAGTTGTCGTTGGAGACTGCGACCCCGCTAGCACGGGGCACAGTTACCGTCCACGCTGCACAGCTCGATGCGCCCCTGCGCAGAAGGATTCTGGTTGCCAGCACCATGCGGGCAGGGGCGTGAAAAGGGCAGCGCAAAGAGGCAGTCTAGCCGCTAGGACGGCGACTGTCCAGCACCGAATTCAAGTTCGGCGTAAGCGTGGTCCTAGAGTGACCTGCCGGACGGCCCCAGTCAAGTGTTCGTCGTCCGATCAGTGGTCGGATGCGCACGATCAGCGGCTATTTTCCGATCGGTTCGACCGATCAACGCACAATTACCCGCTTTCGTCGCACCGGTGTCCCCCTAACCGGCCTGCTCACCCGGAAGCGGTGACCCTAACCGACACGTCCTCCACACTCAAGGTCGGCACTGCCGAGTTGATTCCCCACGCAGAAGTGGTGGCACGCCCAGCGGTCTTCCAGTTTCTGCCGACCTGCTGTACGGCAGCCCCGACCCTACCCGCGCGAAGGGGGTCGGCCTTGCGACCGCCAGGTTGTCCGCGGATGAGCCACCAGCTGGCCAAACGCCGGACCAGACCGCTGGTGTCAGGTCTTGCCCACCTCAGGCGTGTCCCTGGATCCCGACTTAAAACGACTCCGCGTCGGCGATTTTCCAGCGACCGTCGACCCGCTGCGCGGTGATGGACAACCTGCCCGTGGCAACCAGTGGCTTTGTCTGACCTGCCTGATGCGCCTGCTGATCCAGGAACACCAGCACGATGGCCCGGTCGCCATCGAGGCTCTTGACGGCAATGGCAGGCACGGACGCCACGACCACGGCCTGCTGGGGCGGCGCCAGCTGCCTTATCTTGGCGAATTGCTGGCGAAAGTTGTCGACGAACGCACCGGTGACGACCTCGTTGGCGGCTCGCTCATTGTCGTCGAGCCGGCCGAAATCATAGGAGTAGACGCGTTTGACGGCGTCGCTGATCTGAGCAGAGACCTGGGCGGTGGCATCCTTGTCGACCAATGCCTGGTTGGTTGCCGCCGGCGAACCGGTCAGCTGGTTGGCCTCACCGCGGAACCAGGCCGCCAGACCCACGGCCATCACCAGCGCGGCGACCAATGCCACCAGGGTTGCCACACCCGTCAAACGTCGAGGTGGAGTGGCTACCTCCTCAGTATCGGCAATTTGTGGTGGTGCCGGGATAGTCATTCGTCAGCTCTCACTTCGGGGTGCTGTCTGTCCGGGATCTTTGTTGATCTACTGTGTGACTTACTGGGGCGACTCACTTGGGCGAGGCGGGCGGAGGACAGGGCCCAGGCTCTGAGTAGGTTTCCCCGACCGGCGTCAAATTGCTGACCTTCCAGCTTTGGCCAGCGCGGACCATGTCGAGGTGGACCCGCCGGTGCACGCAACCCGGATCGCCCTTCTCGACCTGAGAAGTGACGTCCAGCGCGACCAGCGCCTGCGCAGTCCCGGCTTGCTGGTCTAGCGCAGCCACTGCGGCGTCCACCACGTTGCCATTGGTGACCGTGGCCGAGTCGGTGATGGCGCGCGCGTACGAGTCGCGGTTGGTCCGCAGCTGAGTGAGCAATTGGCCCGTCGCGGACTGCTCCCACAAGGTCAACCCGTCCTGCACGTGCCGGTAGTCAATGTTGTTCAGGGTGAGGGTGGCCTGCGCGGCATTCCGCAGTACCGCGTCCCGCTCCCCGCTCACGGCAAGAGACTTGTCGTGAGCGGCCATATACCAGGACAGGCCGAACCAGCCCGCGGTGACGAGGGCAACCACGGTCAGCGCCGCGACCGCGAGTATCGCCTTGCGCAGCGGACCGCCCTGGGGGGTCTGCGACTGGAGGGTGGGCTTTGTGGCGATGCTGGTCATTGTTGTCTGTCGTCCAAAATATGAGGGGGCGGTGACGGTGACGCAGGGGTATGTCTAGCGTGTGGCAAGGAGGTAGGTGAGATAGGCCCTGATCGCCATACATGAACAGGGGCACCGGGAGATCACTACCGGACGTTCTGGGTACTGGCAGGCCTGGCGTCCCGTGGAGCACATCCGGGCCGTGGTGGTCGTGGTGCACGGCCTCCACGAGCACTCCGCCCGTTACGCCCATGTAGGTACCCGGCTGGCCGCGGAGGGCTTCGCGGTCTACGCCGCTGACCACCGTGGACACGGCCGATCCGACGGCCGACGGGCCAATATCGAGCGGATGGCGTTGCTTCAGCAGGACTTGAGGTCCTTCGTTGAGTTCGCCGCAGGGCGCCACCCTGGGCCGGTATTCATGGTGGGCCATTCGCTTGGCGGGCTGATCGCGCTGGAGTATGCACTCGATTGCAGAGGCAGCGCCCTGGACGGACTGGTGTTGTCCGGACCGGCGGTGACCGCAACGGCCGGCTCGGCGCTGGCCAAGTGGCTGGCCCCGGTGCTGTCGGCGCTGGTTCCCGACCTCGGCGTGGCCAGCCTCGACGCCGAGCAGAAGATTTGCCGTGACCCGGAAGTTGTCCGCTCCTACCAGGATGATCCCCTGGTGTACCGGGGAAGGATCAAGGCTCGGACCGGGGCCGAGATACTCGGGGTGATCCAGCGCCTGCCCGGCGCCCTGCCGCGCCTGCGCGTGCCACTGCTGATCTTGCACGGCACCGATGACCAGATTTCCCCGGTGGCCGGGTCCCTCATGGTGCATGAGGCCGTGTCCTCGCCAGACAAGACCCTGCGCCAATACCCCGGCTTGTACCACGAAGTGTTTAACGAGCCGGAGCACGACCGGATCCTCACCGACCTCGTCTCCTGGCTCAATGACCGGTCCCACCTGCCGTCAGCTGGCGCAGCGGGGCTCCCGCCGGGCGGATAACCCCGCTGCACGCGGCTGCCCGGCTCAGGTGAGGGAAACCTTGGCGCCGGCTTCCTCGAGCTTGGTCTTGGCGGCGTCGGCCTGGTCCTTTGGCACGGCCTCCAGGACTGGCTTGGGGGCGCTTTCGACAAGGTCCTTGGCTTCCTTGAGGCCCAGTCCGGAGACGATTTCCCGGACGACCTTGATCACCTGGATCTTCTTCTCGCCGACGGCTTCGAGAACGACGTTGAATTCGTCCTTCTCCTCCGCGGCCGGGGCTTCCGGCGCGCCCGCGGCAGGACCCGCAGCCACGGCGACCGGCGCCGCGGCGGTGACATCAAACGTCTCTTCGAATTTCTTCACGAACTCGCTGAGCTCCAGCAAGGTCATGTCCTTGAAGGCGTCCAGCAACTCGTCGGTGCTCAACCTCGCCATGGTGGCGGATCTCCTTCTGCGGTTGGGGATTGTCTGGTGTTTTCGATCAGTGCTGTTTCGATCAATCCTGGGCGGACTCGCCGGTTGACTGCTGCTTGTCACGCAGCGCCGCGGCCAGCCGGGCTACCTGGGACGCCGGCTCGGCGAACAGCCTGGCGGCCTTGGACAGGTTCGCCTTCATCGCTCCGGCCAGCTTGGCCAGCAGCACCTCACGAGACTCGAGGTCGGCGATCTGGGTGACCTGGGCGACAGTCAGCGGCCGACCGTCCAGGTACCCCCCCTTGATCACGAGCGCGTTGTTATCCCGGGCGAAGTCACGCAGCGCCTTCGCGGCGATCACCGGCTCACCATGAACGAAGGCGATCGCGGTGGGTCCGACGAACAACTCCTCGAGGCCCTCCACACCGGCATCTTGCGCGGCCCGGGACACCAAGGTGTTCTTCGCAACCCGGTAGGTGGTGTCGGACCCGAGGCTGCGACGCAAATTTGTCAATTGCGTCATGGACAGCCCGCGGTATTCGGTTACCAACGTGGCCGTGGCGGTACGGAACTCCTCTGCGATATCGGCAACGGCTTCGACCTTGTCTGGTCTAGCCATAGATCGCCTCCTTACTGTCGAACCGGAGTGTTGTCGTGCCGGTTGCGCCGGCGCGCTGGACCGTGTCCTGCCTGGGCCAGCTGGGCGGTGCGCTCGGAGCACGGGTCCTGAAATGACGAACGCCCCGGCGCAGCAGGCGCGGGGGCGAAGCCAGCCGGCGCGACAGCGCGGCACGGCGGCACGACCACGTCCTCCTGCGCGGGCCGCCCGCTGATTGCGGGACCTTCATGGGCGCCAGCGGCGCACCAGACCAGCGGTCTTCGGTGGAACTGTTATCAGGGTAGGTCACCCATACTGCTGCGACCAAACCGGCCCGATCCCCTACAGCGAGCGGAACGGCCAGGCTTGCTCGTTGCTTGGGTGCCTCAGACGACATGCCATGTCATCTGAGGCACCCGGCCGCTCAGCGGTCAGGCGGTGACGGGTTCGTCAACCAAGAGGTTGCGGGTGCGGTTCGGGTCAACCGGGATACCGGGACCCATGGTGGTGGAGAAGTGCACCTTCTTCAGGTAACGGCCCTTCGCGGCCGAGGGCTTGCTGCGCATCACCTCATCGAGCGCGGCAGCGTAGTTCTCCACCAGCTTCTCGGCGTCGAACGACACCTTGCCGATAACGAAGTGAAGATTGGCCTGCTTGTCGACTCGGAAATTGATCTTCCCGCCTTTGATGTCCGTTACCGCCTTGGCCACGTCGGTGGTGACGGTGCCCGTCTTCGGGTTGGGCATCAGACCACGGGGTCCCAGGATCCTGGCGATCCGGCCAACCTTGGCCATCTGGTCCGGTGTCGCGATGGCAGCGTCAAAGTCGAGCCAACCGCCCTGGATGCGGGCGATGATATCTTCAGATCCCACCGCATCAGCACCAGCGGCTTCGGCTTCAGCAGCCCGGTCACCGCTGGCGAAGACGATGACGCGCACGGTCTTGCCGGTGCCGTGCGGCAGGTTTACCGTGCCGCGCACCATCTGATCGGCCTTGCGGGGATCAACACCAAGTCGCATGGCCACCTCGACGGTGGCATCCATCTTCGTGGGGGAGGTCTCCTTGGCCAACGCCGCAGCCTCGAGCGGGCTGTACAGCCGGCTGCGGTCGATCTTGTCAATGGCCTGCCGGTAGGCCTTACCGCGCTTCATGTCACTGTCCTCTCCGGGATCAGCCGTGGTGCGGACCAGCGCCTGGTCCTCCCACATCTTTCGGTTCTTACGTTGGGGTGTCGGGCGACAGCAACGATCTAGTCGACGACGGTGATGCCCATGGATCGGGCGGTGCCAGCGATGATCTTAATTGCCGCATCGATGTCGTTGGCGTTGAGGTCTTCGCGCTTGCGTTCGGCGATGGCCCGCAGCTGGTCACGGCCGATCTTGGCGACCTTCATCTTGTGCGGCTCGGCCGAACCCTTGGCGATTCCGGCGGCCTTGAGCAGCAGCACCGAGGCCGGCGGGGTCTTGAGCACGAAATCGAACGAACGGTCCTCGTAGACCGAGATCACCGCGGGCACTACCTCGCCACGATTGTTCTGCGTCGCAGCGTTGTAGGCCTTGCAGAACTCCATGATATTCAGACCGTGCGGGCCCAGCGCCTGACCGACTGAGGCCGGGTTCGCGGTACCAGCCTCCAGCGCCAGCTTCACTGTGGCCGCTAGCTTCTTTCGTCTCTTCGGGGGCATGGTTCCTTCCTGTAGATATGACCGGCGGCACTACCGGTTTCGATCTTGGTGTTTTAGATCTTGGCAACCTGACTGAACGACAGCTCGACCGGTGTTTCCCGACCGAAGATGGACACCAGCACTTTGAGCTTCTGTGCGTCTACGTTGACCTCACTGATCGTCGCCGGCAACGTGGCGAATGGACCGTCCATGACGGTGACGGACTCACCCACCTCGTAATCGACCTCAACGGTGGGCTTGGCACCGCCGGCAGTCCCGGCATGCTTACCGGCGCCGACCGGCACCTTGGGCTGCGCCACCCGCGGTGCCAAAAACTTCAGCACCTCTTCCAGGGTCAGCGGCGAAGGCCGGGAAGTCGCGCCGACGAATCCGGTGACACCCGGGGTGTTGCGCACGGCGCTCCACGAAGCGTCATTGAGTTCCATCCGGACCAGGATGTAGCCGGGCAGCACCTTGCGCTGCACCTGCTTGCGCTGGCCGTTTTTGATCTCGGTGACTTCTTCCGTGGGCACCTCCACCTGGAAGATGTACTCCTCGACGTCTAGCGTCAGGATCCGGGTCTCCAGGTTGGCTTTCACCTTGTTCTCGTAGCCGGCGTAGGAGTGCACGACGTACCACTCGCCAGGAGCGGCGGCCAGCGCGGAGCGCAGCTCGTCAACTGAGTCGGGTGAAGTGGAGTCGGTCCCCGCGGTATCGTGCTCGGCATCATCGAGGGCCTCGCTAGCGTGTGAGGTCTCGATGTCGGTTGGGACGTCACCAAACAGCCCCGTCAGCTCCTGCCCGTCGTCCGGGGAAGTCCCTCCGGGGAAAGTCACTGTCTATCTCGCTTTCTGTCCTTACGTCTTGCCGTGCCCGTCCTGCGCAGGCGCTTGGACACCTGGCATCAGCCGAACACAGTCAGCACAAGTCTGGCCAGCCCCAAGTCCAGCAAGGCCACAAACGCCACCATGAAGCTGACGAAGACCAGCACGACCGAGGTGTAGACCACCAGCTCCCGGCGGGTAGGCCAGATGACCTTGGTCAGCTCCGAGACGACCTCACGGAGAAACCGATTCAGCCGGCCCAGTACCCCCACCTTGGAATCGGAGGCTCCCCGAGCCCTGGTCGGATGACCCTTGCCCGCGCTCGGCTCGACCTGGGTGAGCCGGGCCCGGCGCACGCCGACATGCGGAGCGTCGGCTTCATCGAGCCGATCGTCCATCTCGCGGGCGGGTTCCTCGCTCACGCTGTGATCCTCCGCTCCGCCGTCCCGTCGGCGGTCAGCTTGCACTCGTCAATTCAGGTCAACGCAGGGGCGACAGGACTTGAACCTGCAACCTGCGGTTTTGGAGACCGCTGCTCTGCCAGTTGAGCTACACCCCTATTAGTCACCGTCTCGTTGAGACGCCACGCGACGAGCACCACCTGATAGCCCGCGCGACGGTTATCACCGAGCACGAGAGATCCGCTGGTAACCCAGCCGCACAGAGTGTAGGGCAACCGGCGCGGCGCCCTCCAACCGCCCAGTGTAGGAGCCCATGGCGGGGCTGGCCACCCTAGTGGGTGACAGGAGCTTGCCGTCACACCCGGGTTTCCCTGTGTGAATCATGAGCGGCCAGCGGCTGCCAATGCCCCACGAGGTCGCGGTAGAGCGCCGAGCAGTCCAGCAACTCCTGGTGGGTACCCAGCACCGCCCTGGTGCCGTCCAGCACAAGAATTCTTTTCGCGCGCAACGCAGAGCTGATCCGGTGAGCTATCACCACGAGTGTGCCGGGGCGCTGGGCGAAGGCGCGCTCCACCCGCGCGTCGGCCGCCGGATCCAGGTGGCAGGTGGCCTCGTCCAGAATCATTATCTGCGCCGGTGACAGGTAGGCGCGAGCCAGGGTGAGCAGCTGGCGCTCACCTGCCGACAGCGCCGCCGGGTCCACCTCGGCGCGATACCCACCGAGGCGCTCGACCAGTTCCCGGGCGCCGACAGCGTCGATTGCTTGGTCAATGTCGGCCTTGATGTCGGTCAAACCAAGACCGTCACGCAGATAGGTCAGGTTCTCTTCCACCGTGCCGGCGAAGACGTAGGCCTCCTGCGGGATCAGCACGCGGCGTCCGGCCAGTTCCTGGCCTCCCCACGCGCGCAGCTCGACTCCCCCGAGGAGCGCCTGACCGGCCTGCGGCTCGAGCAGCCCTGCGATGATCCCCGCAAGGGTCGACTTGCCCACCCCGCTGGGGCCGACGACGGCCAGATGATCGCCATCAGGCACCACCAGATCGAAGTCGCAGATCACCGGATCGGCCTGGTGACCGTAGGTGAAGGTGACACCACGCAGCTCGAGGTCCGATCCGCTCGGGCAAGCGTGCTGCTGACAGTCGCGCTGCGCTTGGTCGCCGCGGCTCGCTGTGGCCGGCAGTTCGGCAGCTTCCACGATGCGACGCAGCGTGACCAGCAACCACAGCCCGTTGCCGCCGACACCCCGGATCAGGGTGCGCAGCGCCGGTTGGAGCGCCATCGACACGTAGGTAATGGCACCGAGCACCGTGCCGGTCGTCGCGCCGTGCGACAGGAGCCGGGGTGACCCGACGAGGATCAGCAGGAAGGGAGCCCACATGCCGACGCCCATGGCCGTGGTCCGCATCGTGGTCACCCGGGCCAGGTGAGTCGCCGCGTACTCCTGCGCGTCGATGGTTCGTCCCGCCAGGCAACGTATCTGGTCCTCGGCGCCGCTGGCGATGACATCCCGCAAGCCGCTGGCCACCGTAGTGATCGCCTCGGCAATGCCCTCATCGGCTACGAGCGCTTCGCGCTGAGCGGCAGCCATGGCCCGCAGTGCTCCGAGAAAAAACCCGAGGCTAAGCAATAGCGGAGGCAACACTAAAGCTACGGCTAGTGGGGCAAGGGCAAACAAACCGAGTAGCGCACTGGTGGTAGTAACCAGGAACAGCTGCACCACCATGATGATGCTGGCGAATGACTCCCGGACCATCTCCACTTGGTGCGTCAGCCGCGCCACCGCAGCAGTACTGGCCGATGCACCACCGACTGTGCATCGGTGCAGCACACCACGCACGACGAGATCAACGAGATCGTCCCGGAACGGCTCGACGAGTTCCGCAAGACGCAGGTAGGCCTGGCGAATCCCGACCGCGCCGACGAGCGCGCCCAGCATGAGCAATCCCAACCAGGCAAAGCCCAGCGCGGGCCGGCCAGCCAGAAAGCCCCGGTCAACGGCAGCGGCGACGAGGCGGCCGGACAGGAAAGCCGGCACCGCGGCCACGGCGGACCAGGCGAACACGCGGGCCAGCAGCCCGCGCCGCTGCCGGAACACATCAAGCAGCAGCCGCCAGTGCGCCGCTTGCGGCGAGCACGATTCCGCGCTGGTCATGCTGGTTTCCAGTTGTCAGGGCCACCTGACGGCAGCCCCTCGTCGAACACCTCGCGATAGCCCGGCTGTTTCCACAGCTCGTGGTGGGGTGCCAAGCAGCGCACCCGGCCGTCGTCGAGCCAGGCGACGAGATCAGCATGGGCGGCTGTTGACGCCCGATGCGCAACAACGAGACGGGTTCGGTCTGCCAGCGCACCGGTCAGTACCTGCCGGATGTGATGCTCGGTGACGGTGTCCAGGCTTGCGGCGACGTCATCAAGCACGAGCACCCGGGCGGTGTGCGCGAATGCACGCGCGAGTCCGATCCGCTGGATCTCACCGCCAGACATCCGCGCGTCGACCAGCCTCGTTCGGTATCCCTGCGGCATCTGCCGGATGAAACCGTCTGCGTATGCTGCGCGCGCCGCTGCGGCCACTTCGAGCTGGTCAGGTATGTGCTCCCCCAGCGCGATCACATCGGTGAGGGTGTCCCCGATGAGCGCGGGGCGCTCGAAGCCGTAGCCAACGGCGCGGCGCAGCTCGCGCCGCTCCAGTTCGGGCAAGGGAACCCCGTCGAGCAGCACCTGGCCCTCGTCCGGATCCACAAGTCGGCCGGCGAGCGCGGCGAGGAGGGATTTGCCGCTTCCGGAGCGCCCTACCACCGCGACGAGAGCGCCGCCCGGAACGACAAGGTCAAGGTCTTGCAGCACCGGGATTCCCCCCTCCCGGACTGTGACAGCGCGGAATTCCACCCAACCCCGGCCTTGAGGCAGGGCGGCGGCCCCGTACTTCGTCGCAGGTTCGGCCAAGACCTCCGCAGCCCGCCCCGCAGCGGCGCGCACCCGGGCGAATCGGGCTACCGAGCTCACCGCCGAGCCGATCCCCACGGCCAACCCGACGTACTGGGTGGCCGCCAGCACCTCCCCCGGGCTGATCAGACCTCGACCGAGCTCAATCCCGGCTATCGCGAGCACCGCTACCTGCAACACAGGAACCAGCAGCGCCTGCTGGGCAGCGAGGCGGGTTTGCACCCGCCACATGCCCATCCCCGCGTCGTGCAGTTCGGGCAACGGCGCAAGCACGCGCCGGCATTCGCGGGCCGTGGTGTGTGCGGCCGCAATGGAACGCGCGCCGGTCAGCGCGTCGACCAGCCGGCTCGCGATGCGGCCTTGCGCCCGCAGGTAACGCTCAGCCAGTTCCGAGGCGTTCCGGACGTTGCTTCGCACCATCACCAGCAGCACCGGGGCAGCGGCGAGGAAAGTCAGGCAGAGCACAGGGTCAATGAGGGCAAGCGCGACGATGCCGCCAACCGCAGGGACTAAAGCTGCGACCGCCCAGACCAGTACGGTGCCCGCTCGCCCAGCGTCCGCAGCGTTGCCCACCATGCGGGTCGTGATGTCACCCACCGGGAACAGGCGCGTTGAGTGTGTGCCCAGGGCGAGGATGTGGTCGAGGACAGACTTGCGCAGCCACGCCGTGGCACGAGCAGTGCCCATACCCCCAGCAAGATCATTCAGGGCCCCGCTGGTGATGAGCAGTGCCACCAGCAGCCCGCAGCCCACCAGCCACGGTGTGGGGTCATGACCGCCGAGCACGGCGTCGACAGTGCGACCGAGCACCGCCGGGAACACCGTCTCAACTCCAGCGACGGTGAGGGATGCGACCAGCAGCAGGCCGGTCCAGCCTCCACCACGCTGGACGATCCGCCGGATCACCCTATCGGACTTCGGCCGGGACCCCGCTCCAGCGGGTGGCTGGAGCGGGGTGTCATGCCGGCGGTAAGGATGCGCCGGGCAGCGATCCTCACCGACCTTGTTCAGCCGCACAGCGCAACGCTGAGGCCGCTCCCGTCGCCGCCGTGGCTGTTGCCGCCGCCCAGGAACGGGTCGTTCGGAGTTTCGGCTACCTCCATTTCCTGCAGGTCGAGCAGTGCCATGTGATCTCACCTCCTTCACCGGACAGGTGATGCTGCGGAACCGGTTAAAGCTCGGGTAGGTCGTGGACGGAAGAAAAACGGCAGGTGAGCCGGTGTTTCATGCAGCGCGGCGCCGGCAGCGAGGAGCACCCCGGCGGTACCCGTCGCCAGGTCCATGGACAGCCTGAGCTGCATGCTGCCCGGGAATGCCGGGGAGCCTTGGTAGTCGACGGCGTGCCAGGCCAAACGGCGGATCTGATCGCCGACGATGCGGTCGGGGCTGTCGTACCGGTGGCTGAGGTAAAGGACCATGCCCGCCCGGCCCTGGAACAGGCCAGACTCGATGTAGAACGGCGACGACGCAGCAAGACGAATCCGGCGTGCCGCCTCGGCGAACTGATCATCCTCGCGGTGGGCGAGGTACTCATCAAGGACCAGCCCGATGCCCGCGCTACCCGTCGCCAGGTAAGGCATGGTTCGCCAACCTTCATTGACGTGCAGGCACCCGTCGCTGCGGATGACGCAGCGTCTGAGGTCCTGCTGCAATGCAGTCCGCGCCAGGTCGAGCAGTGCCGGCTCGCCAACCTGCTCGTAGAGGCGGATGAACAGCAGTGCCGGACCGGCGCCACCACGCATGAGCCCGGCGTGGGGATGTGCACCGCCGCTCACCTCGGCGACCGTCTCCAGATCTCCGAGCCGGTCCGCCACCGCCTGCACCACGGCCAACGCTGTGCTGCGCAGTGCGGAGTCCGCGGTGACAGCGGCAAAGTGCATGAGATTCAGGCCAACGCCGGCCAACCCGCCGTACAGGTCCACGCCGAGCCGGTCCCACTTGCCATTCAGCTCGGTAGCGCAGATGTCCAGGATGTTGAGCGCCTCAGTCCGGTAATCGAGGTGGTCGAGCACGTATGCCACGCCGTGCAGCCCGTCGTAGAAGCCGAATCGAGTTGTCCGGGAAGCCGGCTGCGCGACACGCTGTAACAGCCACTCCTCATGCTCGAGGTACCGGCCCGCCCCGGTGACATCCAGCGCGTAGAGCACCCCGGCGGCGCCGTGAGCAATGTTGAGGCCGCCGGTGTGGAACTGCTCGATGTCACCGGGAAAAAGCCGGTCGTCACGATCCGGGCTGGCGCTGGCGAGAAGGGCCTTAGTCAGCGCGTCCCGGATCAATTCCCAGCCATCCCGCTGCGGATCCAGACGGAACGACGAGTGAGGCAGCTCAGAGCGTGGCCGGCGAGTGATGACCTGCACCGCCTCGTCGAGGAAGGTTGCGGGAACCGGGAACGACTCAGCGATCACCGCGGCCATATCCGCAGCTTTGGTCCGATCGATGGCGAACAATGTCGTCAGCGGGAGGAACAAAAACAAGCGCAGGCAAGCCAGCGCGTAGCGGTCGATGTCGAAACCCGATCGGTCCTGCGGCGCGGCGAAGCCCGGATTAGCGAGGGTCTGCCGCCGGCCCTCCTCGACACCGGCCGCGATCTCGAAGTCGACGAGCGCCACCCGGCCGTCGGGCCGGAGCAGGACGTTGAACGGATGCAGATCCCCGACGACCACACCACGGTCGTGGAAGGCATCGACTGCCTTTTCCAGCTTCGCTTGCACGTCCAAGGCCCACGAGGTGTATTCGGCGATGGTTCGCTCGTCGGCGTCCAGCGTGATCAGTGGATACCGCTCAGAGATTGCCTTGCGTAATGGGGTCCCCTCGATGAACTCCAGCGCCAGGAAGTGGTGCTCCCCCAGCATGAAGGCACCGTGCACAGCCGGCACGATGTCCAGCCCGGCCAGGCGCTCAAGCATGTCCCGTTCCCGGCGCAGCCTGGTCACCGCATCCGTACCGTCAATGTCCAGCCCGGCGTGCGGTCGGGCCTCTTTAAGCACCACCCGCGCACCGGTGGAAATATGCTGCCCCACATAAAGGCCGCCCGCATTGGAGAAGTGCAGCGCGCGCTCGAGCCGGTAGGGCAAGTCCGCCACCGTCACGCTGTTTCGTGCTGCCAAGTGCGGCTCGAGGAACGTCGGCAAGCGGACCCATCCGGGGATTCGGAAGCTGGGGCCTCGGCGGTCGGGCACCAATCGCCCGTGCGCGTCTTCAATCGCCAGTTCCCGGGAGCCGGTCTCGGACAGGCAGTACCGCTCGGCGAATCCCCCGTAGCGCACGTACAGTGGTCCGTTTCCCCACCGCAAGTCGCTGAGCACGTACGGGCCTTGGAAGCCGTCCAGCATGTCGCCGAGTTCGATCAACACGTCTTTCAGCTGGGCTTCGTCCGCGGGATATATCGTGATGAACTTGCCACTCGCGCCGCGGTTTGCGTACTTGGCATTCGCCACCAGCAGTACCTCGAGGCTGCGCAAGAACTTGAACGCAATCCGCCGGGTGAAGCAGTAGTCCGCGACCACCGCAAGGATCTGCTCGGCGTTGTCAAGGCACGCCGAGACATGCACCTTCCATCCCTGTGCGGGAAGCTCCCCGCCGATCGGACGGAGGACATGCCAGTTGTCACGTTCGCTAGCCGCCCACCCACCGGGTGTGGGAGCGTGGCTCAACCCGAATTCTCGAGGGTGCTCGACCAACCCGGATGTAGAGTCGTAAAAATATGGGTCAAGCAGGCAATACGTCTCGTAGCGCTTGTCCACGACTCCCCCAGCGCCGATAAACACTACCGTGTTATTCGGCTCCCGCCCCAGACCAATATTTCGTGATCTTCAGTGAAGACTAGGGGCTCTTACGTGGGCGCGGAAGACTCCGTCCGGGGTAGCTAAAGTCACAATACGTACGCACACAGTAATTGATCATGAAAATAGTCCGGATTACCAGGACGATTCGCCCAAGCAAATCGATGGCTGTCGGCCAGAAGAAGTGTTCAGCTCAACGCCACGGTAGCCGTAGCCTGGCCGAGTACCGCCTGGCCAGCTGCCCGCGCGGTGATCGCGACCACAACGGTAGCGTCATCGCGCCGTTTTGCCACTTTTCCGGACAACTCAAGAAGCGCCCCGTCGCTGTCGTCGGGTATGACGACCGGGCGGGTGAACCGGACCGAGCATTCCACGACCGCACCAGAATCGCCGGCCCAGTCCGTCACCAGGCGGGTGGCCAGCGCCATGGTCAGCATGCCGTGCGCGATGACGCCGGGCAGCCCGGCTTCTCGGGCGGCACGATCACTCCAGTGGATCGGGTTGAAGTCGCCCGAGGCGCCGGCGTAGCGCACCAGGTCGGCACGGGTGAGGCGGACCCGCAGCGCGGGCAGTTCGTCGCCCTCGGCGACGTCGGTGCGGCAACGCCGGTTTATCGCCTGGCTCACGGGTCAGTCCCCCGAACCACCAGCACCGCCCGTGCGGTGGTCACCGGGTCACCGGCACCGTCGATGATCTCGCAGCGCAGGGTCAGCATGTCGTTGCCCCCCACCGTGCGGATGCCGTCGACGTAAAGCGCCGCGGCTAGCTCGTCGCCAGCTTTGATCGGTCGATGGTGGGTGAAGGACTGGCTACCGTGCACCATCCTGCGGTAGTCCAGACCGAGCTTGGGATCGTTGATCAGCTCTTCCTGCGCGCGCAGCGCCAGGATCATCGCGAACGTGGGCGGGGCCACGACATCGGCGTATCCCACGGCTCGAGCGGCCCCAGGATCGCGGCAGACAGCGTTGCCATCCCCGATGGCGTCGGCGAATTCCCGGATTTTCTCGCGCCCGACCTGGTACGTCGCCGCAGCCGGGTAACAGTGCCCGATGAACGATGCGTCGAGTGCCATCAACCGCTGCGTGGATCAGCGGGTCTCGCGGTGGGTCCGGTGGGTATTGCAGTTCGGGCAGTACTTCCGAATAGTCAGCCGATCAGGATCGTTGCGCCGGTTCTTCTTGGTGATGTAGTTGCGGTGCTTGCATTCCTCGCAGGCCAGCGTGATCTTGGGTCGGATGTCGGTGGCGCGTGCCACGGCTGCCTCTCTCTCGCTTCATGCTCTCGATGGCTGACGATGACGCAGCCCGAGGGCTGCCGTCTGCGCCAGCCAGCGCGTAACGCGCCGGACCAATGGTAGCGGTGGCCGGACTCGAACCGGCGACACAGCGATTATGAGCCGCTTGCTCTTCCGACTGAGCTACACCGCCTGGAGCGGGCGTCCCTTCCCACAGTGGACCGAGCCCCAATACGGAATCGAACCGTAGACCTTCTCCTTACCATGGAGACGCTCTGCCGTCTGAGCTATTGGGGCAGTGTTCCTCGCCGGGCCGCACATGAGCGCAGCGACGACCACAGTACACGGTGGCTATCAACCCAGCGCTACGGGACCAGGGTAAGCACGGTCTCGTCGCGCGTCCCGGCAGCGCGAACCGTGCGAGCGGCCAACCAGGCATCAAAGCGGTCCGCCGCCAGCGGGCGGGAGATCAGGTAACCCTGCGCGACATCGCAGCCCATCTCGACCAACTGATCCCGGGTGGCGTCCTGCTCTACCCCCTCGGCGACAACGCCCAACCCGAGGGAGTGACCGAGATCGACGATAGCGCGGACCACGGCGAGGTCGCCGAGGTCGCTGGCCAGTCCGAGTACGAAACTCTTGTCGATCTTCACCTCGTCCACCGGAAGACGGCGCAGGTAGGCCAGCGACGAATAGCCGGTGCCGAAGTCATCCACGGCGATCCGCACGCCCTGCTCGTGTAGCGCCCGCAGCACCGGGAGCGCCCGCTCCGGATCGGTCATCACCGCGGACTCGGTGAGCTCAAAACCCAGTAGCTCGGCAGGTACGCGGTGCCGCGCCAGCGCGACAGTCACCCGGCGGGGAAACTCGGCGTCCGCGAGGTTGCGGACCGACAGGTTGACCGAGACCGACAGCGACAGGCCGCGATCCAGCCAGCTACGGCACTGGGCCAGCGACCGGTTCAGCACGTAATCGGTGAGCGGGTCGATCAGTCCCGTGGTCTCCACCAGGGTGACGAACTCCGCCGGGTCGAGCATCCCGAATTCCGGATGCTCCCAGCGCACCAGTGCCTCGACCCCAATCACCTGGCGGGTCGGCAACGCCAGCTGGGGCTGGTAGTGCACGTCGACTTGCCCGGTCTCCAGGGCCTGGCGGAAGTGGCTGACCAACTGGAATCTGCGTCCCAGAACCTGGCCCATGCTCGGCAGGTAGCTGCGGACGGTCTGGTCAGCGCCGCGCGCGGACCGCAAGGCCATCTCGGCCCGTTGCAGGAGAACATCCGCGTCCCGGGTCGGTTCGATGCCGGTCATCGCGACGCCGACGACCGCGGTGCATTCCACGGCGAACTTGTCGACCGGGTACGGCTTGCTGAGCACCGCCTGCGCCCGCTCAGCTACCCGCAGCGCCTCCTGGCCATCGACCCCGGTCAGCAGTGCGGCGAACGTGTCACCCTCCAGGCGCGCGGTCAGTGCCTGGTCTGCCAGGGTGCGGCAGAGCCGCTCGCCCGCGCCCAGCACGACTCGATCTGCCCACACTTGGCCCAGCGCATCGTTCACTGCGGACAGCAACCCCAGCTCGATCACGATCACAGCGCATGGCTGAGCATCTCGGCGCAACAACTCAGCGGCCGCCTCCCGGAAGCCCAGCCGGTTACGCAGGCTGGTGAGGCTGTCGTGATAGGCGTCGTGCCGCAGTTGGGCCAACAGCCGGCAGTTGTCCAGCGCGGTGGTGAGATGGCTGGCCAGCGTCTCCACCAAGCGCACATCGGCGGCGCCGAAGCCGCGCAGCCGGCTGTGCCGGTCATGAACCTCGATGACACCCAAGAGCTGATCGGACCCGCGCAGCGCGGCCACGAGCACTTCCGAGGCTCCCCGCGCCGTCAGCGCGGCAGTGACGGCTGGATCCGGATTGCTGTCCAGCAGGCGGATCACCTGCCCGGTCCCGGCCGGCAGGTCGGTTGCCAGGATGTCGGCCTGGGTCAACGGCCGGGGTAGTGGCAGGCCGGCTACCACGGTCTGTGGTCCGCTCAGCGCAGGAGCTGCCGGAGTGGGTACCCGTTGCAAGACCACCCGCGTGGCGTTGAGTTGCTCGCGGGCCAACTCCATGGCTGCACTCCACGTGTCCTCATCCAGCTCCGGGGCCTCACCATCGTCTTCCCGGCCAACTGCGGCGACCCCGAGGCTGAAGTCGTTCAGCACGCCCAGATCACGATGATCACGCAGCAGCCCGTAGTAGCCCCGGTACACGCCGGCCAGAGTCACCGCCAGCAGAGCCACCAGCACAGCGCCCCACGGCACCGTCTGCACCATTTCCGCAGCGGCGAGCCCTAAGGCGGCATTGAGCAGGCCGGTCAGGTAAAGGTGCACCACCGGGCGCGCGCTCTCACCCGGGCGCCGGCGATCCAGCAACACGATGAACAGCCACGTCAGCCCGGACGTCACAGCATGGGCGATGACGAACCCGGCAAGCACTGCTGCCCACTTGGGCAAGGCGGGCCAGGCCGGCTCGAATACCAACCGGGCGAGTAGGTCAGTGCCCGCGATCGTGAGTGTTGCGTACGAGGCGTTGAACAGCAGCTTGGAGATCGGGTCGCGACGCACCAGCCGAGCGATGACCACAACGCCGACGTAGGCCGCCAATACAACGGGAGCGGGTAGGTACAGCAGCCCGAATACCAGTGGGATTTCTGTCGGAGTGATCCGCGCGCTGTCGCGGCGGACTTCGACCTCGATGGCGAGGGCTCGAGCGACCCCGAAGGCTGCCGCCAACCCCAGCCCACCAAGCAGCGTGCCCATATCTGGCTTGACCGTTGCGGTAGCCACGACAGCCATCCCCGCCACGCCCGCGACGACGGTCAGAATGGCTGCGAAGAGTTTTGATGCCACCGCTCGCCTACGCCATGCCGAGACGCCTGACAGACGCCATGTTGCACGCACACGAGCCTCCAGCGGTGGCTTAAGGGCTGCATCCTCTCCCGCCTACAGCCCCGATCAACGCATATTCGGTTATTGGCGGGGTTGGCGGGAACTCAGCCGGCCTATGCCCCGTACTTGTCGACTGCGTACCGGCCAATCTCGACACCGCCAGGGTGCGAAGTGGCACTAGGCGCGATGGGGCAGACGGGGGTCATCTTCACCTCCGAAACCTCGCTTTCCGGGTCGGATAGTAACACAAAGTGAGAAACGGATTAACTCACTCGGGTGTAGCGTAGCCGCCTTCGTGTGGCATCGCCAACCAGACCAATCCCGGTGAGCGACCAACGGTCTGTCGAACGCTTCGAGTGGAATACGGCGTTTTGCCCACCGTTACCGATCGCTGCCGCGCTGTTGTCGGGCCACCGGGCCAGCGTTGCGCGGCACCGCTTACCGCGCCGATGCCGCCGCACATCGTGGCCGGGCGATCAGCCAGGGTGTTCTACCAGGGCACTGCCGCCACCACGGCGTACCGGCTCTGCGGCGGCGCACACCTTGCCTGATGCGAAAAACTCCAGCCCGGTGGCCGCACCGATTTCCGAATTTGTGCTGAATTGTTGGTCCTGCGCCTTAAGCGCTGTTTCATACCGGTTCAGGAATTCCGATTCAGCCTCGGTCGTCCCGGTGTTGCGTTGGCTGGTCCGCGGTGCGGCAATGGCCTCGGGCAAGATCATGCCGAGGTCCAACCGGTGCACCAAGATTTGCAACACGGTAGTGATGATCGTGGCCCTGCCGGGCGATCCAACAACCAACACCGTCACCCCATTCCGGAGAATGATCGTCGGAGCAAGTGAACTACGGGGACGTTTTCCCGCAGCGGGCAGGTTCGGGTCCGGTTGTGTCCCTTGAGTTGGAGCGAAATTGAAGTCAGTCAGCTCGTTGTTGAGCAGGAATCCGCGACCGGGAACGACAATCCCGTTACCGCCGGTCTGCTCGATGGTGAGGGTGTAGCCCACCACATTGCCCCACCGGTCACTGGTCACCACGTTGGTGGTATGGGGACCTTCCCTCGAGTCGGTGACTCCCAGGGTCGCGGCTTCCGCAACCGCCGCGTCGACGGCGTTGCCACCCCTGCGGAGCACCTCGATACCAGCCCGGCTTGCGTCACCGTCGACGGTGGCAACCGCGCCACCGGATCCGGTGGCCACGGCACCGCTGGATAGCGGAGCATCGACCTGCGCGCGCTGTAGAAGGCGCTGCACACACAGCCGAGATCACCGCGGCAAGGGCCATCATCGTGATCGGACGGACCATCCTCACGACGGCTCGACCAGGACTTTTACCGACACTGCCGAGTATGAAGTTGGCGCTCACCAGCGCAAAGGGGTGAGTTCCCGCGATGGAAGTCGTATCTGGCACTGTAAAGACGCTGGCAGCAAACGAGGGAGGCGCCCGTGCCAGGTCAGCCCGATCTCGTCGCCAACGGCGCGCTGGCGCCGTCTAGCCTGGTCGAGCTTGCGGCGCACCGGTTGCGCGCCGAGATTCTCAGCGGTGCACTGGTACCCGGTGAGCGGCTGATCGAAGAACAGCTCACCAGGCGCTTCGGTACCAGCAGGGCGCCGCTGCGCGAGGCGCTGCGCCTACTCGGCCAGCAAGGGTTGGTGGAGCACTCGCCGCGACGCGGCGTGCGAGTGGCCGAACTCTCACCGCGGGATGTCGATGAGCTGTTCGGCCTTCGTGAAGTGCTCGAACGGTTTGCCATGCAAATGGCACCACCGGTGCCCGACCCACTTGCCCTGCAAGAACTGGCCAGCCGGCTCGACGTGATGCGCAAGGCGGCCACCAACGGAGTGGCTCTCGAGCAGGCCGAGGCGCACCGGCAATTTCACGTTGCTCTGGTGGCCATGGCGGGCCGTCGCCACGTGCTGCTGGTGTACGAGCCCGTGCTACTGAAGTTGCAGCTGTACATGGCAGCCAACCTGCGACGCGAAGCGCAGGCACGAAGCCCGCACGAGGGTGTCCGTCGCCACCAGACGCTTTTCGACGCGGTGGCGTCCGGCGATCTCGACAGCGTGCTTGCCGCGCTGGGCGACCACGGCGCTCGCTCGTTTTTCCGATAGGACAGCGGCGAAAGCCGCCGTAACAGCGATGTAACAAACGCGACCATCGGGTGACACGCAGCGGTCGACAATCGACGAAGTGCGCCCCATTTCACCCCTCGTGTCACCAGCAATTCACCCTGTCGGGGTGCACGAACTCCATGCCGCCTACGCAACGGAGCAGCTCCGGCCACCTGATGTTATCGACGCCGTCCTGTCCCGGATCGCAACTCGCGGGGCAGACTCGGTTTGGATCTCTCGCTGGCCGGACCACAAGCTGCGCCAGCGCGCCGCTGATCTGGACCGGATCGCTCAGGACCGCGGCATCGCGGGGATGCCCCTGTTCGGCGTGCCCTGTGGGGTCAAAGACAACATCGACGTGGCCGGGTTGCCCACCACGGCGGCGTGCCCGGCGTATCGCTACTGGCCAGACCGCAACGCCGGCTGCGTGCAGCGGCTCATCGACGCAGGAGCGATCGTGGTCGGCAAGACCAACATGGACCAGTTCGCGACCGGGTTGACCGGTACCCGCTCCCCCTACGGCATTGCGCGAAGCGTCTTCGGCGGCGGGTTGATCGCCGGCGGGTCCAGTTCTGGCTCGGCCGTCGCGGTTGCCGCTGGCATGGTCTGTTTCGCGCTGGCCACCGACACTGCCGGCTCCGGACGCGTGCCGGCCGCGATGAATGGGGTCGTCGGCTGCAAGCCGACCCGCGGCCTGGTCAGCACTACCGGTGTGGTGCCGGCCTGCCGATCGCTGGACTGCGTGAGCATCGTGACGACTACCGTGGCCGACGCCGAGACCGTGCTGAGCATGATCGGTGGCCCTGACGATCGGGATCCCTGGTCTCGGGTGGCGGCTATTTCCGGGGATGGGGTCGATGGCTCGCACTCCCCGTCCCCGGTCCGCTTGGCCGTGCCAACCGGGCTCGACTTCGAAGGCGACGGCGCGATGCGCGACGCATTCGACGCCGCAGTGACCCAGGCCGCGCAACACACCGCAGACCTGGTACCGACCACAATCGCCCCGCTGCTGGAAGCCGGGGAACTTCTCTATCAAGGTCCGTGGGTAGCCGAGCGGCTTGCGGAGCTGGAGACGTTCTTCGCCCAACACCCAGGCGACGTACTGCCGATCACCCGGCAGGTCATCGAAGGTGGCCGGCGGTTTACCGCCGTGGACACCTTCCGGGCCTGGCACCGGCTCAAGGATCTGCAGCACTGGACCGAACGGCTGTGGCGACGCGCGGAGCTGCTGATCATGCCCACCGTGCCGACCACGTTCACGGTGGAGGAGATCGCCGCGGAACCTGTCCGACGCAACACGGTGCTTGGCCGCTTCACCCAGTTCGTCAACTTGCTCGATCTCGCAGCGATGACCTTGCCGGCCGGGCAGACCGCCGATGGGCGCCCGGCCAGTATCACGTTGATCGGTCCCGCGTTCTCTGAACCACTGCTGCTGTCCGTCGCAACCCGGCTTGCTCCGACCGTAGGAGGACGACCATGACGACCACCCTCGCGCGCCTGGCCGCCATCGGCCCGGTGACCGCTGACCCGTACCCGTGGCCATACGACGGCACCGTGACGACCGACCGGGTCGCGCTGATCTGCATCGACTGGCAGGTGGACTTCTGCGGTCCCGGTGGCTACGTCGACCGGATGGGGTACGACATCGAGCTGACCCGGACCGGCCTGCCCGGCGCTGCCCGGATGCTGGCCCACGCCAGGGACATTGGGATGCTGGTGATCCACACCAGGGAGGGCCACTCCCCTGACCTGTCCGACCTGCCGGCCAACAAGCGGTGGCGCTCGGCACAGATCGGCGCCGAGATCGGCTCCCCCGGTCCGCAGGGCCGGATCCTGGTCCGCGGCGAACCCGGCTGGGCGATCGTGCCCGAGGTGGCACCGTGGCCCGGCGAAGTGCTGATCAACAAGCCGGGTAAAGGCGCGTTCTACGCCACCCAGCTGGACCTGGTGCTGCGCACCAAGGGCATCACGCACATCATCTTGACCGGGATCACCACCGATGTCTGCGTGCACACCACCATGCGCGAGGCCAACGACCGGGGCTACGAGTGTCTGATCCTGTCCGACTGCACCGGGGCCACCGAGCTGGGCAACCACACCGCGGCACTGCGGATGGTGACCATGCAGGGCGGGGTCTTCGGTTGCGTGGCCGCCTCCGAGGCCGTCATCGCAGCTACCGGACCCGCCACACCAACTGGACAATCCCATGGCAATTGACCAGCTCACGGTGCCCGCGGATCCCGGGCCATTTTGCTTCAAGCCGGCGCATACCGCGCTGGTGGTCATCGACATGCAACGCGACTTCGTCGAACCCGGAGGCTTCGGTGAGACGCTGGGTAACGACGTCAGCATGCTCAGGTCGGTGATCCCGCCGCTGCAGAAGGTGCTGGCGGTCAGCCGGTCAGCCGGCATGGTGATCGTCCACACCCGGGAAGGGCACCGGCCGGATCTGAGCGACTGCCCGCCGGCCAAACTCAATCGGGGTACGCCAACGTTGCGCATCGGCGATACCGGGCCCAAGGGTCGGATCTTGATCCGCGGTGAATACGGCCACGACATCATCGACGAGCTCGCTCCGTGCCCCGGCGAGATCGTCATCGATAAGCCGGGCAAGGGCTCGTTCTACGCGACCGACCTGGATGACCTGCTGGCAGCAGCCGGTATCACCAGCCTGGTTGTCACCGGGGTCACCACGGAGGTGTGCGTGCACACCACTGTTCGGGAAGGCAATGACCGCGGCTACGAGTGCCTTGTGCTGTCCGACTGCGTCGGCTCCTACTTCCCGGAATTCCAGCAGGCCGGGCTGGCGATGATCGCTGCCCAGGGCGGGATCTTCGGCTGGGTCGCCCCCTCAGCGGCTTACCTCGACGCGCTGACGAACGGAGTTGATCAGCAATGAGCCTTCAAACCGGCAGGCGGCTGCCCTGGTGGGTCAGCGGCGACCTCAACGCGGCATTCGGTCTCGGGTTCAACGTGCTGGTCAACGTGCTGGTGTTGACGTCGCTGTGTATCGGCGTCGTGCAGATACCGCAGGCCGATGTGTTCGGCGTCATCCTGCCCGCCCTGGGCATCCAGCTACTGATCGGCAACGGGTACTACACCGTCCTGGCGCGGCGGCTGGCCCGCCGGGAAAACCGCAGCGACGTGTGCGCGATGCCCTACGGGCCCAGCGTGCCGCACATGTTCATCGTCACCTTCGTCATCATGCTGCCGACCTTCTTGACCACCAGAGACGCGATACGGGCCTGGGAGGCGGGGTTGGCCTGGTCGTTCATCATCGGGTTGATCGTGCTGATCGGGGCGTTCGTCGGTCCCTACATCCGCCGGTTCACCCCGCGCGCGGCGCTGCTGGGCACGCTGGCCGGTATCTCGATTGCATTCATTTCGATGCGCCCGGCCGCGCAGATGTGGCAAGCCCTCTGGATTGCGCTGCCCGTGTTCGCAATCATCGTGATCGGCTTTTTCACCGGCCGCAAGCTCCCCGGCAATATCCCGATCGGGTTGGCCGCACTGCTCGTCGGCACCGCCATCGGCTGGATTGGCGGGTACATGTCCGCCCCGGACGTCGTCACGGCCGCCAGAGACATTGCCGTCGCTGTGCCGACCTTCAACTTCAGCCGGTTGGGCCACGGTCTGTCGGCGGTGGCGCCACTGCTGGCTACCGCGATACCGCTGGGCATCTACAACTTCTGCGAAGGCATGACCAACGTGGAAAGCGCCTCAGTCGCCGGCGATAGCTACAACCTGCGCAGCGTGCTGCTGGCCGACGGCACCGGCGCGGTGGTCGGCGCGGCGCTGGGCAGCCCGTTCCCACCGGCGGTCTACATCGGGCACCCAGGGTGGAAGGAAGCCGGCGGCCGCACCTCGTACTCGCTGGCGTCCGGCGTGGTCATCGCCCTGATGTGCTTCCTCGGGCTGTTCGGGCTGCTCGGCGCGCTGATCCCGCTGCCGGCCATCGTGCCGATCCTGCTGTACATCGGATTGCTGATCGGCGCGCAGGCTTTCGTGTCCGTCCCCAAGGCACATGCCGTTGCGGTTGTACTGGCGATCATTCCCAACGTCGCCTCGTGGGCGAACGGCCAGATCGACAACGTGCTCAACGCGGCCGGCACCAGCGCGGCCAAAGTGGGCAATGACGCTTTGGCCAAGGCGGGTGTCGTCTACGACGGACTGAAGACCCTGGGCGGTGGGGCGATCCTGGCCGGCATGCTGCTCGGCGCGATCGCTGCGTTCGTGATCGACAAGCGCTACTACTGGGCGGCCGGGTACTGCGTCGCCGGGGCAGTACTGTCATTCATCGGCCTGATCCACGGCGAGCAGGTCGCCTGGGCGGCCAGTCCAGGAGTCGCGCTCGGCTACCTGTTCGCGGCTTTGGTGTGCCTGGCGTTCTCCTTCGGCAGCACCCCAGCACCGGCGAAGATGCCCGACGAGCACTCCGAAGCGCCCGCCACGATCCCGCACCAGACCACCCCCGCAAAAGTAGCCGCCGAGCCCGCCCACTAAGCGCGTGTCGCGCCCCCGTGCACCGCATGTCGCGCCCCCGTGCACGGGGTGTCGCGCTCTGGTGCACGGTCGCCGTCATGCGACCATTCGGCTGAGGCAAGCGAAAGTGTGGTGGTAGCGCATCCGTGTCCGCAGGAGTTATCGCCACTATCTACAGCGTGCCAAGGATGGCAACTCCGGACCTGTAAGTCCCGGGTCCTGGTGAAAGGACGATTCCAGTCGTGAGGCGGGGGCGGCGGACCGCTGCCACGATGGCACGCATGGACTCCGCACTAGAACAGCTCGCAGCAGCGCACGGGGTGGCGACCTGGTACCGGGACGCAAAGCGCCGGCGGGTGGAGGTCGACCCCGATGTGGTGCGCCGGGTACTCGGGTTGCTGGGCGTCAGTGCCGATAACCCTGCTGAGGTCCGCGACGCGCTGGCCGCGACCCGAGCACCGACGCTGCCCGGCACCGTGGTGCTGCGCCAGGGCCAGCAGCGGAGACTCAGCACGCCGGGTGTGCTCACCGCGGAGGACGGCACCGAGCTTGACGTCACCGGGTCGATCCCGCCAGACCTGGCTCCCGGCTGGTACTCACTGGCCAGTGGCGACCAGCGCAGCACCGTCCTGGTTGCCCCTCCGGCACTGCCCGAGCTGCCGCGCACCTGGGGCTGGATGCTGCAGCTCTACGCGCTGCACTCGGCGAACTCGTGGGGTCTGGGCGACCTTGGCGACCTGCGCGACTTCATCACCTGGACAGCCACCGCGCACGGTGCCGGCGCGGTACTGGTCAACCCGCTGCACGCGGTGACACCGACGCATCCGGTGCAGGCCTCGCCGTACAGCCCTTCCAGCCGCCGGTTCGTCAACCCGCTATACCTGCGCATCACTGACATCGCCGCTTACCAGCGCGCTGATCCGGCGGTGCAAGCCGAAGTAGATGCTTTGCGGATCGAGCCGGCCAGAGAGCGGATCGACTACGACGCGGTGTGGCGCGCCAAGCACGCGGCGCTGGAGCTGCTGTGGCGGGCAGAGGGCAGGCCACGCCCCACCATGTCGGACGGGTTGCGCGACTTCGCGACGTTCTGCGCTCTCGCGCAGCGGCACGGGCCCCGCTGGTCACAATGGCCCGCCGAGCTGCGTCATCCGGCAACGGCCACCGCCGATCCCCAGCAGCTGGCGTTTCACGCGTGGGTACAGCAACAATGCGCCGAGCAGCTGACCACCACCCGCGAGGCCGCACGGGACATGGCCGTTGGAGTAGTGCATGACCTCGCGGTAGGGGTCGATCCGGAGGGCGCCGACGCCTGGGCCCTGCAGGACGTGCTCGCCAACGGAGTCACCGTCGGCGCCCCACCGGACACGTTCAACCAGAAAGGGCAGGACTGGGGCCTGCCGCCGTGGCGGCCGGACCGGCTGGCCGCCACCGGGTACGCCGCCTACCGGGACATGCTGCGCGCCGTGCTGGCTCATGCCGACGGGCTTCGGATCGACCACGTTGCCGGTCTGTGGCGGCTGTGGTGGGTCCCGCCGGGTGCGACCCCAGACCAGGGCACCTATGTGCACTACGACGCCGCGGCGATGGTGGCGGCACTGGCGTTGGAGGCGCACCGAGCCGACGCGGTGGTGATCGGTGAGGATCTCGGCACGGTAGAACCCGAAGTCACCGAGACGCTGGCAGCCCAGCGCATGCTGGGCTGCGCGGTGCTGTGGTTCGCCCGCGACGAGGACGGACCTGGCACGCCGCTGCTACCTGCACGATGCTGGCCGGCGCGCGCCGCGGCTAGCATCTCCACCCACGACCTGCCCACAGCGCTGGGCTTCCTGCGCGGCGAGCACGTACGGGCCCGTGCCGAGCTGGGGTTGCTGAACGACGAGACCGCGGAGTGGACGCAGGCGCGCGCCGACCGTGCAGAACTGGTGAGCCTCCTGCGCGCCGAGGGTCTGCTCAGCGCGGACAGTGCTGACGGTGGCGACAGCGAGGACCAGATCGTGGTGGCAATGCACGAGTTGCTCGCCCGCACGCCCTGCCGCCTGGTGCTGGCCTCTCCCTACGACGTGGTGGGTGAAATCCGCCAGCCCAACTTGCCCGGCACCGTCGACCAGTACCCGAACTGGCGGCTGCCCTTGCCGGTGACCCTGGAGCAGCTGCAGCGTGATCCCCGCGTCGAGCGCGTGGTTGCCGCCCTGCAACCGGCTGCCAGCACGATTGGCAGCAGCATGGAACCATAGGGAAAAGGGCGCGGCTTTCGCTTCGCCGGGAGGTGCCATGAGCGACGAATCTCTCGATAAGATCCGGCAAACACGGGAGGGTTGGGAACTCGAGCAGGAGATGGAGGTGGCAGCGGAGGTTTACGGTCCTGAACCCAAAGGGATTCGTACGGATTGGTCCGATTTAAGTGACGAGGAACTAGTCGATCGGTACAAGCGGCTGCTCGGTTTCGACGTGAAATGGGAAAGCTGATCTAGTGCCCTGGATGCGGTCCCGGTTGGCAGCGCGGGCAGTAATAGGTGTACCGCGGGTAGAGGTCGTCTCCTTGCAGAGTACTGATCACTTTCGCTGCGCAGCGGCAGCAGGATTTGCCGGTCCGCTCGAACACCCAGTGCCGCCTGCCGTGCACCAGTTCCCCGGTGGTGGACTGCTGGGGCCGGTCGGCGTTGGTCAGCAGCAGCTGCCGTGCCAGGGCTACCACGGCGTCGGGATCCACGTCGTGAAGGATTAGT
Organism: Pseudonocardiales bacterium; assembly: GCA_019241525.1. GTDB lineage: Bacteria > Actinomycetota > Actinomycetes > Mycobacteriales > Pseudonocardiaceae. Next base: position 114,532 of record JAFAWY010000040.1, read on the forward strand.
CACTGTTTCGCTGTAAAGCTGGCTCCATTTTGTTCGCGTGGACGTATCTATGCCGAAGGTTGCGCATAGTCTTGCGTCGTGCGCTGGCTGATCAGGACACTGATGACCTTTGAGGTGACGGCGCCCTGCATCAGAGCGTCAGCGAGGAACACCACAACACTGTCCCTAGGGGATCGGCGATCCTCAGCACTTCTCTGTAGAAATCCTATAGAGAAGCTGCAGTTGGTGGGCTGGAGCGGCCCATACACATAATCACGATCCCCGCAGTGATGTCCCTTGTAAACGCCGTTGGTAATCCCTTATTCGCTTGTCGAACTTGCGGCAGGTGCACCCGCCCACCTTCTTCCCGCCGTAGGCCATGCCGACCGGGTGTCCGCAGGCACACACCAGGCTGATAACACAAGCGAGGCAATGCCGGACAACGGCTTGTGGGGTACCAGAACTGGGCCACCAGGGCTGACCTGGCCTTTAGGCAGCCGTGCCGACCCGATGACGAGCCAGCCGGCAACCCACACGAAGATCAGGTAAAGCAGACGCAACGACACGACGCACGATCATCATGATCGCGCGGTCTCCTCGTTCACCCAGGTCACCGATGCGGCAAACTTCTGGAACCCCACAGGTTCAATGGTCACTCCTCGGAAGGCGCCAGGTCTCTCGACGCATTCGCCGCGCCAGGGACTGGCAGAGCGTTATGCCGACCTCACACGCCCGATCCCCAGAGCCGGTTCGGGGCGGACAAATCGCGGGTACGGACGCGTCCGGCGTGCGCGTAGACGTTCATCGACATGCC
>JAFAWY010000066.1 GCA_019241525.1 Pseudonocardiales bacterium
CATTTGACGAACTGCTGGATGGCTCGGTATAGATTCGAGGCGTACGCCGCTGAACGGCCGGCGGCGAGCACATCGCCGGTGAAACCGTTGAGGTGCTCGGCGCGCAAATCGTCCCAGCAGGTCACCTCCGGTGCGTTGTCGGCGAGCCAGTCGATCAGCTTGCGGGTGGCGTCGGTGTAGATGGTGACCGTCTTGGGCGAACGGTTGGCGCCGCGCAGAAAGCGGGCAAATGAGGCAACAGCGGGGTCTAGCGGGTTGCCGACACGTGCAGTCACGGCGGTCAGTTTATCGCTAACGCAGCGCTGTGCTCCGCAGCGAGGCCGGCATTCGGCACCATAAGTGCTGCTCAGAGCCGACGCGGGGACTCGAACCCCGAACCTACCGCTTACAAGGCGGTTGCTCTGCCAGTTGAGCTACGCCGGCGAGTGCAAACGTCATGGTAGGCGTACTACCGGGAAGATCAGTAAACAGGCGGGTAGCCTGCTGCGCCGCTACTGTCAGTGGGTAACGGTGCGAATGAGGGAGGCTAGCCCATGATCGACGCCGCGAGCAGCGCAACGGCGGATTTCGTGGTGGTGGCCAACCGGCTGCCGGTGGACCTAGAACGCCTGCCTGATGGCACCCAGCGGTGGAAGACCAGCCCCGGCGGGCTGGTGACCGCACTGGAGCCCTTCCTCCGCGTACACCACGGCGCTTGGGTGGGCTGGCCGGGCGTGCCCGACGTCGAGGTGGAACCCATCAAAGACGACGATATGACGTTGCACCCCGTGCCCCTGTCCACAGTCGAGGTCGCCGACTACTACGAAGGCTTCTCCAACGCGACGTTGTGGCCGCTCTATCACGACGTGGTAGCCCCTCCGGTATTTCACCGGCACTGGTGGAACGCCTACCAGGAGATCAACGAGCGCTTCGCCGCGGCCACCGCCAAGGTCGCCAGTGAAAACGCCACCGTGTGGGTGCAGGACTACCAGCTCCAGCTGGTGCCCCGGATGCTCCGGGAACTGCGGCCCGACCTACGGATCGGCTTCTTCCTGCATATCCCCTTTCCTCCGGTCGAACTGTTCTTGCAGCTGCCCTGGCGCACCGAGCTGATCCGCGGGCTGCTCGGTGCCGATCTGGTCGGGTTCCACCTGCCCGGAGGCGCGCAGAACTTCATGTTCCTTGCACGCCGGCTGGCCGGGGCATCAGCCAGCAGGAGCACCGTCGGCATACGCACCAGGCTGGGCGAGGTCAACGTCGACGACCGAACGGTACGAGTCGGGGCCTTCCCGATCTCCATCGACTCCACCGCGCTGGACAAGATGGCGCGGAGCAAGCCGATCCGGCAGCGCGCCGGGCAGATCCGCGGTGAGCTGGGCAACCCGAAGACCATCCTGCTCGGAGTGGACCGGCTCGACTACACCAAGGGCATCGACGTGCGGTTACGCGCGTTGGAGGAGCTTTACGCCGACGGCCGGATCAACGCTGACGACGTCGTCATGGTGCAGCTGGCTACTCCGTCGCGCGAGCGGGTAGAGCACTACCAGCGCATGCGCAACGACATCGAGCAGGCCGTCGGCCGGATCAATGGTGAGTTCGGCCGGGTGGGCCATCCCGCGGTGCACTACCTGCACCAGTCGATCCCGCGCGAGGAGCTGATTGCCTTCTACGTGGCCGCGGACGTCATGCTCGTCACTCCCGTGCGTGACGGCATGAACCTGGTGGCCAAGGAATACGTGGCCTGCCGGCCGGACCTGGACGGCGCGCTGGTGCTGTCGGAGTTCGCCGGCGCGGCCGCCGAATTGACCCGCGCTTTCCTCGTCAACCCACATGACCTCGATGGCATCAAGAGCGCCATCGAACGCGCCATCAGGGCGGGTCCCGATGAGCGGCACCGGCGGATGCGAACGTTGCGCCGTCAGGTGATGACCCACGATGTCCAGCGCTGGGCGCAGTCCTTCCTTGCCGCCCTCGGCAGTGACGCACGATCCTGAGCGGATGTCGCTCATCCGGGGACCATATGACGCCAACGAAGAAATCGGCCGGCGCTTCCTTGCGCTCGTCAGCGAACACGACATCGACGGCCTCATCGCCATGATCAGCCCGACCTGGACTATGCACGGTGGTCCACCAGAGCTGCCTGCCGGTGAGGCGGGTATCCGTCAACTGTTCGCCACGTTCGGGCGTATCAAACAGCAATGGACCGTTGCGGATGTTATCGCCACCGTCGACAAGGTGGCCGTCCGCGCCACGAATACCGTCGATCAGGACAGTTTCCTGGGCATACCAAGCCATGGTCGCCAGCAGGTGTTCACCGCGATGTTCATTCACCACATCACCGGCGGATTGATCAGCCAAACTTGGCGCAATGCCGATGATCTGGGCAGGCTGCTCCAACTCGGCGCACGCATTGAACCTGGCCGCCCGTACAGTTCAAAAGAGGCGGCGCCAACCGCAAAGACCGTCTGAATCACGTCCGCATCGAGCAGCAGCATCCGATTAGCCGATGAGTTCTCCCCGCGGTCAGCGTCTGCAATCACGGAGGGACGCGGCAGCACCGGGCGCGACGTGGAGAACTCACATGACGATCACCTATGACTTGTCGCCAGCGGCAGCACAGCTGGCCCGCCTCGTCGACGGAGTAGACGACTACCAGCTGGCCGCCGCCACGCCTTGTGCGGGCTGGCCAGTCGCCGTCTTGCTGAACCACTTGCTTCGCGCTGACGGTCGCCTTCACCGCAGCAGCGCACAAGGACTCCTCCTTGGCGAGCAGGCCGGAGCCGGGCGGATCTTTGCCTGTCGACTGGAGGTGCCAGCTCCACGAGCGCCTCGACGCACTGGTTACCGCGTGGCGCGCAGCCCAGGCCTGGGAAGGAGAGACCGAGGCTGGTGGAGTCACCATGGCTGCCGAGGTCATGGGCGTAGCAGCCCTCGACGAGCTTGTGCTCCACGGTTGGGACCTGGCGCGAGCCACCGGTCAGCCATTCCAGGCCGATCCAGCCAGCGTGCAGGCGAGCCTGGGCTTCGCCGCCTCGATGTCCGAGCCGGATCAGCAAGCCGGCCGTGAGGGCCTCTATGGCCCGGTCGTGGCCATCCCGCCCAGCGCTTCTGACCTTGATCAGCTGCTTGGCTTCGCCGGCAGGGACCCTCACTGGACACCCAGTCAGGGATGATCTGACCTCGATGTCTGCGGGTAAGCCAGATCAGGGCCGGGGCCGGGCCACGCCCGACGGCCTGCCGTGCTCTCTGGTTCCACTGGCCTGCCGGTCCCGCATCCGGTCTTCGATCCTGGATTTCTCGACCCTGCTCGCTGGGCGATATCTCTCTTGCTGTGCTCCGGGCTCACGCGACCGGTCAACCCCGGATGGCCGGTACTCATAATCGGGGGCACCACGCATCGTGGTGTCGCAGTCACAAGCCTCAGCCGGTTGTGATTCCGTATTTTCCGTACGGGAAGCGTTGGTGATGGTCCAGTATCCGCCGTCTTCGGTCATTGACGGCGGCGGCCCTGGTGGTGGGAACGACGGCGGTGGCGACACCGGTCCGTGATCGGGCGCCGGCCGCGCAACCTGGGCAGCTGGCAGGTCACGATGGGGTGCCGATACATGCTGCTGGGCGGCGGTCACTGCGGGTTGAGTTGGGGAGTACGCCGTGGCCGATACCGGCTGCGCAACCCCTGCCGGTGCCTCGATCGGCGCAACCACCGGCTGCCCGCCACTGACCACCGGCGTAGCGGGAGCCGGTAACCGGCCCGGAGTGGCTTCGACAACGGACGACTCGGTGGACGACGACGTCCTGAACATGGTCATCCCTGCGACCACAAGCACCAGCACGGCACTTGCTACGAACGCCAGCACCGCCCCCGACGTCCCGACCGCCAGCCCGGCCGTCCGGCTGGCCCATCGCCGTGCCGGCGGGACAAACCCCGACGGCGGCATCGGAGCTGAGAGCGGCTCGCCAGCTTGTGTCGGCTCATTGATCGGCGTAACCGGCTGCTCGGTGATAGCAGGCGAAGGTGCGATGGCAGGCGAAGGTGGCTCCGAGCTGGTGATCGGCTGGAAAAGATCACCAGCTCGCCGGGTGCGCGGTCGGGTCGGGAAAGTTGACCAGCTGGTAGACACGCGGTCACCCGCGCGCAAGTCTGGACCCGCAGGCGACTGGTTTGGATTGACTGCTGTCATAACGTTCCCCCTTGCAGGGCCACCACCCACCGGCGCCCCTCAGCTACTGTCTGTATCCGGCTGATTACGTGTTGATACCGAAATCGCTCAGCCAGTTCAGCCCGTTACGCCAACCGCAGGAATTAGCCGGCGCGGGAAGCGCGCTGGCGGGTGAGCAGCGTGCGTGCCCAGGCTCGCCAATGGTCGGGCAGCTCGGGGGCAACCAGGAGCTCCGCTGCCCGGGAATGGTCACGGTGGTAGGCGTCAGCAACCGCATGGATCGTGACACCGTGGCTGGGCCGGTGCTCGACGCTGACGGCGTCACCAGCCGCGATGCTGCCCGCCGTCTGGATGCGTAAGTACGCGCCGGGCCGGCCGGCGGCAGCGAACAACCGCGGGAAGCCGTCCTCACCCATGCGGATGCCCAGCTTGTAACACGGTGTGCGGGGCCCGCAGACCTCGAGCAACACGTCGTTGATGCGCCAGCGCTCGCCGATCACCGCCTCGGTCACCGCCACTCCAGCGACGGTGAGGTTCTCTCCGAAGATCCCTGGCGCCAGGGGCATGCCCAGCGCAGCAGACCACCAGTCGAGGTCCTCTTCAGCATAGGCGTACACCGCTTTGTCCGGGCCGCCGTGCACAGTGCGATCAGACTGGTCATCACCGGCGAGATTGACGCCCTGGACCGCAACGCGCCCCGCCACGGGATCTTTGAAGATTGACGTCAGCACGTCCCGGTTGCGCCAGCGCACCAGCTGCGGCGTCCCCACGTTGACCGACACGATGCGGGCGGCGGGTGCAGTCATCCGGTCACCTCCGGCTCACCGGAGCCGTCCCGGCGCAACCACTGATAACCGTGGTATGCACCCTGATCAGGAGGAAAACGATCGTTCTCCACAGTGCACAGTGTAGCGAACGATCGTCCGTCAAGGACTGGTCCGGTCCGCAGCGGTCGCCCTCCAACTACTCCACCGGGATCACCGCGACGCTACGTCCAACCGGGCCGGAGACAGGTTCCAGTAGAGGATCACCGGGCGGTCATGTTCATAGCCGAGTCCGGACAGCGATCCAGCCGACAGGCCCAGCAGCGCCCCCGCTTGCGGCTCCAGACCGAGCCATCGAGCAGCCAGTACCCGCAGGTTGTGCCCGTGTCCGACGAGCGCCACAGCCTGCCCTTGGGCCAGTACCGGCCGGATCCGGGCGAGAATTCGATCCGCCCGCTTCGCGACCTGATCGATGGCCTCACCCGGGGTTGGTCCGGCGGGCACCGAATGAGTCCAGATCCGCCAGGATTGGCCCAGCTCCGCACTGATCTCATCGGTGGTCCGTCCTTCGTAGCCGCCGTAGTCCCACTCGGCCAGATCCGGGTCCACCTCGGGATCGGTCAATCCGAGTAGTTCGGCAGTACGCCGCGCCCGCAGCATCGGGCTGGTCAGCACCAGCGCGAACGGGTGGCCGTGGAGCAGCGGCCGCAGCCGGCCGACCTGCTGCTCACCGGTCGGTGTCAGGGGGATATCCGTCACGCCAGTGTGCTGGCCGCTGGCACTCCACTCCGTCTCCCCGTGCCGGATCAGCGTCAACTCACCCAACCCCCGAAATCCACGTTGTACGGCCATAGTCCCAATCCTGCTGGCGGATCAGTTGCACGCACAGCCTCGCCACGGCACTGACACCGGGTGATAAAACGATGATGTGTCGACTGTGCGGTGATAAACGTTTGCTCACCCCGACTAGACGTCGCTCCGATCATGTTCGATGCTCTGCGGGTGACCTCATCGCAAGACAGTCCAGGCATCCGAGTCGGCGTCCCGCGGGAATCCAAGGAAGGCGAACGCCGGGTAGCGCTGGTGCCCAAGGCGGTCGAGAAGCTGATCCGCCGTGGATTACAGGTCGTCGTGGAGCCTGGCGCCGGTGTGGGCGCGCTGATGCCCGATGAGCTTTTCATCGAGGCCGGCGCCACCATCGACGACCCGTGGAACACCGACGTCGTGGTCAAGGTGGCGCCACCGACCGATGAGGAGATCAGCCGACTGCGGCAGGGATCGGTGCTCATCGGGTTCCTGGCGCCGCGTTCCGATCCGGAAATCGCCGGCAAGCTTCGCGACGCGGGGGTGACGGCCTTCGCCATGGAGTCGATCCCCCGGATCTCCCGGGCCCAATCGATGGACGCGCTGTCGTCACAAGCCAACGTGGCCGGGTACAAGGCGGTGCTGATGGCCGCGGACCTGTCGACACGGTTCTTCCCGATGCTCACCACCGCTGCCGGCACCATCAAGCCGGCGACCGCCTTGGTCCTGGGCGTCGGGGTGGCCGGCCTGCAAGCGCTGGCCACTGCCAGGCGGCTGGGTGCCCGCACCACCGGCTACGACGTGCGACCCGAAGTCGCCGACCAGGTGCGCTCGCTGGGCGCTAAATGGCTCGACCTGGGCATCGAAGCGGCCGGCGAGGGCGGTTACGCCCGTGAGCTCACCGAGGACGAGCGCGCCGAGCAAAAGCAGCGGCTGACCGAGGCGACCAGCACCTTCGACGTCGTGATCACCACTGCGCTGGTGCCCGGCCGCCGGGCGCCCATCCTGGTCACCGCCGAGGCGGTGAAGGGGATGCGACCGGGCAGCGTGATCGTCGACCTGGCCGGCGAGACCGGCGGTAACTGCGAACTGACCGAACCAGGACAGGTCGTCGTCCGCCACGATGTGACGATCGCCTCCCCCCTGAACCTGCCCGCGACGATGCCCGAGCACGCCAGCGAGCTGTACGCCCGTAACGTGCAGTCATTACTGGAACTGATGCTGGACGATCAGGGCCGTCTCAACCCGGATTCCGACGACGAAGTACTGGCGCGCTCCTGCATCACCCGGGAGCCGGAAGGGAACAACCGCTGATGTTGCTCGCCAACCTGGCGATCTTGGTGCTCGCCGGCTTCGTCGGCTTTGCCGTGATCTCCAAGGTGCCCAACACCCTCCACACCCCGCTGATGTCGGGCACCAACGCCATCCACGGCATCGTGCTGCTCGGCGGCATCGTGGTGCTGGGCACGCGCCCGGACCTATCCGCCTTCGACAAGCTGCTGCTGGTGGTAGCGATCGCATTCGGCACGATCAACGTGGTCGGCGGCTTCCTGGTCACCGACCGAATGCTGGGCATGTTCAAGGGCAAGCAGCCCGCCAAGGCAGTGAAGGGCGCCCCGCAGCGATGAGCGAACTTCCGGTTTACGTGCTGGCCCTCTACATCCTCGCCTTTGCCCTGTTTATCTACGGCCTGATGGGATTGACCGGTCCGCGCACCGCGGTGCGCGGCAATCTGATCGCGGCAGTCGGGATGGGCATCGCGGTGCTCGCCACACTGCTGATCCCGGGTATGGGCAACTGGGTGTTGATCGCGCTGGGCGTGGTGCTCGGCACCGTGGTCGGCATACCGGCCGCCAAGCAGGTCAAGATGACCGCCATGCCGCAGATGGTGGCGCTGTTCAACGGCGTCGGTGGCGGCGCGGTGGCACTGATCGCCTGGGTGGAGTTCAACACCACGAGTGGATTCAGCGGCGATCCGCCCTATGTGGTCGTGTCGTCACTGTTCGGTGCCATCGTCGGCTCGGTGTCGTTCTGGGGCTCCCTGGTGGCCTTCGGCAAGTTGCAAGGACTGGTCCCCGGGCGGCCGATCAGCCTGGGTAACGCTCAGCAGCTGGTCAACGTGCTCGCGCTGCTCGCAGCGCTGGCCTGCGCAGTCGCCATCGGCTTCGGCGGTAGCTCCGAATTGTTGATCATCGGTGCGTTGGTGTTCGCTGCGGCGCTGGGGCTACTGGTGGTGCTGCCGATCGGTGGTGCCGACATGCCGGTGGTGATCTCGCTGCTCAACGCGCTGACCGGATTGTCCGCGGCGGCAGCTGGGCTGGCGCTGAACAACACCGCCATGATCGTCGCCGGCATGATCGTCGGTGCCTCCGGGTCGATCCTGACCAACCTGATGGCCAAGGCGATGAACCGGTCCATCCCGGCGATCGTGGCCGGGGGGTTCGGCGGAGGCGGCGTGACAGCCGGGGGTGGGGACGTTGGCGACAAGGTCGTCCGGGAGACCAATGCGTCGGACGCGGCGGTCCAGATGGCCTACGGCAACGAGGTCATCGTGGTGCCCGGATACGGCATGGCCGTGGCGCAGGCTCAGCACGCCGTGCGAGATATGGCCAGGCTCCTGGAGGACAAGGGCGTGGAGGTCAAGTACGCCATCCATCCTGTGGCCGGGCGGATGCCTGGGCACATGAACGTGCTACTCGCTGAGGCGGACGTGCCTTACGAGCACCTCAAGGAGATGGACGAGATCAACGACGAGTTCTCCCGTGCCGATGTCGCGCTGGTGATCGGTGCCAACGATGTGACCAATCCCGCCGCGCGCAACGACCCGAACTCGCCGATTCACGGCATGCCGATCCTCAACGTCGACCAGAGCAAATCGGTCATCGTGCTCAAACGCTCGATGAGTCCCGGCTTCGCCGGCATCGAAAACGAGCTGTACTACTCGCCCAACACCGCCATGCTTTTCGGCGATGCGAAATCCTCCGTCGAGTCCGTCATCGAAGAACTCAAGGCTCTGTAACCAGCGCCCTTCGACCCCGGTCGTGCCCTGTTCTGGCGCAGTCTGGATGCAGACTGCTGGTCTCACCGGCCCGGTAACAGCAGTCTGCATCCAGACGCGGGGGTGACCGGCCGCGTGGCCGTCGCTGGCTGAGCTGGGCGCCACACCGCCAGGAGGTTGTGATCCCCGGCGTCCTCCGGGCATGCTAAATCGGCAGCACAAGGTCACGTTCTCACCGGTGCGGGGTGACCGTCGTAACCCGGCCGAGCGGTGAGGAGCGATCGGTGACCAGTGGTGTGCACGAGATCGCCACGCGGCAGATCAGCGCGACCGCGGCGAGCCCAGATCTGTCGATCAAAACCCTCGGATCGGCGCGGATCACCTCACCCCTCGCCACACAGCTGGACAGCCGGCAGACGACCCAACACTACGTCGACGAGGGCGACCGAGTGCTCCTCGACGACACGCTCAGCATGGTGTACGGGCGCAACCGCCGGCTCAGCGACCTACCCAGCTTCGAGCCGGCTGGTCCCCGGCGGCAGATCTTCTTCGATCCGGCCAAGACCCGCGCCGGGATCGTCACCTGCGGCGGGCTCTGCCCCGGTCTCAACGACGTTATCCGCGGCCTGGTCCGCAACCTGACCAATCACTACGGGGTCCGCCGAATCGTCGGCTTCCGTAACGGCTACCAGGGCTTCATTGCCTCCTACCAGCACGACGTGATCGAGCTGACCGCCGACAGCGTCCAGGACATCAACGTCGATGGCGGCACCGTACTGGGCACCTCACGCGGGCCCCAAGATCCCGACGAAATCGTCGACTGTCTCGAGCGCCTCGGAATCAACATCCTTTTTGTGATCGGCGGTGACGGCACGATGCGCGGCGCGATGCGCGTCGCGCAGGTGATCGACCAGCGCGGCGCGCGGATCGCCGTAGTCGGCGTCCCCAAGACGATCGACAACGACATCCCCTACCTCGACCAGAGTTTTGGTTTCCAGACCGCCTTCTCGCGGGCATCTGAGTCGATCCACGCGGTCACCGTGGAGGCCAAGTCAACCGCCCACGGCGTCGGCCTGGTGAAGCTGATGGGCCGCCACTGCGGGTTCATCGCCTGCTATGCCGCGCTGGCCCGCACCGACGCCGACGTAGTGCTCATCCCGGAGGTCGCATTCCAACTCGACGGCGAGCGCGGTGTGTTGAAC
>JAFAWY010000089.1 GCA_019241525.1 Pseudonocardiales bacterium
AACCAGAGCACCGGTTTCACGCGATGCGGCACGGTACCACCCGCCACGAACACCTTCTTGGTCGCTGGTTAGACGCACGAAAAGCGCTCACCAGCCGCCACCAGATTCGGGTCTGGGATGCACCTAACCCGGCCGGCGGCATCGTCAACTTGACGAGGTTCGGTGGGTCTGGGCCACTAAGGACTTGGGGAGATGGTCCGAGCCGGTGCCGTTCAGGCTGCGGTGGCGATGCCGGTGACCTCGTTCCAGGTCGTGAACCGCCGGCTCATCTCGGTTCGCCACTCCATGCCCGACATCAGGTGCCGGCCCGGACGGAAGTGCGAGGAGATCACGCCATGCGCCGAGCAGAAGCGTTGCGCCTGGCCGGCGGAGTGGAAGCACTTCATGGTCCGCTCCCGTACTCGTGTGGGTTGGTGGGAGTTCTCGGCTCGATTGTTGAGGTACTTCGACCGGCGATGCTTCGCCGACGCCGCGGTGGGCGACCTGGTAGCTGCCCAGCTTGTCGGTGACGATCACCCGAGGCACGTACCGTAGGTGCTTGAGCAGCTTGCGGAAGAACTTCTTCGCCGCGACTGCGTCGCGGCGGCGCTGCACCAGGACGTCGAGTACGACCCCGTCCTGATCGACGGCTCGCCAGAGGTAGTGTCCAACACCGTTGATCTTGACGAATATCTCGTCCAGGTGCCACTTGTCGCCCGGGCGCGGCCGTCGGCGCCGCAGGGCGTTGGCGTAGTCCTGTCCGAACTTCTGGGTCCACTGTCGGATTGTTTCGTGCGAGACCACTACGCCACGGCGAGCATCAGCTCGGAGACATCTCGCAAGGACAGGGCGAACCGGAAGTAGAGCCAGACTGCGTGGCTGATGATCTCGCCCGGATACCGGAACCCCGCATACGACGCCGCAGGTAGCCACTCACCGCGATCCTCCCAGCCACCCCTGCTAGCCAAGTTGACGATGCCTGGAAGATCTCCCTGGGCCCGTCCGGCCAGTCGTCCCGGCTCATCGGGGCGACGATGGCTTCCCCGTAGGCGATGCCCGCGGACCCGGTCGGGATGTTGGGCGGCCCAGTCGAACCCGAGGGCGGAGCCCCAGTCGTGCAGCACCAGGATGGCGTTCTGCTCGATGCCGAGCTGCTCCCATAGCGCGAATAGATACTCGCGATGCTCGAGGTAGCTGTAGCGGTCCGGGCCGGAGGGGTCGAGCTTGTCCGAGTCACCCATGCCGATCATGTCGCAGGCGATCAGTCGCCCGAGGCCCTCCAGGTGTGGCATCACGTTGCGCCACAGGTACGAGGACGTGGGGTTGCCGTGCGCGAACACGATCGGGTCACCCTCGCCGATCTCGCGGTAGGCCATCCGATAGCCGTTCACGATCGCGGTTTTCTTGTCCGGTTGCAGCATGAGTCTCCGCGGGGCAGTGTCAGGAGTCGATACGGAGGTGGCGGAGTTTTGCTGGGGTGGCCACCAGGTCCAGTGCGGCGATCCGGCCGTCGACGATGGTAAAGCCGAGTACCGAGATGGGGTCGTCGCGGGTGCTGAACAGCACGCCGACCGCGCCGTTGACCAGCACTGGGGCGGCGAACGAGACGAACCGGGGCGCGGTGTTGAGCACGTGCTGGGCCACCGTGTGCGCCCCGGACAGCGCCGGTCGTCCGTCCGGTCCGAGGTCGAAGCGCAACACGACATCCGGCGCCAGCACCGTCAGCAACGCCTCGAAGTCACCGGAGCGGGCAGCGGCCAGGAACGCGTCGACCACCCGTCGTTGCAGTGCCAGGTCGCTGTCGGGTCGCGGCGCGGCCTGGACCCGGCGGCGGGCTCGGCTGGCCAGTTGGCGAGCGGCCGCCGGGGTGCGATCCATGATCGTCGCGATCTCGTCGAAGGACACCGCGAAGATGTCGTGCAGCACGAACGCGAGTCGCTCGGCCGGGCTGAGGCTCTCCAGCACGATTAGCAGCGCCAGGCCGAGGGTGTCGGCGAGCTCGGCCTGCTGGTCGGGTCGCTGCTCTAGGGGCTCCTCGACCAGTGGTTCGGGCAGCCAGGTTCCGACATAGTCGATACGGCGCGCCTGGCGGGCTCGCAGCATATCGATACAGATCCGGCCAACAACGGCGGTGAGCCAGCCGCGCAATTCGTTGATTGTGTCGGCGTTGCTGCGCTGCAGCCGTAACCAGCATTCCTGCACGGCATCGTCAGCCTCACTGACTGAACCCAGCATGTCATACGCCACGGCACGCAGATGGACACGATGCTGCTCGAACTGCGCGGCCAGCCAATTCGGCTCAGGCATCTGACTCCCCGATCTGAAATCTCCTCAACTCCTAGGACGAATCGTTCGACCTGAATGTGACATACCGCGCTACGTCACACCCGGCGGCTGGCGCTCGTCCTAGGGAGTAGTGAGGAGAAAGGAGAGCTACGCCATGTCGGCACCCACGGCACCCCCCCAATCCATCGCCGCGCTCACCGAGTTGTTGGAACAGACCAGGAAGGCCAGCGGCGGGCGGCTGTTGGCCCTGCACACCGACCTGGCGCGCTCACCCGCGGTGCTCGCGGCGTACTTGGGTGTGCGCCGAGCGGGCGGTGATTACCGAACGCTGGCCCCGACGGTGCGAGCGGCGATCATGCTCGCGGTGGGGGCAGCCAATGACGGCACCTACTCCCAGGCGATCGCCACCCAGCTCGCGATCAGCGTGGGGATGAGCCCAGAACAGACCGTGGCGGTGCGTACCGGGCAGGTCGCCGACGCCCATCTCGCGGCGCTGCTGGCGGTGATGCGGGAGGCCCCGGTGAACACCGGTCGGGTCACCGACGCCGCCTGGGCGGCCGCCACCACCGCCGGGTGGAGCACCGAGCAGCTCATCGAAGCGTTCGTCTTCCTCGCGCTGACGGTGTTCGTCGACTACTTCACCCACTATGCCCGCACTGACCTCGACGTCCCCCCGGCTCCGCCGGTACCTAGCGAAGGAAGCATCCGATGAGCGCGCTCACCCCGCTGCCCCGGCCAGCCTGGTTGCCGCGGGAACGGTGGCCCTTCCCCACCGCAGCGCTGGCGACACCGGTCGGGCAGATCGCGGTCACCGACGTCGGTGAAGGGCCAACGCTGCTGTTCGTCCACGTTGGGTCGTGGAGCTTTGTCTGGCGCGACCTGCTGGTGGCGCTGAGCCCGCACTATCGCTGCGTCGCACTCGACGCCCCGGGCAGCGGCCTGAGCTCCCGCCCGGAGGTGGTGGTGAGCCTGGAGGCCGCCGCCCTCGCGGTGGGCGCGGTGATCGAGGGGCTCGACCTGCGGGAGATCACGCTGGTCATGCATGACGTAGGAGGACCGGTCGGGCTGGCGGCAGCTGCCCGGCAACCGGAGCGCATCACCGGCCTGGTCGCGCTCAATGCCCTGGGTTGGCGGCCCACCGGCGCGGCGCTGCGGGGGATGCTCGCGGTGATGGGCAGCGCGCCGATCCGGGAGTCGGGCGCGCTGCTGGGCTGGGCGGCGCGGCTCAGCGCCTCGGCGTTCGGTGCCGGACGCGCATGGACCGACGAGGACCGTGCCGTGTTCCTGGCCGGGATGGACCGGCCGTCCCGGCGTAACACCCACCGCTACCTCCGCGCGCTGCGCACCGAGAACGACCTGCTCCAGCAGGCCCACGCAGCGTTGCGCGGTCCGCTGTCCCGGCTGCCGCTGCTCACCGTGTTCGGCTCACGCAACGACCCGTTCGGACTCGGCCGCACGTGGAAGCAACTCTTCCCCGACGCCGAGCAGCACCTTATTCCCGGCGGCAACCACTACCCGATGGGCGACGACCCGGCCGGCGTGTCCACCCTCATCCGGCGCTGGCACAGCGCCCACGTCCGCACAGCCGGCCAACCTCAGCGCTCGACCCACCAGAGCAGGTGAGCCACATGTCCTATGCCGTTGCTACACCCTCAGCGGACCACTTCCGCCAGCCCCGCACCCGCCGTCTCGGCGTGGTCGCCACCGCCGCCATCATCACCAGCCTGGCCTGGCTAGCCGGTCACCTCGCCGGGGTGGACTACCTCGTGGTGACACCGCTGAGCGCCCGCCCGATCACCCTCGGCCTGGTCGCTGCCGGCACCGCGGCCGCAGGATCAGCAGGCTGGGCGCTCCTCGTCTTCCTCGAGCGGCACACCCGCCGCGCGCGGGTGATCTGGACGGCGCTCGCGCTGGCGGTGCTCACGTCGTCCCTGGTGCCGATCTTCGTATTTCCGGCCGACGCGCCCACCCGGGTCACCCTGGGCGTGCTGCACTGCCTCGCCGCCGCCATCCTCATCCCTGGTCTGCGGCACGCTGGTCTGCGGCACACTCGGTGACGATCGCACCTCAAGGGAGACCAGAGCATGCTCGATCTGCACGACGTCGCCGAACTGGCAGCGACCAACGGACACCTCGCCATCATCTCCACCGTCCGAGCCGATGGCACAGTCCAGGCATCGCTGGTCAACGCCGGAGTCAGTACCCACCCCACGACTGGACGCACGGTGCTGGCTCTCGTCGCAGCCGGCCGGGTCAAACTGGCCAACCTGCGCGCCCGCCCCAACACCACCCTGACCTTCCACCACCGCTGGAACTGGATCACCGTCGAAGGCACCGCCGAGCTCGCCGGGCCCGACGACACCACGCTCGGGCTTCGCCCCGACGAGCTCACCGCGTTGCTCCGCACCATCTTCACCGACGCGGGCGGCACCCACGACGACTGGCCGACCTATGACCGCACCATGGCCCAGCAACGCCGCGCCGCAGTGCTGGTCCAACCCACCCGGATCTACAGCAACTAACCGATGCCGACCCCTCGCCAGGCCCAGCCCCACGAACTCAACGACCTCGTCGAACTCGCGCACGCGTTCTACCTCGAGGACGGCTTCGCCACCCCACCCGAGCAGCTGCGCGCCAACCTGGCCAATCTCCTAGCCGATGACAGTGCCCGCGTCGCGGTCATCGACAACGACGGCGGACAGCTGCTCGGCTTCGCCATCACCACCACCAGCTTCGGCCTGGAAAACGGTCCAATCGCCGAACTCGAAGACCTCTACGTCACCCCCGAATCACGACATGCCGGCCTGGGCCGCGCCCTCATCGCCGACAGCACCACCTGGGCAAGCCGACACGGCTGCACCTACCTGGAAATCGTCGTCACCGATGGCGAGCAATACACCCAACTCATCCGGTACTACCACACTGCGGGCTTCAGCCACCCCCGCACGCTGCTTCGCAAACGCCTCTCCTGACGACTAGTCGAAAAGACTCGCCGCGCTCAGCTTTGGCGATCAGCGACGCTGGGTGGGGTGAATCGGTCGCCGTAGCGGTCGGCGAGCTCCTTGGCTCGGGCGACGAATCCGGTCAGACCCCCGGGGCAGCCGTTGATGAACTGCACCACGCCGCCGGCCCACGGCGCGAACCCCATCCCCGTGATCGAACCGACGTTGGCGTCGGGCACCAAGGTGATCACGCCATCGTCGAGGCAGCGCACAGCCTCCAACGCCTCGATGACCAGCATCCGTTCTTTCGTGTCCGCGAACAGCATCACATCGGCGGAACGGACCAAATGCTCAGCCAGGCCAGGCCACAACCGCACCCGCTTCCCGGCCTCGTGGTCTTAAGAACCCAGCTCCGCCGGCCCGCCCGAGACGCTGATATTCCAACACCATCGCGTCGACGATCGCATCAACGGGATGCAAGATCCAGCTGTCGGCGAGCCCATGCGGTGCTCGCGGTTCTGGTCGATGTCGAGGGACGGCTGCGCGACCTCTCACTGGAGAACAGCCATACGCGAGCGTACTGGAGGCCATCGCCGATGCACTCGCTGCGAAGGCGGCCGAGCTGCGGGTGGATGACTCGCCCAACGATGTAGGCGAGGTCGCCCGCCATCGCATACTCGAAATAGCTCGCCGCCGTCTCCCAAGGGAGGAACGGCTAACGAACATTACTTGCCGCCATTCAGGACTCCTCGCTGGACGCTGGTGGTCAACAAGACCGGCGCAACCCGGTTGGGCTTCGCGCTGCTGCTGAAGTTCTTCGAGATCGACGCCCGATTCCCGGCGCACGCCGGCGCGGTCAGCTCTTCTTCAGTTTCTGGGCGAGCATCACGATGATGCCGCTGGGGCCGCGGACATAGGTGAGCTTGTACACGTCCCCGTAGGTCGCCACGCCGCGCAGCGGGTGGCAGCCGTGCCTCGCGGCGATCTCGAGGGCCTCGTCGATGTCGTCGACCGAGAAGGCCACGCGGTGCATGCCGATCTCGTTAGGCCGAGTGGGCTTTGTCTCGATCGCATCGGGGTGGATGTACTCGAACAGCTCAAGGCGACCGTTGCCGTCTGGCGTCTGGAGCATGGCGATGTTGGCGTGGTTGCCGTCGAGGCCGACGGCGGTGTTGGTCCACTCTCCACTGACCGTGTCACGGCCGAGGACGGTCAGCCCGAGATCGGTAAAGAAGGCGATCGTTGCTTCGAGGTCGCGAACGGCGATGCCGACGTTCTCGAGCTTGATGGGCATGCGTTGCACGCTACCGAGTCAGGTCGCTTTGCTCAGGTCCGTGGGCTGCCGGTTCCGGCTCAACCGGGCAAGGAACCAATCCGCCGTGCTCCTGCACCCCGATTCTCGGTCAATTCTGGGTGTGAGGGCTCGGAGCCAGAACCGGTCCTCCGGACACGGCGCCGCTGGTTACCGGGTCGAACTCCCCGCTGCTGTGCCGCGAGGGGAACCCTACCGAACACTCCCGATCTCGATCCCTGTTGATCAGCGGCCAGGCACTTCGTTGACCTGCGAAGTCTCAGATATGTGGTACGAAAAAATTTTCAGTGAGGGAGGGGCCATCCATTACAGCCCGATCATCTCCAGCATTCTGATCAGCTACGCGCCAGGTGGCGCCCTACCGCTCACCGGCCTGAGAACCCTCTCTGGCGTCCCGCATGGACGATCGTGCAGGCTGCCCAATGCCCATCCATAGGATGAAACGGGGCGCTTCGCATCGGCACGAGCTGACGGCCCGAGCAGCGCGTGCAGTCGTGAGCCGGGCTCCGGGTCACTTCTGTGGCGGACCGGTGTACGGCACGAGGAGCTGCCCGAGCAACCGCTGAGGATCACGCGTTCCATGGGGGATGGTTCTTCGGAGAGGTTGTGCAGGATAGTCACACGGGAAGAAGCCAAGCGGAGTGTGCCACTGCGAAGGCGACACCGGCCTCCCGCGAGTCGGTGAGCTAGCTGACCCAGAACGCGAGGGACAGATGCTTCCTCACCCCCTAGCGCACCAACACGGTAAGTGACGAAATGCCA
>JAFAWY010000140.1 GCA_019241525.1 Pseudonocardiales bacterium
ACCGGGGCAGCGCTGTGCCGCGCCGGGGTGGACAAGCTGGCGTTCACCGGTTCCACCATTACCGCGCGGAAGGTGATGTCGGCCTGCGCCGAGACGCTGACCCCGGTGGTCATCGAGTGCGGCGGCACGGACGCGCTGCTGGTGGACGCCGACGCAGACCTCGCCGCGGCGGCCGACGCCGCGGTCTGGGGCGCGATGGTCAATGTCGGACAGACCTGCGTCGGGGTGGAGCGGGTGTACGTCGTCGATGACGTGGCAGCGGAGCTGACCGAACGCATCGTCACCCTGACACGGCAGCTGCGCGTGGGCGGTGAGCCCACCGACCACCTTGGCCCGATCACCAGACCGGAGCAGATCGACGTGATTCGCGCTCACATCGCGGATGCGCTGGCCCAAGGTGGCACGGCATTGGTCGGTGGCGCGGAGTCAGTACGCCCGCCGTTTGTGCAGCCGGTGGTGTTGACCGGCGTGCCGGAGACGTCAACAGCGGTGACCGAGGAGACTTTCGGCCCGACTATCACGGTGCACCGGGTGGCGAATCTCGATGAGGCGGTGCAACGGGTCAATGCCAGCCGCTACGGGTTGGGCGCCGCGGTGTTCTCCCGGCGCCGAGGCGCGCGGATTGCCGGCCGGCTGCGCTGCGGGATGGTGGCGGTCAACAGCGTGATCTCCTACGCCGCGGTGCCGTCGCTGCCCTTTGGTGGGGTCGGCGACTCGGGGTTCGGACGCATCCATGGCGCCGACGGTCTCCGCGAGTTCAGCCGGTCCAAGGCAGTCACTCGCCGGCGGTTCCGCCCGCTGATCCAGGTCCTCACCTTCGACCGCCCACCCTGGGCGGTCCAGTTGCTGCTGCGGATTGTCCGAGTCCTTTATTCGGGTCGCGGTCGCTAAGCGGAAGGCACGAGATGACTCAGATCGAGACGGTCAGTGTGGTCGGTGTCGGCACGATGGGTGCCAGGATCGCCGAGGTGCTGGCCCGGACCGGCCACGACGTGGTGGCCGTCGAGCTGGACGACAACGGGATCGCCCGCGGTCGTGTGCATCTCGAACACTCCACCGGCCGAGCTCTGGAACGCGGGAAACTTGACGAGGCAGCTCGCGAGGAGTTGCTCAGCCGGATCAGCTTCACCACCAAGCTCACCGACCTTGCCGATGCCGATTTCGTCATCGAGGCGGTACCGGAGCGGATGGACGTCAAGAGCCGGCTGTTCACCGAGCTGGACGGGATTGTGCGCGGCGACGTCATCTTGGCGTCGAATACCTCCAGCTTGTCGATCACCGAGCTGGCCGTGCACACCAAGCGCCCAGACCGGGTCGTCGGGATGCACTTTTTCAACCCGGCACCGGTGCTCAAGCTGGTCGAAGTGGTGCGCACGGTGGTCACCGATCCAGACGTCATCACCACGGTGACAGACCTGGCGACCACGCTGGGCAAGACGCCCGTGGTGGTAGGAGATCGCGCCGGGTTCATCGCCAACGGACTGCTGTTCGGCTACCTCAACCATGCCGCGAGCATGTTCGAGCAGCGCTACGCAATACGGGAGGATCTCGACGCCGCGATGCGCTTCGGCACCGGGTACCCGATGGGACCGCTCGCGCTGCTGGACCTGATCGGCTTGGACACGGCCTACGAGATCCTCGATGCGTTGTACCGGCAGTCGCGGGATCGCCGGCACGCGCCGGTGCCCCTACTCAAGCAGATGATCACCGCGGGACTGCTGGGGCGAAAGTCCGGTCACGGCTTCTACACCTATGCGGGAGAGGACTCATCGACGGTGGTGCCGGATGCCGCCACCCCTCCCCAGGAGGAGGTCGGCGCGCAGCCCCGCTCGATCGGCACTGTCGGCGTGGTCGGCACCGGCACCATGGCCACGGGCATCGTCGAAGTACTGGCCAAGGGCGGTCACGACGTGATCATCCGCGGTCGCAGTACCAGCCGGACTGACGCCGCGGTGTCGGCCGTGAGCCGTTCGCTGAACAAGGCCGTTAACCGCGGCAAGCTTTCCGAACCCGATCGCGACGCTGCCCTCGGGCGGATCACGACCACCACCTCTCTGGATGATTTCGCCCAGGTGGACCTGGTCATTGAAGCGGTCGCCGAGGATCTGGAAGTCAAGCGCGGGATTTTCGCCACGCTCGATGAGGTCTGCAAGCCAGGCGCGATCCTGGCTACCACCACCTCGTCCCTGCCGGTGGTTGAATGCGCGGCCGTCACCTCACGCCCCGGTGAGGTGGTCGGCATGCATTTCTTCAACCCCGCGCCGGTGATGAAGCTGGTCGAGGTGGTGACCACCATCAGCACCACCGAGGAGGTGGCAGCGACCACCCGCCAGCTCGCCCGCTCACTCGGTAAGGTGCCGGTGACCTGCGGCGACCGCGCCGGGTTCATCGTCAACGCGTTGCTGTTCCCTTACCTTAACGACGCGGTGCGGATGCTGGAGGCGCACTATGCATCAGCCGACGACATCGACACCGCGATGAAGCTCGGAGCTGCGCTGCCGATGGGTCCGTTCGAGCTGCTCGATGTGGTTGGCCTGGATGTCTCGCTGGCTATTCAGCGCAGCCTGTACCAGGAGTTCCGCGAGCCGGGCTTCGCCCCCGCTCCGCTGCTGGAACAGCTCGTCACCGCCGGTCGTCTAGGCCGTAAAACTCGTAAAGGCTTCCGCGACTACTCGTGAGTGCGTCACGGCGCTGCAACGCGCCTATGACGTCAGCCGCAGCAGCCGCCTCCGCAGCACCCGCCGCCAGCGGGGGCTGCGCGCCCCGGAGTAGCACCGGACAGGGCAACGGTCGAGAGCAATCGGACAGTGTCGTCATGGCCTGACGGGCACCGGGCCGGATCCCCTGACGCGCTCATGGGCCGGCTGAGTTCAAAGGTCGTCGAGCACTCCCGGCACCGGAACTCGTAGCGTGGCATGACCGCAGCGTACGCCACCAGCGGTGCTCGCTAGATCATTGTGCGGGGACCCTTGCCATTGATCACAGGTGGTGGTCTACGCCGTAGGCTGGATGGTGATGCCGCGCCGCAATCGGCCACACCACGCCGAGCCACCCTCCGCGGTGGGTCGGGCCGGTTGGGCACGGCCCGAAACGGGTCCAGACGGGGACTGGCTGGTTCGGGCCGTCTACGGTGAACAAACCGTCAAGAGCTACCGCTGCCCGGGTTGCGATCACGAGATCAAGCCCGGTACCGCGCACGTCGTGGCCTGGCCAGCGGGAGAACACGGGTCAGCCGCCGACCGGCGGCACTGGCATACCGGGTGTTGGACTGGTCGGGCCCGTCGGGCTCCTACCCGCCGGCGTTGGTGAGATTTCAGCTTTGCTGAGCCGGTCCTGGGGCGAGCACGTCATCTCCATCTCCGGTGGGCGCGAGATGCCGCAACGCTTCTTCCAGTTTCGTGCTCACCGATTCCAACTGGCTGGTCACCTGGCGGCGTAACGTGCGCAGGGCCTCAACCTGCCGGGTGGCCTCCTTTATCCGGGCGACAGCCGTCTGATCGGCCTCGGTGACCAGACGGCGGGCCACGTCGGTGGCCTCGTCGATACGGCGTTTTGCCTCCGTCTTGCTGCTCGCCTCCTGCTCCGCCAGCTCACGGTTGGCATCCCGGCGCCGCTGCGACATCGTGATGTCAAAGTCCTCCTCGACCTGCCGCCGGCGAGCCGCTGAGTCGGCGTCAAGCTGCGCGGCTCGCTGCTTGGCCTGCGCCACGATGTCCTCTGCCTGGCGATGCGCAGCGGCGAGGGCCCGCTCGTGTTCGTCATCCATCTCCGATCGCCGCCGCTGCGCCTCGGCGATCATCTGCTCGTAGCGGGTGCGCAGTTCGACCGCTTCGCGCTCGGTCTCAGCCCTGGTGGCCGCGGCGGCGGTGGTGGCCGCACTGGTGATCTCCGCGGCCTCCCGCTGGGCGCTGCGCAGCATGCGGGCCACCCGCTCACTCATGCCTTCGACGGAGGTGGGTGGCGCAGCCAGGCGAGCCACGTCGGCGCGCAGCTCATCGATCTCCCCGCGAGCCGCCTCGAGCGTCCGGGCAAGCTCGGCGGCCTGCGCGGCCGCGGCGTTGCGGTCCGTCAACGCAATCTGGAGATCGGCTCGAAGGTGTTCGAGCTGGTAGTCCACCTGCGCGCAGTCATATCCCCGACGGACGATGTCGAACGTCGATCTCATCGGAAGCAGATCACGGTCGTGGACTGAGCCCATGCGGCCACGTTACTCGGGTAGCACAGCTTACACGTAGCGCGCTACCCCGGAAGCGTTGGAGAATGCAGACTGCTGTTTTCGGGAGCTCCTGGCCAGCAGCCTGCATCCGTCAATGCGCTTAGACCCCCCGGAAGCGGTTGATCGCTTCGAGGTGGATCTCACGGAATTCTGGGTTATGCACGCCCAGACCCTCCTCGGGAGCCAGGCACAGAACACCGACCTTGCCCTGGTGGACGTTGCGGTGCATGTCGTGGGCAGCCTGACCGGTTTGGTCCAGCGGGTAGACGCGAGACAGCGTCGGGTGCACCTTTCCCTTGACGATCAGCCGGTTGGCTTCCCACGCCTCGCGGTAATTGGCGAAGTGCGATCCCACAATCCGTTTGAGGTTCATCCACAGATAGCGGTTGTCGTAGATATGGTTGTAGCCGGAGGTCGAGGCACAGGTGACGATCGTGCCTCCCCGCTTGGCGACGTAGACGCTGGCGCCGAAGGTCTCCCGACCGGGGTGCTCGAATACGATGTCCGGATCGTCGCCACCGGTGAGTTCGCGTATCTTGCTGCCAAACCGCTTCCACTCCCGCGGATCCTGGGTGTGCTCGTCTTTCCAGAATTTGTAACCCTCGGCGTTACGGTCGATCACCAAGTCGGCGCCCATACGCCGGCAGATCTCAGCTTTCTCCGGACTGGATACGACGCAGACCGGGATGGCGCCGCCGACCAGGGCCATCTGGGTGGCGTACGAGCCGAGGCCGCCCGATGCGCCCCAGATCAGCACGGTATCGCCTTGCTTCATGTCCGCACCATTACGGGAAACCAATTGCCGGTATGCGGTGGAGTTGACCAAGCCCGGGCTGGCGGCTTCTTCCCAGGTGAGGTGAGCCGGCTTCGGCATCAGTTGGTTGGACTTGACTAACGCGAGCTCGGCCAGGCCACCAAAATTGGTCTCGAAACCCCAGATACGTTGCTCGGGATCGAGCATCGTGTCGCTGTGGCCGTCATGGTGCTCCAGCTCAACCGACAGGCAATGGGCTACCACCTCGTCGCCCGGGCGCCAAGCGTTCACCCCGGCTCCGGTGCGGAGCACCACGCCGGCCAGGTCCGATCCGACCACGTGGTAGGGCAGGTCGTGCCGGGCGGCCAACGGAGAAATTCGGCCGTACCGCCTGAGAAACCCAAAGGTGGGAAGCGGTTCGAAGATCGATGTCCATACGGTGTTGTAATTGACAGCGCTGGCCATGACCGCGACCAGAGCCTCGCCTGGACCCAGTTCGGGCACCGGCACGTCGTCCAGGTGCAGGGATTGGCGTGGGTCCTTGTCCCGGCTGGGAAGCCCAGCGAACATGTCGGCCTCGTCAGCGTGGACCGTAATTCCCCGATACGTTTCCGGTACCGGCAGCGAGCCGATGGCATCGAGTTCGCCGTTGAGGATGGCATCAAGGATCTTTTGCACAGTCGTCCTTCCCTGGTGTCCGCCCCCCCGCGTGGGAATGTCACGGCTACGCCGAGATTATCGATAAGTATATCAAACGCCACCGCTCCGAATGAGTGAGACAGGTCCGTCCCTGCTCGCCACCTCGGTTCCGTTGGTGGACGATGTCACAGCTGGCGTGCCAGCGGCTTGATCACTGAACTGCCCACTGCTCACGGCCATTGACCAATTCCTGGTCTAACGCCCTTCTGCACTGGTCGCGACTAGTGCGCGTGGCTGGCTGGTTGCACCAACTCGACCAGCACGCCACCGGCATCTTTGGGATGAATGAAGTTGATCCGCGAATCTGCCGTGCCGCGGCGTGCGGTGTCGTAAAGCAGCCGCACACCGGCGGCACGCAACGCTTGCGTAGCAGCTTCGATGTCGGTGACCCGGTAAGCGAGTTGCTGCAGACCGGGGCCGCTGCGATCCAGAAACTTGGCGATGGTCGACGTCGGGCTCAACGGGGCAAGCAGCTGTACCGCGGCACCGGTGCCGGGATCACCGGGGGCGCGCAGCATGCCCTCGTGCACCCCCTGCTCCTCATTGATCTCTTCGTGGGCTAGCTCCAGCCCGAATGTCGTCCGGTAAAACTCAACGGCCGCATCGAAATCGGGCACCGCGATGCCGACGTGATCAATGCCTGTGACGAAGGCCGGGAGTGGGGTCATGAGATGCAGCGTACGGCCGGTTGGAGTGTGCTTATCGTCATCTCGCGTGCTCTGGGCAACAGCGGGGTAAGGTCGAGGGGAATCCCTCGTCTACCAAAACCACGCCGGAGGTCTGTGTTATGGCCGGTTCCGTGATCGTCGCCGGAGCCCGTACCCCGATGGGACGGCTGCTCGGCCAACTCAAGGATTTCTCGGCCGTCCAGCTGGGGGGCTTCGCCATCAAGGCGGCGTTAGAGCGCGCCGGGGTGTCGCCCGAGCAAGTGCAGTACGTGATCATGGGTCAGGTGCTCACCGCGGGCACTGGCCAGATCCCCGCACGGCAGGCGGCCGTGAACGCCGGGATCGGGATGGACGTACCGGCCCTCACGATCAACAAGGTGTGCTTGTCCGGGCTGAACGCGATCGCGCTGGCCGATCAGCTGATCCGGGCCGGCGAGTGCGACATTGTCGTGGCCGGCGGTCAGGAATCGATGACCCAGGCGCCACACCTACTGCCGAAGTCGCGGTCCGGGTTCAAATACGGCGACGTCACCATGCTCGACCACATGGCCTATGACGGCCTGCACGACTCGTTCGACCAGGTCTCCATGGGGGCCGCGACCGAGAAGCACAATGCGCGCCACCAGCTGGCCCGGGCCGAGCAGGATGAGTTCGCCGCGCAGTCGCACCAGAAAGCGGGGCGTGCCGTGGCGAGCGGGTTGTTCGCTGAAGAGATCACGCCGGTGACCGTGCCGCAGCGCAAGGGTGACCCGATCGTGGTGGATAGCGATGAGGGCATCCGGCCGGATACCACCGCTGAAGGCCTGGCCAAGCTGCGCCCGGCATTCTCCGCCGACGGCACCATTACCGCCGGGTCGTCGTCCCCGATCACCGATGGCGCTGCCGCAGTGGTGGTGATGAGCAAGGCCAAGGCCGACGAGCTCGGGCTGCGCTGGCTGGCCGAGATCGGGGCACACGGGATGGTCGCCGGCCCCGACGATTCCAGCTTGCATGAGCAGCCTGCCAACGCGGTGCTGGCGGCGTGCCGCAAGGAGGGTATCGAGCCCAGTGATCTGGACATCGTGGAGATCAACGAGGCGTTCGCCGCGGTAGGCGTGGTGTCCACTCGCAAGCTGGGCATCGACCCGGCCCGGGTCAATCCCAATGGTGGGGCGATAGCGCTGGGCCATCCGATTGGCGCCTCCGGCGCCCGGTTGGCGCTGCACCTGGCAATGGAGCTGCGGCGTCGCGGTGGTGGCGTGGGCGCGGCCTCGTTGTGTGGTGGCGGTGGCCAGGGTGACGCGCTGATCCTCCGGGTGCCCGGTAACGACGCAGCGTGAGCTCGCGCAGCCGCGATATCGACGACCTCGTCGTTCGTGCGCGGCAGGGCCAGGCACGGGCTGTGGGCCGGCTCATCTCGTTGATCGAGGACGGTGCCCCGGAGCTGCGCGCGCTGGCCGCGGCGCTGGCCCGGGACACCGGCCGGGCCCAGGTGGTCGGCATCACCGGGCCGCCTGGGGTCGGCAAATCAACCATGGCGGGTGCGTTGGTTGCGGCATTTCGAGCGGCCGGTAAGCGGGTGGGGGTGCTCGCCGTCGACCCGTCCTCGCCGTTTTCCGGTGGGGCGTTGCTCGGTGATCGGGTGCGGATGCAGGAGCACGCGACCGACCCTGAAGTGTTCATCCGCTCGATGGCCACCCGTGGGCACCTGGGAGGTATCGCCTGGGCGACCCCCCAGGCGCTGCGAGTGCTGGCTGCTGCCGGATACACCCAGGTACTGGTCGAGACCGTGGGCGTTGGCCAGTCTGAGGTGGAAGTGATGGCGCTGGCGGACACCACGGTGGTGGTGTTGGCACCGGGAATGGGGGATGGGGTGCAAGCGGCCAAGGCAGGGATTCTCGAGGTCGCGGACATCCTTGTGGTGAATAAGGCCGACCGGGAAGGCGCCGAACAGACGGTCCGCGAGCTGCAGCACATGATCTCGCTGGGCCGCCGGGAGGTAGCCGGCCCAAGCTGGCGGCCGCCGATCGTCTGCACGACCGCGCACAAAACAGAAGGTATCGACGATCTGGTTGCGGCGATCGACGAGCACCGGGCGTGGATGCTCAGCCACGGTGAACTTGATGCCCGCCGGCAGCGCCGTGCGGAAGCCGAGGTCGAGGCGATCGCTCTGGCGCAGCTGCACGGCAGGCTCGGCGACGTGCTACGCGGTAGTGCGCTGCCCGGGCTGGCCAAGCGCGTCGTGGCCGGGGATCTCGACGTTTACCGAGCGGCCGACGAACTGATCGCCGAACTCACCGGCTGACCACATGGTTGTCGAACCCCCAGGAGCGGGACCGTGCATGAGGGGACGACACACCGGGCAGGAGAGCGCGACATACCGGGCATGGGGGAACGACACGCCGGGCAAGGGGGTTAGGAGTCGGTGAAGTCGCCGGCGGCGCGGCGCACTTCGGTGAGCAGTGCGGTCAGCTGGGCGGTCTGGGTGTCGTTGAGCCCCACCAGGCCGAAGTCGATGTCGGTCAGTGCCACGGTGGCGGCTTTTTGACGCTGCCGACCGGCTTCGGTGATCGTGACCAGGGTGGTACGCCGATCGGTGGGGTGGCTACTGCGCTCGACCAGAAGGTCGGCTTGTAACCGGTCGACGATGTTGGTCACGCTGGTCGGGTGCAGTTGCAGCCGCTGGCCCATGATCTTCATCGGAAGGGTGCCACGACGGGAGAACACCAGCAGAACCAGCGCTTCATAGCGGGCGAAAGTCAGGCCATGCGGGCGCAGCGCGGCATCCACCGCCGACTGCAAGATTTGTTGTACTCGCATCACGTTGGTCACCGCAGCCATCGTCTTCGCTGGGCCGATGCGGTCTTGCCACAGCTGCGCGGCGCGTTCGATCGGGTCGAACGGCAGCGGATGATGCGAGGACATGGATCAACCGTAAGGCTGCGGCGTCCAAACGGGGTAGGCAGGCTGAGCAAATGATCGTGGCATTCAGTGTCGCTCCCTCCGGCGGTGAATCAGACAGCGTCAGCGCCGCCGTCGCCGAGGCGGTGCGAGTGGTCGCAGAATCCGGCCTGCCCTACGAACTCAACGCCATGTTCACCCTCGTCGAGGGGGAATGGGATGACGTGATGGACGTGGTGCGGCGTGCCGTCGAAGCCGCCAGTGTCGGGGCGACCCGGACCAGTTTGGTTCTCAAAGCCGACATCCGCCCCGGCTACACCAACCAGCTCCGGGCCAAGGTCGACCGCGTCCACGAGCACCTCGGTATATCGAGGTAACAGGATTCCTGCAACCCAACCTGTCTCCATGTCGGGGCGACGGAAGAGCACCTGAAAAGAGTTGTTGGACGTCCTACTATTGAGGGGTGGCAGATCAGGATGCGGGTCGGGAGCGCTGGCGTCGCCGGTACGCGCAAGCGCAGCAGGCGGGACGGCTACGCGATGCAGACTTCACCACGCTGTCCGGAGTTGATGTCGAGCCGGTATACGGACCGCGCGAGGGTGACTCGGTCGCGGATTTCGAGCGGATTGGCTGGCCGGGCGAGTACCCCTTCACCCGCGGAGTGCACTCCACCGGCTACCGGGGGCGGACCTGGACGATCCGCCAATTCGCCGGATTCGGTCATGCCCGCCAGACCAACGAGCGCTACCACCAGATATTGCGCAACGGCGGGGGCGGCCTGTCGGTGGCCTTCGACATGCCCACCTTGATGGGTCGCGATTCCGACGATCCGCGCAGCCTTGGCGAGGTGGGTCACTGCGGCGTAGCGATTGACAGTGCCGCCGATCTGGACGTGCTTTTTGCTGATATCCCGCTGGACCAGGTCACGACGTCGATGACGATCTCAGGCCCGGCGGTGCCCATGTTCTGCATGTACCTGGTCTCCGCCGAGAGGCAGGGCGCGGACATCAGCAGACTCAACGGGACCCTGCAGACCGACATCTTCAAGGAGTACATCGCCCAGAAGGAGTGGCTGTTTCCCCCGGAACCGCATCTGCGGCTGATCGGCGACTTGATGCAGTACTGCACGGACAACATGCCGGCCTACAAGCCGATGTCGATCTCCGGCTACCACATCCGGGAAGCCGGGGCGACGGCTGCGCAGGAGCTGGCTTTCACCCTCGCCGATGGATTCGGGTACGTCGAGTTGGGCCGTTCCCGCGGTCTGGACGTAGACCGTTTCGCTCCCGGATTGACGTTCTTCTTCGACGCCCACATTGATTTCTTCGAAGAGATTGCCAAGTTCCGGGCCGCCCGGCGTATCTGGGCTCGCTGGATGCGCGACGTCTATGGAGCTACCACCGACAAGGCGCAATGGTTGCGCTTTCACACCCAGACCGCAGGTGTCTCGCTCACCGCGCAGCAGCCTTACAACAACGTCGTGCGCACCACGATCGAGGCGCTGGCCGGGGTACTGGGCGGCACCAACTCGATGCACACCAACTCCCTCGATGAGACGCTCGCGCTGCCCTCACAGCGGGCCGCGGAGATCGCCTTGCGCACCCAGCAGGTCATCATGGAGGAGTCGGGCGTGGCCAACGTGATCGACCCATTGGGAGGATCCTGGTACGTCGAAGCGTTGACTGACCAGATCGAGGCCGACGCCGAGCGGATCTTCGCCCGGATCAAGGACATGGCTGCGGTTCCCTCGGGGGTTACCTCGGATCGGCATCCGATCGGCGAGATGACTTCGGGGATCCTGCGCGGCATCGAGGACGGCTGGTTCACCGGCGAGATCGCCGACGCAGCCTTTGCCTACCAGCGTGCGCTGGAAAAAGGTGACAAGAAGATCGTCGGTGTGAACACGCTGACCGAGTCGGTGACCGATGAGCTGGAGATCCTGCGGGTAAGCCACGAGGTGGAACTCCAGCAGAGCCGGGCGCTAGCCCAGCGCCGCAGCCAGCGGGATCAAGGGGCCGTCGACCGGGCTCTCGCGGTGCTGGTCGAGCAAGCCGCCGGTACGGACAACCTGATCCAACCGATGATTGACGCGGCGCGGGCCGAGGCCACGCTCGGTGAAATCTGCGGTGCGCTGAAAGCTCAGTGGGGCGAATACCGGGAGCCGGCTCGGTTCTGACGTCGCTGCATCCCGGTTAGCGAATCCATGCCAGGATAGATATCGTGAGCAGGCCTAATCCTCAGCAGACCGTAGCACTATCCGGCGCATTGTCCCGTGCCGTTGACCTGTCTGCCCTGAAGGCGCGAGCCGATGCGGCTCCCCGGCGAGACTCGCCGGCCGCACCGCCGGCCAGCTCCGGAGGCAACTGGGTCGTCGATGTCACCGAGCAGAGCTTCCAGACCGATGTCGTCGAACGCTCCATGCGGGTGCTCGTCGTGGTTGATCTGTGGGCGACCTGGTGCGGTCCCTGCAAGCAACTGTCTCCGGTGCTTGAACGGCTCGCTGAGGCCGGGCGTGGCGCCTGGGTATTGGCGAAAATCGACGTTGACGCCAACCCACGGATCGCTCAGCTGTTCGGCGCGCAGTCCATCCCGACCGTTATCGCTATCGCCGGTGGCCAGCCGGTCGACGCCTTCGCAGGGGCACGGCCCGAGCCCGAGGTGAAGCGGTGGATCACCTCCCTGCTCGATGCATTGCGCGATCAGCTACCCGGCATTCGGGCCGCTGAGCAGGGTGCGGGCAGCCGCCAGCCTGACGCGGAGCCGGAAGATCCCCGGTTCACCGCCGCCGAGGCTGCCCTGGCAGCGGGCGACTATGCCGCCGCGGAAGCGGCTTACCAGCAGATCCTGGCTGCCGATCCCGGGAACGATCAGGCCAGGATCGCGCTGGCCCAGACCCGTTTCCTGCAACGCGCCCAAACAGCCGATCCCGCGGCAGTGGCCAAGGCGGACGCCGCACCCGACGATGTCGGCGCGCAGCTCGCCGCCGCCGATGCCGAGGTGGCCGCCGAGGCGCCGGAGCGGGCCTTCGAGCGGTTGGTCGCTGCGGTGCGGCGGCTGACCGGCGAGGACTCCGACCGGGCCCGAGCGCATCTCGTGGGCCTTTTCGAACTGTTCCCCGCGGATGATCCGCGGGTTACCTCAGCGCGCCGGGCGCTGGCCAGAGCACTGTTCTGATCCGGCTGCGCTTGGCTGTGGTTCGCCCCGGGCAAGCGCCAGCGGGATAACACCCGTCCACGGGCGTGCGCCGCGGGGCGAAGCCGGTGCTGGCGGTCCGCTGCGCGCTTTGACCGAGGCCTCACGGAGCGGGACGGCCAGTACCAAGGTGGCGGCAAGCTCCCCAGACCTGTGCTCCGGTAGCTCGCGGGTACGCCCGGGGAGGAGGAAGTCGACGATACGGTCCAGCGCACGGCCCTTGGCGCGGGAATCGGTGATCGGGATTGCCCGGCCGTAAATGACGGCACTGCGGTAATTCATCGAGTGAGTGAATGCCGTGGCGCCGAGCACCAGACCGTCGAGGAGCGTGATCGTCGCGCACAGCTCGGCGCCGTCGGACAGGGCCCGCAGCATGCGGTTGCGGCTGGATCCGTGCAGCAGCAGCGTGTCCCCGTCGCGGGCGTAACCCATCGGCAGCACAACCGGGTGGCCGTCAGCGATGAACGCAACGTGGGCGACAAGCCCGGCGTCGAGGATTCCGTCGAGCTCGTCGCGGTTGTGGATGGCTCGATCAGCGTGGCGGCGGATCTGGGTGCGCGGCGTGTCGCCGAGCGGCGTGGCGGCCATGTCGGCGGCGCGGTCGGGTCCTGCGCCGGCATGGCGGGCCCGTTGGGTCGCCAGCACGCAACCCGACACGGCGAGCACGGCGAGCAGGGTCGCTGTGTCGAGATGGTCGCCCAGCAGCGGCACCGACCAGGCGATCGTCAGCAGCGGCTGGAAAAGCTGGAGTTGGCTCGCTCTGGCCACGCCCGCCCCGGCGAGGCCCCGGTACCAGGCAAGGAAGCCAACAAACATCGACACGATCCCGACATAAGCCAGACCCATCAGGGCAGGCGCGCTCAGCTCCACCGTCGGGCGGTAGGCAGCCGCGACGACGGTGACCGGCAGCGAGATCGGCAGCGCAGCCAGCACACCCCAGGCGATCACCTGCCAGCCCGGCATTGTCCTGGCAAGCCGGCCGCCCTCGGCGTAACCGGCCGCGCCGGCCACCAGCGCCGCAAGCAGCAGCAGATCGGCGGCGTGCAGGGTGCCGGCTTGGCGGAACAGCGCGTATCCCACTACCGCGACCGTCCCGAGGCAGCTGGCCGCCCAGAACAGTGGTCCGGGCCGCTCGCCGACGCGGATGGCGGCGACGGCAGCCGTGGCCACGGGCAGCAGGCCGATCACCACCGCTGCGTGGCTTGACGTGGTGTGCTGCAACGCGAGCGCGGACAGCAGTCCGAATCCGATACCGCAACCCACTGCGACCACGATCAGTCCCGGCCAATGCTCGCGTTGCGGTAGCGCTGCGTGAACCCACCGCAGGCACAGCGCAGCCACGGCAGCGGCGATCACCGAACGGCCGGCGCCGACGAGATACGGGTCGAAGCTCTGCTCGGCCAGCGCCGTGGCGGGGAAACTGAATGAGAACGCCAGCACACCAAGTGCCGCCCAGGCGAGGCTGGGAAGCGCTTTCCCAGTGCGTAGAGTATCGATACTCTGAGTTCTCATGTCAAACGATAGCAGTATCGACCGGGTCGGGTCAGCACTGCGCGAAGTCGCAGGGACCATGCGCCCCGGCGAGCGGCTGCCCTCGACCCGTGAGCTCACCGCTCGCTATGGCGTCAGCCCGGTCACGCTGTCCCGGGCCTTGGCGGTGCTGGCGGCCGAAGGGGTGTTGAGCACGCGCCCGGGAAGCGGGACCTACGTTGCCGAGCGCGCCGCACGCGCTGCTGAACCACCGGATCTGTCCTGGCAGACCATTGCGCTCGGCGATCGCACGGTTGACCCGACCAGTGTGGCGTTCCTCCTGCAAGCAGAGCCGGCCGGAGCGATGTCGCTGGCCGGCGGCTACCCACACTCCTCGCTGCTGCCGAATCGTGCACTCGGCAGCGCGCTGGCGCGTGCTGGCCGCCGCCCGGACGCCTCCGAGCGGCCGCCGCCAGCCGGTATCCCGGCGCTGCGCGCATGGTTTGCCCGTTCAGTCGGTGCCGCCATCTCACCAGAGGACGTGCTCATCACCGGCGGTGCCCAGGCGGCATTGTCGGCGGCGTTTCGCGCCATCGTGCCCAGCGGTGCACCCGTCTTGCTGGAATCGCCGACCTACATCGGCGCGATCGCCGTCGCGCGAGCCGCGCGGCTGCGGACCGTTCCCGTCCCGATCGATGAGCACGGCGTGCGACCTGACCTGCTGGCGGCTGCCTTCGCCGCCACGGGGGCGCGGCTGTTCTATTGCCAGCCGACGTTTCACAACCCGACGGGAACCGTTCTCGCTCATCACCGGCGTGAGCAGGTCCTCGCCGCCGCGCGCGCGGCTGGAGCGTTCGTCATCGAAGATGACTTCGCACGCTGGCTGTCCCACGAGAGTCCGGCTCCTGCGCCATTGCTTACCGATGACATCGACGGACGCGTCGTCCACATCGCCTCGTTGACCAAAGCTACTTCGCCTAACCTGCGGGTAGGTGCGCTCATCGCGCGGGGGCCGGTTGCCGAACGCCTACGCGCGTTGCGACTGGTCGACGACTTTTTCGTACCGCGATTACTTCAGGAAGCTGCGCTTGAGTTGGTCAGCGCACCGGCGTGGCGCGGCCACCTCGTTCGCCTGGCAGCCGCGCTCGCCGAACGCCGCAGAGCCTTGCTGGCCGCGCTTACCGACCAACTCCCCGAAGTCCGGGTGAGCCGGCTACCCGCGGGTGGCCTGCATCTCTGGGCGCGCCTTCCGGACCATGTTGATGATCTGGCGCTGGCCGCGCAAGCCCGGGCTGCCGGTGTGCCGGTCGGTCCCGGCCGACCCTACTTCTCGGCCGAACCTCCGGCCCCCTACTTGCGGCTGTCGTTTGCCGCCGTCCGCGACGTCGGCGAGCTATGCCAGGCAGTGCACCGGCTTGCCACAGCGATGCCTCGCTAAGTGACGCGATTGCCAGCGACATTGCGAAAAACGCTATCGCTACTGCTTAAGCCCTCGGATGGAGGTCTAGGTAATTTATCTGGCAAATTTACGTGTGACTACCGATTGCCGCCTGGTCTTAGTCCTCGGCAGTGTATGTGGTGCCGAATCTGTGAATCACATTGATGAGGTCCGGGCTATGCCCGTCCGGGGTTCATCAAGGCCTTTCCTAGGAGGACTTCATGTATGACGCACTGAGTGATGTGGAGATCGAGCGTCAGGACGTCGAGCTGCTGCCGGCGCGTACCGTCCTGTCGCTTGTCTGCCACGCCAGCTGCGGCAACAGCAGCACCACCAGCACGTCCGGAACCAGCAGCACCCCCAGCGCGGCAAGCACCGCGGTCACGCCCTCGGCCACGCCCACAGCTGCTGCGAGCACCACCGCTGCCCCAACCAGTGGACCGACCTTCACTGCGAACAACATCTTCCTTTTCCTGGCGACTAATCAGTACAACACCGTTACGGGCGGAGCTGCGGGCACGACTGCGGCCAGTGGCACCGGCGGTGCGGGCGCGACTGGAGCCGCGACTACTAGTGCTAGCTGAGCCAAGCACACAACTGAACAGATACAGCCAGCAATCATTTGTCGTGCGGCTGGCTGCGCAATGATGCGGGGGTGGCCAAAGGTGGCTGCCCCCGCCTTCAGGTTAAACGTGCATGCCCATCGTATTGGGTAATAGGCAAAATTTACGTCCCACATAAGGTCGCCACCGCCGCATCCATGCTGACCGCCGCATGACGCACCGCTTAGTGCGGTTTGCTCCGTGTTCCAACCGCAAGATCGGCATGATAAAGAATGCCGCGCCGCAGCGGATCGGGGCGAGCTTTCCGCTGCGGCCGCGGCGTCGCCGGACAGGGAGAGATATATCCGGCGGTTCTCCGGAGAGATGATCGCATCCGTAGTGGTCACTAGAGTAAGACTCTTTGGTGTATCTCCGCCACCCGAACGAGATGAAATTACCGGTTAATAGTTTGTGAATCGCACCTACTGCGACTGCAACGCCACGGTGAGTGCGAAATCCGCTGTGCTGCGTGTCGCACGATTAGTGCTCATCGCTTTGCGGTTCGACGTAATTACCAGGTGTCACGGGAATCGATGCGCCTTTGTGCACGTGGCGTGGTGAAGTCGATGATGGGACCTTGGGTCATAGTGTGCGAACCCAACTAGTTGAACCCGCCGACGTCATGGTTCGGGCGTTTTCTTACGGCGCGCTTGCGCTTGTTGCCACAGAGTTGTGATTGACAGCCGCTTCGGCGGACGCTTAATATCCACGTCGAGTGGTGTGGCATCGCTGAACCCTGATGTCTTTCTCCGGCCCCTCTCGCCCCTGCCGTGACGTGCAATGTTGCCATCGATCCAGTCAATTCGGTAAACAGCTACGTTGCAAACTGGCTCTTTAGGGCACCGGGACCACCGGGTGGAGAACCTACGCTGGAGACAAGGAGGCAAACGCCTGCGGTGCTAGGCGTAACGACGCGTCGGCGCCCAGGTGATGCGATCATTTCGTCACAGTCCATTAACGTCTTGATACTTCGCGAGTCAACGCAAATCGGACCCGGCACTGTCTGGTTACATCCACGCCGCGCCCGTTACGGTTAGCCGCCAGGTGGTGCCTGTCCACATTATCTTGCTGGTCGAAAAAGACGATGGTTGCCTTCAGTCCAGCCGAATTGGCCCGGTCGTTCCATGGTCACCAGCTAACCCGCTCGCTCCAGACTGCCCTCCCGCGCAAAGACAAGGCCAAAAAATGAGCAGGCTGCACGACCGACAGCTCGTTATGGGGATCACACCCTTCGAACAGCCCAATGCTGACCTGGTGGTGGCGCTGGCCCGGGCCGGCGCAGCAGCCGTGCTGGACCTGGGCCGAGACGCAACCACGGCGCATGCTGCACTCAGCGATGTCTGCCGCTGGTGGTCGGGCTGCTTTGGAGTTCGGGTGCCCCCAGGATGTCCTGTGCCACCAGCTGAACTACCCCAGCAAGTCAACCTGGTTGTGCACGGCCTAGGTGCGCGATGGCCGATGACGCCAGGCCGGCGCACGTTGGTCGAGGTCAGCTCGATAGCGCAAGCGCGCTTGGCGGTCCGCGACGGAGCGCAGGGCGTCATAGCCAAAGGCGCCGAGGCCGGTGGTCGCATCGGTACCACCACAACATTCATCCTGTTGCAACAGCTCCTGGCCGATCCGCACATCACTGTTCCCCTCTGGGCAGCCGGGGGAATCGGACCGCGCACCGCAGCCGCAGCCATCGCCGGCGGTGCGACCGGGATCGTGCTAGACGCCCAGCTGGCGCTCGTAGCCGAGGCTGATCTGCCCGCTGAGGTGGCGGCAGCGATCCGGGTGATGGATGGCAGCGAGACGGCGGTCATCGGTGATTACCGCCTCTACTCACGCCCGGACCTGCCCGTTGCGGATCCCGATACGCTCGCGACCCGGCTCGGTACCCGGGATCTGAGCGCACTGCCGATCGGCCAGGACGGCGCGCTGGCCGCTCCTTTGGCACAGCGCTACGTGACCGCAGCAGGAGTGGTGGCCGCAGTCCGCGCCGCGGTCACTAGCCAGTTGCACAGTGCCAGGTCGCAAGCGGCTGACGGTGTAGGACCGCTCGTGGTACAGGGACCGATGACCCGAGTCAGTGACCAGGCTGGGTTCGCTGCTGCGGTGGCAAGCGGGGGTGGATTGCCGTTTCTCGCGTTGTCTCTCAGCAGCGGGGAGCAGACGCGAGAGCTACTGGAACAGACCGCGGCGCTGCTGGCTGGGCAGCCGTGGGGGGTAGGCCTGCTCGGGTTCGTGCCACCTGAGCTGCGCGCCGAGCAGCTGGCGGTGGTGCGTCAGGTGCGTCCCCCGTATGCGTTGATCGCGGGGGGCCGGCCCACGCAAGCGGCGCCGTTGGAGGCCCTCGGGATTAAGACGTTTTTGCATGTTCCCTCTCCGGGCCTGTTGGACCAGTTCCTGGCCGAGGGGGCCCGCCGGTTGGTGTTCGAAGGTCGGGAATGTGGCGGGCACGTCGGACCGCGAGCCAGCTTCCCGCTGTGGGAACTCCAACTGCAGCGACTGCTTGACTACGACGACGCGCACGGTTGTGCCGATACGCTGCAGGTACTGTTCGCCGGGGGCATCCACGACCGGCGCTCGGCAGCCATGGTCACCACGTTGGCCGCTCCGTTAGTGCAACGCGGCGCCCGGATCGGGATGTTGATGGGCACTGCCTATCTGTTCACCGACCAAGCGGTCACAGCCGGAGCCATCACGCCCGGATTCCAGCAGACCGCGCTCAACTGTGAGCGCACCATCTTGCTGGAGACCTCGCCAGGACACGCCACCCGCTGCGCGGATACACCCTACCCGCGTACTTTCGCTGACACCCGCGCGCAATTGGTGGCCGCGGGAGTCCCCCGCGAACAGATGTGGAGCCGGCTGGAGCAGCTCAACCTTGGTCGGCTGCGCATTGCCAGCAAAGGGCTCCGTCGCGACGGTGCCGCGCTGGTCGCCGTCGACGAGGAAGGCCAGCGCCAGCAGGGCATGGTCATGCTCGGTGAGGTAGCGACCCTGCGCTCGGAAACCACGACGATCGAGGCGCTGCACGCCGATGTCACGACGGGCGCAGCCGACTTCCTTGCCGCACGGGTTGCCGAGCTGGGCATCGAACCGACCGGCAGCGACCAGCGTGCCGATCCTACCGAGGCCCAGCCACTGGACGTAGCGATCATCGGCATGGCTGGTGTGTTCCCCGGCGCCGAGGATGTCACCAGCTACTGGGCCAACGTGCTGGCTGGTGTGGATGCCGTTACCGAGGTGCCCACCGACCGATGGGACCCCAAGGTGTACGGCGAGATCGCCAATTGGGGTGGCTTCCTGCCCGATATTCCCTTCGACGCACTGGCCTACGGCATCCCCCCTGCGGCGTTGGCCAGCATCGATCCGGTCCAGCTGCTGGCGTTGGAGGTCGCGGCACGAGCACTGCGAGACGCCGGGTATGCGCAACGGGACTTCGACCGGGAGCACACGGCAGTGATCTTCGGTGCAGAGGCGGGTGCCGACTTGGCCAGCGCGTACGGATTTCGCTCGCTGTACCCGGCGTACCACGGAACCTTACCGCGCGGGCTAGACGATCAACTACCGAAGCTGACCGAGGACTCCTTTCCCGGGGTACTGGCGAATGTGATCGCGGGGCGGATCGCCAACCGGCTGAATCTCGGTGGCGCCAACTACACAGTGGACGCAGCCTGCGCCTCGGCATTGGCCGCTATCGACCTGGCATGCAAGGAGCTGCGGTCGGGGACCGCCAACATGGTGCTGGCCGGTGGAGCTGATGTGCACAACAGCATCCATGACTACCTTGTTTTCGCATCGGCACAGGCGCTGTCGCCAACCGGTCGGTGCCGCCCGTTCGATGCCTCGGCCGATGGCATCGCGCTGGGCGAGGGCGTCGCCTGTGTTGTGCTCAAGCGGCTTGCTGATGCCGAACGTGATGGTGACCGGATCTATGCGGTCATCAAGGGTGTGGGCTCGGCCAGCGATGGGCGATCGCTGGGACTCACCGCTCCCCGGCCCGAAGGGCAACGCCGGGCGTTGCAGCGGGCCTACCGGATGGCCGGGATCTCACCCGCCGAGGTGGGGCTGGTGGAGGCCCATGGCACCGGCACCGTAGTTGGCGACCGCACCGAGCTGGGGGTGCTGACCGAGTTGTTCACCGAAGCTGGCGCAACGACCGGCAGCTGCACCCTGGGTTCGGTGAAATCGCAAATCGGGCACACCAAATGCACCGCAGGGATCGCTGGGCTGATCAAGGCGGCGCGTGCCGTGCACGCCGGGATCCGCCCACCGACCGGCCAGCTGCATGATCCCAACCCGCACTGGGACCGCACCAGCAGCCCGTTCTCCTTCGATGTCGCCGCGCGTCCTTGGGTGTCCTCAGCGCGTCGAGTCGCCGCAGTGAGCGCATTCGGGTTCGGCGGGACGAATTTTCACGCTGTGCTCACCTCCTACGACGCAGCGCCCGAACCGAGACACGGGTTGGACGGGTGGCCAGCCGAGCTGTTCCTGTTCACCGGCGTCGACCGGGCAGCGGCGGCCGCGGAGCTGGACCGGCTGGCCGAGTTGCTCGCGGCTAATGACGCCGCTGGCCGACCGTGGAGACTACGGGATCTTGCCCACACCGTGTGCGGCTGGCGTCGGGGTCGGGTTTGGGCTGCTGTGGTGGCCGACAGCCTGGACGACCTCGCATCCAAGATCAATCGGGTCAGATCGGCTGCCGAGACCGGTGATGGACAGACACCTGGCGTGTTCATCGCCCCCGACGATGGGGTGCAGGCGAGTCAGGTTGCGTTCCTGTTCCCCGGGCAGGGCAGCCAACGCCCCGGCATGCTAGCCGAGCTGTTCATCGCGTTTCCGCGGCTGCGCCGCTTCTTGGAGCTGGGTAACCGGTGGGCCGGCGCGATGTTTCCGCCGGCCGCGTTCAGCAAGGAGGAGTCGGCGCGGCAAAAAGCGGCGCTGACCGACACCAGAGTCGCCCAACCGGCGTTAGGTGTCTGCGGGCTGGCCATGTACGAGCTGCTGACGTCGCTTGGCGTGCACCCCGCCCATCTGGGTGGGCACAGCTACGGCGAGTTGGTAGCGCTGGCGGCGGCTGGCGCGCTTGGGCCCGAACAGTTGCTGGAACTCAGCGAGGCCCGGGGCCGAGCCATCCTCACGGCCGCAGGTGCCGACCCCGGTGCCATGGCCGCGGTTGGCGCAACACCAGAGCAGGTCCGAGCTGTCCTCGGAGACAGGCCTGTGGTGGTGGCCAACCACAATGCCCCTATCCAGACGGTGATCGCTGGACCCACTCTTGCAGTGCAGGCCGCGCTGGATCGCTTGGCCGAGGCGGGGCTGACCGGCCGGCGCGTCCCGGTGGCGTGCGCATTCCACAGCCCGGTGGTGGCTGATTCCTCGCGGACCTTCGCCGCCGAGCTGGGCCGCCGCACCTTCGGTGCACCCCGGCTGCCGGTGTGGTCGAACACCACGGCCGCGCCGTACTCGACCGATCCCGCAGCCATCCAGAAGATGCTGACCGCCCACGTCGCGCAGCCAGTCCGGTGGGTCGAGCAGGTTGACGCGATGTACGCCGCCGGGGTGCGAGTCTTCGTCGAGGCGGGCCCAGGTCGGGTGCTCACCCAGCTGGTCGGCGCAATCTTGCAAGACCGGCCGCATATCGCGGTAGCCACCGACGTGCCCGGCGAGTCCGGGATGCGGCGACTGCTGCTGGCCCTCGCCCAGCTGGCTGTCGCCGGAGTTCCGGTCGATCCATCCGGCCTGTTCCGTGGTAGGGACGCCCGCACCGTGTCGGCGTCAGCGATGCCCCTTCGCCCCAACTGGGTGGTTAACGGCCATCTGGTCAAGACGGTCGACGGGCAGTATGTGCCGGGCGGGTTGCGTCCGGCGCAACGGCTGGCGGCACAGGAAGTCATCGAGCCGAAAATCGAAAGCCGGTCGGATACCGCCGTGCTGGAGTTCCTGCGTACCACTCGGGAATTGATCGCCGTCCAGCGCGAGGTGATGCTCGGTTATCTCGGTGGCTCAGCGCCCTTACCTGCCGAGGTGCCGGTCGTTGCTTCGGCCCCTGCCGAAATGCGGCCAACCCCGATGCAGCCTGCTGCCGCTGACCAGATGGCCGAGGGTTCTGGCGAGGAGATCGACCAGGGTGCTCTGACGCCCGAGGTGGTGCTGGCCACGGTGCGGTCGCTCGTCAGCGAACGAACCGGCTACCCGGTGGACATGCTCGAAGCCGACCTCGATCTGGAAGCCGACCTGAGCATCGACTCGATCAAACGGACCGAGATAATCGGTGCCCTCACCGACCGGCTCGGCTTGGTGCGTGGCGGCACCGCGCTGAATGAATCGGTGATGGAGGAGCTGACTCAGCTACGTACCCTTCACCGCATCGCCGACTGGATCATCCGCCAGACCAGCACCCCCGAGCAGACGACACCACCCCCGCGAGTGCGCCGCTATCTGGTCGACGTCACCACGTTGTCCCCGCTGTCGGCCTCGGTTGGTATGTCGCTTACCGGGCGCCGGGTCACCATCGTCGGGGACGGCGCAGGCATCGGGTTGGAACTGTCCGAGGCGCTGGAGCGGCACCGGGCGCAGGTGCGGCTGGTGAGCCCGGATCAAGTTCAGGACGTACCGGCTACTGACGCTCTCATCTACCTCGCCGCGCTCGATCCGGGGCGGGCACCGGTGCTGCCCGAGGGGTTCGGCCCGATCCGGGCCGCCATCCTCGGCGGGGTTGGCCAGTTGCTGCTGGTCACCGGCTCGGGTGGCAAGTTAGGGCGGGGCGACAATGCCAACGGAGTGGCCGGGATCGGATTGCACGGTCTGGCCCGCACGATTGCCGGCGAGTTCCCGGACCGCTTGGTCCGCGCTGTCGACGTGGACCCCAAGGAGGAACCATCCCGTATCGCCGCATACCTACTCGCTGAGCTGCTCAGCTCAGAAGGGCCCGTCGTGGTGGGCTGCGTGGCCGGAAAGCGGGTCACGTTGGCGCTCACCCCGGTGCCGCTGGGCCCGAGCGGATCTGCCGACCTCGGGCTGGGGCCGGAGTCCGTGGTGCTACTTACCGGCGGCGCCCGCGGCATTACAGCCCAGATCGCGATCGGCCTGGCCCGGGCCAGTGGCGGTCACCTCGAACTGGTCGGCCGCACCCCCCTGCCGGTCGGCGACGAGGATCCGGTGACCGCGGCGGCGACCGATCG
This sequence comes from Pseudonocardiales bacterium, assembly GCA_019241525.1. Taxonomy (GTDB): domain Bacteria; phylum Actinomycetota; class Actinomycetes; order Mycobacteriales; family Pseudonocardiaceae. The sequence continues at coordinate 23,092 of JAFAWY010000140.1, forward strand.
GATCGCGCTGCGGCGGGTACTGGCGCAGGACCGTGATCGCACACCGGGCGAGATCGAACTGGAAGCCGGCCGGATCCTGGCGCAGCGCGAGATCCGGGCCACGCTGGCTGAGCTGACCGGGGTGGTGGCGTCGGTGCGCTACTCGGCGGTCGACATGCGTGACCCGGCGGCAGTCTGCGCCCTGGTCAGCGGCGTATATCGCCGGCACGGGCGGCTGGACGGGATCGTGCACGGTGCCGGGATATTGGCCGACCGGCGGCTGGCCGACAAGACGCCCGAGGAGTTCGCCGGCGTGTGGGCGACCAAAGTCGACGGTGCGCGAGCATTAGCCAGTGCGGCCCGGGACGACCTTCGTTTCCTGGTGCTGTTCGGCAGCGTTTCGGGGGTGTTCGGCAACCGCGGGCAAGCCGACTACGCCGCCGCCAACGACGCGCTCGACGCACTGGCCCGCATCTGGACCAACCAGGCCCGCGGCCGGGTGGTATCGATCGACTGGGGGCCGTGGGCAGCACCCGGTGACGGTGCCGGGATGGTCTCCGCCGAGCTGGCACGCAACTACGAGCGGTATGGCATCGAGTTGATCGACGCCGCCAGCGGTGTGGACTGCTTCCTCGCCGAGCTGGCCAGCGGCGCTGATCCCCAGGTGGTGTACATGCGCGCTGACCCTGCAGCCTTCGAGATCGATCAGAATGGCTGAACCGGTTGCGGTGGCCATCGTGGGGATGGCTGCGACCTTCCCCGGCGCAGCCAACGCTGCGGCCTACTGGCGCAACATCACGGCCGGCGTGAACTCCATCTCGACCGTTCCTGAAGGACGCCTGGATGCGGCATACCACGATCCATCGGGCTGGCGGTTGCCCGCATCCGACCGGATCTACGCCTGGAAAGGCGGCTTCGTCGACGACCTGGCGGTGTTCGACCCGCTGCGGTTCGGGATGATGCCGGCGGCGGTGCCTCACACCGAACCGGACCAGCTGATGGCACTGCAGATCGCGGCCGACGCGATCGAGGACGCCGGAGGCACAGCGCGCCTGCCTGACCGGCATCGGGTCGGGGTGGTGCTCGGACGCGGCGGCTACCTGGGCGCTGGGGTGGTCCGGCTAGAACAGCGAGTGCGCACAGCCCGCCAACTGGTCGCGGTCCTCCAGCAATTGCTTCCCGAAGTCGCGCCGGCAAGGCTGGACGAGATCCGCACAGCCTTCACCGATCAGCTTGGCCCCGAACAGCCAGAGGCCGCGATCGGCCTGGTACCCAACCTGGCCGCGTCCCGGATCGCCAACCGTCTGGATCTGCGCGGTCCCGCGTATACCATCGATGCAGCCTGCGCATCGTCGCTGATCGCGGTGGATTTAGCGGTTCGCGATCTGTCCAGCGGTCGGTGCGATCTGGTGCTGGCCGGAGGGGTGCACCACAGCCACGACATCACGCTCTGGAGCGTCTTTGCGCAGTTGCGTGCGTTGAGCCCCACCGAGTGCATCCGCCCGTTCAGCCGGCATGCCGACGGTGTGCTGATCGGTGAAGGCACTGGCGTAGTAGTGCTGAAACGTCTCGACGACGCGCTGCGACACGGCGACCGCATCTACGCGGTGATCCGCGGGAGCGGCGTGGCCGGCGACGGCAGTGCGACGACGTTGATGGCGCCGCAGTCAAGAGGCCAAGTTCTGGCGATACGCCAGGCCTGGCAGGTGGCCGGCCAGGATCCACAAGCTCGGGGAGCGGTCGGCCTGATCGAAGCTCACGGCACCGCTACTCCCGCCGGTGATGCAGCTGAGCTGGCCACATTGCGGGAGGTGTTCGGAGAGGATCCAGCGGCGGGATTGATCGGCCTGGGCTCGGTGAAATCGATGATCGGCCACGCCATGCCCGCGGCCGGCGTGGCCGGACTGATCAAGGCGGCCTTCGCCGTGCACCACGCTGTGCTTCCCCCGACCCTGCATGCCGAGGAGCCTCACCCGGCTCTGCGCGCTGGGCGGTTGCACTTGATCGATCGCACCGAGCCCTGGGAGGGTGATGGCCCGCGCCGGGCCGGCGTCAATGCGTTCGGGTTTGGCGGTATCAACGCGCATGTCGTCGTCGAGCAGGCGCCGATGGAGTCAGCGAGTTGGGCGTTGCCTGTGCCCTATCCGCGGCACGTAGCTACTTCATTGGCCACCGGGTCGCTTCTCCGACTGGCCGCCGACAGCCCGGCGGCACTAGCTGAGTTGCTTGAGGCACCCGATGAGCTGCTGAACTCCAGGATGCCCCGACATTTGGTGGGTCCGTGCCGCCTTGCCCTCCTAGAGCCCACCCCACGCCGTCTTGAGCTGGCCCGCAAGGTGGTACTCCGAGGTAATCCGTGGCGCGGACGCAACGACCTTTGGTTCACCACAGCACCGTTGCTTGCGGATCCGTCGTATCGACTCGCTTTTGTCTTCCCGGGTATTGAGGCTGCCTTTGACCCCTCGATGGAAGATATCGCCGAGCATTTTGGACTGCCCTGTCCCGCCCGACCCGCGGACGGACCCCTCGAGGAACAGGCGGTCGGGGTAGTGCGGTTGGGCTTGTTGCTCCGAGATGCCCTCGCTGAACTCGGTATCCGGCCCGATGTGCTGGCAGGCCACAGCATCGGGGAATGGACGGCAATGGCCCACGCGGAGATCACTCTGCCGGAGGACTTCGAGGTGTTCCTGATTGATTTGGCGAGTCAGGACTACACCCTTCCCGATGTAATCTTCGCAGCCGTGGGTTGCGGTGCGAAACAGGCATCAGCTGCCATCAATGATCTACCTGCGTCAGAACGGGCTATGGTAGCGCTATCGCACGATAACTGTCCTCACCAGTCCATCGTGTGTGGTCACGAACGGGTGGTCGATAGGCTCCTGAGGGGGCTAGCCGGACAACAAGTGATGGGTCAGGTCTTGCCCTTCCGGTCCGGATTCCATACCCCTTTGCTCCAGCCTTATCTCGCTCCGATGACGGCAATAGTCAATACCGCGAATCTGCAGCTGCCGAGGCTCCCAATCTGGTCGGCCACCACGGTGAGCGAGTACCCACCCAATCTTGCGGAGTTGCGCCAGCTGATCGTGCGTCATTTGCTCGAACCAGTCCGCTTCTACCCGCTGGTGGAACGGATGTATGAGTCCGGTGTGCGGGTCTTTGTCCAATTGGGCCTGGGAAGCACCGTCGGATTCATCGGCGACACATTGAGCGAGCGTGAGCACCTGGCCATCAGCGCGCAGGTGGCGAACTGTTCGGGCATGGAACAGTTGGTTCGCGTTGCTGCGGCGCTGTGGACGGAGGGTGCCCAACCCGATTTCGACCGCCTGCATCCTCCGGTACGCCAAGTCCCGGCCGGCGATACCGCAGCGAACTCGCCGGGGGCTGTTTCGCACGAGGGCGTACGCCTTGGCCTGGGTGCACCGACGCTGCGCCTTCCGGAGAGAACAAGACCACTGCAGCCGGCGCCCACGGCTGCACCCGAACCCGCCGGGATACTTGCGAAGGCCGGCCATCCACTGCTGACGGAACTTGAATCTGTGCTCCGTGAGGTATCGGTGAGCGCTGGTGACGTTCTCGATGCGTGGCAGGCCGCTGGCTCGTGCCTCCGGGACAGCACCGAGTCGAAGCTGCTCTGCGGGCTGCAACGACCTGCAGGGCCGCCCGCCGCCATGTCTGCCACCAAACATGTCACTCGGCAGCCTGTGTCCCTCGCAGCCATGCCCTACCTGGTGGACCACTGCCTTATCCCACAGCGGGCGGGGTGGAGCGATCTGTCTGACCGGTTCCCGGTCGTTCCTATGACCACCATGCTCGACATCATGATGGCTGAGGCTCGCTGCCTGGTTCCTGGGCGCACCGTGGTCGCCATCGAGTCGGTCCGGGCGCTGCAGTGGCTGGCTGCCAGTCCTCCGGTCGAGATCACCATCACCTCTGTTCATGACGGGGTGGATCGCGTGCAGGTCACGCTCGACAGGTATGCCTACGGAACCGTTGTCCTGGGAGACGGGTATCCGACCGCCCCTTCACCCTCCGATGAGCCGCTGGTTGGGGCGCATGCCTCGGATGTGCCAGCGGACCGGTTCTACACCGATCGCTGGATGTTCCACGGCCCTCAGTACCAAGGCATTGCCGCCCTCGGTCCCATGGCGCGCAACGGCATGCGGGCCACGATCACCACGCTGCCGGCTCCGGGAGCGTTGCTGGACAACGCGGGCCAGATCACGGGTTACTGGTTGCAGCGAAACGCCGACTGCAACGTGATTGCGTTCCCTAGCAGCATAGGACGGATCACCATCCATGGCCCTCATCCACCGCCAGGTGCTCGGTTGGCATGCACATTCTGGACTCGTTCCATGACCGAGCGCGCCATCCGGGCGGACCTGGAACTGGTCACTGAGGACGGCCGGGTGTGGGCTCGGATCGACGACTGGACGGATTACCGGTTCTCCAGCGATGAGCGGATCGGCCCAGCGTGGCAGTTTCCCGAGGTTAACTGTCTTGGGGAGGAGCAGCCGGGCGGGTGGTTGCTGGTCAAGGAGACGTGGGATCCGTCGACTCGGGAATTACTGATGCGCCTGTATCTCACAGCAGCTGAGCGGGCTGAGTACGACAAGCGTAATCCTCGAGCGCGTTCGCAGTGGCTTCTCGGCAGGATGGCAGCAAAGGACGCCGTGCGCCAGCTGCTTTGGCACCAGGGAATGGGGCCGCTGTTTCCCGCGGAGATCACCATCATCACGAGCTCGTTCGGCCGCCCGTTTGCACGCGGCCCATTCCCCCAGCCGCTTGCCGTGTCGGTGTCGCACACTGCCGGATATGGTGCGGCGATGGTGATTCCACCGGCGTGTGGGGATCATGTCGGCATCGATATCGAAAAGGTCGAAGAGCGCGATCCCTCCTTCGAGGCAGCCGTGTTGACGGTGCAAGAACGTGATCTTCTGGATCGACTTGCACAGGCAGATGACCGGGGAAGTTGGCTTACCCGTTTTTGGTCGGCTAAGGAAGCCGCGGCCAAGGCCGTGGGCACCGGCCTTCAGGGCAAGCCGACTGAGATCACTGTCGTCGACGCGCGGCTAGGCAATCAACTTCGGGTGCGCTGCGCCGGCCAAGATTTCGACGTGCTGACGACAGTGGTCGGAGATGGCAGCCACGTGGCGGCTTGGGTAGTGCGGAAATCCGCTACTTGACAGGCTGGCACCCGCCAGTGATGGGCCGACGCGCGGCACGAGCCATTTGCGGTTGTTGGCGTCACACCGTGGTGACTGGTTCAAGCTGTGGCAACCTTGTGGTATTCGACAGCTGCGACCAGGTCTTGAAAGGAACGAGATAGGTGCATGGCTAGCTCTGTGGGTCGTTCCACGGAATCAGCAAATGCCAGGATGCCGAACCGCAGACGGCCCGCGTAATCGCACAGGGCGAAGTTCACGCCGACCCCGCTATTGGGTGGCCCAGCTAGATACATTTCTTCCACAACAGTCGAGCCGAGCTGCCATGGAACCGAAGGACCTCGGAGGTTGGAAACTACAACATTGGAGTCAAGACTGAACCGTCGCTTGCCGGGTCTACGCCTGGCTGACTCACTGCGCCGGACCGTGGGTACCGCGATAATCGGCGGGAGGTACTCAAGCCAGTCCGCCAGCAGTTCGCGTCCCGCGAGATCAAGGCGCGCTTTCGCCTCCGCGGTAACTGCGCTGACGGTCTGAAGGCGGTCCCAAGCATCGGCAACGTTGGTTGCCAGCGATGTGGTCAGGCGGGAAAAACGGTTGGCCTGAGTCCGTGGCATTGTTCCCGATTCCTTGATTCCCACGGGGACATTCGCTACCAGTGGCTGGCCTGGAAGTGCCCCTCGCTGTTGCAGGTAGCCACGGAGCGCTCCGCCAACGACGGCTAATGCGACATCGTTGACCGTGACCTTCGCCACCCGGGTCACGGCGAGCACGTCGTTCAACGGCAGAGACGCGCGGGCATAGTGGCGGTCACAGGTGAAGCCTCGGTTGATGGCCGATGCGGGTGTATCGATGCCGGCCCGGGGCACCTTCACGCCCGTTACTGCCCGCCGCTGGCGCAGCGCCACCGTCGCATGCCTGGTGCGGCGGATTAGTTCGGGTAGCCGGGTAAGTGCCCGAGCGTCGTGCGCGAGCGCGCCGGCGACCAGTCGCACACGTCCTGGTATCCGGCTCGGCTTCCACGGTAGCGGTGCGGTTTTCGGTTCTTCCTGCGAAAAGAGCCGCGCCAAGGTAGTAACAATGGCGGCCCCATCCATCAGAGCGTGATGCAACTCCAGAATGAGGCCCTGCCGTCCGTCGGCAAGGCCGTCGATCAACGTTATTCGCCACAGTGGCCGGCGCCGGTCCAGAGGCTGGGAGGCCAACCGAGCACAGGCGCTGTCGAGTTGCTCCGGCCCTCCGGGCTCAGGAAGCACCGCATAGCCGAGGTGATCTGCCAGATTGAAATTGGCATCTTCGACGAAAACGGGATGAGCTAGGCCAAGGGGGACCGGAATAACCCGCCACCGGAACGCGGGGAGCTGGTCGATGTGCGTGGAAAGGTGTCGATGCAAGTCGTCCAGGGCGAGGGGTCGGCGGCCTTCGCGGACCCTGAGCAGTCCGAGGACAATATTTTGCATCGGCTGTTCGGACGTCTCCAGGTTGAGGAACCCCGCGTCCAGACCGCTTAACCGGGTCACCATCGAATCTGGAGACGTCCGGTAACGCAAAGCAATGATCTCCTTATTGCCCTGATGGTATACGGGGTCAAGCGGGTTTCCTCGACAGGCGGAGAAGTCTCTTGCTCTGTCTCAAGGTTTGAGCGGATCACGCTCAGCGGTGCAGGATCAAGCTGCTCATTGATGGGGCAACGACCTCTCTGCCATGAAGAATGACTCCGACACCATTCTTCAATGGTATGCGAAAGAGGTCGTTGCCAGTCATTTATCGGAGCCGTTAGAGGCTGCCAAGTAAACTGAAAACGCTACTCAGTACGTCGGTGATGCCACTACCGACACTGCTGAGCAGACTGCCAATTATGCCCACTTTCCCTCCTTTCGGATCGCTGGTGTTCCCCCTCAAACTTGTCGGAGCTGTACGGCGGGCCCAACTTCCCGCACCACTTGCGACTAAGTTTCCTCGGGTCAACGCGGGCGAACGACCTGTTATGTTGTTGTTTGTCGGATAATTCGCGCGTGACGCTGCAATCCATGGCAGGGAGCGAGGGCCGGAATCGGGGCATCGCAAGTCGGCGACGCCATGCCTACTCGACAATTCCTGCTGGTGATTGCTTACCGCGATTCGATGATAAGCGCCCGTCAAAGTCGATGTCAACCAAACTGTATGGCATCGATCAGGGACTTAGCGTACCTGAGACTATACTAACCAGACTCTCTGGGGAGGATCGGAAACTTAGCGTGCCTAAAAAGCATGCATGCTAGACTCTATGGAAGCGGCCAGAAGCCGATTGTATAGATTTTAATGGAAGACCGGGCGGCTGTAAAATTGAAGTTAAAGCGAAAGCGTAAGGTCGGAGTCAAAATAGCGTAGCTTGCGGGTTGCTGCGAGGTAAACATCAGGATCTGCCCGCAGTTACAGTGTCGCGCTAAGTATTTGACCGGCCGGGAGAGGGCTCTTCGCGGCCATACTTCGCCATTGCCAGGGATGCCAGGTACCATACCAGGTAAACCGGCATAGCGGACATAGATAGCATACTGGCACGATCGATTGAGTTACCAGGGCTCCGTCTAGCTCTCGATCGAGCACGCGGCAGCTTAGCTGCGGGTGTGCGCCATCGTGAGCAGGTCCGTCGCGAATGTCGCTACCCTCATCGCTAGGGCTGCGCTGTGCTGGCACCGCCGCAGTGAAGTCGGTGGAGATGTGCAGACGCAGAGCTTGGGCGGCCCGGCGAAGTCACGCTGAAGAGAATCTTCCGCCGGGCGGAGTCACAGATGACGAAGCCGTGGCCACAGCTGTGACCATGGTTCATGCCGGCCAGAGCAAAGCCAAACCGGTACGCGATGTTCGAACAGGTTCATGGCAGGGCCAGAGGTGATGATGGTGGACTCGCTTACTTCGGTGAAGAACTGGTGTAGATAGGACGGGTTGGAGCCGACGAACAGGACAGTGTCGGTGTCGTCCGGGGGTGACCCGAAGTACCAGTAGCCGCGGTGGGCGCTGTAGGCGCGCGGCAGTCCGCGTGCTGGCCCGAACCGGTCGATGGCTGCCGCGTCCCAGTACCAATTGGCTATGACCACGGTGGTGTGCCGCCGGTCGGGTGGTAGAGCTTGGTAGGCGTCGGCGACTGTGTCTACCTCCTCGGGCCAGCCGAGGCTGGCCAGTGATACCGACTTCGCCATGCTGGGCCAGGAAACCGGTAACACGGGCAGTGATGTGAGCGCGATGATCGCCGAGAGCGCATAGACCGGCCAACTCAATATCCATCGCCACCAGCCCACCAATTGTCGCCGTTGCAGTTCTACTGCACCCGCAGCCCAACACAGGGCGTATAGCCCTGCCACGTAATAGGAGCGACCGTTCGTGATGAAAAACAGCGCCACCAGCCCTAGTACGGTCCAACCGAGAAGGCAGTAGGGACGCAACTGCGGGGAGCACAGCAACCGCCACAGGCCGTAACAGGCCAGTACCATACCCAGCACGATTCCGCTACTTATCAGCACTAACGGCAGGAATGTCAGCCGACCCCCGAAAAGGTCATCGTGGGCGATAACCTTCGTCATTGCCAGCTGCGGCCAACCGTGCTGGGACTGCCAAAACAAGGTAGGCAGTGCGGCGATCAGGGCGATTGCCGCTGCAAGCCACAGTGCTGGGCGGCGCAGCAGGTCCCACGGACCTACAACGACGGCACTAAGACCTAATACGAGCCAGAAGCCGGCTATCAGCCACTTGTTCTGCAGGGCGGCGGCCGTGAGACCGCCCAGACCCAGCAGCAAGCCGTCGTGGCGGGTCCGTATCCAGCGCACCAGCAGCCAGGTAGCTGCCGTCCAGATGACCGAATCGATTGCGGCGGTAGTGAGAACGTGGCCGCCAGCCAACATTCCCATTGCAAACACGGCCGCAGCCAGGACTTGCGCTCGGCGTTGGCCACCGAGTTCTCGGGCGATCAGTGCGGTCAGCAGCACTCCCGCGGCGGTCAGTATCGTGACGGGCAGCCGTTCGGCGACGAGTGAGCCGGGAATGAGGCTGTCCATGGCACGGGCCAGTAAGGGCACCAGCGGGCCTTGATCAGCGTATCCCCAAGCTAAATGGCGCCCGGCGGCGAGAAAGTACAGCTCGTCATCGAAATAGCCGACGCGCCCACTAGTCATCAGCAACACCACCACAACTGTCCCGGCGATTGCCAGCACCGGCCATCGCGCCAGCGAAGGAACAGGTGGGTGTGCCTCTGGGGGTGTTTTCCTTTCTACCATGGCGGGTGGTTTCCGGCCGGTTGCCCAAATACCTGTGCGGTGTTTCCCAGATCAGCCATTCTTGCAAGCCAGTAGGCGGTACGTATTTCCTCCGTGGGTACGGCGCACGATGTGGCTTAGCAGGGTGTCGAGTAGGTACGCGATCGCCAGCAGCGGCCGACCCGCAGCCCACACCAGCGTGCGGCGTAGCTGCTTGACGCGTGTTGGCGGGTCGGTTAGCCAGGGCAACTGCGGATTGGGGGCGATGGCGATAAGTGCCAGAGCCAAGGCGAAGAATAGCTCAGCGCCTTGGTGGGCTGCGCCGCGTTCGATGGCCACTGTCGAAAACCCGCGATCGGTGAGGGCTTGTGTGAGGTTACCGATCGGTATCATGTGCAGGTGTTGAGGCTGAAACCAGGGTAGCCACCAGCGGCCGAATAGATGACCGAACAACGATTGTGGGTCAGGTAGTTCGATAAGCAGGTGGCCGCCGCTGGGCAGGATCTTTGCTGCCGCATCCAGCTCGTCGAAGGGCTCTCTGGTGTGTTCCAGGTAATGGTGCATGCTGACCACGTCATAACGGTTGGCCAATTCGTCGGTGAACGTGACGAACTCTCCGCGGTAGCTACGGTCGATCCAGCCCCGGCGCTGGGCCTCCTCGACGCTGAAACCGAGGTCCAGACCATCGAAGCGGGCACCTGGCCAGGCTCGGCGGGCGAACCGGCAGAAGTGGCCGTAGCCGGTGCCAACATCTAGCCATGCGCTCGGAGTGGTGAACCGCTTCACCATATCGACCCGCCCCTGATATGCGCGGTCGCTCGCGTCAAAGGCCTGTTCGACCAAATTTTGGCCAAGGCCTTCATAAAAATCCCGGTAGTAGAAGTCCAGTCCCGCCGGAGTGAGCCGAGGATTCTGAAAGATGTGCTGGCACACCCCGCACTGCTCTAGGGTGAACCTGCCCGGTTTGCGCTGGATGAGATCGGTGGTTTGCAGCCTTATCGACAGCTCACTGGAACCGCACCAAGGGCAGGTGTCCCGTCGCGGTTCGAGGAACCTTTCGACTCCTTTAGCCAGCTCTGCCCGATAATAGGGCCGGCGCGCCTCGTAAGGATTGCTCATAACAGTTTCTCCAGGTGATCAGCGGCGCTGGTAGCGCCGCCGCCAGCAATGAACGAGGTTTGGATGCGTTGGGCTGCGACCCGGTAGGACGGATCATCAAGTACGGCTGTGATCGCGCTGTGCAGTTCGCCGGCACTGATCCGGCCGAAGTGCACCCGGATGCCGGCTCCAGCCTGCGTAACTTGATGGGCGATCACTGGCTGGTCGTCGCGGATGGGGGCGACGACGAGAGGCAGGCCGTGGGCGAGAGCTTCGCAGACGGTGTTGTGTCCGGCGTGGCAGATGACGGCGTGTAAGTGACGCAACAGGTCGAGTTGCGGGATGGATTCTCGGGCGAGGATGTGCCGGGGAAGCGGGCCGAGGAGGTGAGGCGGGGCGATCATAATTGCCTGGAGGCGGCCGGCCAGTGGTGCCAGCGCTGCCGCTGCGGTGGCGAAAAACCGCCGTCCTGCGTCTTGGTTAAGGGTGCCCAGGCTGACCAGAACGTGCTGGCGGTCCGGGTCTAACCAGCTCCAAGGAAAGTCGGGTACACCGGGTCGGGTGCCGATGGACGGTCCAACAAATTTGTAATGGTGAGGAAATTCGTCGGCGGGTCCCAGTAAGGCGGTGGTGGTGAAGGCCAGCACGAGGTGGTCGGAGAATCGTAGGTCAATGGGGTCGGTTTCGGCGAAGTGGTATTGGAAGTCGATGAGGCATTGGCGAGCCCAGGTACCGAGTTTCGGCATCGTCGTGAACTGATTGGTCAGTTCGGCAGGAGTGGTCGCCGAGGTGGCCCAGGGCAGGACGCGCTGGCGGGCGACCAGGGCTCCGGCGGGCGCTTGTTGGTCGACGATGAGTACGTCGGGCTGGAAGTCGTCGACGGCGGCGGCGACACCGGGGACCATGGAGACGGCCAACGGTATCAGCAGCTCTGCCCAGAGAAAGCGGAAGGCGGCTGCGCCGCGCAGACCCAGCCCGCGGTTGCGCACCTCGGCCAGCGTCTGGTCGCCGAACTGCGCAGGGACGGGGATGACGCGGGCCCTGGAGGGCAGCAGCGGAGCAAGGACGGCGGGGTGTCCGGCCCAGGCAACTGAGTGCCCGCGATCGCGTAGCTGTTGCGCCACCGCTACGGTCGGCAGGACATGGCCGGCAAAGGGGGGAACGACGAACAAAAACCGGCTTACCACGCGGCCGCCTGCGTCGCGATGGGCTCTACGGCGAACCAGTCCAGCACAATGGTCCGCAACGTTGCCGCCGTTTTCGTGATCAGCCAATGATCGACATCTGGCAGCACGGTAAGCGTGTAGTGCGGAAGAAGCCTGTCAAGTAATTGTGCGTGATGGATAACATCCGAGTGCTGCCCGTACACCGCGTGTACCGGCTGGGTGAGTCCACGCAGGTCTGGTTCTTTGATGGGTTCTGTGGCCTCGAGATCTGTGATGAATGTTGTGCGCTCGGTCATTTCTGTTCCGGCCGCGACGAAGTTCGCATTCTTGCGGCTTTCCGCCATCCACTGATCCCATTCTTCTTCCGTGCGGTATGAGCGGATGTTCCGGATGGTGGTGGCCATTTGCCGACCCCAGCCGGGGAGGGGAACGTGGGCTTCGATCAGCACCATACTGGCTACCTGATCGGGGTATGTGGTGGCGAAGCTGAGTGCGACAGTGCCCCCATAGCTGTTGCCGACAAGGTGGACCGGGCCATCGATACCCAAAGCAGTGAGCAAAGCAGCCAGATCGGCAACCGAGTCGCTGACACGGTAGCCGGTTTGCGGACGCTCGGAGAAACCGTGCCCGCGAAGGTCATACAGGACCACGTCGGCACCCGCCTGGGCGAGCGGGTTGGCCAATGTGTAGTAAAAGCTGGACAGATTGTCCATTCCTAGTCCGTGGATGAACACGACCGGTTGTTGCGGTCTTGACGGTCGTCGGCGTGGTACCAATCGTTGAACGTGGAACCGGACGCCGCGCGCTATGACCTCAGCCATCGACCGTGCCCGCAAGTGCCAGACAGCTCGCGATGTAGGTGACCACATCACCGACTGTCATCTCGATGATCTCGTCGATAGTTTTGTCCGCGAGAAAAGCCACGAAGTCGACGCGGTTCCCGTAACGCTCGGCGAGCATCATGGCCAGCTTGACAAATTCGATGCTTTCTAGCTCCAGATCGGCCTCAAAAGCGGTGTCCATCCCGATATCTAAACTCAATGCATACTCGGCGCCGATGATATCGATCAGCATGGCGCGGACATCGGCCAGAATTCGCTCAATTTTCATCAGCTCGCGCCCTTCTGGCACCATGTCCGTGTACGACCAGGTCGACTTGCCGGGGTAGTTCGGCTGGTGGCCGGGGGCATACGGGGACACCTCTTTTGTTAGGAAATGATGTGGACAGGTGTTGGCTTCGGGGTGGTGACGCATCGGTGCGCTTAGCATCGCCCCGTTTGCTTACTTATCTGTCCACGCAGGTTCTTTGCCCAGCGGTCCAGGTATCTAGGAGCAGTCTGAAGCGTAGCTGTTCACTCAATTGGTTGGGAGTGCTTGCAACGTTGCACCGCGTGACAGGCTGAGAGGGGCCGGAGAAAGGCATCTAGGTTCGACGACGCCACACCACTCGACTGGATATTAAGCTTCCGTTGAAGCTGCTGTCAATCGCAACTTTATGGCAACAGGTGGAAACGCCTTGTAAGAAAAGCTCGCGAACCTTCGACACGGTAGAGATGGCCCGCCAAAGACTATAGTGACACCTTGATTGCTCTGCGTGAGTATTAACTGTGGCTCATGGTGTACTACTGGACCCGACGCATTACCGGCGGCTAGCCGAGATGTCGGCCAACGTGATCATATCGGGAATTAGGCGGGCGGCAGGTCAGTGGCAGTGGAGTCTCAGTCTGGGTCGATCAAACTTTCTGGTGCTGACGATTGAGCAGGGCAGCGACGTGCTGCGGCGGGCCGGGTGCACCAAAGAGTGCTCCCACTGCCCAGTTCGCACCGATCCACGGCCAGCATGCCGCCTGGTCGGCGTTGTTGACCGGGTAGGCGACTACGTCGATACCGGCACCTCGAACCGTGTGCACCAGCGCCTGCGCGGCTTGGGACAAGATCCGTGACGGATCCTCGGCCACTTGCTCGGATATCGGCTCGGCGATGCGCACTGTGCATACCGGCAGCTCCGCTACACAGCGCAGCTCGCCGATGCCCCCGGCGAAGTCGTAGAGCCCGGCACGCACGCCGAGCTCAGTGAGCACTCGGAGGTTGTCCTCGGCTTGCCCGCCGCCGCCGTCGGCGAAATCACCAATGACGGTGCGGATCGCGGACACCGGCGCCCGGATCTCCAGCCGCCCTGCCGGTAGGCCGGTCTCGGTGAGCACCGCTCTGATCTTGGCGACCAGGTCAGGGTCCTGCGCCTGGGATGGCATGAGGTTAACCACCATCGGAGGCACCTCGGCACCGAAGCGATGCCGCCAACACATGGCTTGCTGCGCGGCGGTGTGCAGTAGCCACTGACCGACTTCATGCACCACGCCGGTCAGCTCTGCGGCTTGCATGCACTGGCTGCTGGTCAGCATGCCCAGGTCTGGGTGCTGCCAGAGCAATGCTGCCTCGACACCCATCACCTGCTGACCAGCCAGCGTGACCACCGGCTGGTAAGTCACCTCCAGCTGGCCGGTCTCCAAGGCGCCCGGCATCGCGGCGGCGAGGCGAAGCTGCGCCCGATCCGCGGCATCCTCTTGGGCGTCGAACAAAACCCACTGCCGCTTGCTGCGCCCGCGGATCCGGCGCAGCGTGGTGCTGGCGGCGCGCATCAGCTCTTGAGGGGAGCATTGGTCGGCTCGGCGTTGCACGACCCCGACCGTGGCAGTGAGCGCGACCCCGGTGTCATCGATGTAGAACGGTTCGGCGAGCTCAGTGTTGATGGTCTCGATCAGGTCGCTGATGTTGAGGGCCGCATCGCCAGGTTCGATCAGGATGGCGAACTCGTCGGCGCTCAGCCGAGCCACCATCGACGATCTATCTGCAACCACGCCGGCCAGGCGGCGAGCGGCCACGTCCAAGGCGAGGTCCCCGGCCTGGCGTCCGAGGCCATCGTTGACCGCGGTGAAGCCGTCCAGATCCAGGTGCAGCAGCGTGACGATCGCCGAGGGCTCCGCCCGGGCCAGCACCTGTTCCAGGTGAGTGAGGAAGTATTGCCGGTTCGGCAGGCCCGTCTGCAAATCATGCAGTGTCTGGTGCTTGAGCTGCTGCTCGAGCAGCCGCATGTTGGTGATGTCCTCGGCCATGGTGATGACATGCAGGGGAGACCCATCGGTGTCGCGCAGCACCACGCCGTCCAAATAGACCCAGACTGCCTCACCGTCGGCCCGGCGCAAGGCAACTCGAACCCGCAAGCGCGGGTCCCGGCCGGTTACCAGGCCGCGATGATGCTCCTCGGCAATCGGCCGGTCGCCGGGCGAAAACAAGTCGGTCAGGTCGCGCCCAGCCAGATCACCAGGACAGTAACCGAGGATGTCGTCCAGAGCCCGGTTGGTTTCGATGATCCACCCATCGGGCGCACTGATCGCGATACCCATTGGCGAGGATTCAAACATCGCCCGGAAGCGGGCCTCACTGGTTCGCAGGTCCCGCTCCACGCCCTGCCAGGCCAATGACAGTGCCCGGGTGTACCCAGACGCCAGAGCACCGAGTAGTTCGATGATCCGGCCACACTGTGGGTTCCCCGGCGCATCGCCTGTTGCGGCCGGCAATGCGTTGCCGAGTACGGAGAAGGTACGCGCCAAACTGTGCTCGCCGATGAAACCACCAGCGACGAGCCGGGCACCTACCTCGTGCGCCGCGTCGGTGTCGACGGACTCCCCGGATAGCGCAGCCGCAAGCCGCTCAGTGAGATCCGAGATGAAGTCCAACGCTTCGCCGGCTGTCATGGGTCCCGAACAGCTAGCCGCTAGAGTGCGAGCCCACTTCCGGGCAACACCAGACAGCGGCAGGGGCGTGCGGCCTCCGCCACCGTTGTTGCCTGTGTGGTTCTGTCTCACCTGTTGCGCCCACCATTAACGGACCGCAAGTCCGGTACGTACTGCGGTAAGTACACCGTACCGTCGGGGGACTCTCCGGATTTCCCCGCCATTCGAATGAAGCATCGCACTCTACGCTACCCCATGTAAACGGTTTCCTACTCAGAGTTGCCCGGACGGAGTGAGCCACAACACCCCGGCGGGCGGTAGATGAAGCGTGGCCGAGTAGGGCCGGCCATGCCATGGCGTCTTCGTGGCGATCACTTCGCCCAGGTTCCCCACACCCGAGCCGCCGTAGTGTTCGGCGTCACTGTTGAGCAGTTCTTGCCATCGCCCCGGCCGCGGCAGGCCGACCCGGTAGCCGTCATGCGGTGTCCCAGCGAAGTTAGCCACGCAAGCCACCACGGAGGTGTCATCTCCCCAGCGCAAGAAACTCAGCACGTTACCCCAGGCGTCGTTGGCGTCGATCCACTCGAAGCCAGCAGGGGAGGCGTCCTGGCTATACAGCGCCCGGTGCGAGCGGTAGATGGCGTTGAGATCGGTAACCAATTGCAGTACGCCGCCATGCAGCGGGTGATAGCGCAAGTTCCAATCCAGCGACCGGTTCTCCGACCATTCCGCAGGTTGACCCAGCTCGCCACCCATGAAAAGTAGCTGTTTGCCGGGATGGGCCCACATGTACGCCAGCAGGGAGCGTAGGTTAGCCGCCTTGTTCCAGTCATCGCCGGGCATCCGGCTCCACAGCGAGCCCTTGCCGTGCACTACTTCGTCGTGGGACAGCGGTAATACGTAGTTCTCGCTCCAGGCGTACATCAGCGAGAATGTCACCTGATTGTGGTGGTAGGTCCGGTGGACTGGATCGTGGCTCGCATAGTCGAGGGTGTCGTGCATCCAGCCCATGTTCCATTTGAAACCGAATCCAAGACCACCGACATGGGTCGGGCGAGTGACCCCAGGCCATGCCGTGGATTCCTCGGCAATCGTCATGATCCCGGGATGACGCTTGTAGACGGTGGCATTCATCTCCTGCAGGAAGGCCACCGCCTCCAGGTTCTCCCGGCCCCCGTAGGCGTTGGGCGACCATTCTCCCGGTTGCCGTGAATAGTCCAGGTACAGCATCGAAGCCACTGCGTCCACCCGGAGTCCGTCCAGGTGAAACTCCTCCAGCCAGTACAGCGCGTTGGCTACCAGGAAGTTACGGACCTCATTGCGCCCGTAGTCGAAGATCAGGGTTCCCCAGTCCGGATGCGCCGCGCGCCGGGGATCGGAGTACTCGTAGCAGGGAGCGCCGTCGAAGGATGCCAGTGCCCACTCGTCGCGCGGGAAATGTGCGGGGACCCAGTCCATGATGACCCCGATCCCGGCCCCATGCAGCGTGTCGACGAAATACCGAAAATCGTCTGGACTGCCGTATCGCGACGTCGGCGCGTAATAGGAAGTGACCTGGTAGCCCCAAGAACCGCCGAAGGGATGCTCAGCCACCGGTAGCAACTCGACATGGGTGAATCCGGTGGTGCGCAGATAGTCGGCCAGCTGCTGGGCGGCCTCCCGGTATCCCAGGCCCTGCCGCCAGGATCCCAAGTGAACTTCATAAACGCTGATCGGCCTGCTGATCAGCTGGCCCTGCGCGCGCTCCGCGAGCCACTGCGCGTCGTTCCACTCGTGGGTCGAGGGACCGGCGACCACCGAGGCAGTGCTCGGCGGCACTTCGGTAGCGCGGGCCATCGGATCGGCCTTCTCATGCCAGCTGCCATCGGGCCCGAGCATGCGGAATTTGTACCGAGTACCGGCGGCGATGCCGGGCAAGAAGATTTCCCATACCCCGGTCGAGCCGAGCGAGCGCATGGGAGTGCCTGTGCCGGACCAGCCGTCGAAGTCTCCGCACACCCGCACTCCTCGCGCGTGCGGTGCCCATACCGCAAATGAGGTACCGACAACCATGCCCCCCGGAGTGGGATAGGTGCGCACGTGCGCGCCGAGCACTTCCCATAGCCGCTCATGGCGACCTTCCTGGATGAGGTGTAGGTCGACTTCGCCCAGCGTGGGTAGCCAGCGGTACGGGTCATCGGTGATCTCGGTGTAGTCGCCGTAGCGCACGCGTAGCCGGTAGTCGCCAGTGCCGTGCGTCACACCGTGGAACAATCCGTCGGTCAGGTGTTCGAGGGGGAATTCACCGTCGTCGGTGAGCACTGTTACTTCATCGGCATGCGGGCGCAGCACCCGCACCACGGTGCCCGCAGGATGAGAGTGCGCCCCAAGAATGGAATGCGGGTCATGATGTTCGCCGGCCAGCAGCCGGTGTAGCTCCTCGGCCGGTGGCGCCGAAGTGGCGCGGTCTGCCGCCTGCACGGTCAGGTCCTCCCTCGTCTCGTCTCACGTCCAGTGTGTCGGCTCTCGGCCATATCCGCCGAGCGAGCCGAGTGGGTCAGCCCGAAAGTTAGACCGCACTGTGGTGGTAATTAGGCAGTAGTTAGGCAGTGGCTAGGCAATGGCAACGTGGGGACCTAGTGGGTCAAGCGGGCGATGGCGGCCAGCGGGATCGGTAGCCAGGCGGGACGGTGGGCGTGTTCGTAGCTGACCTCGTAGACCGCCTTGTCCAGCTCAAAGGCCCGCAGCAACGCAGCATCTTTGCGCGGGTCCGGCGCGACCTGCGCATAGCCGTCGCAGAACGCGTCTTGATTACGGGTAGTCCAGGCCAGCGCGGCCGCGGCGTGCAGCTCGGGGTCGGTATCGCCCAGCGGCACGTGGTGCGCGGCGTAGTCGAACGAGCGCAGCATCCCGGCCACATCACGCAAGGTCGAGGCCGGGGCGGTGCGCTCGGCCAGCGGCACCATGGGTTCGCCCTCGAAATCAATCAGCACCCAACGGGTGACGGTGCGCAGCACCTGACCGAGGTGCAGGTCGCCATGAATGCGCTGCAAGCGCACCGGAGAATCGATCTCACGCACTTCATTGAAGGCTGCCCGCAACGCATCGACGTGCGGCGCCAGTTCCGGTACCTGGCTGGCCACGCTGTCCAACCTCCGCTGCATGCCCGTGGCCAGCGTGTCCAGGTATCCCGGGCTGGCGCGCGAGGCGCCCAGTGCGGTGGCCAAGTCGGCGTGGACGGCAGCCACCGCATGGCCCAACCGATGCGCCTCAGCGGCGAAGTCACCGCCGGCATCCGCCGGGTCGTTTGGCTTGGCAGGGCCGGGCGCACGCTCGATGAGCAGGCTTTCTCCCAGCAGGTCGCGGACGCTGGCAGTCGCCATCGCCCAGCCCTCGACGGCGCTGCGCAGGAACTCCGACAGCATCCCGTAGGTAACCGGCTCGGCGCCCAACCAACCCTCGATGCTGCCCAGTGGGGCCGCGATGTGTTCGCAGCCCACGGCGGCCAGCGCCCGGTGCAACTCGAGATCCGGGCTGCGACCGATGGCCAGTTTGCGAAACAGCTTGAGGATGTAAGTCTGCCCGTACACCAGCGAGGTGTTGGACTGCTCGGCTCCCACGGGGCGGGAACGCTGCTCGGTGTCCAGCGCGACGCCAGGCTCGGTGGCGAAGCGCAGCCCGGCCACCTCCACGCCGTGCGCTATCGACTCCAGCAACACGGCGGTGAGTTCCGGGTCGTGCACCGCCTGGTACACCGCTTGATCGCCGCACGCAGCTACCCAAGCGTGCCCAAGAAACTCAGGCAGGTCGCTGCGCACGCCAAGCAGGAGCTGGTAGCGGTCTCGAGGCGACTCGCCCTGATCGACCTCGACGACGGCGTGGATCAGCCGGGGATCAGACCCCGCAAGATCGGTGGCGCGTACTGGGATCACCGCACGGATGGGGCGGTCCTTGCCGGCGAACCAGCGCTGTTCGGCCAGCACCGCCGCCAGCGGATCGGAGATGCCAGCGATGAGGTCAGCAGCGGTACTGGTCACTGGTCACGTCCGGGGTAGGGAGCTCGATGTTGAACCAATAGAAGCCGTGCCCAGGCAGCGTGAGCAGGTAGGGCAGTTCCCCGATCGGTGGGAAGCGCACCCCGCCGGTCAGCTCCACGGGAACACCGCCCTCGTACTCAGACAAATCAAGCTCCACCGGTTGCGGAAAGCGAGACATGTTGTTGACGCAAATAACAAGATCGTTCCCATCGTCGGTGTACTTGCGCAGGTAGGCCAGCACGCTGGGATTGGAGCAGCCGAGTTCGGCGAAATCGCCCAACCCGAAGGCCAGGTGCTCACGGCGCACCTGGATCATCCGCCGGGTCCAGTTGAGCAATGACTGCGACGAGGTGAACTGCGCTTCGACGTTGACTGCCTGGTACCCGTAGACCGCGTCCATGATCACTGGCAGGTAGATGCGGCCCGGGTCGCAGCGGGAGAAACCGGCATTTCGGTCGGGGGTCCACTGCATCGGAGTGCGCACCGAGTCGCGATCGCCTAACCAGATGTTGTCCCCCATCCCAATCTCGTCGCCGTAGTAGAGCACCGGTGACCCGGGCAGGGACAACAGCAGTGCGGTGAACAGTTCCAGCTGGTTGCGGTCGTTGTCCAGCAGGGGAGCGAGACGCCGCCGGATACCGATGTTCGCGCGCATCCGAGGATCCTTGACGTACTCACTGTACATATAGTCGCGTTCCTCGTCGGTGACCATTTCTAGGGTCAGCTCGTCGTGGTTGCGCAAAAAGATTCCCCACTGGCAGCCGGACGGGATGGGCGGCGTCTGGGCAAGGATTTCTGAGATCGGGAACCGAGATTCCCGGCGGACCGCCATGAAAATACGCGGCATCAACGGGAAATGAAACGCCATATGAGCTTCGTCGCCGCCTGTCGCAGGGTCGCCGAAATACTCGACGACGTCGGCGGGCCATTGATTGGCTTCGGCCAACAACACCCGATCCGGGTATTCGTCGTCCACCACTTTGCGGCAGCGTTTCAGGAATTCGTGGGTCCGTGGCAGGTTCTCACAGTTGGTCCCCTCTTGCTCGAACAGGTAAGGCACCGCGTCCAGCCGGAAGCCGTCTATACCTAAATCAAGCCAGAATCGCAGCACGTCGATCATGGCGTCGCCGACAGCAGGATTTTCGTAGTTCAAATCGGGTTGGTGGGAGAAGAAGCGATGCCAGTAAAACTGGCCGCGCACCGGGTCGTAAGTCCAGTTCGAAGCCTCGGTGTCCACGAAGATGATCCGTGCATCGGCATAGCCGGTGTCCTTGTCACTCCACACATAATAGTCACCGTATGGCCCATCCGGATCTCGCCGTGATTCCTGAAACCATGGGTGCTGGTCAGAGGTGTGGTTCATCACCAAGTCGGTGATCACCCGGATGCCCCGCTTGTGGGCCTCGTCCAGCAGGACTACGAAATCTTCGACGGAGCCGAACTCGGGTAGCACCGCCCGGTAGTCGGAGATGTCGTAACCGCCGTCGCGCAGCGGGGAGGCGTAGAACGGTGGCAACCACAGGCAGTCGATGCCCAGCCATTGCAAGTAGTCCAGCTTCTGCGTCAAGCCGGTCAAGTCACCGGTGCCGTTGCAATCAGAGTCGTGGAAGGACCGCACGAGTACCTCGTAGAAGACGGCACGTTTGTACCAATGTGGGTCTTTCGGCGCAGCTTTGGCATGCTCGAAGTCCTCGGCTTGCGGTTCGACCAGGTGCCCGTCGGACCGCACCGCCTCGCCAGTGTGCGGAACTCCTTCGAGATCGGGGTGCGATTGATGGTCGAGGGTCTGGGCGCGGAGATCGTCAGACGGCATCAGGATGCGACCTTCGTGACGGTGGGGCGGGCAGCAGCATGGGCCGGACATGACGCATCGACGCGTCGACCCTGCACGCAGGTCTCAGTCGTACCGGTCCGGCGCGGGGAACGCAAAACGGCTACCGTCAGGTGGAACCCGGTCGGGGGACCGGAAGGAGCGCGTGATGGGGGTAGGTGACCGGTTTCCGCTGCGGCGGTTACCGGGCTGGACGTGGGCTGGCCAGGTCCCGACCTGGCGCGACGCCCGGCCGGGAGTCATCGAGGCGGCGCTGAAGCGCGCGCTGTCCCGCCCGTCAGGCAACTGGTTTGTGCTCGCCGCCAGCCGGGAGATCCTGGACAACAAGCCGTTCGGCCGGACTATCGCCGGTGTCGAGGTGGTGGCCTGGCGCACCCCCGATGGGACCCTGCATGCTGGCCCCGGCGAGTGCCCGCACCTCGGTGCGCCGCTGTGCCATGCGGCGGTGGCCTCAGGCAAGCTGGTCTGCCGCTGGCACGGTCTGGCGATCGGGACCCGGGGCGTCCCGGGGTGGGATCCGTTCCCGGCTCATGACGACGGCGTGCTGGCCTGGGTCCGGCTGGACGGTCAGGGCGGAGAGGAGCCGCTTGCTGCGCCGGTGCTTGCCCGCAGGCCGAACCCGCAGACCAGCCTGGACGCAGTGTTCACAGGAATCGGGCGCTGCGAGCCGGAAGACGTCATCGCCAACCGGCTCGACCCGTGGCACGGAAGCTGGTTTCACCCGTACTCCTTCGTTGGGCTGCGGGTAGTCGAAGAACCCGGAGCAGACCCAGGGGATGGCGCTGCGGATGTGGATCGGTTTGTGGTGGAGGTGGCATTCCGGCTCACCCGGCGGGTAGGAGTGCCGGTGCGCGCCGCGTTCAGCTGCCCCGAACCCCGGACAGTGGTCATGGAGATCCTGGAGGGGGAGGGCGCAGGCAGTGTCGTGGAGACACATGCCGTCCCGCTGGGTGTCGATGATGCCGGTCATCCCCGGACCGCGGTGATCGAGGCCACTGTCGCGACCTCACCTCGTCCGGGATTCGCCCTGGCCCGCCGCGGCGCGCCGCTGGTGCGCCCGGCGATGCGCTGGGCGGCAGCCCGGCTATGGCGCGACGATCTGGCCTACGCGGCCCGTCGCCATGAACTGCGCACAACCGGCCGCTGGCCCGGGTGAGCCCAGAGGAGAGTATCGGCTCCTAGTTCGCTTGGGCGAAGCGAGCGGCGACGGCCCGCATCGGCGCGAACCGGCCCCGAGTCGGCACGGTCCACAGCGGGTGCCCACGCAACCCCCAGCTGGCTAGCAGCGCGTTGGCGGCGAGCAATCCGCTGCTGGCGGCGCGTTCCATCAGCGCAACCGGAAGATCCACCCGGGTGAAATCGCCGGCCAGCACCACGGCCGGATCGGGCGTGGTGACAGTGGGTCGGTCAACAAAGGTGCCTGGTGCGAACAGCGGGCAGTCCGCGCGCAGCTCGTGGCGTTCGTCGACGATCGTGGCCGCGGTGGTTTCCGGGTAGACGCGATGCAGTTCGTCGACGAGCCGACGCTTGCCTTGTTCCGCATCTGAGGTCAACGCGTAAGCGTGCAGTTCGACCACGGATCCGCCAGTGCGGCGGGACCAGCGGGCTGCTTCACCCTCGAAGCGTTCCAGCACGCTGACGTTGTCCAGGGGCCCGAACCCGCTGGTGCCGAGGAAACCGGGACGATCGGGGCGCACCGGACGGTCCAGCCAGAACCGGCAGACCAGAAACGGTGGCGCCATGCGCAACCGGGCAATGCGGGCCCGCCAGCACGCCGTACCGAGGTGCGGGGAGGCGGTGAGCAGCGTTTGCAACCCGGCGACATCGGTGGCGAGCACCACGGCATCAGCGTCAGCGTCAGCGTCGGCGGTGTCGGTGGCGTTGGCGGAGTTGCTGAGCCGCACGGTGAAGCGATGCTCGCGCCCAGGACAGATCTCCCGCACCGTGGACCCGGCGGTAACCACGACGCCGAGTTCGGCCAGATAGTCAGCCATCGGTTCCCACAGCGCCTGCGGGAACGGCTCGGCGGTGACGTCGAACACCAGGCCTTCGGCTGACCCGAGGAAGTAAATGTGGAACATGGTGATCAGCTCGGCTGCGGACAGCTCGCGCGGATCGGCGAAAAAGCTGCGGGAAAAGACCGAAAATGCCAGGTGGCGTGCGGCCTGCGGGAAGCGCACCCGCTCCAGGAAGGTCATCGCGTCTTGGTCGTCCAACCGGTGGTAGACCTCCGGCACCGACACGTCGAGCAGCTGCAGCGCAGCCACCAGGTTGATCTGCGTGAGCAGATCCCGCCAGCCGAAAGTGGGGGACAGCAAGGCGAAGGCCAGTGCGTTCCACGGTGGGGTGCGCGGGAGTCCTTGGAAGGTGTCCCGGTGACCGTTGGCGTCGACCAGTGGGTAGTCCACTATCGGCACCAGTGCCCGGCCCAGGGGATCGGCCCGCCGTAACAGCGCGCGCAGGTTGTAGTACTGCCGGAAGAAGGCATGGAACCCGCGGCTCATGGTCACCGTGGAGCCGTCGGCCAAGGTGGTCGGCCAGCCCCGCAGCCGGCCGCCGAGCTGCGGTTCCCGCTCCACCAGCTGAACCTGCACACCGCGCTCGGCCAGCGCCACCGCAGCCGCCACGCCGGCGATCCCACCTCCGACGACGGCGACCCGGGGGACCGGCCCGTCTGGACGCGGTCGACCGTCCCGCGGGGGGTGCAGCACGGCCCGGCGGTCCCGGCCGGGCCGATACCCGTTGTGGCTCGACGGGCTCATTCCGGCTTCTGGGCCGGGTTCCCGGCCGGCTTTCGGGCAACGACGGTGTGCACGATGCCGCGCTCCCAGCCGGGCATGGTGGCGATCTGGGGATCGGTCAGGCCATGCCGGCGCAATCGCGCAGCCAGCGCATCGACGGTGTCAAAGCGCAGCACACTGCGCCACAGGTACCGGTAAAGCGCAGCGCGCCCGGTAACCAGCTTTCCAGCTGGGATGATCACGCTCCAGCACACTGCGGTCCAGATGGCCCGGCTGCGTATTCGACCGTCCAGTGTGTAGTCGTGCACCGCAAACGGCGCTCCAGGGGCCAGCTGCTTGCATAGCCTCGCCAGAACCGAATCCGGATCCGGCAGGTTGCGCACCAGATAGGCGGCGAAGATCCCGTCAAATGGTCCGTGGATTCCGGCTGCGGCGAGCTGGTCGGCCTGAGCGTGGACGAACGACACCCGCTGCGGCCAGTCGGATTGCCGAGCCTTGGCCAGCATGCCGGCCGACCCGTCCACCGCGGTGATCCGTGCCTGGGGCGCCGCGGCCAGCAGCGCCAATGTCGACGCTCCCGTTCCACAACCCAGATCCAGCAGGTGCAGCCCCGCGCCGTCTCCGGGCAGCCGCATCCGGCGGGCTGATCGTGCCAGGTTCTGGTAATAGCCGGGACTGGCGGCGACCAGCTGGTCATAACTGGCCGCAGCCGCG
The DNA here is from genome assembly GCA_019241525.1 of Pseudonocardiales bacterium. Taxonomy (GTDB): domain Bacteria; phylum Actinomycetota; class Actinomycetes; order Mycobacteriales; family Pseudonocardiaceae. The sequence goes on from JAFAWY010000140.1 coordinate 47,762, forward strand.
TCGAACTCCCGGGTGACGTCGATATAGGTCACGGGGCGGGCGCCGCCACGCGCAAGATGTGCGCGACGGCAAGCCAGGGTTGCAGTTGCACAAAGTTGGTCGGACCCCAGTGGTAAGTCTCGCCGCTTACTTCGTCGTGCACGTCGAAGTGGTCGGAGCTGTCCAGGCCCAGAGCCGGCAGGTCCAGCAAGACAGTTCCGCTCACCGTGGTGAACGGGTCCAGGGTGACCACGCAGATCACGATGTCGCCCGAGGCCGGATCGGTCTTGGAATACGCCAGCAGGGCGTCATTATCCACCTGGTGAAACTGCAATGTTCGCATTTGTTGCAAGGCGGGATGGGCCCGGCGGATTTCATTGAGCCGGGTGATCCACGGTTCCAGGGATCGGCCCTCGGCCAGCGCAGCGGCGAAGTCTCGGGGGCGCAACTGATACTTCTCGCTATCCAGGTATTCCTCGCTACCTGGTCTCACCGGGGTGCGCTCGTACAGTTCGAAGCCGGAGTAAACGCCCCATGACGGCGACAGGGTGGCCGCCAATGCGGCGCGGATGGCGAACATGCCAGGTCCGCCGTACTGCAGCGACGCGTGCAGGATGTCTGGGGTGTTGACGAAAAAGTTCGGCCGGCATTCGTCGAGCCGGGAAACCAACTCGGTGGCGTATTCCGTGATCTCCTGCTTGCTGGTGCGCCAGGTGAAGTAGGTGTAGGACTGGGTGAAACCCAGCCGGGCCAACCCGTACAGCCGGGCTGGCCGGGTGAACGCCTCTGACAGAAACAGCACATCTGGATACTGATCCTTGACTCTCCAGATCAGCCATTGCCAGAAGTCCGGTGGTTTGGTGTGAGGGTTGTCCACCCGGAAGATCCGCACTCCGCGCTCCACCCAGAACAACATCACGCGCAGCATTTCCTGGTAAATGCCCGGCTGGTCAGCGTCGAAGTTGAGCGGGTAGATGTCCTGGTAACGCTTAGGGGGATTTTCTGCGTAAGCGATGCTGCCGTCTGGACGGATGGTGAACCACTCCTGGTGCTCTTTGGCCCAGGGATGATCCGGCGCGCACTGCAGCGCGAAATCCAGTGCCACCTCCATGCCGAGCTCGCGAGCTCGCGCGACGAACGCCTCGAAGTCTGCCAGCATGCCCAGCTGGGGATGCACCGCATCGTGGCCACCTTCGACCGAACCGATCGCCCATGGCGATCCGGGGTCGTCGGGTCCGGCAGGCGTGGTGTTGTTCGGGCCCTTCCGGTTCACCTCGCCGATCGGGTGGATCGGGGGCAGGTACACCACGTCGAAGCCCATGCCGGCGATCCGGTCCAGCTCGCGGCTCGCGGTGGCGAAGGTGCCATGCACCGGGTTGCCGTCGGCGTCCCAGCCGCCGGTGGAGCGCGGAAAAAATTCATACCAGGAACTGAACAACGCCTGGGGACGATCCACCCACACCTTGTGCGACGTGCCCTTGGTGATCAGGTCGCGGAGTGGATCGATCATCAGGATCTGCGCCACCAGCGGGGATAGCGCCGGGCCGACCCGTTCCTCGAGCGGGCGTCCGGTGGCGCGTAGCGCAGCCGCGGCAGCGCTCAGCGGTACCCGGTCGGCCTGCTGGCCAGGGCGCCGGGCAGCCCGCTCCAGCAGCCGGGCACCGGTGATCAAATCGTTCAGCAGCTCAGCTTCGGTCTGGCCGGCCGCGATCTTTGCTTCGATGGCATGCCGCCAGCTCTCCCAGGGATCGGCCCAACCATCGACCCGGAAGACCCACCAACCCACCCGGTCGGGCACGACAGTGGCGACAAACCGGTCGGTGCCCGGCGGGCCGGGCTGCATCCGCACATGCCTGACCACGGAGGTGCCGGGACCCCGCCAGACCACCGTGGCCCCCACCGCGTCGTGTCCCTCGCGCCAGACCGCGGCGTGCACCGGTAGCTGTTCGCCGACCACGGCTTTGCTGGGGTACTTGCCGCACGAGACCGTCGGTGTCACGTCGTCTATAGCGATCCGACCACTCACCGCTGGTGCCCCTTCCCTCGGTCCCGGTGTCTAGTCTGCCGTGGCTGGACCGGTGACGCGCGCCCGGATCCGGTACTCGTCACTGCTTTTTTGCGTGACTTTTGCCGAGGACCCGAGCAATCACGAAGTCGTAACACGCCGTTCGGGCCCGCGACGGGCTTTGGCAAGATAAAGTCCGCCCGTGCGAGCACTGCGCCGCTTTACCGTCCGTGCCCTGCTGCCTGAGCCACTGGCGCCGCTGGAAACCCTGGCCGCCAACTTGCGGTGGACCTGGCACCAGCCCACCCAGGACCTGTTCGCTTCGCTGGACGAGCGCACCTGGGCTGAGGTCAACGGCGATCCTGTGCGGCTGCTCGGAGAGATTGCTCCTCGGCGGTTGAGCACGCTTGCCACCGACGAGGCTGTGGTGGCCCGTACCGCGGCGCTGGCCCAAGATTTGCGCCGCTACCTGGACGAACCCCGCTGGTACCAGCAACACTCCGGCAAGCTTCCAGGAGCGATCGCCTACTTCTCCATGGAGTTCGGCGTCTCGGAGGTGCTGCCGTTCTATTCGGGCGGCCTCGGCGTCCTGGCGGGTGACCATCTCAAAGCCGCGTCGGATCTCGGCGTGCCGCTGATCGGGATCGGGCTGCTCTACGGTTCAGGATACTTCCGCCAGTCGTTATCGCTGGATGGCTGGCAGTTGGAGCACTACCCAGCGCTGGACCCGCAGGGCCTACCACTGAGCCTGATGGTTGACGCGGCAGGTGCGCCACTGCTGGTGAGCGTCGGCATGCCCGGCGCCCGGGTGCTGCGGGCCCGGATCTGGCGGGCTGACATCGGGCGGGTGCCGCTGCTGCTGCTGGACTCCGATATCGAGGAAAATCCCGGCGAGCTGCGCGGGGTCACCGACCGGCTCTACGGTGGCGACCAGGCTCACCGGATCACCCAGGAGATCCTCGCCGGGGTCGGCGGGGTCCGCGCGGTGCGACTGTTCTGCAAGCTCACCGGCCATCCCGAACCTGAGGTGTTTCACACCAACGAAGGTCATTGCGGGTTCCTGGGGTTGGAACGGATCCGCGAGCTGATCAGCGGGGAAGGCTTGAGTTTCGACGAGGCGTTGACGGCCATCCGGGCCGGGACCGTGTTCACCACCCATACGCCGGTGCCCGCCGGAATTGATCGTTTCCCGGTGGACCTGGTCCGGTGCCACTTCGGTGAGCCGCCAGGCGAGGGTGCGCTGGTGCCCGGTGTCAACGTCGATCGGGTGCTGGCGCTGGGTGCCGAGGCGGGCACGGGGATGTTCAACATGGCACACATGGGGCTGCGCCTGGCCCAGCGCGCCAACGGCGTCTCCCAGCTGAATGGTGCCGTATCTCGGGCGATGTTCCGCAGCCTGTGGCCGCAGTTCGACGTTGATGAGGTGCCGATCGGGTCGGTCACCAACGGGGTGCACGGGTCAACCTGGACGGCGCGGGAGATCACCGCCCTGCTGGGTGAAAGCAGCAACGGGGACAACGGGAGTGCAGCGCTGTCGGTGCCCGACACCGTGCTATGGAACCTCCGCTGCACGCTGCGCGCGAAACTGGTCGAGGAAGTCCGCAGACGGGTTCGAGCCGCCTGGTTGGAACGTGGCGCCTCCGCCCCGGAGTTGGGTTGGATCTCGCGGGTTTTCGATCCTCAGGTGCTCACCATCGGTTTCGCCCGCCGGGTTCCCACCTACAAGCGGCTGACCCTGATGCTGCGGGATCGCGAGCGGCTTCGGGCGCTGTTGCTCGACCCCGATCACCCGGTGCAGCTGATCATCGCTGGCAAGTCGCACCCCGCTGACGACGGCGGAAAGGCATTGATCCAGCAGGTCGTCCAGTTCGCCGATGCCCCAGACGTGCGTCACCGGATGGTATTCCTGCCCGATTACGACATGTCAATGGCGCGTTACCTGTACTGGGGATGCGACGTGTGGCTGAACAACCCGCTTCGACCGCTGGAGGCGTGCGGCACGTCGGGGATGAAATCGGCCCTCAACGGCGGGCTCAACCTGTCCATCCGGGACGGCTGGTGGGATGAGCTCTACGACGGCAAGAACGGCTGGGCGATCCCGACCGCGGATGGCGTCGAGAATCCGGACCGGCGCGACACGCTGGAGGCCAACGCCCTCTACGAGCTGATCGCCACCCAGGTCGCTCCCCAGTTCTACGAGCGCGGCCCGGACGGGGTGCCAACCAGTTGGATCTCCTTGGTACGCCACGTCCTGGCCACACTGAGCCCGCAAGTGCAGGCCTCCCGGATGGTGCAGGAGTACGTGGAGCGGCTGTACGCGCCGGCCGCTGCCTCAGCGTCCGTGGTCGTGGGCGACGACTTCGCCGGGGCCCGCACCTTGGCCCAATACCGCTCGCGGGTCCGCGCCGCGTGGCCGGCGGTGCGGGTTGGGCAGGTGGACATCTCGGGCCTGCCCAACACCCCAACCTTGGGCTCGGAGATGACCATCCGTGCTGCCGTCGCGTTAGGCGGCCTGCAGCCGAACGACGTGCAGGTCCAGGCCGTGGTGGGCCGGGTCGACGACGGCGATGAGCTACGGGACCCGCTCGTCATGACGATGCAGCCGCTTGGTGACGGTGACGGTGAGACCACCCGGTTCGAGGCAACGGTGCGCTTGCCCCACGCCGGTCTGGTCGGTTACACCGTCCGCGTCCTGCCCAATCATCCCCTGATGGCCACCCCCGCCGAGTTCGGTCTCCTCCACCTCGCCACCTGACACGGTTCTCGAGCATGGCCAGCGGGCTGACCGCGACACGCAGAACGCGCAAGCCGTGATCATCACCGTATCGCCCGAAAAACGAGAACAGTGCGAGCCGGGACGGTCACCCGGGTGTCGGGGCGGCGGCTGCGCGGGTGCACGGGCAGGCCGTCCGGGGAGTCGGTGTCCAGCACCGGTTCGAACCGATGGCCGTACTCCGGGCCCGGCAGCGTGAACATGATCGGATTGGCGGCCGCGTGCAGCACCAGTAGCCACGAGTCAGTGGCTGCTACCGGAGGGTGAGATCGCACATCGGTGCCGTCGATCCACATACCAAGGGTTTGTTGGCTGCCGTCGCGCCAGTCGCCGAGGTGCATGGGGCGTCCTTCTGGGTGCAACCACACCAGATCGGGAGTGGCTCCAGGAGTGGTCCGGCCTTCGAAGAACTCGGGTTGGCGCAGGGCGGGCGCGGTGTTGCGCAGCGCGAGCAGGCGATGGGTGAACTCCGAGAACATCTCAGCGTCCGGCTCAGCCGACCAGTCCAGCCACGAGGTCGCATTGTCCAGCGAGTACGGATTGTTGTTGCCGCCCTGGGTGCGCCAGCGCTCGTCGCCGGCCAGCAGCATGGGGGTCCCCATGGACAGCACCAGGGTGGCGAGCAGGTTACGTGCCTGGCGGCCGCGCAGACTGCGCACGGCCGGATCGTCAGTGTCCCCTTCGGCACCGCAGTTCCAGGAGCGGTTGTCGTCGGTGCCGTCAGTGCCGCCCTCGCCGTTGGCGTCGTTGTGCTTGCGGTTGTAGGAGACCAGATCCCGCAGCGTGAACCCGTCGTGCGCAGTGATGAAGTTGATCGACGCCCACGGCCGGCGCCCGTTGGCCGCGTAGAGGTCCGAACTGCCGGCCAGCCGGGACGCGAGTTCGCTGACGCCTGGAACGCCACGCCAGAAATCGCGTACGACATCGCGGTAGCGCCCGTTCCACTCGCTGAAATCAGGGGGGAATCCACCGACCCGGTACCCGTCGGCGGTGGCATCCCACGGTTCGGCAATGAGCTTGCGACTGCAGAGCAGGGGGTCAGCGGCAATGGCAGTCAGCAGCGACGCAGCAGGGTCGAACGGGCCGCCCCGCGGGCGGCCCAGCACGCTGGCCAGATCGAGCCGGAAGCCGTCGACACCCAGCTCGCTTGCCCAGTACCGCAACGCGTCGGTGACCAGCCGCACCACCGTCAGCGAGCCGGTGTCCAGGGTGTTACCGCAGCCGGTGAGATCCCGCCCGAGGTAGTAGGCGGGCGCGTCCAACCCCCGGTAGCACAGGGTGGCACCGTCCACGCCACCTTCGCAGGTGTGGTTGGCCACCACGTCGACGATGACCTCCAGTCCCGCGGAGTGCATCGCGGAAACCATCGTGCGGAATTCGGCTATCTCGTCGCCGGGCACCGCGGCATAACCCGGATGCACCGCCAGCAGGGCCAGCGGTGCGTAGCCCCAGTAGTTGGTTCTCCCGGCGCGCAGCAGTGACGGTTCCGGGCAAAACGCCGCCACCGGTAGCAGCTCGACGGTGGTGACACCCAACTGGGTCAGGTAGTCAAGCACCGCCGGATGGGCCAACCCCAAGTAGGTTCCGCGATGCTCGGACGGCACGTCGGGATGGGTGCGGGTGAAGCCACGCACGTGCAGCTCATAGAGCACCGTCTGCTCCCACGGCACCTCGGGCCGGGTGCCGGTGTCCGGCCCACCGGGCGTGGTGACCACCGAGACCGGGACGCTGCCCAGCGAGTCGACGTCGCACCGGGGTCCGGTGGGTTCGTCGCGGTAACCCAGCGCCGCACGCAGGTTGGTCACAGTGCCCTCGATGCGGCGCGCGTAGGGATCCACGAGCAACTTCGCGGGGTTACACCACTGGCCACGCCACGGATTCCACGGTCCATACACCCGGTAGCCGTAGCGTTGCCCCGGACCCACGCCGCTGAGCAGCCCGTGCCACACCCCGAAGGTCCTCTCGGTGAGCGGCACCCGCTGCTCTTGCCCGTTAGCGGACAGCAGGCACACTTCGACGGCTTCGGCGATAGAAGATGCCACTGCGAAGCGCACCCCACCGCCCTCAGCGTGCGCGCCAAGCGGGAATGGTCGGCCGACCTGCGGGCGGGTCACAGACAGCCATTCTGCCGACTGCGCACAATGACCTGGTGACCGCGCGAGATGGGCAGCCTGCCGAGACCAGCACCCTCGACCTAACCGATCTCGTGGTGCGGATGGACGGGGTCGGCGTCCGGCGTGGTGCGAGCACGCTGCTCGAGCGGGTGGACTGGCGGGTGGAACTGGACGAGAAGTGGGTAGTCCTGGGCCCCAACGGCGCCGGCAAGACGACCCTGCTGCGGCTGGCCGCGACCGAGCTACATCCGACCTACGGCACGGTGCACGTGCTCGGGCAACGGATGGGCCGTACCGATGTGTTCGAGTTGCGGCCTCGGATCGGGTTTTCGTCGGCGTCGCTGGCCAGCCGGATTCCCGGTGATGAGGTGGTGTCAGACCTGATCGTCAGCGCCGGTTATGCGGTCCTGGGCCGCTGGCGGGAACGCTACGAGGCTCTCGATCGGGCGCGAGCCAGCGGTTTGCTCGCTGACTTCGGCGTCGGGGGGATGGCCGATCGACGTTTCGGCACCCTGTCGGAGGGTGAGCGCAAGCGGGCACTGATCGCCAGGGCGCTGATGACGGATCCGGAGCTGCTGCTGCTTGATGAGCCGGCGGCGGGGCTGGATCTCGGCGGCAGGGAGGACTTGCTGTTCCGGCTGGGCGAGCTGGCCGCAGATCCGGAGTCCCCCGCGACGGTGCTGGTGACCCATCACGTCGAGGAGATCCCGCCGGGCTTTACCCACGCGATGCTGATGCGCGAAGGCACCGTGGTGGCGCAGGGCTTGCTGGAGATGGTGCTGACCAAGGACAACCTGTCGAAGACTTTTGGCGTGGATCTGGTGTTGCGCCGTTCAGGCGAGCGCTATTTCGCCTACCGCCGGTAGCGTGCTCAGCATGGACAGCGCCGGCAGCGAGTTCATCAGGCTCGAGGTGGACGGCGGAATCGGCACGATCCGGTTGGACCGCCCGCCGATGAACGTTGTGAACCGCGCCTGCGCCGAGGAGATCCAGCTGGCGGCGGGGCAGGCGGCGCAGCGTGAGGACATCCGTGCGGTGATCATCTATGGCGGTGAGCAGGTCTTCGCCGCCGGCGCTGATGTCAAAGAGATGGCGGCGGCGCCTGCGGAGCGGATGGGAGAGCTGGCCGCGCAGCTGACCTCGTCCTTCGCCACGGTGGCGGACGTCCCGAAACCGACCGTGGCCGCGATCGCAGGTTTTGCCCTGGGCGGTGGTTGCGAGCTCGCCCTGTGTTGCGACCGGCGCATCGCCGCCGAGGACGCCAAGATCGGTCAGCCGGAGATCCTGCTCGGGACCATCCCGGGCGCCGGCGGCACCCAACGGCTGCCCCGGCTGATCGGCCCCTCCCGCGCCAAAGAATTGATCTACACCGGCCGGTTCGTGCGGGCTGATGAGGCGCTACGGATGGGTCTGGTCGATGAGGTGGTCGCCCCCGGCGAGGTGTACACAGCGGCTCGGCGGTGGGCTGAGCAGTTCATTGCCGGGCCGGCGCGCGCGCTGGCCGCAGCGAAGGCGGCCATCGACGACGGGCTCGACGTCGATCTCAGCGAGGGTCTGCGGCTGGAGGGTGAGGCTTTCGCGGCGCTTGCGCACACCGAGGACCGGGTTACCGGGATGCGCTCGTTCCTGGAGCACGGCCCCGGCAAGGCGACGTTCAGCGGACGCTAAGTGAGCGATACCGTACTGAGCGTGTGGGACGGAGTAGACCTCAACTACCACAATCTGATCAATATTTTCTTGCACCACCTCGAAGTGCCGGCCAGCTTCATCCCGGGATCGTTGCTGCTGGGCGGTGTGGCCTGGTGGTGGGCCTCGCGTCAGGGCTGGAACCGGAAGTTCGCCGTGCTTGCCGGGTGCAGTCTGGCGCTGGCGCTGGCGCTGACCGTCGCGCGGCCGTTCGGGCACTTTCCTGCAGGAGGGCTCAGCCCGCTGGCAACACTGCGCGTATGCACCGTCGGCAGCATTTCACTGGCGCATCTGTATGAGGAGCTCAACGTCCTGATGCTGGTGCCGTTTGCGATCTTCGGCGCACTGGCAACCCGGCGACCGCTGCTCATCGCGGTGTCCAGCATGCTGATCAGTGCGTCCATCGAATATGTACAGGGTGCTACTGGCGGCGGTGAGTGCCAGGTCCGGGACATCGTGCACAACACGTTGGGCGGCGTGCTCGGGGTTCTTGTCGCGGTGATAGTGCTGCGGTTACGGGCCAGGCAAACCGATGAGATCACTCCAAGCGTCGCAGCCGGTTCAGGATCGTCGCGTTGATAGAAGCCAGGTCGCCATCGTGGGCTACCTGCACGTGGCGGCCAGGCAGGCCGCTGACGACCGCGCCGCGGGCCGGCCCGCGATCGCACACCACATCCAGGCAGCGAGGTGTGGTGCGTACCGTGCCCGGCGCGGCGGCCTCCAGCACGGCCAGCGAGTCATGCAGCGCCACTGGTGCCCGCCGCTGCTGCCGGTAGGCCTCGATGATGCCGGCCAGGACGGCGCAACGCGGGCCAGCCGCGGCCAGCTCGGCAAGCCAGGTGTCGTCGGGGACAGCGCGCCGGGTCAAATCCAACGGGACCAGGGTTGTCGGCACATCCTCCTCGACGAGTACCCGGCGGGCCGCTTCCGGATCCGAGCCGACGTTGAACTCGGCTTGCGACTGGCTGAAGTCGCCTCCCATGGCCACGACGCGCTCGATCCGCGGCTTCAGTTCCGGATGCACGGCCAGCAGTAGCGCGATGTTGGTCAGCGGGCCAATCGCCGCCAGCGTGACCGGGATGGGTGCGCTGCGCAGCAACGTGGCCATGAGCGGCACGGCGCCGAGCGGACTGATTGGACCGCTCGGCGCCGGTAGCTGCTCGGCTTGCCCAGCGAGCCCGTCGACACCGTGCCAGCAACTGGCCCGCGGGTGGCGGGGGTAGGCCAGGGGTCGGTCCGCGCCGGCGGCCACCGGTAACTGGTCGAGCCCCGACAGCGCCCGAAGCCGCAGCGCGTTGGTCGTCGTGACGTCCACGCCGGCGTTGCCGAATACCGTCGTCAGGGCAAGCAGTTGGACCCGCGGGCTGGCCACGGCCAGCAGCACCGCCACGGCATCGTCCACGCCGGGATCGGTATCGATGATCATCGGTACGGTCACCCGGCCAGTATCTCGTCGATCTGCTCGGCGGTGGGCAAGGACGGTTGCGCTCCGGGCCGGGTCGCCGCCAGCGCGCCGGCGGCGCAGGCCCGGATGAGCAGATCGGTGTCGGCCAGACCTTGCAACAACCCGGCCACCGCCGCAGCAAGAAAGGCGTCACCGGCACCGGTACCGTCCACCGCCTGAACCGGCGGGGGAGTGGCGGCCGCGGTCTGCCGTCCGTTGCGCAGTAACACCGCGCCGCGCGGTCCGTCGGTGACGGCGACCGCCGGGGCGGCGTGCAGCCCAGGCAGCGCGGCATACTCGGCCCGGTTGACCACCACCAGGTCGGCGCGCTGCAGCACCTCGTCCGGCACCGGGCGGGCCGGGGCCGCATTGAGCACGAACAGTCCGGTGGCATGCCGGGCAGCGGCAGTGACAGCGTGATCGGGCACCTCAAGAACGGTCAGCACCGCATCAGCGCTGGCTACGTCCGCAGCACTGATCTCGAGGGTTGCATTGGCCCCGGGCACGACGGTGATGGTGGTGTCACCAGCGGTGTCAACGGCGATCAAGGCGAGCCCGGTCGCTTCGTTGACCCACTGCAGCCGGTCAAGGTCCACGCTCTCCTGGCGGAGCAGTTCTAGGGCTCGGTCGGCTTCAGGGTCGGTGCCCACTGCAGCAACCAGCCGGACCGCTAACCCCAACCGCCGGACCGCCAGCGCCTGGTTGGCCCCCTTCCCGCCGGGGACGCGGGTGAAGCTGGAGGCGGTGAGCGTCTCGCCCGGTTCAGGTAGTCGCGGCAGCGTGGCCACCAGGTCAAGGTTGACGCTGCCGACAACGGTCACCCTCACGGGCGCCTCCCCGCATGCCACCGGACAGCCGTCTCGTCCCGCCAGCGACTGGGGAACATCGTGTCCGGGCACACGGGAAGTCCGCCGCTGAAGTGGTTGGCGCCGGTCACCACAAACGTTTCCCGATCGGGATCGAGTAAAGCGTGCCGACCAGCAGGCGCTCTGGGCCGAAGGCGTAGCGCACGCCCTTCACTTCGACGTTTCCCACGTCCTTGAAGGCGTCGTAATTAGGTGTACTCACCAACTTTACCTTCTGAGATTGTGTGTTGAACAAATCCCTACCACCCGGTCGTCACCCACGCACGGTCACCTCGCGATTGTCGGTTCGTGACGTCACGGCCAGTTGCCGGTGGATACCCCTGTCTGGCCGTGTAACTTCAGCCGGGCAGCGTGGCCAGGCACGAGTAGCCTTCGGTGCGCTGGTGTCAGCGCAGACAAACTCAGCATGGCCTTGCACGCACCCTGCGGGAGGCGCCGTGACAACCAAAAATCCGAACGCTATTTTGCGCAGAATCCGATCGTCCGTGGCGATGGTGAGCCGAAACAGCCCGGCCGCCATACCACCGGATGTACACGATCTTATACAAGCCGTTACGGACCTGGACAACCACCTGTCCTGGGGTGGTGATCCGCCCGAGGATTGGCGTGCTGCGCGGTTCGCCGCACCTGCAGTGCCGCCCACTAGGCAGGTTTTCGAACGACCACCGACGGACGGGCTCGATCCTGTAGAGGACATTATCCGTCGCATGTAATGGCGGGCGTCGCAGCGGCCCGCTACCGTCGGGGAGAAATGCCTTCCACGCCGCCACCATCGTGCATGGTCATCCGCTGCGCCGATTGCCAAAGCGACGCGCAGCACCTGGTGCGCATAGACAGCGACGAGGGTGGCGGCTACGCGCCGGTTTGCGTTACTCATCAGGAGCGGATCGACCAGGGTGAACCGTGGCTGTGGGTGCCCTGGCACCGACTCAAGGGTGCCGGCTCCGACATGGCGGAAGGCTGCATCCTGATGGGTGAGGAGCTAGCCGGTTACGGTCTCGTCGTCGATACGGACGTCAGGATGAGCACGAGCCTGGTATTCGGCCCGGATCTCCTAGCGGGTCGCAAGACCACCACGCTGGCCATCGATGGTCGGCTGTTCGGCGACAACCAGCCCATTTCCCTGGAGCTGCTCTTGGACCCGGACACGGTGATACGTCTCAAAGAGGCACTGCGCTTTTTTAAACCATGAGGTTTTTTTAAACCATGAGGGCTTTTTCAAAACCATGAGGACGTGAGTGTTTCTCAACTGCGAGGTTTTTCCGTTGATGAAATTGGTTCGGGGGTACCGTGCAGATCATCGTTAATGAGGTCTCTTTTCGCGTTGTGCACGAGGGTGAAGGACCTGCCGTGTTGCTGTTACATGGTTTCCCTGACTCCTCGGCGCTCTGGCGCCACCAGATCCCTGCGCTGACCACCGCCGGATACCAGGTGATAGCCCCCGATCAGCGGGGGTTCGGTGCCTCAGACCGCCCGGCAGACGTCGCCGCCTACCGGATGAAAGTGCTGGTTGGCGATGTGCTCGGCATTCTGGATGTGCTCGGCATCCAGCGGGTCAGCGTCGTCGGGCATGACTGCGGCGCAGCGGTGGGCTGGGCACTGGCTACGTTCGCGCCTCAGCGGGTCCAGCGGCTGGCGGCACTGTCGGTAGGCCATCCGGCAGCCTACTTCACCGACGCCATGACCCAGCGTGAGAAATCCTGGTACATGCTGCTTTTTCAGTTTGTGGGCATCGCTGAAGATGCCCTGCGGCGAGACGACTGGGCGCTGTTTCGGGCATTGATGCGCGGGCAGGGAGATATCGACCGTTACCTTACCGATCTGGACCGCCCCGGCGCGTTGACCGCCGCGTTGAATTGGTATCGCGCCAACGTGCCGGCCGACGTCTTCGTCCAACTCGCTCCGCGTTCGTTACCCCCGGTGCAGTGTCCTGTGTTGGGGGTGTGGTCCGACGGTGACCAGCATTGCGGTGAAATCCAGATGCAGGCGTCTGAACACCATGTTGCCGGCCCGTGGCAGTACGTGCGGATTGAGGGCGCCAGCCACTGGATCCCACTGGACGCCCCCGACACCCTCACCACGTTGCTCCTCGACTTCCTGTCTCCTGTACGTAGCCGCAGTCTGGATGCAGACTGCGGCAGTGGGGACCTGAAAGAGGGGTCAGCAGACGGGGGCAGTGAGTGCGGTCACCTTGGGGTGGGGCCGGGACCTACTCATCGGTAACATTGGTGCCATGAACATCGTGGTTCTGATCAAGCAGGTGCCGGACACCTGGTCTGAGCGCAAGCTGACCGATTCTGACCACACTCTGGATCGCGCCTCGGCGGACGTCGTGCTGGATGAGATCAACGAGCGCGCGGTCGAGGAAGCTCTCAAGATCAAAGAGGCTGAGGGCGGTGAGGTCACCGTCGTCACGATGGGTCCGTCCCGTGCCAGCGAGGCCATCCGCAAGGCGTTGTCGATGGGTGCAGATTCCGCGGTACATCTCACCGACGAGGGCCTGCACGGATCTTGCGCGGTGCAGACTGCCAAGGCGCTGGCCAAGGTCATCGGCACGGTGGGCGATGTCGATCTCATCATCGCCGGTAACGAAGCCACCGATGGAACCATGGGAGCCATCCCGGCGATGGTCGCCGATCTCCTCGGCCTGCCCGAGCTGACCCATGCCCGCAAGGTCACCCTTGAGGGACGGACCGTGACCATCGAGCGGGACACCCCAGATGGGGTCACCGTGCTGCAGGCCGACCTGCCCGCCGTGGTCAGCGTGAACGAGAAGATCAACGAGCCGCGGTACCCGTCGTTCAAGGGCATCATGGCGGCTAAGAAGAAGCCGGTGCGTACTGTTTCCCTGGCTGATGTGGGGATAGCGGCTAGCGATGTCGGCCTTACCGCGGCCACGTCGGCAGTGATCGAGTCCGCGCCGCGCCCGCCGCGGTCAGCCGGGCAGGTCGTCACCGACGAGGGAGACGCAGCCGACCAGCTGGTCCAGTACCTCGTCGGGCAAAAGCTGATCTGACCCACGCTGCGTTGTGCGACAGGAGAACCATCATGGCTGAGGTCCTGGTCCTCGTCGAACATTCCGGCGGCGAGGTCAAGAAGGTCACCAACGAACTGCTCACGGCTGCCGCCAGACTGGGAGAGCCGGCAGCGGTAGTCGTCGCCGCGCCGGGTACCGCGGGTAAGGTAGCCGACCGGCTGGCCGCCTACGGCGCGGCCAAGATCTACGTCGCCGAGTCCGACGAGATCGGCCAGTACCTCACTGCGCCCTCGGTGGGAGTGCTCGCGGAGCTAGTTGCATCGGTGCAGCCCGCTGCGGTTCTTATCGCCGGCTCGCCGGATGGCAAGGAGATCGCCGGCAAGCTCGCCGTGCGCACCGGGTCGGGTCTGCTGTCTGACGTCGTCGACATCGCCGAGGACGGTACCGCCACGCACTCGGTGTTCGGCGGTTCCTCCCTCGCCAAGTCCAGAGCCACCACGCCGGTCGCGGTGATCACCGTCCGCGCCGGGGCCATCGAGCCGGTCTGCTCGCCGGGCGCGGCGGTCGAGCATGTCATCGAGGTCCCCGCAGTGAGCGCCACCACAGCGAAGATCATCGAGCGCCGACCCGTAGAGAGCGGAAACCGCCCCGAGCTCACCGAAGCCAGCGTGGTAGTCGCCGGCGGTCGCGGCGTCGGTTCGGCAGACAACTTCGGCATCGTCGAAAAGCTCGCTGACTCGCTCGGTGCCGCGGTGGGGGCCTCCCGTGCGGCGGTCGACTCCGGCTATTACCCGCACCAGTTCCAGATCGGGCAAACCGGCAAGACGGTCTCCCCGCAACTCTATGTGGCGCTCGGCATCTCCGGGGCGATCCAGCACCGGGCCGGGATGCAGACGTCCAAAACCATCATTGCGATCAACAAGGACCCGGAGGCACCGATCTTCGAGATCGCTGACTTCGGTGTGGTGGGTGACCTGTTCACCATCGCCCCGCAACTTACCGAGGCGGTCAGCAAGCGGAAGGGATGACGGCGCCCGCCAGTCGAGCGCGCCATATCGAGGCGCGCCCGTCACCGCCACCAGTCAGCCGATGCTGGCAAGTCTGGGCAGCACCCGCTGGATGAGCTGCTCAGTGAAGTCGACCGGGTGCCGATCGGGCATAACCTGCACCTCGGTGACCCCCAGCGCCGCGTACTGCTCCACGTCGGCGAGCACGGCGTCAGTCTCGGTAAGCACCGGCGGCCCGCTCAGCACCACGGTTTTCTGGATGGTCTCGTAATCCCGGCTCTCGGTGGTGCAGTGGGCCCGCAGCACGTCGAGCTTGTGGCGCACATCGGCCGGGCTGGAGCCGAACAGGTTGCAGGCGTCCGCATAGCGAGCCACCAAGCGAAGCGTTCTCTTCTCGCCACCGCCGCCAATCAAGATCGGGGGCCGGGGGCGGCTCAGTGGCGGCGGCACGCACAGCGTCTCGGTCAGCTGGTAGTGCCGCCCGTTGAAGGGACCGTTGTCGTCGCTCCACATCTGCAGGCAGATCTGCAGGGTCTCCTCCAGCCGCTCGAAACGTTCCGCGACCGGCACGACCGGCACGCCGAGACCGCGCTGCTCCCGCTCGTACCAGGACGCGCCGATACCCAACCGGGCGCGGCCCCCGGACAGCACGTCGAGGGTGGTGACGAGCTTGGCGAGCAGGCCGGGATAGCGGTACATGACGCCGGTGACCAGCAAGCCCAGCGTCATCTGGGCGGTCTTCACGGCCACGTACCCCAGCGTGGTGTAGCCCTCCAGCATGGGTTCCGCCGCGCTGGCCACCTGCTCCATCTGGAAGAAGTGATCCATGACGGTAAAGGAAGAGACGCCACCCTGCTCGGCTAGGTACGCGGTGTGCGCCAGAGTCGGCGCGATCGTGGCGGGATCGGCCGGCGTCGAGTAGTTCCAGTAATGCAGGCCCACTTTCACTGCATTCCTCCACCCCAGCGCCATCCGCAATCAGCCTATCGGCCAACAGACCTGCAGCGGGTGGTTATTCACCGACAATCCACCGCACGGCTACGGCGGTGTCGTTCGCCTAACGTGCTAAGCCGATATACCCAGCGCTATGAGGATCCCGTCGCTGTCAGTGAGCACCTCTACTTCCGTAGGTTCCGCGCACTACACGCTGCTGGTAGCCCAGCAGCAGGCCGATGTCCGCGCCGCGCAGCAGCTGCGTTACCGCGTGTTCGCCGGCGAAATGGGTGCAGTGCTGCGCACTGCCGAAGCTGGTCTCGATATTGATAATTTCGATGACTACTGCGATCACCTGGTGGTGCGGGACGACTGCACCGGTGAGATTGTCGGCACCTACCGGATGCTGTCGCCCGAGGGCGCCCGGCTCGCCGGTGGGCTGTACTGCGAGACGGAGTTCCCGATTCCCTCGCTGCGGAGCCTGCGCGAGTCCCTGGTGGAAACCGGCCGCTCGTGCGTGCACCCGGACCACCGCACCGGGGCTGTGGTCAACCTGATCTGGGCCGGCATCGCGCGCTACCTACTCCTCACCGGTTACCGCTGGTTGGTGGGGTGTGCGTCAGTGCCGCTGCGTAGTCCAGGGTTCGCGGATGGCGCGCTCGCTTCGAGTGTTTGGGACACCGTACGGACCCGCCACCTTGCGCCCGAGCAGTACCGGGTACTACCGCGGCTGCCGTGGCGTGCCGACTTGGCCCCCCGGCCCGTGCGTGCCAGCATGCCACCGCTGCTGCGCGGATATCTGCGGTTGGGTGCGTGGGTGTGCGGGCCACCGGCCCACGATCGTGACTTCGGAGTGGCCGACTTCCTGGTGCTGCTGTCGCTGGACCGGGTGGATCCCCGGTACCTACGTCATTTTCTGGGGGACTCCGCTAGCCCGGCTACCGGCACCACGCCATGAACCGAGCGCATCCGTGGATGCCGGTGTCGCCCTGCGGGCAGGGGTGCCTGCCCGCAGCCGATTCGGTGCCTACCGTCACGCGTATACGCCAGGTGCTGCGACTACTGGCTACCGCAGCGTTGTTGGTGGCTGGCGCACTGCTGGTGGCGCTGCAGCCAATGCTTCGTCCCAGGCAGCAGGAGCAGACGCTGCGAACCTGGTACCGGACGCTGCTGCGGGTGTTGCATATCCAGCTGGAGGTCACCGGTGGCGACCGGTTCGCCCACCCAGGAGTCGCAATCCTGGTAGTCAGCAATCACACCTCCTGGCTCGATCAGATTGCGCTGGGCGCGGTGCAGCCGCTACGCATGGTGGCCAAGAAGGAGGTCGGCCGGTGGCCTGTGGTTGGCCCGCTGGCTCGCCGGTTGGGCACAATTTTCGTGGACCGGGAGCGCCTGTCAGCGCTGCCGGGCATGGTCGACGCTATTACTCGTGCGCTTGCTGAGGGCGCCGCCGTCGGGGCCTTTCCAGAGGGCACCACCTGGTGTGGCCTGTCCAGCGGTCGCTTCAGGCCGGCGGTTTTCCAAGCTGCTGTCGACACGGCAACCCCCGTGCGGCCGGTGGCGTTGCGTTACCGCTTGGCCGGGAGCGGACCGACCACTGTGGCGTCCTTCGTCGGGACCGCCGGCCTGTGCGAGACCTTGATTCGGGTGTGCGGTGCGCGTGGCTTGGTAATTGAGGTACACCTCCTACCGTTTCTCCGCGCCGCCTGCACCACCCGCCGCACCTTGGCCAGCCGCGCCGAGATCGCCGTCACGGCCCTCAACAGTGCTTCTGGAACAGGCCCGACCGACCCGCAGCCTGCCTGGGGCAGCCTGTCCCCACAGCACAGTCACGGTGGGTGCAGTTAGGCTGGTACCCGCGATGGCCTACCTTGATCATGCTGCCACCACGCCTATGCTGCCGGAGGCGGTGGCGGCGATGAGCGAGGCGTTGTCCACCTTGGGCAATGCCTCGTCGTTACATGGGTCGGGGCGCCGCGCTCGTCGCACCGTCGAGGAGTGCAGAGAAGGCATCGCCGAGGCGCTGGGGGCCCGCCCGTCAGAAGTGGTGTTTACCGGAGGTGGCACCGAGGGGGACAACCTCGCCGTCAAGGGGTTGTTCTGGCAGCGGCGTGCCGCGGACCCGCGGCGCATCCGGGTACTGGCGTCCAGCGTGGAGCACCATGCTGTGCTCGACGCCGTCTCCTGGCTCGCCGATCACGAAGGCGCGCAGGTGGACTGGCTCGAGGTCGACGGTTACGGCCGGGTTCATCCCGACACGCTGCGCGCTGCGCTGGCCCGCGATCCGGAGTCGGCAGCTCTGGTGACCGTGATGTGGGCGAACAACGAGGTAGGCACCGTCGCACCCATCCACGAACTGGCCGAGGTCGCGACCAGCTACGGGGTGCCGCTGCACACCGATGCAGTCCAGGCAGTCGGCCAGCTACCGGTACATTTCGGCACTTCCGGCGCCGCGGCGCTGACCCTGACCGGGCACAAGCTAGGCGGACCTTACGGTGCCGGGGCGCTGTTACTGGGCCGCGAGGTCACCCTCACCCCGCTGCTGCACGGCGGCGGCCAGGAGCGCGATGTTCGATCCGGGACTCTGGACGTTCCGTCAATCGTCGGGTTGGCCACCGCGATCCGCCACTCGGTCCAGACCCTGCCAGAGACCGCGATTGCCGTCACCAAGCTCCGTGATCAGCTGGTGGACGGCATCATGTCCCGGGTTGCCGATGCGGTGCTCAACGGCGATCCGGGTGACGGCCTGATCGATGACGGTCCCTCGCGGTTGCCGGGCAACGCTCACCTCACCTTCCCCGGTTGTGAGGGTGAGTCACTGCTGATGCTTCTCGACGCTCGCGAGATCCAGTGCTCCACTGGTGCCGCCTGCACCGCCGGGGTGGCGCAGCCGTCGCACGTGTTGCTGGCGATGGGTGTCTCAACTGCCGCGGCGCGGGCTTCGCTGCGCTTCTCCCTGGGACGCACCACGACGGCTGCGGACGTGGCCGATGTGCTTGACGCTATCGAGCCGGTGGTCGCCCGGTCCCGTAGCGCAGCAACGAGGCGGGCGAGGGTGCTGTGAGGGTCCTGGCAGCGATGAGCGGCGGAGTGGACTCCTCGGTAGCTGCTGCTCGCGCGGTCGATGCCGGACATGATGTCGTGGGTGTCCACCTCGCACTGTCGGCCCAGCCCGGGACGTTGCGCACCGGCACCCGCGGCTGCTGCACCAAGGAGGATGCCGCCGACGCGCGTCGAGTTGCCGACATCATCGATATCCCGTTTTACGTATGGGACTTCGCAGACGAGTTCAGCGCTGCCGTGGTGGACGACTTCGTGGCGGAGTACGCCGCCGGGCGCACCCCCAATCCATGCCTGCGCTGCAACGAGAAGATCAAGTTTACCGCGCTGCTGGACCGGGCCTGTGCGCTTGGTTTCGACGCGGTGTGCACCGGTCACTACGCACGCCTGGCCGGTGGCGTGCTGCGCCGTGCCGTGGACGTGGGCAAGGATCAGTCCTACGTGCTGGCTGGCCTCACCGCCGACCAGCTGGCCCATGCCCTGTTCCCGGTCGGTGACACGCCCAAAGCCGGCATCCGGGCCGAGGCGACTCGCCGCGGCCTCGCCGTAGCCGACAAGCCGGACAGCCACGACATCTGCTTCATTCCCTCCGGTGACACCCGAGCCTTCCTCGCGCAGCGGTTAGGGTCCCGGCCTGGTGAGTTGGTTGATGAACAGACCGGTGAAGTGTTGGGAAGCCACCACGGCGTGCACGGCTTCACCATCGGCCAGCGCCGTGGTCTCGGATTGCAGCACCCAGCACCTGATGGTCGGCCCCGGTTCGTGGTCGCGCTGGAACCGGTGACCGGCACCGTGCGGGTGGGGTCCGCACAGCACTTGGACGTTCGTGTCGTCGAAGCCGAGCGGCCGGTGTGGCCCAACGGAGTGCCAGACGGACCCATCGAATGCATCGCGCAGGTCCGCGCGCACGGCGGCTGCGCCAGCGCCGTCGCGGAGGCGGTCCACAACGGCGTGCTGGTGCAGTTGAGGCAACCGCTGCGCGGAGTGGCCCCAGGTCAGGCTGTCGCTTTCTACCGTCCGGACCCGGGCGGCGACATCGTCCTGGGTAGCGCCACCATCACCACAACCCGATAACCCCCGCCGAGATTCGCGACTTTAGAGACCGCGGCTGCTGCCTCCTGAGACGCCGCGGCTGCCGTTACTGGTTGAGCCGTCGGTGCCGTTGCCAGGGCTACCAAGAACTTTGTCGAGGAGCGGAATGTGGACCGTAAGCCCGTCGAGCAGGTTCTTGCCGCCGCCGTTCTGACCCCCGTCGCCGGCTCGGGTGAATGTCGACAAGACGGTGCGGGCGGGCAGCAGTTCCGCCTGCTGAGCGGTGAACTGGGCGTCGCTGCGTGTGCTAGGCATCGATTCCTCCTAGGAAATGCGGCCCGGGCACGGGCCGGAAGATGCCTACCCACCGTGCCCAGCGGTGATGGTCCGAGCAATTAGTAGTTGCACGTAAGTCGTTGCCGGCGCACCACGTAGTGGTTACCGAGTCCTCGATGGACGTTCCTGATCGACATTCCAGAGTGATAGACATTCCGGGGTGACCGATCTCCCATGCCCGCCCGGAACCGCCACCGCAATCGGGTCGATGCCTGGCACCGACCCCCTGGAAGCCGCCCGCACCGTCGTCGGCGAGCTACCCGACCTGCCGTACCTGCCTGAGCTGCCCGGCCGGGGTGCCGGCGCCGACCTGATCGGTCGCACCGCTGCACTGCTTGTCGATCTCGCCGTGGAGCTGGTGCCCTCCGGGTACCGGGTCACCGCACGGCCAGGCCGTGATCACCGGCGTGCTATCGACTTGCTTCGCGGCGATCTCGATGCCTTGGAGGAGGCGGTGGACTCCGCCGGAGCTCGGCCCGCGGCGATCAAGGTGCAGGCGGCCGGGCCCTGGACCCTGACTTCGGAGATTGAACTGCGTACCGGGCACAAGGTGCTCACCGATACCGGCGCGCTACGGGAGTTCGCCGCGTCGCTGGCGGAAGGGCTGCGGGCACATGCCACGGAGGTATCTCGCCGGCTGGGAGTAGCGACTGTGGTGCAGCTCGATGAACCGGGACTGCCTACGGTGCTTGCTGGCGGGGTGCCCACCCCATCCGGATACGGCACCGTGCCCGCGGTGCCTGATGGTGACGCGGTAGAGCTGTTGCGAGTCGTGCTCGACGCGCTGCCCCTACCACGGATCGTGCACTGTTGCGCGCCACGCCCACCGCTGGCGCTGCTGCGCCGCACGGGAGCTGACGCGCTGGCCGTCGACGCCCAACTGCTTGCTGGTGCACCCCGGTCGACCATCGATGACCTTGGAGAAGCGTGGGATGCCGGGGCGACGGTGTTGCTCGGTCTCCTACCGGCGCTGCCGCCAGCGACGCCACCGGATTTGGTGGTGCTGGCCCGTCCGGCGCTGGATCTGGTGGACCGGCTGGGTTTCCCCCGGGAAATGTTGGCGCAGCGTTGCGTACCGACCCCATCGTGCGGCCTGGCCGGCGCCACGACCGACTGGGCGCAGCGGGCGCTGGCCCTGGCCCGGGAACTTGGGCAGGCATTCGTCGACCCGCCTGACTCCTGGTCGAGGTAGCGGAAAATCGGTGGCACCCGCCGCCGGATCATGGCGGGATAGAACGATGGCCACCCTGAGTCTCAGCGGGCTGTCTGTTGCCCTGGTTGATCCCTCTGACGAGGACGCCATCCGGGAGTGGTACGAGCTGTGCCGGGCGGTGGCAGGCGCCGATTACCCTGATGACCCGCCCCTGTGCTGGGTCCATGAGGTGGGTAGCTTCCGGCATCCCTGGCCCGGTCAGGTAAGGACGGTGTGGCTGGCGCGGGTGGCCGGCTCCGCGGTCGGGGCTTGCACGCTCGACCTTCCGATGCTCGACAACGTGCACAATGCGCACGGTGACATCCTGGTGGCGCCCGAGCACCGGCGCCGCGGAATCGGTCAGGCCCTGCTGACTCACCTGCGCAGCGAGGTCACCCGCCATGGCCGGAATCGTCTGGTCTCCTGGTTGACCCAACCGCTGGATCCAGCCGCTCCGGACCCGGCAGGGCGATTTGCTGCCGCAGCCGGCGCGGTGCCGGCTTTGGTGCAGACCCGACGGCGGCTCGATGTCGGCACGGTTGACCCGGAAGTGCTGACCCGGCTCGACACCGAGGCACGAGCCTGCTCCGAGGGCTACTCGCTGGTCCACTGGGTGGACGCCACGCCGCCGCAGTGGATGGATGACATCGCTTACCTCGCCGGCCGCATGTCCATCGACGCCCCGCTGGATGACTTGCAATGGGAGGAGGAAGTTTACGACGCGGCGCGGGTCCAGGGCCGCGACGCCTGCTGGCTCGGCCGCGGACTGCGCATCATCACGACTGCCGCGCAGGACCGCACTGGGCGGCTCGTCGCCTACACCCATCTGATCGGTGACGTCACGTCGCCATGGTTCGCCTGGCAAGGGGACACCATCGTCGCGCCCGATCACCGTGGTCACCGGCTAGGCATGCTGATCAAAGTGGCCAATCTGAAGCTTGCCCGGCGTGAGCGTCCCGAACTGCGCCTGATCGACACCTGCAATGCGAATTCCAACCCGTACATGGTCTCGATCAATGAGGCGATGGGCTTCCGGCCCCACCGCCGGGCAGTAGATTGGCAGCTCACCCTCTAGGCCATCTCAAGGTGCCGGGTACGTCCTAGAGCAGCCGATGTGATGAATATTGATTCCGAGGAGCAGCTTGCCGAAGGTGATAGCGTGCCGCCAGGTTGTGGTCGTGTAGTTCCCCGATCGTTGTGAAGCGTCCGTGGAATGTCTGACTACGGGCTTCACGCTTCCTGGGGACGCCTCCGATCGGGCGCGTGGTCCGCGCAACCGTGCGGCTGGCGCGGGTGCTGGCTGCAGCATCGGATTCCACAGCGTCAGGTCTAGGGAGAGCACATGCCACAGGGCGTCGTGAAGTGGTTCAACGCGGAAAAAGGCTTTGGCTTCATCTCCGTCGACGGGGGCGGCCCCGACGTGTTCGTTCACTTCTCCGCCATCCAGGGCACGGGCTACCGCACCCTGGACGAGAACCAGCGCGTGGAGTTCGAGTCCAGTCAGGGCCCCAAGGGCTTGCAGGCGGACTCGGTTCGCGCCCTGTAGCGGCCCGTTCGTCCGCTGGCGTCTGCGGCCCTGTATCACTGGCAGGGTGCGGGGCCGCGCTTTGTCGCTGAGTCCGCCACGACCTTGTTGCTGGTGGAGGCCGGCGATACCACGGTGACTCACTGGGCTGCAACCGAGCCACTACCTTGCGGCGCTCGCGCGGCAGTCGGCCCACTGTCGGAGTTCGCGATTAATCTCCCTTGCATGACGACCGAAGACCCGCTTGCGGGGTCGAGCATGAACACCGAAGACCCGCTTGCGCGGTCGAGCATCGGTACCGAAGACCCGCTTGCGCGGTCGAGCCTCGGCACCGAAGAGCCGAGCGTGGATACCGAACCGCCACCCGAGGTACGAGGCGAGTACGGCGATCTTGTCGAGACCGTGCGTGGTCATCAGTTCCGCTACTACGTGCTTGACGCGCCCACCATCTCTGACGCCGAATTCGACAAGCTGTTTCGCCAGCTGCAGGAATTGGAGCAACGCTGGCCGGCGCTGGTCACCCCGGATTCTCCAACGCAGGTCGTCGGCGGGGGCTTCAGTACCGAATTCGCGGCCCACGACCACCTCGAGCGGATGCTCAGCCTGGACAATGCCTTCGACACCGACGCGCTAAGAGCCTGGGTCGATCGGGTCGAGCGCGAGGTGGGTCTCGAGGTTCACTACCTAGCCGAATTGAAGATCGATGGCTTGGCGGTCAACCTGCTCTACGAGAACGGGCGCCTGGTCCGCGGCCTGACCCGCGGTGACGGGCGCACCGGCGAAGACGTCACACTCAACCTGCGGACCGTCCGGGACATCCCCGAACGGTTGCGTGCCAGCGCCGACTACCCGGTGCCGGAATTACTCGAGGTGCGCGGTGAGGTGTTCTTCCGGCTCGCCGATTTCGCCGAGCTCAACGCCGCACTCGTCGAGGCCGGCAAGCCGGCCTTTGCCAATCCCCGCAATTCCGCAGCAGGCTCGTTGCGGCAGAAGGATCCGCGAGTCACAGCGACCCGCCCATTGCGGATGCTCTGCCACGGACTAGGACGCCGGCGCGGGTTTGAACCAACGCGTCAATCGCAGGCGTATGAGGCGCTGGCTGCCTGGGGACTGCCGGTTTCCACGCGTACCACACTGTTGTCCACGGTTGATGAGCTGATCGCCCACATCGCTTACTGGGGTGAGCATCGCCATGATGTGGAACACGAGATCGACGGCGTGGTGGTGAAAATCGATGAGGTGCCGGCGCAACGCCGGCTCGGCTCGACATCCCGGGCTCCACGCTGGGCGATCGCCTACAAGTACCCCCCTGAGGAGGCCACCACCAAGTTGCTGGACATCCGGGTCAACGTGGGGCGTACTGGACGGGTTACCCCGTTCGCGTTTATGGAGCCGGTGACCGTCGCCGGATCCACGGTCTCGCTGGCGACGCTGCACAACGCCGACGAGGTACGCCGCAAGGGCGTGTTGATCGGGGACACCGTGACGATCCGCAAAGCAGGCGACGTCATCCCCGAGGTCCTCGGTCCGGTGGTGGATTTGCGCAATGGCGACGAGCACGAGTTCGTCATGCCCACCACGTGCCCGGAATGCGGTACACCCTTGCGTTATGAGCGGGAGGGCGATGTCGATATCCGCTGCCCGAACGCCCGCTCGTGTCCGGCGCAGCTCCGAGAGCGAATTTTCCACATGGCCGGGCGCGGTGCTTTCGACATCGAGATGCTCGGTTACGAGGCCGCGGTGGCGCTGCTGGCCGCGGGGGTCGTGCACGACGAGGGCGATTTGTTCGCACTCGACGAGGACAAGCTCCTGGCGGTCGATCTGTTCCGCACCAAGGCAGGAGAACTGTCGGCCAATGGGCGCAAGCTGCTGGCCAACCTGGAGGCCGCCAAGGACCGCCCGTTGTGGCGGGTACTGGTGGCGCTGTCCATCCGGCATGTCGGGCCCACCGCGGCGCAGGCGCTGGCCCGGGAGTTCCGTGCTTTGGACGCTATCGACAAAGCGGACGAGCAAGCGCTAGCGGCAGTCGACGGGGTCGGTCCGACGATCGCCGCCGCGGTGCGCGAGTGGTTCGGCGTGGACTGGCACCGCGAAGTGGTAGCCAAGTGGCGCGCCGCGGGTGTGCGGCTGGCCGATCCGGTCGACGACTCGGTGGTGCGCCACCTTGAAGGACTCTCGATCGTGGTCACCGGCTCGCTGGACGGATTTTCCCGCGACGAGGCCACCGAAGCGATCACCTTGCGAGGCGGCCGCGCCGCCGGGTCGGTATCGCGCAAAACCGCGTTCGTGGTCGTCGGGCACGAGCCTGGATCGAAGTACGACAAGGCTGTGTCACTCAACGTTCCAGTCCTCGATGAGAACGGATTTCGGATCTTGCTAGATCAGGGTGCCGAAGCCGCCCAGGCGGTGGCACTTTCACCGCCCGCGGATGTCGGATAGTTGTGTGAAAACTGTTGTGGGCACGGACAAATTCTCAGCGGCCGTGGATACGGCGCTGCTCGCGCAAGTCTGAGCCCACGCCGGGCCGCGCGGGCTCAGCGTGGTCGTAGCCGAAGCACCACGGCACGAGCTCGATCGGGTGCGGTTGCGCGCGTTGCTCGACGAACTGGCTGAGCAGCTAGGGCCACCTGACGAAGACATGATGGGCCACGCTGTGCAGGAGCTGACCGGACTCGTGCGTCGGGTGCAGACCGCTGAGCACCTCACCTGCCCGAACAGCTCCAATTGTCCGAACAACACCGTGCCACCGGATCCTGAGGCGCCGGTATTCGCCGTTTTGGACAGCGAGGCTCTGGCTGCACTTGTCCCATCGATCGCGCGATCGATGGGACAAGCTGGACACCTGCTGGGCACCAATCGATTCGATTCCTGCCACGCGCTGGACGCCTACGTTGCGGGCTACCGCACTCGGCGCCGACCCGGCGGTAATAATCACCGGCGATCCTCACGATTTGAGCCGACTGATCGGCGACGATCCGGGTGTGCCCATCTGGCCACTGCGGGTAGCGGCGCCATCTGGAGTCGATCACCAGCTCGACGCCCTGTTATGGGCTCAGAGGGAGGTACTCAGGCGCCTCATGCCCGGCGACTTCCGGTTGGCTGTGCGGCAGTGGTGGCCGATGACGCTGCGGTCAATGATATTGGCGTAGGGTCACCGGCCCATGGGATGTGTGACGCGAGCAGGGGCACGGCATGCGTTGGCGTTTGCGGCAGCACTGATGGTGGCGCTCGCCGGCTGCGGTGGTGCCCGATCAACGGGCGCGGCTGGCCAGGCCCAGGCCGGCACAGCCTTCGCGACCTGCGATGCCAACCCGAACACCTGCAACTCGGCGGAGCCAGGCAGGGTGCGGCCAGGTGGCCAGCTCACCTACGCGATCGACAAGAACATCTCAAATTGGAACCTGCTGTCCAGCCAGGGCAATGTGCTACAGACGGGGTGGGTGCTCTCTGGGTTGTTGCCTCGTACTTTCATCACCGCACCCGATCTCACCGTGGCGATGAACAACGACTTGTTGGACTCGGCGAAAATCACGGCTACCTTCCCGCAAACGATTGTCTATAAGATCAAACAGGGCGCGGTGTGGTCGGATGGTACTCCAATCACTGCGGATGACTTCGTCTATAACTGGAAAGTGCAAAACGGGCGGGATTGCCCGAACTGCGCGGCGGCCAGCACCCGGGGGTACGACCAGATTAAATCGGTGGTCGGCGCCGATAACGGCAAGACAGTCACCGTGACGTTCAGCAAGCCTCTTACTGACTGGAAACAGCTGTGGGGTAGCGGCTCGCCGCTGTACCCTGCGCATCTTGCCGCACAGCACGGTGACACCAAGACCCCACAGGGTTTGGCTGAATCATTTGCCTGGTTTGGAACGACCGTGCCGACCTACTCTGGCGGACCGTTCCAAATCGATGCTTTTAGCGACAACGAATCAATCACCCTTGTGCCTAATCCGAAGTGGTACGGACTCCGCTCGCGGCTCGAGCGAGTGATCTACCGGATCATCACGGATGCCGACAAAGAGGCCACGGCCCTGCAGAATCGTCAGGTCCAGGTCATCTATCCGCAACCACAGGTTGATCAGGTGCAACAGGTCCGCAAGTTTCCCGGCGTTTCTTCCTTCGTCGGTCTCGGGCTGAGCTGGGAACATGTCGACTTTAACCTCGCGAACCCGTATCTCGCCGATCCCGCACTGCGCACGGCGATATTCACCGCGATTAACCGGCAGACGATTATCGACAAGACCGTAGGCCAGTTCACCAATAAAATTAAACCGCTGAACAGCCACAACTTTGTGCCGCAGCAGAGCGGCTATGAGGATGTGATCAGCGAGACAGGTCAAGGTTCCGGTAATCTCAACTTGGCCAAACAGATTCTCGACGCAGCTGGTTACCGGATCGACGGTGGGCAGCTCAAAACGGGCATCGGGATGACGGTCCCGCCGCTGCGCATGCGCTATGCAGCCAGAAACGAGGTCCGCCAGGTCGAGTGCGAACTGTTCGCGCAAATGGTCAAGCCATTAGGAATCACCGTGACGGTGGTGCCCGCGGACGACGTCGGTGCTGTGATCTCTCAGGGTGACTTCGACATCGTTGTGTTCTCCTGGGTCGGTACGCCGTTTTCCTACAACGGCGCAGTCCAGCTCTGGACCACCGGGCAGGGCAGCAATTTCGGCCGTTACAGCAACCTTGACGTCGACCGCCTGATCACGGCAGCGGCGAGTTCGCCTGATGAGGCGCTGGCCAAAGAGGAACTCAATCAAGCTGACCGCAGGCTCACCAGGGATGCCTACGTTTTGCCGCTGTACCAGAAACCGACATTCATCGCGCTCTACAACGACGTCGCCAACATCCGCAACAACTCCTCGCTGGACGGCCCCCAGTACAACATCGCCCAGTGGGGCCTACGCGCGGCAGGCTGATCGGCGCTTCGGGCACGCCCGTGCAGCCGTGGTGTGCGTACCGTCCCGCATGGAAGTGTGGATGCCCGGGTCACGGCGAGCTCTTGCCCCGCGGGGAGGGACGATGAACGCACGGCGGATGGTGGTGGTGCACGCGCATCCGGACGACGAGACCCTGTGGACAGGAGGGATGATCGCGCGGTACGCCGCATCAGGAGTGGAGGTGACGCTTGTGACCTGCACGTTGGGGGAACAGGGTGAGATACTCCTCGACCAGTTGCGCGGCCTGGCTGCCGATCGTGCCGACCAGCTTGGTGGCTACCGGCTGGCCGAATTGTGCGCGGCGTGTGCCGTGCTGGGCGTGACCGATCAGCGCTTCCTTGGCGGTATCGGCCGATGGCGCGACTCTGGCATGGTCGCGCAACCAGGAGCGATGGCGAGCGTGCCAGCGCAGCTGGATTCGCGCGCCTTCGCCGCCGGAGCACTAGACGACCAGGTCGACGCACTAGCCGAAGTACTCGAGGCGGTGCGACCGCAGGTTGTGGTGACCTACGGCCCGGACGGTGGCTACGGGCACCCCGATCACGTCCGAGCCCACCAGGTGACGATGGCCGCAGCGGCACAGAACCCCGAGGTAGCTCGGGTCTACTGGGCGGTGCACCCGGCGTCGGCGGTGGCCGCGGGAGTTGCCGCGCTGGCCGCGATGCCGGGGTTGCCCTTCCCGCTGCCAGACGACCATGGGTTGCCCGGCGTGGACGATGCCGAGGTGACCACGGCGGTGGATGTCTCGGCGTACCGCCCTGCCGTCCTGGCAGCGATGCGTGCGCACGCCACCCAGGTCAAGGTGTGGACCGCAGGTCCGCATGCCGCCTTCGCGCTGGCTGATGGGGTGGCGCGGCCAGTGTTTGACACTGAGTACTTCACTCTGGCCCACGGTGGCGCCGTGGGCGCGCGCGATGACCTGTTCAGCGGGCTGCCGGAGTCAGCGGCGCCCGCAACGAAGTGAGCGTGCTGGCCCGCATCATCTTGGTGCTGCTGGTGTTCGACACGGTCGCGCTGGCAGTGGTGGAGCTGTTGTACCTGCCGCTGCGGGTTGCTGCGATTCCGTTCCCGATCACCATTCTGCTTGCCGCGGTGACAACTCCGTGGCTGGTCCGCAGCGCCGCCGAACTGGGCGGCCCCCGCGCCATTGCGGCAATCCCCTTGGTGGTGTGGCTGCTCGTGGTCGGGATACTGGGGGTCGGTGGACCTGGTGGTGACGTACTGCTTGCTGCGGACTGGCGTTCCGGGCTGCTGCTGGCTGGTGGCACCATCCCGGCTGCGGTGGCACTGGGCCGTGCGATGGCTCGATCGTGACTGGTGGGGTGGTTGGTCGGCGCCTGGGCGGGCGGAGATACTGTGCAGGTAGACGGCCCCTTCGGGTACCGCGAGTGAGGAGCAGGAGATACCCCGTGACATACGTGATCGCAGAGCCCTGCGTGGACGTCATGGACAAGTCGTGCATTGAAGAATGCCCCGTGGATTGCATTTATGAGGGCGGCCGCATGCTCTACATCCAGCCCGACGAATGCGTCGACTGTGGTGCCTGTGAGCCCGTCTGCCCGGTTGAAGCAATCTATTACGAGGATGACGTCCCGGATCAGTGGAAGGACTACACGAAGGCCAACGCTGACTTCTTCACCGAGCTGGGTTCGCCCGGGGGCGCGTCAAAGGTCGGTCCGGTCAACGAAGACCCACCGATGATTGCTGATCTGCCGCCGCAGAACGAGGAGTGATCTGCCCGGGTGCGGTGTCCCGCAAAATGCTGGGTGCGGGTGTCCCGCAGGGCAGCGGTGCGACGCGCCTGGATCTACCCGAGTTCCCCTGGGACCGCCTAGGCGGTGCCGCTCGTCGCGCTGCCGAATATCCTGGCGGCCTGGTCGATCTGTCGGTTGGCACCCCGGTGGACCCAGTTCCCGAGGTGCTGCGCCGCGCTCTGCTGTCCGGGTCGGCGCAGCCAGGTTACCCCGCTACGCATGGCACAGCGGAACTGCGTCAAGCCGCCGCTGGTGCTCTTGCGCGGCGGTACGGCGTGGCTGGCGTGCCCACCGATGCAGTGCTGCCGACCGTAGGTTCCAAGGAGCTGGTGGCCTGGTTGCCCACGTTGTTGGGGCTCGGCCCCGGTGATGTCGTCGGGCTTCCGGAGTTGTCTTATCCCACTTACGAAGTAGGTGCGCGGTTGGCCGGTGCCACGGCGATCCGGCTGGCCGATGACCAGCCGGCCCCGCTGGGAACGCGGCTGCGCTGGCTGAATTCGCCGAGCAACCCCACCGGTGACGTGATGCCGGTCGGGGAACTGGCCAGCGCGGTGGCCCAGGCCCGGGCGATCGGCGCGGTGGTCGCCTCGGATGAGTGCTACCTGTCCCTGGGATGGGATACGTCGCCGGTCTCGGTGCTGCACCCGCAGGTGTCGGGTGGAGACCACCGCGGGCTGCTGGCGGTGCACTCGCTGTCGAAGTCGTCGAACCTTGCCGGCTACCGGGCCGGATTTGTGGCTGGCGACCCCGAGCTGGTGGCGGCGCTGCTCGCGGTGCGCAAACACGCCGGGATGATGGTGCCCCGACCGGTGCAGCAGGCCATGGTCGTCGCGCTGTCTGACGACGCGCACATTGCTGCGCAGCGCGACCGGTATGCGCGGCGCCGGGCACTGCTGCGGCCGGCCCTGGACCAAGCTGGGCTGCGGGTGCAGCGGTCGCAGGGTGGGTTGTATCTGTGGTGCACCGCCGGAGAACCGTGCTGGGACACCGTGGTCAGGCTGGCCGAGCTAGGGGTGCTTGTCGCCCCAGGCGAGTTCTACGGCCCTGGCGGCGTGCGTCACGTCCGGGTCGCGCTCACCGCGAACGACCGGGATGTCGACACCGTGGTGCAGCGGCTAGCCCGCGGTCCCCAGTGACCGTGCCCGGTGCTGCACTTGCTGCCACACCGCCCGGCCAAGCCTGCCGTGCTTCGACGCGGCTGCGTAGTCGCAAGCAAGATCCTTGCTGGGTGCTGATCTAGCGGCTGGCAGTCAGTCATTGGAGTGCAGCATGGCGTTGAGCTCGATTCCCGCTTTGCTGCCCCGCGGGATCGCCTCCACTGTTCCGGTGACAGAGTTGCGGCGAAAGAGCACCCCGCTGGCACCGGACAGTTCGCCTGCCTTCACCACCGCGCCGTCGGGCAGCGTCACCTTGGTCCCCTCGGTGACGTACAGGCCGGCTTCCACGACGCAGTCGTCGCCTAGGGAGATCCCGATCCCGGCGTTGGCGCCGACCAGGCAGCGCCGGCCAACGGAGATTCGCTCCTTGCCACCACCGGAGAGTGTGCCCATGATTGACGCGCCGCCGCCAAGATCGGATTCTGCGCCGACGATCACTCCGGCGGAGATCCGGCCTTCGACCATCGAGCTGCCCAGCGTGCCGGCGTTGAAGTTGACGAACCCTTCGTGCATCACCGTGGTGCCGGGCGCAAGGTGCGCGCCCAGCCGGACCCGGTCGGCATCACCGATGCGCACCCCGGTGGGTACCACGTAGTCGACCATCCGCGGGAACTTGTCCACCCCGTAGACGGTGACCGGGCCGAGATGGCGCAGCCGCAGGCGGGTGGCCTCGAAATCCGGCAACGGGCACGGCCCGTAGTTGGTCCACACTACGTTGGACAGCAGGTCGAACACCCCGTCGAGGTTGATGCTGCGCGGGGCCACCATGCGGTGCGACAGCAGGTGCAGACGCAGGTAAAGGTCATGTGCGTCGATCGGTGGGGCCTGCAGGTCGGCGATGGTCGTGCACACCGCCACCAGCTCGACACCGCGCGCCGGGTCCGGGCCGAGCAGGGCGGCGAACTCCTCGGGCACCTTGTCTGCGGACAGCCGCACGGTGCCGGTCGCCATTCCGTGCGGCATGCCCGGTGCTGGGTGCGGAAACCAGGTATCCAGCACAGCGCCGGCATAGGTGAGGGTGGCCAGCCCCAGGCCATGCGCAGAATCGGTCGGTGTGTGCTCCACGATCGGTCACGGTAGCGGGTCGGCGAGCGCTGGTTGAGCTTGTCAACGGTTGGGCTGTTGAGCGGTTGAGGCTGGCGAGTTGTGCAGTCGCTGCCGCTATCGCGGCGCTACCGTCACTGCTGTGGATCTGGACCTCACCGCCGACCCCGTGGAGCTGACTGCCGCGTTGGTGGACGTGCCCAGCGTGTCGGGGAACGAAGCAGCGCTGGCCGATGCGGTGCAGGCGGCGCTGGCCGTGCAGGCGCCGCACCTGCGCGTGCTGCGCTGCGGCAATACCGTGCTGGCCCGTACCGAGCTGGGCCGCGAGCAACGGGTGCTGCTGGCTGGCCACCTGGACACCGTGCCGATCGCCGACAACGTGCCCAGCCGGCGATGTGACGATTTGCTGTACGGCTGCGGCACGTCGGACATGAAGTCGGGCGACGCGATGATCCTTCATCTGGCGGCCACGGTTCCCGAGCCGGTCTGTGACCTGACCGTAGTGCTGTACGACTGCGAGGAGATCGAGGCGGCCCGCAACGGGTTGGGCCACATCGAGCGGGAGCACCCCGACTTGCTGGCTGCGCAGCTGGCCATCCTGGCGGAGCCCACCAGTGGCCTGGTCGAGGCGGGCTGTCAGGGCACGCTACGGGTGACTGCGCGGCTGGCGGGACGCCGGGCACACAGCGCCCGCTCGTGGTTGGGGCACAATGCGATTCACGCCGCCGGAGCCGTGCTGAGCCGGTTGGCCAGTTACCAGCCGCGCAGTGTCGACATCGACGGGTGCACCTACCGGGAGGGCCTCCAAGCGGTGGGCATCTCGGGCGGTGTCGCCGGCAACGTGGTACCGGACGCCTGCGAGATACACATCAACTTCCGGTTCGCCCCGGATCGGTCGCTGGACGGCGCCCAGCAGCACGTCCGCGAGGTGCTCGACGGGTTCAACCTGGAATTCACCGATGGCGCAGCTGGTGCGTTACCGGGTTTAGGCGTGCCGGCGGCGCAAGACTTCCTTTCTGCAATCGGGCGGCCCCCGGTGGCGAAATACGGCTGGACGGACGTCTCGCGCTTCGCCGCACTGGGTATTCCGGCGCTGAACTACGGTCCCGGTGACCCCAACCAAGCGCACACCCGCGAAGAGCACGTGCGTATCGATCACATCACCGCCAGCACCGAGGCACTACGCCGCTACCTCATGGGCTCCACCGACTCCCGCTGCTGAGCCCTGACACTGACCCCGATATGGCTCCACGCCGGGGTCGAAGAGGCACACGTAGGGTTGATGGCATGGTGGACGGGTGGCCGGGGTTGAGCCGCAATGGCGGGGATGACGAGCATCCTCGGGAGAAGCAGCGCGGACCGGTAGTGCTGCGCCGCGAGCACCGCTACGAGCCGACCACCACTGATCAGCGACTGCTCGACTCCCGCGGGCCCAGTGATTGGGTGCACACCGACCCGTGGCGGGTGCTGCGTATCCAGGCTGAGTTCGTCGAGGGCTTCGGAGCGCTTGCCGAGTTGCCGCGCGCGGTGACCGTGTTCGGCTCAGCCCGCACCCCCCGGGACCATCCCGAGTACGTGACCGGTCGCGCGCTGGGTGCCGCGCTCGCTGATGCCGGCTTCGC
This sequence comes from Pseudonocardiales bacterium, assembly GCA_019241525.1. Lineage (GTDB taxonomy): Bacteria > Actinomycetota > Actinomycetes > Mycobacteriales > Pseudonocardiaceae. The sequence continues at coordinate 81,211 of JAFAWY010000140.1, forward strand.
GGTGATCACCGGCGGTGGACCGGGCACCATGGAGGCGGTCAATCGCGGGGCTTCCGAGGCTGGCGGGCTGTCTGTGGGACTGGGCATCGAGCTGCCTTTTGAGCAAGGGCTCAATCCCTGGGTCGACCTGGGCATCAACTTCCGGTATTTCTTCACCCGCAAGACGATGTTCATCAAGTACGCCCAGGCGTTCGTGTGCCTCCCTGGCGGATTCGGCACCCTGGACGAGTTGTTCGAAGCTCTGACCCTGGTGCAGAACAAGAAAGTCACCAAGTTCCCCGTCGTCCTGCTGGGCCGCGACTACTGGGGCGGGCTGTACTCATGGCTGGCCGAGACCGTGACTGCGGAAGGCAAGCTCCGCGAAGCCGAACTAGCCCTGGTGCACATCACCGACGAGATCGACGAAGTGGTTCGCCTGGTTGGTGCCTCTTATCAGGCCTGGCAGGACACTCATTGAGCGTCAGGTGAGCCGGGCAACCGGTCCTGATGTGCCCACGGTCCGGTTCGGAACCCGCACGCTGCCCCTCGACCGGGCCTCGGTGATGGCCATCGTCAACCGGACCCCGGACTCGTTCTATGACCGCGGCGCCACCTACTCGTATCAGGCCGCGATGACCGCCGTGGACCGGGCGGTCAGCGAGGGCGCCGATATCGTAGACATCGGTGGGGTCAAGGCGGGACCTGGCGACGACGTGGGAGTGGCGGAGGAGGCGCGCCGGGTGGTGCCTTTTGTGGCCGCTGTCCGGCAACGTCATCCTGACCTTTTGATCAGCATCGACACCTGGCGGCATGAGATCGCCCGGTCAGCGGTGCAGGCTGGGGCAGATATCATCAACGACACCTGGGCGGGTGCTGATCCGCAGCTCGCCGACGTTGCTGCCGAGTACCGATGCGGCATGGTGTGCTCGCACACCGGTGGTGCGCCGCCGCGTACCCGGCCGCACCGGGTGCGGTACACCGATGTGGTCCGCGAGGTCATCGAGGATCTCACGGCGCAGGCGGGCAGGCTGGTCCGGTTAGGAGTGCCGAGGGAGGGCATTCTCATCGACCCCACCCATGACTTCGGCAAGAACACCTGGCACGGGCTGGAGTTGCTACGTCGTTGCGACGAATTGGTCGCCACCGGCTGGCCGGTGCTGATGGCGCTGTCCAACAAGGACTTCGTCGGCGAGACCCTTGACGTGGGGCTGGACGACCGGGTCGACGGCACCTTGGCGGCCACCGCGATCGCTGCTTGGGCCAAGGTTCGCGTGTTCCGGGCCCACCAGGTACGCCGTACCCGTCATGTACTGGAGATGGTGGCCTCGATCGCCGGCACCCGCCCACCGGCGCGCGCCGTCCGGGGCCTGGCGTGACCGGGCTGGCGCTGCTGCCGCAGACCCGGCGCTGGTTTGTCGAAGCCACTGTGCAGAGCGTGCCGTGGACCATCGAGCAGCTCATCGCGGCCAAGCAAGGTCGCACCATCAGCGTGGTGCTGCCGGCGTTGAATGAACAGGCGACGGTAGGCACGCTGGTCAGTGCGCTGCGGCCGCTGGTCGGCGGGTTGGTCGACGAGCTGGTGGTGATGGATTCGGGTAGTACCGACTGCACCGCCGAGGTGGCCAGCAAGGCCGGTGCCCGCGTGGTGCAGCGCACCGATGTGCTGCCCGAACTGCCACCATGGCCGGGTAAGGGCGAGGTGCTCTGGCGATCGCTGGCGGCCACTTCGGGCGATGTGCTGGTCTTCATCGACTCTGACCTGGTCGACTTCGACGCTGGGTTCGTGCCCGCGTTGCTCGGGCCGGTGCTGCTGTGGCGTCGGCCCAAGCAACGCGGACGGCCCGATGTTGCGCTGGTCAAGGGCTTCTACCGGCGTCCGCTGCGGATTGAGACGGACCAGACCGGTACTGGTGGTGGTCGGGTGACCGAGCTGCTGGCCCGGCCGTTGCTCAACGCGCTGCGTCCTGAACTGGCCGGCGTGGTGCAGCCGCTGGGCGGAGAGTACGCGGCGACCCGGGAATTCCTGGAGTCGGTGCCCTTCGCCGCCGGGTATGGGGTGGAGATCGGACTGTTACTCGACGTGCACGCCGGCTACGGGTTAGACGGCCTGGCGCAGGTGAACCTCGGGGTGCGCAAGCACCGTAACCGTTCCCTGCTCGAGCTCGGCGTGATGTCCCGGCAGATTCTTGGCGCGGCCTTACCCCGCTGCGGCATCGCCGAGGCCGGGGATTCGGCGGGTATCACCCAGTTCGTGCAGCTGGGCGCCCGCTTCATGCCCACCGAGAGCGTGGTGCTGGTGGCCGACCGGCCGCCGATGCGTGAGGTCCTCGCCGCGCGCTCAGCCTAGGGTGCCACGATCGGGTAGGTGGGTACGGTGCTGATCTACCTTCTCGTCGCGGTGGTCGTCGCTGCGGTGGTGTTCCTCACCGCCTCGCTGGTCTTCGGTCGGGGTGAAGAGCTGGCTGCGCTGCCGCCCGATGCAACCCCGACTTGGCTGCCGGAGGGTTCGATCACCGGTGATGACGTGCGAACCATCCGGTTTTCTCAGGTACTACGGGGCTACCGGATGTCCGAGGTGGACTGGGCGCTGCAGCGAGCCGCTGACGAGCTCGACGCGCTGCGCGCCCGGGTGGCCGAACTGGAGGCCCAGCGATGACTGGGGTGGTTGTGACCGAGCGGATCGATGTTGACGCATCACCGGAAACGGTTTTCGCGGCCGCTACTGACTGGGATCGCCAACGCGAGTGGATGCTCGGTACGACCGTGCGAGTTCTCCGCGGCGACGGCCGCTCCATCGGTTCTGAGCTGGAAGCAGTCACCGGCGTAGGCGGCGTCGGAGTCGCTGACCGCATGCGGGTTACCGTCTGGGACGCCCCCTGGCGGTGCGAAATGCGCCATCTCGGCCGAGTGGTGCGCGGCGTCGGAATCTTTGCGGTGCAGCCGCGCAGCCGGGACGCTGCCACCTTCGAATGGACCGAGCAGCTGGAGCTGCCACTGGGGATGCTGGGCGCCGCCGGGTGGCCGCTGATCCGGCCACTATTCAGCTGGGGTCTACGGTGGTCGCTCGACCGCTTCGCCGCTTTCTGCCGGGATTACCCCTGATGACGTCCACCCTGATGACCTTAGCGACTCAATTCGGATGAGCCTGGACAACGGTCCAGCGGCCGGCCCCGATGGTCGCCTGCGCTGCCCCTGGGCAGTGGGCACGCCGGACTATTGCGCGTACCACGACAACGAGTGGGGAGTACCACTGCATGGCGAGGTGGCCTTGTTCGAACGCCTCAGCCTGGAGGCATTCCAGTCGGGGTTGTCCTGGCTGACGATCCTGCGCAAGCGAGATGCGTTCCGGCGTGCCTTCGCGGGATTCCAGCCGGCGACCGTCGCCGCCTTCACCGATGACGACGTGGCACGCCTGCTCACCGACCCAGGGATCATCCGCAACCGTGCCAAGATCGAGGCGACGGTGCGCAATGCCCGTGCAGTGACTGAGCTCGGCGAGGATCTGGACGGCCTGCTGTGGTCCTACGCGCCCGACCCGGCCGGGCGTCACCCACCGCGCACCATGGCAGAGCTGCCGACCCGGACTCGCGAATCAGAGGCGATGGCCAGCATGCTGCGGCGCCGGGGATTCACCTTTGTCGGTCCAGTTACCTGCCATGCCCTCATGCAGGCGACAGGGATGGTCGATGACCACCTTATCGGCTGTTTTCGTCGTACCGGCGGATGAGCACGGCACAAAGGCCCTGGGTGGACTCCTGCGTGGACGGCGAGTGCGAGATCATGGTTGCGTGTCGGGGGCCGGAACCGATAGGGGAGAATGCAGGGGGTCACCGGTGTCGCGTGGCCACCGCGGTGACGAATGCACGGAGGGAGCACGCTATGGCGGCCATGAAGCCCCGGACCGGCGACGGTCCCCTCGAGGTGACGAAGGAGGGACGGGGCATCGTGATGCGCGTCCCGCTCGAAGGGGGTGGGCGGCTCGTCGTCGAGATGTCGGCGGACGAGGCAGGTGAACTTGGCAAGGCATTGCGGGCCGTTGTGGAGTGACGGCACCGGTGCCCAGCATCCCTCGTCTCCGAGGCCCCGGTCAGCGCCTGAGGGCGCGCCGGGGCCTCGCCACGAATTGACCAGGAACCCACCGTGATCCCTCCGGTGCCCACCCCCCTCGTTGAGGTGCGGGTGCAGCCGCGGCCAGCCCCGGGGATACCCGATGTCGTGTTGGTCAGGCAGTCCCCCTCGGTCGCTTTGGGTCCGGGTGCCGACCGGCTCGCTGTCGACGAGGAGTGGCTGGACCAGTACCGGGTGACCGGGTCGGCAGGCTCGGTGGACGTGGTGCCACTGGCCGTCTCCCACCCGGACCACGGCTGGCTCGTGGGCACCGGGGAGGGCACAGCGAAGCACTGGCGGTCGGCCGGTGCCGCGCTGGTCCGAGCCAGCGCGGCGCGGCTCGAGGGACAGGTGAATGGCGATGCACCACACACGGTACAAATTCACTTGCCGCCCGGTACCACGGCCGACCAGGCTGCGTCGCTGGCCCTCGGGTCCGTAGTGGGCTCGCACCAGTACCGCGTTAGTGGCGACCCGCTGGCACGCCCACGAATCGACACCGTCGCACTCATCGCGCCACCAGGTGAGAAATGCGGACCGCTCGCCGAGGCAGTTTCCCGATCGCAGGTGCTCGGCCGCGCCACTGGGCTGGCCCGCGATCTGGTCAACACTCCGAGCGAACACAAGGACCCCGCCTGGCTCGCCGGCACCGCCGCCCGCTTGGCCACCACCGTGGCCGGTGTGCGCGCGACGGTGCGCGATGAGCGTTGGCTTGCCGAGCACGGCTTCGGCGGCATGCTGGCGGTGGGCGGTGGCTCCGCGCGCCTGCCGCGGTTGCTGGAGCTGGCTTGGCAGCCCCCCGGCTGCCCCGGTGCGCACCACCTCGTGCTGGTCGGTAAGGGCATCACGTTCGATACCGGCGGAATGTCGATCAAGCCGGCCGACGGCATGCATATGATGCGCACCGACATGTCCGGTGGTGCGGCGGTGATCGCTGCGCTGCTGGCCGTCGGCCGGCTGGAGTTGCCGCTGCGGGTGACCGGCCTCGTTCCGTGCGCGGAAAACCATGTTTCCGGGTCGGCGTATCGCCCGGGTGATGTCATCCGGCAGGTGGGCGGCACCACCACGGAAGTGACCAACACCGACGCCGAGGGCCGGCTGGTACTGGCTGATGCGCTGGCTTACGCGGCGGCCACGCTCGCGCCCACCACCCTGGTCGACGTCGCAACGCTGACCGGCGCGATGAAGGTGTCGCTGGGGCCGCGCATCGGTGGGCTGTTCGCCACTGACGCCGAGCTGGCGCAACGCATTGCCAGCGCCGGTGATGCTGCCGGAGAGGCCTGGTGGCGGATGCCGCTGAGCGAGGAACACGCCGCTGAGGTCCGCTCCGAGCTCGCCGATCTGCGGCAGTGCCCGCCCGGGCCCGGGAGTATCACTGCGGCATTGTTCCTGCGTGAGTTCACTGCGGGGCTGCCCTGGGCGCACCTGGACATCGCCGGCCCGGCCCGCGCCCAGGACAGCTATGACGAGGTCAACCCGGGTGGTACCGGGTTCGCTACCCGGACCCTGATCGAATTGGCCAGTTCGTTCACCAGCTAGGCTTGCGCGCCGATGGCCATTTCATCAGCCGGCGCCGGCCGGGTCGTGATCACCGGAGGCGCCGGCTTCGTTGGCCGTGCGGTCGTTTCCGCCTTCGCCGGTCGCGGCTACCAGGTCACCGTGGTGGACCGGAGGCCCTATCCAGATCGTACGGTCCGCAGCGTGGTGGGGGAGCTGACCGACCCGCAGGTGATCGCCGACGCCATAGCGGACCGCGACAGCGCGGATGTGGCTGGTTTGGTACATCTTGCCGCCATCACCTCGGTACTGCGGTCGGTCCAGCACCCGGTTGCCACGTACCAGGCGAACGTCGCGGCGACCCAGGCGCTTTTGGAGGCCTGCCGGCAGTCCGGCGTTGACCGGTTCATCATGGCCTCGACGAACGCGGTGGTCGGCGACGTAGGTCACGCCACCATGGACGAAGCAGCATCGCTGCGCCCCTTGACCCCGTACGGCGCCACCAAGGCGGCCGCCGAGATGCTTCTGCACGGCTACGCGGGTGCCTATGGGATGGCCACCAGCGCCCTGCGCTTCACCAACATCTACGGCCCGGGAATGCAGCACAAGGACAGTTTCGTTCCCCGCATGATGCGCGCGGCACTGTCCGGCGCCGGGGTGCAGATCTACGGCGACGGGCTGCAGCGGCGCGATCTCGTGCACCTCGATGACGCCGTGGCTGGCGTGCTCGCAGCCTGGGATCGCCGATTTACCGGTGCCGCGATTATCGGCTCGGGATCTTCGGTCACCGTGCTGGAACTTCTCGAGCTGGCGCGTAAGGTCACCGGCTGCCCGCTACCGGCCGAACATGTCGCTGCCAAGCCGGGTGAGATGCCAGCGGTGATCGTCGATATCAACCGGGCCCGCGAGCAGCTGGGCTACCAACCAGCCGTCGCGTTGATCGACGGGCTGGCCACGGTGTGGCAGGACGCCCGTGGATGGCGGGGGCAAGCATGACCCGCATTGCCACCCACAGGCCGCGTACGAGACGGCAGCGCAGCCGGTGACCGGCCTGCTGGCACGGCCGGAGGCCGGCGAGAAGCCCGCGTCCCTGATCATGGTCTCCCGGATGCCCCGATGGTTGCGCCTGCACTGGCTGTTGGTGACGTTGCTCGCCATCGGCGCCTGCTTGCGGCTGCTTACCGTGCTGGCCTACCAGCCTGCGATCCTGTACATCGACTCGTTTAGCTACCTGGACAACGTCCACGAGCTGCGCCCCGACGGGCTGCGCCCGATTGGCTATGACCTGATCCTCAACGTCCTGCTTCCTCTCGGTGGTTTGCGCGGTGTAGCCGTGGTGCAGCACCTGATCGGGCTGGGCATGGCGGTGCTGATGTACCGGCTGCTGTCCCGCCACGGCGCCCGTCGCTGGCTGGCGGCGCTGGCCACGGCTCCGGTACTGCTCGATGCCTACCAGGTACAGATCGAGCACAACATCATGCCCGACGTCTGGTTCCAGGCCGTCCTCCTGGTGATCATCTGGATGTTGACCTGGCGCGGATTGCCCAGCCCCTGGCACGCCGCCAGTGCCGGAGCGCTCATCGGCTTCGCGGTAATCGTGCGGTTGGTCGGCATCGCCCTGCTCGTCCCGGCGGTCGCCTACCTGGTCGTTGCCGGATCGCTGTGGGCAAGCCGCACGGGCTGGCGGCGCATTGGGCTGCGTGCTGCGGCCATGGCTGCGGCATTCGGGGTGGTGCTGGGCGGTTACGCCTGCTATTACCGGGCCACCATCGGCGTCTGGGGAATCAGCGGCGCCAGCGATGGCGTGCTCTACGGCCGTGCCGCCGTGATCGCCGACTGTGACCGCATCCCGGCGGGAACGTCGGAGCGCGCTGTGTGCCCTATCGAGCCGCGCGACCAACGTTTTGGGGTCGACTACTACGTCCACGACCTCGATTCACCAGCGCTGACCGTCGAGTTGCCGGCCGGCCAGTCGATGGATGCAATCGAGGCTTCCTTCGCTCGCCGGGTATTCGTCAACCAACCTTTCGATCTGGCATGGGCGATCAGCGAGGATTTCCTCAAGGGTTTTCGCCCGACTCGGGTCGATGATGTGAACGACGTCCCGGTCGAACGCTGGTACTTCCAGCAGTCCTACCCGTATTGGGGAATCCAGTACCTGGTCGACGCGCGGGCCTTCGAGTTCGGTGGCGTCCCGATCAGCGTCAACCGGACGGTGGCCGAGCTGTTGCGGGGATACCAGCTCACCGTTGGGTACACCCCCGGCCCTGTGCTCGGCCTAGGGCTGGTGATCGGGCTGCTTGGCGGGTTCGGGGTGGGAAACGCCCGCCGATCGGGTATCCGCGCGGCCAGCCTGCTGGTCTCCGGTTTCGGCGTCACCGTGCTGGTTACCGCGGCCGCCTTCGAGTTCTCCTGGCGTTACCAGCTGCCGGGATTGGTGCTGCTGCCGATGGCCGGCGCGCTGGGACTGACCGCCTTTACCGGACCGCTGCGCCGGCCTGGCCCGCGACGCAAGGTGAACCCGCCGATGCCGCTGTATCCCGATGCGGTGGACATCGCCACGGTGGATGCGTTCATCGCCTCGCAAGGTGACGTCTGCTTCGCGCCGGTGGTCGTGGTCATTGCTGCTTACAACGAGGAGGACGGCATCGGCGCGGTGCTCGCGTCGGTACCGCCGCTGAGCTGTGGCATGCCGGTAGACACCCTGGTGGTCGTCGACGGCGCCACCGATGGCACTGCAGAGGTGGCCCGTCGCTGCGGCGCCCGGGTCTGCGAGATGCCGGCGAACCGGGGGCAGGGTGGGGCGCTGCGGCTGGGCTACGGCGTGGCCCGGCTCGGTGGCGCCCGGTACATCGTCACCACCGACGCCGACGGCCAGTACGACCTGGCGGAGCTGCCGCTGCTGCTGCAACCGCTGATCGACGACGAGGCCGACTTCGTCACCGGATCGCGAGCCCTGGGCCGGCACGAGACATCCGACCCTGTCCGGCACCTCGGGGTGCACGTGTTCGCGTGGCTGGCCAGGACCCTGACCAGGCAGCCGCTAACCGACACCTCTTTCGGCTTCCGGGCAATGAAAGCCGAGGTCACCCAGACCGTCACGCTGACTCAAGCCCAATACCAGGCCTCTGAGCTGCTGCTCGGCGTGATCTCGCACGGCTACCGGGTGCTGGAGCAGCCGATGACGATGCTGGCCCGCACCGCTGGCAAGACCAAGAAGGGCAACAACTTCATCTACGGGCTGCGCTACGCCCGGGTACTCGTGGGCACCTGGTTACGCGAGTCGCGAGCTCGCCGTCGGCGGGTCCGCTCGTACTCAGCGCCGAACACCAACCGATCCAGTAACGCGAATTTGAGCACGAACACCGGCAGGTAGCTCAGGCCGTAGACGACCGCGATAACAGCGGTCCGCAACACGTGGTCGGCGATCGTGTTGCCGAGCAACCGATCGACGCAGGTGGTGATGCCCACCGCCACCAAGCCGCTGAAGCTGATCACTGCCAGGTAGGGCACCAGTTCGCGGCGCATTCCCACCGGTCCGGTAAGCCGCCATGTCCAGAACCGGTGGATGAGGAAATTCGGCACCGCCCCGGCGACAAAGGCCACCGCCCCGGACACCACGGCCGAAGCGTCGAGCACGCCGAACAGCAGGACCAACGTCAGCTGGCTACACGCCGTGGAGACCACCGTGCCCGCGGCGAACCGGGTGAACAACCGGGCCAGCCGGGATTGGACGAGCTGTCGGGGCACGGCCTCATCTTCGCAGACGCCTCCTGCTACCTGGTGGTGTTTGGTGTTGTTCGCGGTCATCTGATAGGCAATCGCAGCGGTTCTTCGTTGGATTTCCCTGGTCCTTTCCCCGGCAGGAGGCAAAACGGTGCGGATCCTCGTTCTCGGCGGTGACGGCTATCTGGGCTGGCCCACAGCCTTGCACCTATCGGATCGGGGACACCACGTCGCCGTGCTGGACAACTTCGCCCGCCGCTCCTACGACGATGAGCTAGGACTGCAAAGCCTGGTGCCCATCGAGTCGCTGCATCACCGGGTGCAGGCCTGGCACGAGGTCTCCGGCCGCCGCCTTGAGCTGTTCGTCGGGGATCTGCTCGACGCCGAATTCCTGCTCGATGCCGTGAGTCGCTTCCGGCCCGCCGCGATCGTGCATTACGCCGAGCAGCGGTCTGCGCCGTACTCGATGATCGACCGCAAGCACGCGGTGTACACCCAGCACAACAACGTCATCGGCACGCTGAACGTGATGTTCGCGATCGCCGAGGTCGATTGCGATATCCATCTGGTCAAACTGGGCACGATGGGCGAGTACGGCACGCCGAACATCGACATCGAGGAGGGCTGGCTCACCGTCGAGCACAACGGCCGCACCGACCGGATGCTGTACCCGAAGAAGCCGGGCTCGTTCTACCACCTCACGAAGGTGCACGACAGCCACAACATCGAGTTCGGCTGCCGGACGTGGGGATTGCGGGCGACCGACCTCAACCAGGGTGTGGTCTACGGCCAGCAGACCGACCAGACCGGGCGCGACCCGCGGCTGGCCACTCGCTTCGACTATGACGCCGTCTTTGGCACGGTGCTCAACCGGTTTGTCATCCAGGCGGTGCTGGGGCACCCGCTGACCGTCTACGGGTCGGGCGGTCAGACCCGGGGTCTCATCGACATCCGTGACACCATCGAGTGCATCCGGTTGGCCTGCGAGAATCCGGCTGGCGCGGGCGAGTTCCGGGTGTTCAACCAGATCACCGAGACGATGTCGGTGGCGGACATCGCCAAGACCGTCGCGGCCACTTTCCCGGGCAACGTCGAGGTCGAGTATCTGGACAATCCCCGGGTGGAGCTCGATGAACACTACTACAACGTGGTGCACACCGGCCTGATCGAGCTGGGGTTGCAGCCGCACCTGCTGTCCGACACGTTGATCGACTCCCTGTTCGCCGTGGCCGCCCGCCACATCGATCGAGCCGATCTGTCGCTGATGCGTCCCACCATCAACTGGCGCACCCCGGCAAACCGCCCCTAGATCCGGCATGGAGACATCTCGGGCTTTGCCTGCCCTTGGGCCCCGATATGTCTGCATGACGGGTCAGAAAGCAGGCTCAGAGGGCGGGGACGGCGAGCAGTTGGTGGTAGAGCGCTACGGTGCGGTCGGCTACCGCGGACCAGGAGAACTCCATGATGGCGCGGGCCCGGCCGGCTTGGCCCATCGCGGCGACGCGGTGCGGATCTGCCAGTAACTCGTTGACGGACTGGGCCAGCCCTTGCTGGAACGCGTCGGGGTTGTGCTCGTCGTAGGGCACCAGCAGACCGGTGACGCCGTCATCGACCACCTCCGGGATGCCCCCTACCGCGGAGGCGACCACAGCGGTGCCGCAGGCCATCGCCTCCAGATTCACGATGCCCAGCGGTTCGTACACCGACGGGCAAATGAACACGCTGGCGGCCGACAGCACTTGCCGGATGTCCTCGATGGGCAGCATGTCCGGCACCCAGATCACCCCGGGCCTGGCCGCGGACAGCTCCGCCACAGCCGCGCGAGCCTCGGCTTCGATCTCCGAGGTGTCCGGTGCGCCAGCGCACAGCAGCAATTGCGCCCCGTGGTCGATGTGGTGGGCCGCCGCGATCAGGTGGCCGACTCCCTTCTGGCGCGTGATCCGACCCACGAAAGCCACGATCGGCCGTGCCGGGTCAACCCCGAACCGGCACAGCGCGTCGGTGTCCGAGACCGGGCGGTAAATGTCGGCGTCGATGCCATTGCGCACCACGTGAACCCGTTCCGGGTGCACGGTGGGGTAGCAGTCCAATACATCGGCGCGCATGCCTTCGGATACCGCGATGATCGCGTCGGCATGCTCGTAGGCGGTGCGTTCCACCCAGGAAGACACCCGGTAGCCACCGCCGAGCTGCTCGGCCTTCCACGGTCTGCGGGGCTCCAACGAGTGTGCCGTGATCACATGCGGGACTCCACGGAGAAGGTGCGCCAGGTGGCCGCCCATGTTGGCGTACCAGGTATGCGAGTGGACGACATCCACATCACCCAGCGCGTCAGCCATGTCCAAGTCCACGGACAAGGTCTGCAGCGCCTGGTTGGCGGTCGCCAGCGTGGGCGTCACGGTGTGGTTGTGCGCCAGCGGGCGGGGCGAGCCGAAGCAATGCACCTCGACGTCACACTGCTTGCGCAGCTCGGGCACCAGGTTCCCGACGTGCACGCCGGCGCCGCCGTACACCTCGGGCGGGTATTCCCGGGTCAGGAGTCCGATCCGCACGCCAAGTCACGCTAGCGTCCTTACCGGCGGCGGTCCCCACCTGCCCTCACCAGTGAACATTCGATGACTGGCGGCGGGACTCACATGGCTTGCTAGTGCAACCGGCGCTAGGGTGACCAATCGTGAAGGGACAGCCGCACGTGCTGGGCATCGTGCTTGCGGGCGGTGAGGGAAAGCGGTTGTGGCCGTTAACTGCGGACCGGGCCAAGCCGGCAGTTCCGTTTGGTGGCAACTATCGGCTCATCGATTTTGTTCTGTCCAATCTGGTCAATGCCGGTTATATCCGAATTTGCGTGCTCACCCAATACAAGTCGCACTCATTGGATCGGCACATCACGACGACATGGCGGTTGTCGTCGTTGCTGGGGCAATACATCACCCCGGTGCCTGCGCAGCAGCGTCTCGGCCCGCGGTGGTACACCGGCAGCGCTGACGCGATCTTTCAGTCGCTCAACCTGGTATATGACGAGGCACCCGAATACATCGTCGTCTTCGGAGCCGACCACGTGTACCGGATGGACCCGTCGCAGATGGTGGAGCAGCACATTGCCACCGGCTCAGGAGTCACCGTCGCCGGGATCCGGGTGCCCCGCGAGCAGGCCAGCGCGTTTGGCTGTATCGGCGCGGATGCCTCAGGCCGGATTACCGAGTTCCTCGAGAAGCCGGTGCACCCCCCTGGTACGCCAGACGATCCCGACATGGCGTTCGCGTCGATGGGCAACTATGTCTTCACGACCAAGCTGCTGATCTCGGCACTCCGCGCCGATGCCGCTAACCAGGATTCCGATCATGACATGGGCGGTGACGTGATCCCGATGCTGGTGGACGCGGGCGAAGCGGCGGTGTACGACTTCGCCGACAACGTGGTGCCCGGCGCGACGGATCGGGACCGCGGCTACTGGCGCGACGTAGGCACTCTGGACACCTACTACGACGCGCACATGGACTTGGTATCCGTGCATCCGATTTTCAATCTGTACAACCAGGCATGGCCGATCCGCACCGCGGTACCCCCGCTGCCGCCGGCCAAGTTCGTCCAGGGCGGTACGGCGCAGGAATCGATCGTCGGAGCCGGCTCGATCATTTCAGCGGCGCACGTGACCAACTCGGTGCTGTCCAGTGACGTGGTAGTCGAGGCCGGTTCTTATGTCGAGGGCAGCGTGCTGATGCCTGGCGTCCGGGTCGGCAAAGGCGCCGTGGTACGCCGGGCAATCCTGGACAAGAACGTGCTCATTCCCGATGGCGCGCAGGTCGGGGTGGACCCAGAGTTAGATCGCGAGCGGTACACGGTCAGCGGCGGTGATGTGGTCGTGCTGGGCAAGGGAGCCCATGCGGAATAACCGGCCTGCCTGGTGGGCGGTGGTGTCTTCGGCGTGCGCTCCGGTGTTACTGGTCGGTGGTTGGCAACTCGCCGCGGCGCGTCAGCCCGGCGGTTTCGACCCGATACGCGAGACGATCAGTGCCCTGGCGTCCCGCGGCGCCACTGATCGCTGGATCATGACATCAGCTCTGGCCGGAGTCGGCGTCTGCCACATGATCACTGCTGCGGGGCTCGCCCCAGCAGCAGTGACCGGTCGGGCATTGCTGGCCACTGGTGGGGCGGCCACCGTCGTGCTTGCTGCACTCCCGCTGCCGGGCACCGGCGATTCGGCTGAGCATGTCGCAGCCGCAGCCGTTGCTCTTTCCGTGCTGTCGCTGTGGCCCGCGATGGCGTGGCAAGGCGGTGGCCAGCCCAGACCCGGCGTCTGGGCGTTCGCGGCGACCTGGCTGCTCGGGCTGCTGGGCTGGTTCGGCGTCGAATACCTCAGCGGAAGTGCACGGCTAGGCCTGTCCGAGCGGATCCTCACCGCAGCGCAGGTGCTGTGGCCACTCGCGGCCGTGCTGTTGATGCGCCGGGGCCAGGCGCCTACCCCGAGCACATCGTGATCGGTAGACCAGAATGACCGGGTAAGCGGTAGGCGATGGCTGGGCCGCACCTACTTCCGGGAGATCATTGATGGCAGTGCCGAATACGGCAGAGCCGAGCGAGGCGGCCGAACAGCGGCCGGCCAGCTCGCTTACCGACGCTATCGTCGGCTACTACGACCAGACCTGGCTGGACTACCGGCTGCTGTGGCTCAACCCGGACAACCTTGCTGTCCATTTTGGTTACGCCGACGAGAACACTCGGAGCCATACCGACGCGCTGAAGAACATGAACCGCGTCTTGGCGGATCGGGTCCAGGTCAAGGCCGGTGACCGAATACTCGATGCCGGGTGTGGCGTTGGCGGCAGCGCCCTGTGGTTGGCCAAGGAGCGCCGGGCTGAAGTCGTGGGGATCACCTTGGCGGCCCGGCAGGTGCAGAAGGCGCGTAGTTACGCCGCCCGGCGCAACCTGACCCACCGGGTCCACTTCGAGGTGGCCGACTTCACGGCGACGCCCTTCCCCGATGCGAGTTTCGACGTCGTATGGGCTGTGGAAAGCCTGTGCCATGCAGCCGACAAAGCCGCCTTCTACCAGGAGGCTGCTCGAGTGCTGCGGCCCGGCGGGCGGGTTGTCGTCGCCGATTTCGTCCGGTCCGGGCGCCCGCTGGATCCGACCGGCGAGCGACTGCTGCACGAGTGGCTCACCGGATGGGCCGTTCCGGACATCGACACTCCGAGCGAACACACCGAGCACCTGGCTGCGGCTGGTTTCGTCGATGCCCGGCTGGACGATGTGACCGCGCATACCCGCCCATCGTTACGCCGGCTGTATCGCATGGCGTACTGGACTTATCCACTGGCCCTGTACGGCTACGTCAAGGGTGTCCGCTCGGCTGTCCAGCACGGCAATGTGATCGCCTCGATACGCCAGTACCAGGCGCTGCGCCACGGTGCCTGGTTCTACAGCATTCTCTCCGCCACCAGGCCGGCCATTCCCGACATGTAGGCATCACCGGCTTTCCGAGCCCCTCAGGCGCGCCCCTCACGAGCGCCCTAGTGAGCCGGATATGTCTCCATGCCGCGGTCGATACGCAGGGCGAGGAGAAGGCCGTCGCCGAGTGGCAACAGCAGGGGGAGGAGGTTGTCGTCGTCGCGGATCATGGTGCCGACGGCGCGTAGGGCGGCAGCCGAGGGATCCCGAGGCACTGGGTCATCGCCTCTGCAATGAGCCAACGCGTTGTGGAACGCGATGACCCCGCCGGGACGCAACAACCGCACGCCGGCTTCCAGGTAGAGGGGATACTCCGGGCCGGCCGCGTCGACGAACACCAGGTCGTATCCACCGTCGGTGAGCCGGGGCAGTACGTCCAAGGCTTGCCCCATGATCAACCGGTAGCGCGACGGTGGGAAGCCGGCTTCGGTGAACGCCTGCCGGGCAACCCGCTGATGCTCGGGTTCGATATCGATGGAGGTCAGCACACCGTTGGAGGCCATCCCACGGAGCAGGCACAGGCCGCTGGATCCCGCGCCGGTACCGAGCTCGACGACGGCCCGTGCCGCCAGCGCGCCGGCCAGAAATCGCAGTGCGGCACCGCTGCCCGGACCGACCGGCAGGCAGCCCAGCTCCTGACCCCGCTCGCGCGCTGCGGCCAGTGCCTCGTCCTCGGTGACGAAGCTGTCGATGTAATCGTGGTAATCGCGGTAGTCGTGCACCGTGATGCCGGTGGACCTCACGTTGCGTAGGGTAGCGTCGGCACCGGTCCCGTCTGGGTGGCGCCGCGCCGGTCAGAGGCGCTGCCGTCCTGAGGTCGGCCCACTCTCAGAATCTTCTTACCCGGTGCTTACTTGGGGCACACGCGGACCGGGCATCATGAAACATCGACGCCCACCCGGGTGTTGCAGTACCTGTTCGTGACCCTTGTGTCAGCTGATGATTCGTCGACTATTCCGGAGGTCGGAGACTCCCCCGATGGCCATCCAGATCCCCTTTCGCGACCCCGCCGCTGCCCCGCAGGCCATCTCCAGTGTCCGGCCAGATGATGAACCTGGTGATGAGAACGATGGGGCTCGTGCAGCGTGGGTACCGCCTTCCTGGGACCAGGTAGTCAGGGAGCACGCCGATCGGGTTTACCGGTTGGCTTACCGCCTGTCCGGTAACCCGCACGATGCCGAAGACCTCACCCAAGAGACCTTCATCCGGGTGTTCCGCAGCCTGGGTTCCTACAAGCCAGGTACGTTCGAGGGTTGGCTGCACCGGATTACGACCAACCTGTTCCTGGACATGGTGAGGCGGCGGGCCCGGCTGCGGATGGAGGGTCTCCCCGAGGACACCGACCGGCTGGCGGGGGATGGGTTGAGCCCGGAGCAGGTGTATGCCGCAACCCATCTAGATCCGGATTTGCAGCAGGCGCTGGACGACCTCGCTCCGGAATTCCGTGCCGCTGTCGTACTCTGTGATGTGGAAGGCCTGTCGTACGAAGAGATCGGTGCCACCCTCGGGGTGAAGCTCGGGACCGTGCGCAGCCGGATTCACCGTGGCAGGCAGGCACTCAAGGCGGCGCTGGAACGGCGGCGCGTCGGCGCTTGAGTCATGGTCGAGGAGGGAGGTTGGATGACAGACCTGCGCGGCCGTAGTTTTTCCGATCTCATAGCCGGCCTCAACGCAGGGCAGCACCTGGCCGTCGACGCGCTGGTTGCGTTCGTCGACGGAGAGCTTGCCCCCGGTGCATATGATCGTGCTGCTGCGCATATCACCGGGTGCCAGTCGTGCGCCGCGGAGATTGCAGCGCAGCGTCAGGCGAGGAGCGTCGTGCGGTCGGCATATTGTCCGTCAGCTCCAGCCGACTTGCTCGCCGCCTTGCGTGATATCCCGCATACCGCTGAGCTGCCTGGACCTCCGGCAGGGCTGGCGGTCACGGAGGAAGGCGTCGTGGTGCAGGGCGGCGATCCGGATCGACTGCCTACCGGGTCGCTGGGCGGAGGCCCGCGCTGGGGTACCGGCCCCTCTGTACTTAGTCGTTGGATTGGGTGGTAACACCGCTACGCACACTTCACCGCGCTGTGGGCACACTGGATGATCGCTAGCGCACGCCTGACCCAGGAGACCATGGCCCCGCCACCAGATCACGACTGCGAGACCTCTTACATGCCGGACGGGCACTCGAGGCCGCAGTTCGTGCCGGCACCGCTTGACCGCCCCCGGGTGGATCCGAACGAAGCCGACGCATTCGGCCGGCCGGCCGGCGTGCAGGGCGCCTTCGCCGATCAACAGGATCGCGCCGAGCAGCGATGGATGACCGCCACGCCACCGCCGGACGAGCTCGCCGCGGCGTTCGGTCGACCTGTGGAGTCTGCCGAGCAACTGCAACGCCCACCCGGAAGCAACGGCGCGCACCCTAACGGGCAGCGCGGCGGCCAAGAGGGCTTTTGGCCACAGGGCGCTGTCAACGACCCGTGGCGCAACCCGCACGCAGCCGCCGTGCTGGGTCCGCCTGCGGTGGCGCAACATCAAGGCGACGGCGCCGAACCGTCACCTCCTGGCGCTCGGTTGAGCCTGGCAGAGGTGCTCTTCGGGGGGCGGGTGAGCAACCTGGCGCTCGCCTCACTCGCTGCAGTGGCACTGTTGATCGGCGGAATTGGCGGGCTGGTGGGCCGGCTCACCGCAGATGGCGGCACGCTGTTACACGATCCGGGCGTCACGCTGGCACAGGTACAACCGGCGATCCAGCGACCGGCCGGATCAGTGGCGGCGGTGGCCGGCCGGGTGCTGCCCGCAGTGGTGTCCTTGGAGTTCCGGGTGGGGGATCAAGGCGGGTTCGGCTCCGGTGTGGTGATTGACAGCCACGGTTACGTATTGACGAACAACCACGTCGTGGCCCCGGCGGCGAGCATCCCGCAGGCCACTCTGGAAGCGGTGTTCAGTGACAGCACCCGGTTACCCGCGCGGATCGTGGGCCGCGATCCCAAGACCGATCTCGCGGTCGTCAAGGTAGATGTCGCCAACCCCACGGTGGCGCAGCTAGGCCGCTCGTCGACGTTGAGACAGGGCGACTCGGTCATCGCCATCGGCTCCCCGCTCGGCCTCGCCGGGACGGTCACCAGCGGCATCGTCAGTGCGGTGGACCGTCCGGTGCGGTTGGAGGCCGAGGGCAGCCAGGGCAACGCGGTGATCGACGCGATCCAGACCGACGCGGCGATCAACCCTGGCAACTCCGGCGGGGCACTGGTGGATGCTGCCGGTGCGGTGGTGGGTATCAACACCGCCATCCGAACGCTGGGCGCAAGCGAGGGTGGGGGCTCGATCGGGCTCGGCTTCGCCATCCCGATCGACACCGCCCGGGTGATCGCGCAGGAACTCATCCGCACCGGGCACTACCAGCACGCCGAGCTGGGCATCAACGCCGCGTCGGTGACCGACGGCAAATCCGACGGCGCACGGGTGCAGAACGTGCAGCAGGGCAGTGCTGCCGCCGAGGCCGGCATCATGGAAAACGATGTGATCACCAAGGTGGGGAACCGGGCTATCGGTAGCGCCGATGCGCTCACCGTCGCCATCCACGAGCGCGCCATCGGGGAACGGGTACCGATTTCGCTGGTTCGTGACGGGAGACCGCTCGTGGTCACCGTCACGCTGAAGTCTGACTGAGGTAACCGCCGAGGCAGCGCCGCAGGCATCGGCCTGACCTTGACGACGCTACGCTGGGATCGCTGGCTGAGCTGGCGAGAAGAGGTGTGTGCGGATGTTCAACATTGGCTGGGGTGAGTTTCTCGTCCTCATCGTCGCCGGGCTGCTGATCCTTGGCCCGGAACGTTTGCCGTCCGCGGCGGCCTGGTTGGGTCGGACCGTTCGCCAGATCCGGGAATTCGCCAATGGAGCCCGCGAGCAGCTGCGCAATGAGCTCGGCCCGGAATTCGATGAGCTCCGGGCGCCGCTGGAGGATCTGCGTGGATTCAATCCGCGGGGATTCACGCCGCGCAGCGCGCTGACCCGCCACCTGTTTGATGACTTGGACGGCGACCGGTTCAACGGTGCGATCAAGCCCAATGGTTACACCGCGCCGACGGGGCCCAGCGTTCCGCTCTACCGGCCGCTGCAGCCGGGCGAGCGCGCCCCATTTGATCCTGACGCTACCTGACAGCGGGGCAAGTCAGCGCGGGCTTACCGACAGAAGTTTCCCGGCCAGTCCCCGGGACCGGGTGGCAAGCCGCTCGGCTATCCCACGGAGCACGATCGATGCTGGCGAGCTGTGATCAGCGAGCACCAGTGGCGTGCCCGCATCCCCGGTCTCGCGGAGCCGCGGATCGAGTGGCACCTGGCCCAGCAGCGGTATCTCGCTTCCCAGCGAGCGGGTCAGCGCCTCGGCGACTGCCTGGCCGCCGCCGGAACCGAACAGGTAATTGCGGGACCCGTCGGGCATCTCTAGCCACGACATGTTCTCGACCACACCGATCAGTCGCTGACGAGTTTGCAGGGCGATCGATCCGGCCCGCTGTGCCACATCGGCGGCGGCTCGTTGCGGGGTCGTGACAACGATCAGCTCGGCGTTGGGAATCAGCTGCGCCACTGAGATGGCGATATCGCCGGTGCCCGGCGGCAGGTCGAGCAGCAACACGTCGAGGTCACCCCAAAACACATCGGCCAAAAACTGTTGCAGCGCCCGGTGCAGCATCGGCCCGCGCCAGACCACCGGCGTGTTGTCTTTGGTGAACATGCCGATCGAGATCACCTTTACGCCGTGCGCGGTCGGCGGCATGATCATTTTTTCTACCTGGGTGGGGCGCGCCGTGGTGCCCAGCATGCCCGGCACCGAGTGGCCGTAGATGTCGGCGTCAACCACCCCGACCGACAATCCCCGGCCGGCCATCGCCGCTGCCAGGTTCACCGTCACCGAGGACTTGCCGACCCCGCCCTTACCGGAGGCGACGCAATACACCCGGGTCAGCGATCCTGGCTCGGCGAACGGGATCCGGGGTTCCTCCATGGTGCCCCGCAGCTGGCGGCGTAACGCGGTGCGCTGGGCGTCGCTCATCACATCCAGCTGCACCCGCACATCCCGAACACCCGGCACGGCGCGCACCGCATTGCTGACGCGGGACGTGATCGTTTCGCGCATGGGACAGCCGGCGACTGTCAGCCATACCGCCACCGCAACCGTCCCGTCGGGGGTCACGGTCACGTCCTTCACCATGCCGAGCTCAGTGATCGGCCGGTTGATCTCAGGGTCGTGCACCCCGTCCAGCGCGGTGCGGACCGCGTCGACCGACGGGGCGGTCGGGATGGAGGCCACGGGTGGCACCGACCTTCCAGTTGAGTGTGGGTCTTGCTTCCATGCTAGGCGTTGTTACGCCGGCCGCTCATCGAGCCGCATCCCGAGCAGGTCAGTCAGCTTCGCTTGCTACGGCGGTAGGCAGCTGGCCGGTCCGGAGATGCCCGGTCCGCTACCGCCGATTCCGGCGAACCCTGTTCCCGGCACTCGGTCAGCCGCATCAGCTCCGAGCGCAGGAAATCGCGGGTGACCACCTCGCCGACCGCCAGTCGCAGGGCGGCCAGCTCCCTGGCCAGGTATTCGGTGTCGGCCTTGGTGCGCTCGGCACGGGCGCGGTCTTCCTCCAGCGCCACCCGGTCGCGGTCGTCCTGCCGGTTCTGGGCGAGCAGGATCAGCGGCGCCGCGTAGGCCGCCTGGGTGGAGAACGCCAGATTCAACAGGATGAATGGGTACGGATCCCAGCGCAGCTTCACGGCAACCAGGTTGAGCGTGATCCATACCAGGACTACCACCGTCTGTACGGCCAGGAACCGGCCGGTACCCAGGAAGCGGGCGATCCGCTCGGAGAAGCGAGCAAAGGCATCTGGATCGACTCTGGGGGTCAGCCGCCGTGGCCCGCGCGGTAGGTCCAGCCGGCTAGCCGAGTAATTCCACCGTGACTCAACCACGGCTCACCTCCCCGCGTCTGTCCGGGATCAACCAGGCCTCCTGTTGCCGCCAGTCATCAGGAAGCGCGGCATCGAGGAGATCGTCTACGCTTACCGCGCCGAGCAGGTGGTCCTCGGGATCCACCACCGGCGCGCAGACCAGGTCATAGGCGGCAAAGTAGCGAGTCACCTCGGCTAACGTCGCGTCCGGTCGGAGCCTGGCCAACTCGGTGTCCAGCACGCCGGCGACCAGGTCGGAGGGGGGTTCACGGAGCAGCCGCTGCAGGTGAGCACAACCCAGGTAGTGCCCGGTCGGGGTAGCGGTAGGGGGGCGGCAGACGAACACCATGCTTGCCAACGCAGGGGTCAACTCGGGGTTGCGGGCGCGGGCCAGTGCCTCGGCAACCGTGGCATCCGGGGTGAGTACCACCGGCTCTGGTGTCATCAGACCGCCGGCAGTGTCTGAGGAGTAGGCCAACAGGCGGCGAACCGGCGCCGATTCTTCGGGTGCCATCAACCGCAGCAGCCGCTCCCGCTCTGTCTGGGCGAGTTCACCGAGGAGGTCGGCTGCGTCGTCGGGGTTCATCGCTTCCAGCACGTCAGCGGCCCGCTCGTCACCTAGCCGGGCAAGTACCGTCGCCTGCTCGTCTTCGGACAGCTCCTGCAGCACGTCAGCGAGCCGCTCGTCGTCCAGTGCATCGACCACCTCGTCGCGGCGTTTGGCGGGTAGCTCACGCAGCGTGTTGGCGACCTCTACCGCACGCATTTCCTCGAACAAGGCGAGCAGCTGCTCGGCGCCTTGACCGCGGGATGACAGTTCAGCCAGCGTCAGCCCGCCGACGTCGTCCCAGTCGAGCACCTTGAGCGGACCGCGCCGACCAAGACGGCCGGTGCGCTCCCGTACCGCCAGCTTGGTGATCACCCAGTCTCTCGTGCGGGTCTGCTCGATCCCGGCATCCACCACATACGCCACCGCCCCGGTGGCGGCCACGTGCACCCGGGTATCCAGGAGCTCGCCGATCACCAATGTCTCGTTGGGCCGCAGGGTGAACTTGCGCAGGCTGACCGTGCCGGTGGACAGCACCACAGCGCCCGGTTCGATCGAGGTGACCCGTAACATCGGCACGAAGATCCGTTGCCGGATGGCAAGTTCGATCACCAGGCCCAGGACCCGCGGCGGCCGGGCACCGATGCGCAGCGCGGTGACCAGGTCCCGCACCTTACCGATCTGTTCGCCGTCGGGTCCGAACACGGGCAGGCCGGCAATCCGTGCAGCATAAATCCTGCTTGCCGTGGCCACGGTACGAGGCTAGCGTCCGCCGTTGCGCCATTCGGAGTCGAACCGGGATCACTCAACCATCTGCGGGGCCGCCGGCAGCCGGCGCCGCTCATTTTCCACGATCACTGCACCCAGCCGTCATACTGGCGAGTAATCCCATCCCAGGCCGGCCTGCTCCGCCGCCTGCACCGAAAGGGTTGCCCATGGCCCGGCTCGCTCAGACCGATGGTCTCACTGAGATCCAGCAGGAGATCCTGGCAACCGTCAAGACCTTCGTGGACAAGGAGATCATCCCGGTTGCCCAGGAGTTGGAGCACACCGACACCTACCCGCACCAGATCGTCGAGGGGATGAAGGAGATGGGCCTGTTCGGGCTCACCATCCCTGAGGAATATGGCGGTCTAGGCGAGTCGCTGTTGACCTACGCGCTGGTCGTGGAGGAGATCGCTCGTGGCTGGATGAGCGTCTCTGGGGTGATCAACACTCATTTCATTGTGGCGTACATGATCAGCCACCACGGCACCGATGAGCAAAAGCAGCATTACCTGCCGGCCATGGCAGAAGGCCGCATCCGGGGTGCCTTTTCGATGTCTGAACCGGAGCTGGGTTCCGATGTTGCGGCGATCAAGACCAGAGCCCGGCGTGAAGGGACCGACTACATCATCGACGGCGCGAAGATGTGGCTGACCAATGGCGGTACGTCCAACCTGGTCGCGACGCTGGTCAGGACGGAGGAGGGGGCAGCGAAAGCACACCACAATCTCACCGCTTTCCTCGTGGACAAGCCCACCGGATACGGTGAGGTCGCTCCCGGACTCAGCGTCCCTGGCAAGATCGACAAGATGGGCTACAAGGGCGTCGACACCACCGAATTGGTGTTCGACGGCTACCGCATCGGGGCCGAGAAGGTTCTCGGTGGCGCTGCGGGCAAGGGCTTTGCGCAGATGATGGACGGGGTCGAGGTGGGGCGGGTTAACGTTGCCGCCCGGGCCTGCGGCATCGCCATCCGGGCGTTTGAACTTGCCGTCGACTACTCCCAGCAGCGCAAGGCCTTCGGCAAGCCGATCGCGCAGCACCAGGCGATCGCTTTCAAGCTGGCCGAGATGGCCACCAAGGTGGAAGCTGCCCACCTGATGATGGTCAATGCCGCTCGGCGCAAGGATTCCGGCGAGCGCAACGATGTCCAGACCGGCATGGCTAAGCTGCTGGCCAGCGAATACTGCAAGGAGATCACCGAGGACGCTTTCCGCATCCACGGTGGATACGGCTACTCCAAGGAGTATGAGATTGAACGGCTGATGCGGGAAGCGCCGTTCCTGCTCATCGGTGAGGGCACCAGCGAGATCCAGAAGACGATCATCAGCAAGGGTTTGCTCCGGGAGTACGCTGCGCGAAAGTGATCCAGTTTGCACAGAGTTGCCCGAAGGGATACCTCGTCGACGAGGTGATGAACAATGACCAGTCCATTCGGCAGCCAGAGCCCGATGCCCGGCCTGCCTACTCCACCCACCGGCTGGCCCATCGGCTCGTATTCCACCTACGCCGAGGCTCAACGCGCTGTCGATCACCTCGCTGACAACCAGTTTCCGGTCGCCGAGGTGACCATCGTCGGGGTGGACCTCATGCTGGTCGAGCGGGTGCTGCGCCGGTTGACCTGGGGCCGGGTACTCAGCCAAGGGGCGGCGTCGGGTGCCTGGTTCGGACTGTTCGTCGGAGTGCTGCTCAGCTTGTTCGCCTCCCAAGCCGGCACCGGGATCATCCCCATCCTGGTGGGACTAGCCACCGGCGCGGTCTTCGGAACGGTATTTGCGGCCGCCGGCTACGCCGCCACCCGTGGCCGGCGGGACTTCGCCTCATCAAGCCAACTGGTCGCAGGACGATACGACGTGCTGTGCCAGCCCCGGCATGCCGAGCAGGCCCGTGACATGCTGGCCAAACTGGCCATGGGACCCGGCCCGGCGCCCGCCTGACGAGCCCGCATTACGTCATGTTGAGTAGGGAAAGGCGCGCCAGCCGCTGAGGGTTTCGATGAGGCCAGTGACAACGGGCAGTGTGGCCAGGGCCTGCCCGTCACACCAGCGGGCGTCGTCAGCGTCGTCGCCGGGGCGCAGCGTGCCGCCCGTCACCCGGCAGCAGTAGTCGTGGATGTCGAA
Organism: Pseudonocardiales bacterium; assembly: GCA_019241525.1. Lineage (GTDB taxonomy): Bacteria > Actinomycetota > Actinomycetes > Mycobacteriales > Pseudonocardiaceae. The sequence continues at coordinate 105,322 of JAFAWY010000140.1, forward strand.
CACCGCGGCGCCGGGGGCGTGCCGTTGCACATTGCCCAGTAGCCGGACGATTTCGACCATCAGCCCGGTTTCCTCGGCTACCTCG